>NZ_JBIROU010000018.1:0-158491 GCF_044332325.1 Streptomyces sp. NPDC017095
CAAGGAACGGTCGCTTCCTTTGTACTCACCCTCTCGGGCTTTCCTCCGGGCTGCTTCCCTTCGGTCTTGCGTTTCCGACTCTATCAGATCTTTTTTTGATCCGATTCCCTGTCGGCGGGATTGTCTTGGGGCTTTCGGCTTTCGCCGCCCGCCCTTTCGACATTCACTACTTTAGCGGATTCCCCCGGAGACTCATAATCGAGTCCCGCGGGTTCGCATTCGGGCGCGCGGACGCGTCAGAAACGACCCCGTCGAGGGGCTGGAGCCAAGGTAGTGGGTTGGCCGCTCCGGCTGCAGGCTAAAGCCGTACCCGGTTCAGCGGCTCGGGCCACATTACGCACCTCGCCGACCCGAGTCAACCCCGGCGGCGCCTCGGCACGTGCGCGCGGTAGGGACTGACGGTCGGGTCGTCGGCCACCCAGTAGCGCCACGGGTGCAGGTCGCCGTTCCCGCCCTCGCCGGCGACACCGGTCCGGGGGCCGCTGCGCACCTGGTCGGAGGGGACCGGCGTGCCGGTCAGCATCCGCATCGGCGTCTCGCCCAAGGCGCACGCGTCCGTGCCGTCCAGTGCCCGGTCGACGCCCAGTGCCGTGGCCAGCCGGGCGGGACCTTTGGCCAGTTCCTTGTCATTGCGGGCCGAAAGCCGTCGCTGCCGGGCCAGCTCGGCGCCCTCCACCACCTCGCCCGCGCGCAGCAGCACGGCGCTCGCCCGGCCCTCGGGTCCGCAGACCAGGTTCATGCAGTGCCACATGCCGTAGGTGAAGTAGACGTACACGTGTCCGGGCGGGCCGAACATGACCGCGTTGCGCGCGGTGCAGCCGCGGTAGGCGTGCGAGCCGGGGTCGTTCTGTCCGTCGTAGGCCTCCACCTCGGTGAGGCGGACGGCGATCGGGCCGTCGGGTGTCGTCCGGACCAGGATGCGGCCGAGGAGATCGGGAGCGACCTCCAGCACCGGGCGGTCGAAGAAGCTGCGGGGCAGTGGCGTACGGTCCGGAGGCGCGATCATGCCCTCCGAGGGTAGCCCAGGCGGCGTACCGGGCCGGCGGAACCGGTCACGGGCGGATCGCGTTCGTACGGGTCGACGGTTCATTCGTAGAGGGAGTGTCATGGCGTTCAAGAAGCTGCTCGCGAGCCTCGGGGCCGGCGGGGCGTCGGTCGAGACGGTGCTGACCGAGGACAACGTCGTGCCGGGCGGTGTGGTCCAGGGTGAGGTGCGGATCCAGGGCGGGTCGGTGAACCAGGCCATCGAGGGGCTGTCCGTCGGTCTACAGGCCAAGGTCGAGGTGGAGAGCGGCGACCAGGAGTACAAGCAGGACATCGAGTTCACGAAGGTGCGGCTGGGCGGTGCCTTCGAACTCCAGGCAGGTGCCGTGCACGCGGTGCCGTTCGGGCTGGAGATTCCCTGGGAGACGCCGGTCACCATGATCGACGGGCAGGCGCTGCGCGGGATGCACATCGGTGTCACCACCGAGCTGGCGATCGCGCGGGCGGTGGACTCGGGCGACCTGGACCCGGTCAACGTGCACCCGCTGCCGGCTCAGAAGGCCGTGCTGGACGCCTTCATCCAGCTGGGCTTCCGCTTCAAGAGCGCGGACATGGAGCGCGGCCACATCCGGGGGACGCGGCAGCGGCTCCCCTTCTACCAGGAGATCGAGTTCTTCCCGCCGGCGCAGTACCGGGGTCTGAACCAGGTCGAGCTGAGCTTCGTGGCGGACGAGCACGCGATGGACGTCGTCCTGGAGATGGACAAGAAGCCGGGCCTGTTCAGCGAGGGCTCGGACACCTACCGGTCCTTCCAGGTGGGTCTGAACGACTGGCAGGGGACCGACTGGGCGGCCTACCTCAACCAGTGGCTGTCCGAGGTCGGCAGCAAGCGCAACTGGTTCTAGGCTCGGTACTCGCTGTTGCATCAAGATCAGGAGGTACCGAGGTGACCGAGCAGAAGCGGCGGCCGCTCCCCCATGACTTCCATCCGCCCGTGCCGTCGTTCACGGTGACGAGCGAGGACGTCCAGGAGGGCGCGACGCTGAAGAGCGCCCAGGTGCAGGCCGAGGGCAACACCTCGCCGCAGCTGCGCTGGGAGGGCTTCCCGGCGGAGACCAAGAGCTTCGCCGTGACCTGCTACGACCCGGACGCGCCGACCGGCAGCGGGTTCTGGCACTGGGTCCTGTTCGACATCCCCGCCTCGGTGACCGAGCTGCCGGCGGGTGCGGGCGGCGGTGCGTTCGCGGGGCTGCCCGAGGGCGCCGTGCACGCGCGCAACGACTACGGCACGAAGGACTTCGGCGGCGCCGCGCCGCCGCCCGGTGACGGCCCGCACCGGTACGTCTTCACGGTGTACGCGGTGGACCAGGAGAAGCTGGGTCCGGACGCGGACGCCTCGCCGGCCGTCGTCGGCTTCAACCTGCGGTTCCACACGATCGCGCGCGCCCAGCTGATCGGTGAGTACGAGAACCCCGCCGAGGACTGACCACGGCGGCCCGGCGCGGCCGGGGGTTCACCGAGGTTTTGCCCGTCTCCGGTCTTGGAAGTGACCGGAGGCGGGCAGTTTTTATTGCGTTGTCCATCTCGGCGTGCCCGTCCAGAGTTGACCGAAGCCCGCCGGGGGGCGGGCAGGCGCACACGGAGGTGGGCTGGATGCGTGACACGTTGGTCCTGAACGCGAGTTTCGAACCGCTGTCGACGGTGACCCTGAACCGAGCCGTGGTCCTGGTGCTGCAGGACAAGGCCGTGGTCGAGCAGACCCATCCCGAACTGCGTATGCGCGGTGCCGAGGTGGACATACCCGCGCCCCGGGTGATCCGGCTGTGCCGGTACGTACGGGTGCCGTTCCGAAGACAAGCGCCGTGGTCGCGGCGCGGGGTGCTGGTGCGGGACCGGCACCGGTGCGCGTACTGCGGGCGCCGGGCGACGACCGTGGACCACGTCGTGCCGCGGTCGCGGGGCGGGCAGGACACCTGGCTGAACACGGTGGCCGCCTGCGCGGAGGACAACCACCGCAAGGCGGACCGGACTCCCCAGGAGGCGGGGATGGCTCTGCTGCGGGAGCCGTTCGAGCCCACGCCCGCCGATGCGATGCTGCTCGCGCTGGGACGGGAGGACTTCGCCGCGCTCCCCGGGTGGCTCGCCCGGGACGCGGCGTAACGCGGCGTAGCACGCGCTGCCGGGTTCCTCCGGGGGTGGGCCGTGGGCCGTTGGGGCCGCTCGCGCGGTCGCCCGCACCCCCCGGCGGGGGCGCGGGCGGCCGGGCTTCAGTCGATGCGCGGCTTCTCCCGGCGTTCCGTGCCGCCGTTGTTGCCGTTGTCGGGGCCGCCGTTGTTGCCGTTGTTGCCGGAACCTCCGCCCAGGGAACCGAAGTTGCCCATGGCGCCGGACAGGCCCTTGAGGGCGTCGCCGATCTCGCTGGGGACGATCCAGAGCTTGTTGGCGTCGCCCTCGGCGATCTTGGGGAGCATCTGGAGGTACTGGTAGGAGAGCAGCTTCTGGTCCGGGTCGCCGGCGTGGATGGCCTCGAAGACCGTACGGACGGCCTGGGCCTCGCCCTCGGCACGCAGCGCGGCCGCCTTGGCCTCGCCTTCGGCGCGCAGGATCTGGGACTGCTTCTCGCCCTCGGCGCGCAGGATCTCGGACTGCCGGACGCCTTCGGCCTGGAGGATCGTGGCGCGCTTGTCCCGGTCGGCTCGCATCTGCTTCTCCATCGAGTCCTGGATGGAGGTGGGCGGCTCGATGGCCTTCAGCTCGACGCGGTTGACGCGGATGCCCCACTTGCCGGTGGCCTCGTCCAGGACGCCGCGCAGGGCCGCGTTGATCTCCTCGCGGGAGGTCAGGGTCCGTTCGAGGTCCATGCCGCCGATGATGTTGCGCAGGGTGGTGACGGTGAGCTGCTCGATCGCCTGGATGTAGCTGGCGACCTCGTAGGTGGCGGCCCGGGCGTCGGTGACCTGGTAGTAGATGACCGTGTCGATGTTCACGACCAGGTTGTCCTGGGTGATCACCGGCTGCGGCGGGAA
The DNA here is from genome assembly GCF_044332325.1 of Streptomyces sp. NPDC017095. Lineage (NCBI taxonomy): Bacteria > Bacillati > Actinomycetota > Actinomycetes > Kitasatosporales > Streptomycetaceae > Streptomyces > Streptomyces sp. NPDC017095. The sequence goes on from NZ_JBIROU010000018.1 coordinate 4,011, forward strand.
CGGTACGACCTGTTCCCGCAGGTCGATGCGGTTGCGGATGGTGTCGATGAACGGGACCACGATGTTGAGGCCCGCGTTCAGTGTCCGTGTGTAGCGGCCGAAACGCTCGACGATGGCCGCGCTCGCCTGTGGGATCACTTGGATCGTCTTGATCAGGGCGATGAAGACCAACACCACCAGGATGACCAAGACGATGATGACCGGTTCCATCGTCGTTCCCCGTACCCTTCTCCGCTTCGGCGCCTTCGGCAGATCTCATGAGTGTCGAAGATCTTGCTGGTCGAGTCTGACAGACCGTCGCGCAACACGTGAGCTGTTCCGGGCCAGTTGTCTCACAGGACGATCGCGGTGGCCCCTTCGATCTCCACGACGTCCACCTCCTGGCCCACCTCGTAGGCGCGGCCGGTGTCGAGGGCGCGGGCCGACCAGATCTCCCCGGCCAGCTTGATCCGGCCGCCGGACCCGTCGACGCGTTCCAGTACGACGGCCTGTCTGCCCTTCAGCGCCTCGATACCGGTGGCGAATTGGGGGCGCTGCCGGCCGTGCCGGGCCGCGATGGGCCGGACGACGGCGATGAGGGCGACGGAGACGACGACGAACGCGAGGACCTGGATGACCGCGTCGAAGCCGAGGGCGGAGACGACCGCCGCCGCGACGGCTCCCACCGCGAGCATGCCGAACTCCGGCATCGCGGTGACCACGAGCGGAATTCCGAGCGCCGCCGCGCCGACGAGCCACCACACCCATGCGTCGATGTCCACATGGTCATGGTAGGGCCGTGGCCGGGCGGCGGACAGGGCGCGCGGGCGGGGCGCGGGGTCAGGACAGGGGCAGGCCCTGGGCGGTCCAGCGGTCGCCGATCTGCTCGACGACGAGCGGCAGGCCGAAGCAGAGGGAGAGGTTGCGGCTGGTCAGCTCCAGCTCGACGGGGCCGGCGGCGAGGACCTTGCCCTGGCGGATCATGAGGACGTGGGAGAAGCCGGGGGCGATCTCCTCGACGTGGTGCGTGACCATGATCATGGAGGGGGCGATGGGGTCGCGGGCGAGGCGGCCGAGGCGGCGGACGAGGTCCTCGCGGCCGCCGAGGTCGAGGCCGGCGGCGGGCTCGTCCAGCAGGAGCAGCTCGGGGTCGGTCATCAGGGCGCGGGCGATCAGGGTGCGCTTGCGCTCGCCCTCGGAGAGGGTGCCGAACCTGCGGTCCAGGTAGTCGCTCATGCCGAGGCGGTCGAGGAAGGCGCGGGCGCGCTGCTCGTCGACGTCCTCGTACTCCTCCTGCCAGCCGGCGGTCATGCCGTAGGCGGCGGTGAGGACGGTCTGCAGGACGGTCTGGCGCTTGGGCAGCTTGTCGGCCATCGCCATGCCGGCCATGCCGATGCGGGGGCGCAGCTCGAAGACGTCGGTGCCGGGCTTGCCGAGGGTCTCGCCGAGGATGGTGGCGGTGCCCTTGCTGGGGTAGAGGTAGCTGGAGGCGACGTTCAGAAGGGTGGTCTTGCCGGCGCCGTTGGGACCGAGGATGACCCAGCGCTCGCCCTCCTTCACCGACCAGGAGACCTGGTCCACCAGAGCCCGGCCCTCGCGGACCACGGATACGTCCTGAAGCTCCAGAACATCGCTCATGAGCGCGTTGTCTCCCCTTGCAGTGTGGCCGGTCTCGGCTGTCGTACGCCTGTGGCTCGGGTCCGCCGCGCCGGTGGGCGCAGCCCTTATGAAATCTACGCCACGAGTGCCGCGCTCCATTCCATCGGTCCGGTCCTTAGGGTGGGGGCATGCTCTCGGAACCGCGTTCAGGACGCCTTGCCGCTTGGGGAAACGCCCTTTTGGCCGGACTTGTCTCTCCGGACGACGCCGTGCTCGCCATCGTGGACGAGGACGCGGTGCACCGGGTGGAGGGGCTGCCCGGCGAGACCGCGCCGGTCGGGCTGACGCTCGCGCTGGGGCGGCTGCGCACGCTCGGGGTGACCGGGCTGCGGGTGGCGCTGCCCGCGCCGGGTCATCCGCTGGGGCTGAGCGGTCCGCCGGAGTTCAACGCGCGGGCGCTGGAGGCCGGGGAGGCGGTGGTCTGTCACGGTGCCGCGTTCGGGCTGGTGCCCGAGGTGTACGAGGCCGGGCCCGAGGGTGATGTGCACGCCGAGGTGGTCTGGCGGGTGCTGCCGGTGCGCGAGGCGCCGCCGGCCGACGTGCCGTCGCTGGGCGAGGCCGAGCGGGAGCTGGCGGAGGCGCTGCGCGAGGCGACCGAGGTGCTGTCGAAGCTGGACGTGGCCGCGTCGGGGCCGGTGGCGGAGGCGGCGATCGAGGCGTACCGGGCGCGGGCCGGCGGAGCGGTGCGCGGCGGCTCCCCTGGGGGCGGCCGGGTGGCGGACGGGCGGCCGGAGGTGCTGGCGCCGGGCTATCCGCCGCGCGCGGTGCGGGTGTGGGAGCTGGCGCGGCGGGTGCGGCTGCTGGTGTCGCTGGCGCAGGGCACCGGGCACGGGGGCGCGGTCAGCTCCGCGGAGATGGCGGCGCGGGCCGAGGCGCTCAGACCGGTGGAGCGGACGGCCCGGCGGGCGCAGGTGGCGGCGTACAACGCGTATGTGGAGGAGCGGGAACGCGGGGTGCGCTGACCGCGCGTTCCGGACGGGTGGCCGGCCGGGCGGGTCTCCCGGTGGGACCGGGAGACCCGGGACCGGCGCGTGGCCTGGGCCGGCCGTTCTGGCCGGGTGACCGGGCCGCTCAGCCGGCCGTGCCGTGGCGTACGGCCCACAGGGCGGCCTGGGTGCGGTCGGCGAGGTCGAGCTTCATCAGGATGTTGGAGACGTGCGTCTTGACGGTCTTCTCGGACAGGACGAGGGCGCGGGCTATCTCGCGGTTGGAGCGGCCGTCCGCGATCAGGCCGAGCACCTCGCGCTCCCGCTCGGTGAGCGAGCCTCCCCGGCCCTGGCCGCCGCCCGTCTCCTCCTGGGAGAGCAGGACGTCGGCGACCTCCGGCTGGAGCAGGACGTGGCCGGCGTGCACGGAGCGGATGGCGCCGGCGAGGGCGTCGGGGTCCACGTCCTTGTAGACATACCCGGCGGCGCCGGCGCGCAGGGCCGGGACGACCGTGCGCTGCTCGGTGAAGCTGGTGACGATCAGCACGCGCGCCCGGTTGCCGAGTTCGCGCAGTCTGCGCAGCGCGTCGATGCCGTCCATGCCCGGCATCTTGACGTCCATGAGGACGACGTCGGGCCGCAGCTCCTCGGCGCGGGCGACGCCCTCGGCGCCGTCGGCGGCCTCGCCGACGACCTCGATGTCGTCCTGCACCTCCAGGAAGGTGCGCAGGCCCCGGCGGACCACCTGGTGGTCGTCGACCAGCAGTACCTTGACGGGTTCAGCCACCGGGGACCTCCATCTCGATCGTGGTGCCCTTGCCGGGCGCCGACTCCACGCTCAGCGCGCCGCCGACCCCGCTCGCCCGGTCCCGCATCGAGACCAGGCCGAGGTGGCGCCCGGCGCGGCGGACGGCCGTGGGGTCGAAGCCGCGGCCGTCGTCAGTGACGCGCAGGACGGCGCCGCCGCCGCGCCGCTCCACGCTCACCCCGACCCGGGCCGCCCCGGAGTGCCGCAGCGCGTTGTGCAGGGCTTCCTGGGCGACCCGGAGCAGGGCCTCCTCCTGGGCGGCGGGCAGGGCGCGGAAGCCGTTGCTGGTGAAGGTGACGCGGGCGGTGTGGGCGCGGTCCAGGACCCGTATCTGGGTGCGCAGGGTGGCGAGCAGGCCGTCCTCGTCCAGCGCGGCGGGCCGCAGCTCCACGACGGCGGCGCGCAGCTCGTCGGCGGCCTCGGCGGCGAGCGTGGCGACCTGGTGCAGTTCGTCCTTGGCGCGGGCGGGGTCGCGGTCGACGAGCGCGGCCGCCGCCTGGGCGGTCAGGCGCAGGGAGAACAGCTTCTGGCTGACCGCGTCGTGCAGCTCGTGGGCGAGGCGGGAGCGTTCCTCGGCGATGGTCAGCTCGCGGCTGCGCTCGTAGAGCCGGGCGTTGGTGAGGGCGATGGCCGCGTGCTGGGCGAGGATGGCGAGCAGTTCCTCGTCGTCCTGGGTGAAGCCGCAGCCTCCCTCCGGTCTGGCGCAGCGCTTGTTGGCGAGGAACAGGGCCCCGATGACCTCCTCGCCGTCCCTGATCGGCAGGCCCAGGAAGTCGGCCAGTTCGGGGTGGGCGGCCGGCCAGCCGCCGAAGCGGGGGTCCTCGCGCACGTCGGCGAGGCGCTGGGTCTTCGCCTCGTGCAGCATCGCGGCGAGGATGCCGTGCTGGCGCGGGAGCGGGCCGATGGCACGCCACTGCTCCTCGTCGACGCCGTCCACGACGAACTGCGCGAAGCCTCCGTGGTCGTCGGGGACGCCGAGCGCGGCGTACCGCGCGTCGAGCAGTTCGCGGGCGGAGGCGACGATCGTCTTCAGGACGTCGCGCACCTCCAGATGCCTGCTCATGGCCAGCAGCGCGGAACTCACCGCGGCGAGGCCGGACCGGGGGCCGTGACTCATGTCCTCACGGTACCGGCGGGGTCCGGCGCCCCGGATCGGTCCGCCGCCCGCCGGGCCCGGTCCGCTGGTCCTGGTCCGCACGGCGTAGGTCCGGCGCCGCCCCCTCCTCCGCACGGAGGAGGGCCCTCACACAGAGCTTTGCGACGGCAACACGCGGTGAGGTGGCGCCGCGGCCGGTGTGAGCCCGCCCATAGGGCCTGCATCACGTACGAAGGGGCTTAGGAGAACGACCCGTCCACATGAACGGGATAGACGGTCCCGTCTGTCCTATTTTGCCCTTCCCTGATCCACTAAGCGGGATCGTACGTCACACCGTTGCCTGGGGATTTTGCGCCCGCTAAGAATTGCACCGTCGCTCAGCGCCGCGGACTCCCACCGCGGCGTTCGTGCGGGAGGAGCCGATTCCCCCGGCGGACGCGAGAGCGGCCTCCGCGCTATCCGAAGAGGTCCATCAGCCATGCCCAAGAACATCCTCAGCCGTGCTCACAGTCGCCCGCTGACCAAGCAGCACAAGCTGGCCGCCGTCGCCGGCGCCGCCGCCCTCGGCACCGCCGCCCTGGCCTTCTCGGCCGTCCCGGGCGGAGCCGGCACCGTCACCACCGGCGCCCCGGCCACCACCGCCCAGGTCGCCTCCGGCACGGCCCTGAAGAACGTCAAGGGCACGCTCACCGACCAGCTCGCCACCTCCAACGTCAAGCTGGACACCCTGGCGGCGCAGAAGAAGGCCGCCGACGCCGCCGTGGCCAAGAAGGCGGCCGACGCCGCCGCGGCCAAGGAGGCCGCCCAGGCCGCCACCCGCGAGCACGCCGCCACCCAGGCCGCCACCCGCTCCACGCAGCGGCTGCAGATCCAGCCGGTCGCCGCGAAGACCTACGCCAACGGTCTCGACGGCTGGATCCGCCAGGCCCTGGACATCATGCAGGCCAAGGGCATCCCGGGCAGCTACAGCGGACTGCACCGCAACATCATGCGGGAGTCCTCCGGCAACCCGTACGCCATCAACAACTGGGACGTCAACGCCGTCAACGGCATCCCGTCCAAGGGCCTGCTCCAGGTGATCCCGCCGACCTTCACCGCGTACCACGTCTCCGGCACCTCCTGGAACATCTACGACCCGGTCGCCAACATCACCGCCGCCGCCAACTACGCGGCCCACCGGTACGGCTCGATCGACAACGTCAACAGCGCGTACTGAGGCCTGGCGCGGACCTCTGCGACGCGAACGCCGAAGGGCGGCACCCCGTGACGGGGCGCCGCCCTTCGGCGTCCTGCGGGCGCGTGCGCGCGCACGGCGGTGCCGGCTACTTGCGCATGACCTCCGGCTCGTGGCGGCGCAGGAAGCGGGACACGAAGAAGCCGCAGGCCGCGCCGAGCGCGAGCAGCGCGACCATGTCCAGACCCCAGGCCGAGGCGGCGTGGTCCCACAGCGGGTCGGTGCTGCCCGGGTCGTCGGTGTTCGGGGCGATGGCGTTGAAGTCCAGCGTGGTGCCGGCCGCGGCCACCGCCCAGCGCGACGGCATCAGGTACGAGAACTCGTTGACGCCGGGCGTGCCGTGCAGGGTGAACAGGCAGCCCGTGAAGACGACCTGGACGATCGCGAACATCACGAGCAGCGGCATGGTCTTCTCGGCGGTCTTCACCAGCGAGGAGATCACCAGGCCCACCATCATGGAGGTGAAGCCGAGCGCCATGACCGGCAGGCACAGCTCGATCAGCGTCGACCCGCCCAGCACCAGCCCCTTGCCGGGGATCTCGCGGCTGGCGAAGCCGATCAGGCCGACCAGCAGGCCCTGGAACATGGTGACGGCGCCGAGCACGACCACCTTGGACATCAGGTACGCCGAGCGGGACAGCCCGGTCGCGCGCTCCCGCTCGTAGATCACCCGCTCCTTGATCAGCTCACGGACCGAGTTCGCGGCGCCCGCGAAGCACGCGCCGACGGCGAGGATCAGCAGGACGGTGGTGGCGGTGCCGTTCGGGACGGGCAGGCCGGTCTTGCGGTTGGGCGGGTTCGGCAGCAGACCGTGGTCGTGCTGGATCAGCAGGCTGACCGCGCCGATCACCGCCGGCAGCAGCACGGTGAGCGCCAGGAAGCCCTTGTCGGAGGCGATGACGGAGACATAGCGCCGGACCAGGGTCATCAGCTGCGAGCCCCAGCTCTGCGGCTTCGGCGGCTTCAGCGCCTGCGGCACCGGCATGGGCACGGCCTGGGGGGCGATGGCGTCGATCTCCGCCGCGTACATCTGGTAGTGCTGCGAGCCCTTCCAGCGGCCCGCCCAGTCGTAGTCGCGGTAGTTCTCGAACGCCGAGAAGACATCGGCCCAGCTGTCGTAGCCGAAGAAGTTCAGCGCCTCCTCCGGCGGGCCGAAGTAGGCGACCGCGCCGCCCGGCGCCATCACCAGCAGCTTGTCGCACAGCGCCAGCTCGGCCACCGAGTGGGTGACGACGAGGACCGTGCGGCCGTCGTCGGCGAGGCCGCGCAGCAGCTGCATGACGTCCCGGTCCATGCCCGGGTCGAGCCCGGACGTCGGCTCGTCCAGAAAGATCAGCGACGGCTTGGTCAGCAGCTCCAGGGCGACCGACACGCGCTTGCGCTGGCCGCCGGAGAGCGAGGTGACCTTCTTGTCCTTGTGGATGTCCAGCTTCAGCTCGCGCAGCACCTCGTCGATGCGGGCGTCGCGCTCCTGCGCCGTGGTGTCGGCCGGGAAGCGCAGCTTGGCCGCGTACTTCAGGGCCTTCTTCACGGTCAGCTCGCGGTGCAGGATGTCGTCCTGCGGGACCAGACCGATGCGCTGGCGCAGCTCCGCGAACTGCTTGTACAGGTTCCGGTTGTCGTACAGCACCTCGCCCTGGTTGGCGGGCCGGTAGCCGGTGAGCGCCTTGAGCAGGGTCGACTTGCCGGATCCGGACGGGCCGATCACGGCGATCAGCGACTTCTCGGGTACGCCGAAGGAGACGTCCTTGAGGATTTGCTTGCCGCCGTCGACGGTGACCGTCAGATGGCGGGCCGAGAAGGAGACCTCACCGGTGTCGACGAACTCCTCGAGGCGGTCGCCGACGATCCGGAAGGCGGAGTGGCCGACGCCGACGATGTCGCTCGGGCCGAGCAGCGCCGAGCCGCCCTTCGCGATCGGCTGGCCGTTGACGTAGGTGCCGTTGTGCGAGCCGAGGTCACGGATCTCGAAGCGGCCGTCGGGCGTGGCGTGGAACTCGGCGTGCTGCCGGGAGACCTGCAGGTCGGAGACGACCAGGTCGTTCTCCAGGGCACGGCCGATGCGCATCACGCGGCCGAGCGCGAACTCGTGGAACGTGGTCGGGCTGCGGTCGCCGTAGACCGGCGGTGCCCCCGCGCCGTCGCCGGGCGTCTGCTGCGCGTACTGCCCGGCCGGACCGCCGTGCTGGTGCGCGAAGGCGGGCGGCTGCGGCTGCGGGGCCTGGTGCCAGCCCGCCTGCGGGGCCGGCTGGGCCTGCGGGACCTGGTGGGGCTGCGGAGCCTGCTGGTGCGCCGGGGCCTGGTGCGGAACGTGCTGCTGGGGCACGGCCTGCTGATGCGCGGGGGCCTGGTGGGCGGGGGCCTGGTGGGGCACGGCCTGCTGGTGGGCCGGGGCCTGGTGGGCGGGGGCCTGGTGGGGCACGGCCTGCTGGTGGGCGGGGGCCTGCTCGGGTATGGCCTGCTGGGGCCAGCCGGCCGCACCGGCGCCCTGCGCCGCGTACGGCGCCTGCTGCGGGTGCTGGTCCGGTCCGCCGGCCGGTGCCGCGGCCGCCGACAGGTTCAGCCGCGGCCCGTCGGTCGCGTTGCCGAGGTGCAGCACCACACCGGGGCCGATCTCCAGGTGCTGGATCCGCCGGCCCTGGGCGAACGTGCCGTTGGTGCTGCCGTGGTCCTCCACGACCCATCCGTGGCCGTCGAAACTGACCGTGGCGTGCCGCCAGGAGACCCTGGCGTCGTCGAAGACGATGTCACCCTGCGGATCGCGGCCGAGGGTATAGGGCCTGGACGGGTCGAGCGTCCAGGTCCGTCCGTGTGATTCCAGTACGAGTTCCGGCACTCCATGCCCCACTGAGTTGTCCCCCGAATTGCCCCCGAAGCGGGGAGTCTAGGGATGTCGAACATCGTGGGGAACTATTTCAGGCTCCGCCCCCTGACAGAAACCCGGGCCTTGCCCTGCGTTACGGCACGCGCTCCGGACGGCGCCGCCGCCCCCGGTCCGTGTCCGTCTGGCGGACCTCGGCGGCGGGAGGCACTGGGTGCCGGATACGGTGGTGACACCATGAGCGCTTCGCAGACCTCCGCTTCGCAGACCCCCGAGGTCCCCACCCTCCTCGTCAAGATCTTCGGCAAGGACCGGCCGGGCATCACGGCGGGTCTCTTCGACACCCTCGCCGCCTACCTCGTCGACGTGGTCGACATCGAGCAGGTCGTCACCCGGGGCCGGCTGGTGCTGTGCGCGCTGGTGACCCAGCCGCCGGCCGGTCTGGAGGGCCACCTGCGGTCCACCGTGCACAGCTGGGCCGAGTCGATGAAGATGCAGGCGGAGATCATCTCCGGGCACGGCGACAACCGTCCGCGCGGCCTCGGACGCTCCCTGGTGACCGTGCTGGGCCATCCGCTCACCGCCGAGTCGACGGCCGCGATCGCCTCGCGGATCGCTAAGGCCGGCGGCAACATCGACCGGATCTTCCGGCTCGCCAAGTACCCCGTGACAGCGGTGGAGTTCGCGGTGTCCGGCGTGGAGACCGAACCGCTGCGCACCGCCCTGGCCTCCGACGCCGCGGCACTGGGTGTCGACGTCGCCGTGGTCTCGGCGGGCCTGCACCGGCGCGCCCAGCGGCTGGTGGTCATGGACGTGGACTCGACCCTGATCCAGGACGAGGTCATCGAGCTGTTCGCGGCGCACGCCGGCTGCGAGGACCAGGTCGCCGAGGTGACGGCCGCGGCGATGCGCGGGGAGCTGGACTTCGAGCAGTCGCTCCACGCGCGCGTGAAGCTGCTGGAGGGGCTGGACGCGTCCGTGGTGGACAAGGTGCGCGAGCAGGTCCGGCTGACGCCGGGCGCGCGCACCCTGATCCGCACCCTGAAGCGGCTCGGCTACCAGGTGGGGGTCGTCTCCGGCGGCTTCACCCAGGTCACCGACGACCTGAAGGAGCGGCTGGGTCTGGACTTCGCGCAGGCCAACACGCTGGAGATCGTCGACGGCAGGCTGACCGGCCGGGTCACCGGCGAGATCGTGGACCGGGCGGGCAAGGCGCGACTGCTGCGCCGGTTCGCCGCGGAGGCCGGGGTGCCGCTGTCGCAGACGGTGGCGATCGGTGACGGCGCCAACGACCTGGACATGCTGAACGCGGCCGGCCTGGGCGTGGCCTTCAACGCCAAGCCGGTGGTGCGGGAGGCGGCGCACACGGCGGTGAACTTCCCCTTCCTCGACACGGTCCTCTACCTCCTCGGCATCACCCGGGAAGAGGTGGAGGCCGCTGACACGCACGACGAGGGCTGAGCCGGACCAGACCGGGCCGGACGAGACCGGCCCGGCCCGCGTACGGCCGGTCCCTTTCGCCGGCCTCGTCAGACCCGCGGTGCCCGTCAGACCCGCGGTGCCCGTCAGACCCGGGGCGCCCGTCGCGCCCATGCGCCCGTCGTGCCCGCGGCGCCCGGCTGCCGGAAGGGTCCGGCGCCCGGTGAGGTGCCGGGCGCGCAGGCCGGCCGGCGGGCCGGCCCCGCGCTCACTCCGAGGGAGCCCAGTAGTCCGTGAGCGCGGCCACGCCGGGTTCGACGCCCTTCCAGGGGCCGTCGTGGGTCAGCAGGGCGAAGGCGGCGGCGGGGAAGCCCCGGCGGTTCATCCGTTCCCGCGCGTCCTTCTCGCCCGTGCCGGCCAGGATGTCGGCCAGGCCGTGCACGCCCGGGTTGTGGCCGATGAGGATCACGCTGCGGACCTCGTCGGGCAGCTCGTTGAGCACGGCGATCAGCTCACCGGGCGAGGCTTCGTAGATCCGCTCCTCGTAGACGGTCTTCGGCCGGTGGGCCAGCTCGTGGACGGCCAGCTTCCAGGTCTCGCGGGTACGGGTCGCCGTGGAGCACAGGGCCAGGTCGAAGGCGAGGCCGGTGTCGGCCAGCCTGCGTCCGGCGACCGCGGCGTCCGCGCGGCCCCGCTCGGCGAGCGGGCGCTCATGGTCGGGGACCTCGGGCCAGTCGGCTTTCGCATGCCGGAAGAGGACGATCCTGCGGGGTTCTGCGACGCTCATGAGATCCAGCTTCGCATGAAAAAGACCGCCCGGCGCAGGGAGTTGACATGCGGATTCACCCCGCGGGGAACCCTGCCGTCAGCGCCCGAGGAACTGCTGGGCGCGCTCCAGCACCCGCGCGATCACCGGGGCGCCGCTCGCCGCCTGGGCGTCCGACGGGTTGCGTATCAGCGCGAGCAGCGCGACGAACGCGAGGACGGGCAGGGCCAGCGCCCACCAGGGCAGCCGGGCGGGGACGGCGCCCGTGGTCGCCGGAGGGAACCGGGGGTGGGTGCGGGCCGGCATGATCGCCTCCGTGAGTCTTCGAGCGGTCCGTGCCCGCCTGCCGCGGGCACACCTCGAAACTACGCGGCCCGGCGCCGCCAACCCATCCGGATTCCCACCCAGTTGACCCTGAGCCTGGCCCCCTAGGGGACAGGGGGGTCAGCCCCACCATCCGCCCGGAGGGACCCGGCCGGGGGCCGCCGTCACGGGGAGGCGAGGGTCGCCACGATGGCGATGATCACGAAGATGGCGAGGAACGAGCCGAAGACGATCAGCATCTTCTTCTGGCCGTTCTGCGGGTTCGGGTCGAGCACAGGCTGCATGCGCCCAGTGTCGCACTTCGGTCCGGTACGGCGGCGCCGGGGGCACCGCCGTACGGGTCAGCGTGTCGCCTCGTCCTCGACCGTGCGGTCGCGGCCGGCCACGAAGCCCACCACCATCTGCGGCACCATCAGCGCCGCCATCAGGGCGATCGGCAGGCCCCAGCCGCCGCTCTGCTGGTAGAGCACGCCGACCAGCAGCGGGCCGGGGATGGAGATCAGATAGCCGGTGCTCTGCGCGAACGCGGACAGCTGGGCCACGCCCGGACCGCTGCGGGCCCGCATGCCGACCATGGTCAGGGCGAGCGGGAAGGCGCAGTTGGAGACGCCGAGCAGCACGGCCCAGGCCCAGGAGCCGCCGGCCGGCGCGAGGTACAGCCCGGCGTATCCGGCGAGCCCGCAGGCGCCCAGCACCAGGACGATCGGCCCCTGGTGCGGCAGGCGCGTGGCGACCCGCGGGATGACGAAGGCCAGCGGCACGCCCATCACCATGGTGACGGCGAGCAGTACGCCCGCGGTGCCGGCCGGGACGCCGGCGTCGCGGAAGATCTGCGGCATCCAGCCCATCGTGATGTAGGCGGCCGTGGCCTGGAGGCCGAAGAAGACGGCGAGCGCCCAGGCGGTGCGGCTGCGGGTCATGCGCAGCGGGGCCTGCCGGGTTTCGGCGCCGGGCGCCGGCTCCAACGGCCGGGGCTCGGCGGGGCCGCGGTCCCGCAGCAGCGGCAGCCAGGGCAGCACGGCGGCGGCGGCGATGACCGCCCACACGGCGAGGCCGGACTGCCAGCTCCCGCCGAGGGCGTCGGTGAGCGGGACGGTCACCGCGGCGGCGAGGGAGGTGCCGGCGGCGAGGGCCATCGAGTACAGGCCGGTCATGGAGCCGACCCGGTCGGGGAACCAGCGCTTGACGATGACCGGCATCAGGACGTTGCTGACGGCGATGCCCATCAGCGCCAGCGCGCTGGCGGCCACGAATCCGGCCGTGCTGCCGACGTACGGCCGGATGACCAGGCCGGCGGCGATGGCGGCCATGCCGGCGCACACCACGGCGGACGGTCCGAAGCGGCGGGCCAGGCGGGGCGCGGTGACGCCGAAGACGGCGAAGCACAGCGGGGGCACGGAGGTGAGCAGCCCGGCCACGCTGCCGCTCATGCCGAGCCCGTCGCGGACCTCCTCCAGGAGGGCGCCGAGGCTCGTGATGGCCGGGCGGAGGTTCAGCGCGGAGAGCACGATGCCGACGACGACCAGGCGCGCGGCCCACGCGCGCGTGCGGCCCGCGCCGGGGGCCGTCTCGGGGGTGCTCGCCGCGGGGGCCGTACCGCGTTCGGTCGGTTTCATCGCCGTACGGGTCTCCACTGTCCGGGTTTCCTCACTAGCCATGAGACCCATCATAGAATCATAGGATGATTCCCTGTCCATTCCCGGAGCGTCCGTGCCCGCTCCTCCCGTGCGAAGGTGTGCCATGCCCTTGAGCCACCCGCGCCGTTCGGCGCTGTCCGAGCAGGTCATCGCCGCACTGCGCAACCAGATCACCTCCGGCGAGTGGCCGGTCGGCGCGCGCATCCCGACCGAACCGGAACTGGTCGAGCAGCTCGGCGTCGCCCGCAACACCGTCCGCGAGGCCGTCCGCGCGCTGGCGCACAACGGGCTGCTGGACATCCGCCAGGGCTCGGGCACGTACGTCGTGGCCACCAGCGAGCTGGCCGGCGTGATGCACCGCCGCTTCGCCGAGGCCGACCCGCGGCACATCGCCGAGCTGCGCTCCACGCTGGAGTCGGCCGCGGCGAAGCTGGCCGCCGAGCGGCGCACCGGCAGGGACCTCAAGCAGCTGGAGGCGCTGCTGACCCGGCGCGAGCATGCCTGGGAGACGGGCGACACGGAGGCCTTCGTGACCGCCGACGCCACCTTCCACCTGGCCGTGGTCGCCGCGTCCCACAACGACGTGATGACGGCGATGTACGCCGACCTCGGCGAGGTGCTGCGGGACTGGCTGCGCGCGGACGTCGGGGCGGAGCTGACCCCGGAGACCCACATGGACCACCGGCGCCTGGTGGACGCGATCCGCGCGGGCGACACGGAGGCGGCGGCCGCGGAGGCCGCCAGCTATCCGTTCCTGTGCAATCCGGGCCGGTTCACCGCGCCTTCTGGTGGCTGATCCAGACGGAGCGGACCTCCTTCCAGCACCGGCCGGTGAGCCGTACGGTCAGGGCCGGCCAGGTGTCCACCGGGGCGCTGTCGGTGTCGATGTCCCACCAGCGGGCGCACTCGATGTGCAGCCGCACCCGGTCGATGTCCACATAGGGGTTGTGGCAGTAGGCGACCACACGGGAGCCGCGCACGTCCGTGCGACAGGAGGCACCGAACCGGCTCGGTGCGGACGGCTCGCCGTGCCTCCCGCGCGCGTGGGGCAGCGCGTCGTAGGGCAGCGACAGGACGAGGGCCAGGGCCACGGTCACCGGGGCCAGGCTGCGGGACAGGCGCACAAGGGGACCTCCTCGGCCGGGCTGCGGAGGGACGTGCGGGACGCCGTAGAGGGCGTGCGGGACGCCGTAATCCAGGGTGCGCCGCCGGTCCGGGGGCGGCCCGGCCGGTGAGCCGAACGGGTGAAGTCCGCGCCGGGCCCGCCGGAAGGGTGATGCCCCGCTCCCCCGCACACGCCGGACGCCTCGCGGCTCGCGCACGCAGACGCCCCGAGGCTCCCCCGCGCACGCCGGACGCCCCGCGGCTCGGCCGCACATGCCAGACGCCCCGCTCCCCGCACGCGCGGGAAACGGGGCGTCGGTGTGGCCCGGGAGGCTCAGGCGCCGATGGCGTGCAGACCGCCGTCGACGTGGATGATCTCGCCCGTGGTCTTCGGGAACCAGTCGCTCAGCAGGGCGACGACACCGCGGCCGGCCGGCTCCGGGTCCTTCAGGTCCCATTCCAGCGGCGCGCGGCTGTCCCAGACGGACGCCAGCTCCGCGAAGCCCGGGATGGACTTGGCGGCCATGGAGCCGATCGGACCCGCCGAGATGAGGTTGCAGCGGATGTTCTGCTTGCCCAGGTCACGCGCCATGTAGCGGCTGGTGGCCTCCAGGGCCGCCTTGGCCGGGCCCATCCAGTCGTACTGCGGCCAGGCGTACTGCGCGTCGAAGGTGAGGCCGACGACCGAGCCGCCGTTCTGCATCAGCGGCAGGCAGGCCGTGGTGAGCGACTTCAGCGAGAACGCCGAGACGTGCATGGCGGTGGCCACCGACTCGAACGGCGTGTTCAGGAAGTTGCCGCCGAGCGCGTCCTGCGGCGCGAAGCCGATGGAGTGGACGATGCCGTCGAGGCCGCCCAGCTCCTCGCCGACCACGTCGGCCAGGCGCCCGAGGTGCTCGTCGTTCGTCACGTCCAGCTCGATGACCTTGGCGGGCTTCGGCAGCTTCCTGGCGATGCGCTCGGTCAGCGTGGGCCGCGGGAACGCGGTCAGGATGATCTCGGCGCCCTGCTCCTGGGCCAGCTTGGCGACGTGGAAGGCGATGGAGGACTCCATCAGCACACCCGTGACCAGGATGCGCTTGCCCTCGAGAATTCCGCTCATGGTGATCAGTGACCCATTCCCAGTCCGCCGTCAACCGGGATGACGGCTCCAGTGATGTACGAGGCGTCGTCCGACGCGAGGAAGCGCACCGCCGCGGCGATCTCCTCCGGCTGCGCGTACCGGCCGAGCGGCACCTGCGACACGATGCCCTGGCGCTGCTCGTCGCTGAGCACCTTGGTCATGTCGGTGTCGACGAAGCCGGGCGCGACGACGTTGAAGGTGATGTTGCGCGAGCCCAGCTCCCGGGCGAGGGAACGCGCGAAGCCCACCAGGGCGGCCTTGGAGGCGGCGTAGTTCGCCTGCCCCGCCGAGCCGAGCAGGCCGACCACGGAGGAGATCAGGACGACCCGGCCCTTCTTGGCGCGCAGCATGCCGCGGTTGGCGCGCTTGACGACCCGGAAGGTGCCGGTGAGGTTGGTGTCGACGACCGAGGTGAAGTCCTCCTCGGACATGCGCATCAGGAGCTGGTCCTTGGTGACGCCGGCGTTGGCGACCAGCACCTCGACCGGACCGTGCTGGTCCTCGATCTCCTTGTAGGCCTGCTCCACCTGCTCCCGGTCGGTGATGTCGCACTTGACGGCCAGGAAGCCGGCCGGCGGTTCACCCGAGCGGTACGTGATAGCGACCTTGTCGCCGGCGTCGGCGAAAGCGCGGGCGATGGCGAGGCCGATGCCCCGGTTGCCTCCGGTGACGAGAACCGAGCGGCTCAACGGATCACCCTTTCGATAGCGGTCTTACACATCCGCCCGGACCCTGAACGACAGGCGGCTTCAGCGAAAACCTATCGGTACCGCCACGCACGCGAAGAAGCGGGCACCGACAGTGGCGTGCGGGTGTCACTGTCGGGTCCCTACAGAACGGGGCCGTCCCGGAGCCGAACGTGTGGTCCGCCGGCCCGCTCACGCGACATGATCGGACCCGACAGGCCACGACAGCAGGGAGACCTCCGTGCCTCATTCCATCGACGAAGCCTTCACGGCGCTTCCCCTACGGGCCCTCGCCGACGCCGCGCTCGCCCGCGCGCGGGCGCTGGGCGCCGAGCACGCGGACTTCCGGTTCGAGCGGGTGCGCAGCGCGTCCTGGCGGCTGCGGGACGCGCGGCCCGCCGGATCGTCGGACACCACCGACCTGGGGTACGCGGTGCGGGTCGTGCACGGTGGCACGTGGGGCTTCGCCTCCGGTGTGGACCTGACCATGGACGCCGCCGCCCGGGTCGCCTCGCAGGCGGTGGCCATGGCCAAGCTGTCCGCGCAGGTCATCAAGGCCGCCGGCGCGGACGAGAAGGTCGAGCTGGCCGACGAGCCGGTGCACGCCGACAAGACGTGGATCTCGTCGTACGAGACCGACCCGTTCTCGGTGCCGGACGAGGAGAAGTCCGCGCTGCTCGCCGAGTGGAGCGGCCGGCTGCTCGCCGCGCCGGGCGTCGACCACGTGGACGCCTCGCTGCTCACCGTGCACGAGAACAAGTTCTACGCGGACACCGCCGGCACGGTGACCACCCAGCAGCGGGTGCGGCTGCACCCGCAGCTGACGGCCGTCTCCGTCGACGCGTCGAGCGGCGAGTTCGACTCCATGCGCACCCTCGCGCCGCCGGCGGGGCGCGGCTGGGAGTACCTGACCGGGACCGGCTGGGACTGGGACGCCGAGCTGGAGCGCATCCCGGAGCTGCTCGCCGAGAAGATGCGCGCGCCGAGCGTGGAGCCGGGCTTGTACGACCTGGTGGTCGACCCGTCCAACCTGTGGCTGACCATCCACGAGTCCATCGGCCACGCCACCGAGCTGGACCGCGCCCTCGGCTACGAGGCCGCCTACGCCGGCACCTCCTTCGCCACCCTCGACCGGCTCGGCACGCTGCGGTACGGCTCGGAGCTGATGAACGTCACCGGCGACCGCACCGCCGAGCACGGCCTGGCGACCATCGGCTACGACGACGAGGGCGTCGCGGCGCAGTCCTGGGACCTGGTGAAGGACGGCACGCTGGTCGGCTACCAGCTGGACCGGCGGATCGCGCGGCTGACCGGGTTCGAGCGGTCCAACGGGTGCGCGTACGCCGACTCGCCCGCCCATGTGCCGGTGCAGCGCATGGCCAACGTCTCCTTGCGGCCCGATCCCGCCGGGCTGTCCACGGAGGATCTGATCGGCGGCGTCGACCGGGGCATCTACGTCGTCGGCGACCGGTCCTGGTCGATCGACATGCAGCGGTACAACTTCCAGTTCACCGGCCAGCGCTTCTTCCGGATCGAGAACGGGCGGCTCACCGGACAGCTGAAGGACGTCGCCTACCAGGCCACGACCACCGACTTCTGGGGTTCCATGGCCGCCGTTGGCGGTCCGCAGACCTATGTCCTCGGCGGCGCCTTCAACTGCGGCAAGGCCCAGCCGGGCCAGGTCGCCGCGGTGTCCCACGGATGCCCGTCGGCCCTCTTCAAGGGCGTCAACATCCTCAACACCACGCAGGAGGCCGGCCGATGAGCGCCCGTACCCGCAAGCCGCACGAGATCGTCGAGCAGGCGCTGGCGCTGTCCCGCGCCGACGGCTGCGTCGTCATCGCCGACGAGCACTCCACCGCCAACCTGCGCTGGGCGGGCAACGCGCTCACCACCAACGGCGTGACGCGCGGCCGTACCCTCACCGTGATCGCGACCGTGGACGGCGCGCGGGGCACCGCCTCCGGTGTCGTGTCCCGCTCCGCGGTCACCGACGGGGAGCTGGAGCCGCTGGTGCGGGCCGCCGAGGCCGCCGCGCGCGGCGCCGGGCCCGCGGAGGACGCGCAGCCGCTGGTCGGCGGTGTGCCGGAGTCCCCCGACTTCACGGACGCGCCCGCCGAGACCTCCTCCGCGGTCTTCGCCGACTTCGCGCCGGCGCTCGGCGAGGCGTTCGCCCGCGCGCGTGCGGGAGGCCGGGAACTGTACGGTTTCGCCAATCACGAGCTGGTGTCGACGTACCTGGGGACCTCCACCGGGCTGCGGCTGCGGCACGACCAGCCCACCGGCACGCTGGAGCTGAACGCCAAGTCCCCGGACCGCTCCCGTTCGGCGTGGGCCGGCCGGTCCACCCGGGACTTCAAGGACGTCGACCCGGGCGCGCTCGACGCGGAGCTGGCCGTACGGCTCGGCTGGGCCGAGCGGCGCGTGGAACTGCCGGCGGGCCGGTACGAGACGCTGCTGCCGCCGACCGCGGTCGCGGACCTGCTGATCTACCAGCTGTGGTCGACCTCGGGGCGGGACGCGGCCGAGGGGCGGACGGTGTTCTCCAAGCCGGGCGGCGGCACCCGGCTCGGCGAGAAGCTCTCCGCGCTGCCGCTGACCCTGCGCAGCGACCCGGACGAGCCGGGGCTCCAGTGCCCGCCCTTCGTGATCGCCCACTCCTCCGGCGGCGACGAGTCGGTGTTCGACAACGGGCTGCCCGCGCCGGCGGCCGAGTGGATCGGGCAGGGCACGCTGAAGCACCTGACGACGACCCGGCACAGCGCGGCCCTGACCGGACTCCCGGTCGCTCCCGCGCCCGGCAACCTGATCCTGGACGGCGGGGGCGACCGCTCCCTGGAGGAGATGGTCGCGGACACCGCGCGCGGGCTGCTGCTGACCTGCCTGTGGTACATCCGCGAGGTCGACCCGGCGACCCTGCTGCTGACCGGCCTCACCCGGGACGGCGTCTACCTGGTGGAGAACGGCGAGGTGACCGGGCAGGTGAACAACTTCCGGTTCAACGAGTCGCCGGTGGACCTGCTGGGCCGGGCCACCGAGGCGGGGCGGACGGAGCAGACGCTGCCGCGCGAGTGGAGCGACTGGTTCACCCGGGCCGCGATGCCCGCGCTGCGCGTCCCCGATTTCAACATGAGCTCTGTCAGCCAGGGCGTATAACCTCGTAGGCGTTCGTGGTCGGGTGTCACCCGGCTGCCCGAAGATCATCAAGGAGACACGAGAACCGTGACGGACATCGTCGACGAGCTGAAGTGGCGGGGGCTCATCGCCCTCTCCACGGACGAGGACGCACTGCGCAAGGCGTTCGCGGACGGCCCCGTCACGTTCTATTGCGGCTTCGACCCGACCGCGCCCAGCCTGCACCTGGGCAACCTGGTGCAGATCCTGACGATGCGCCGCATCCAGGAGGCGGGCAACCGTCCGCTGGCGCTGGTCGGCGGTGCCACCGGCCTCATCGGCGACCCGAAGCCCACGGCCGAGCGCACGCTGAACGCGCCGGAGGTCGTGGCCGGCTGGGTGGAGCGGCTGCGCGCCCAGATCGAGCCGCTGCTGCACTTCGACGGGCCGAACGCCGCGGTGATGGTCAACAACCTGGACTGGACCCAGGGCCTGTCGGCCATCGAGTTCCTGCGGGACATCGGCAAGCACTTCCGGGTCAACAAGATGATCGCCAAGGAGGCCGTCTCCCGGCGGCTCAACTCCGACGCGGGCATCAGCTACACCGAGTTCAGCTACCAGATCCTCCAGGGCATGGACTTCCTGGAGCTGTACCGGCGGTACGGCTGTACCCTGCAGACCGGCGGCAGCGACCAGTGGGGCAACCTCACGTCGGGCACGGACCTGATCCACCGGGCCGAGCCGGAGGCCGTGGTGCACGCGCTGGGCACCCCGCTGATCACCAAGGCGGACGGCACCAAGTTCGGCAAGACCGAGTCCGGCACGGTGTGGCTCGACCCCGAGATGACCACGCCGTACGCGTTCTACCAGTTCTGGGTCAACGCCGACGACCGGGACGTCTCCAAGTTCCTGCGCATCTTCAGCTTCCGGTCCCGGGAGGAGATCGAGGAGCTGGAGCGGCTGACCGAGGAGCGTCCGCAGGCCCGGGCGGCGCAGCGGGCGCTGGCCGAGGAGCTGACGACGCTGGTGCACGGCGCCGGCCAGACGGCCGCGGTGATCGCCGCGTCCCGCGCCCTGTTCGGGCAGGGCGAGCTGGCGGAGCTGGACGAGCGGACCCTGGCGGCGGCGCTGTCCGAGGTGCCGCACATCCGGGTCGCCGAGCCGGCGCCGGTGGTGGACCTGTTCGCCGAGGTCGGCCTGGTCGCCAGCAAGTCCGCGGCCCGGCGGACGGTGAAGGAGGGCGGGGCCTACGTGAACAACGTGAAGGTCACCGCGGAGGACGCCGTCCCCGGCATCGAGGAGCTGCTGCACGGGCGGTGGCTGGTGCTGCGGCGGGGGAAGAAGAACCTGGCCGCCGTGGAGATCGTTCCCGCGTGACGCCGTAGGGGCGTGAGGGGCGTGGGCGGTGCGCCGGCCGCGGTGGTCCGTGGCCGCGCGCCGCTCCCGCGCCCCTGCGCAGCGCCCGGGCGTCAGGCCCGCTGGTGCCTGCGCTTGCCCAGCGTCGCCATGTAGAGGGCGTCCACGGCCGCGACGATGATGATCGCCGCCACGAGCTGGAAGATGTGCCGGCTCCAGTCGATGCCCCGGGTCTCCGCCACGCCGACCGCGCGGGCGACCGCGTTGCCCACGATGGCGCCGAGGATGCCGCAGATGGTGGTCAGCCAGAGAGGACTGTGCTGCTTTCCCGGGATGACCGCCTTGGCGATGAGGCCCAGCACGAATCCCACGATGATCGCCCACAACCAGCCCATGGCTGCCTCCTTGTACGGCTCGACGTGAGCATTACGGCCAGTGTGGTTCGGCCCGCCGTACGGCGCATGTCGGCTTACCCCATACGCGGCGGGGCCGGACGCGTCCTCGCAGGTTGCGGGCGACCCGGTCTCGTGGGCGGCGCGGGGGCGGCGTACCGTGGGAGGTGTCCCGGGCCGGTTCCCCGCCGGACGCGGACGAGGGTGCGGGCCGGGGAGAGTCCTGCGGGCGGATGGTGACAGGTGATGCGGAAACAGCACGGCGGTGCCCAGGTGTTCCGGATCACCGGTGCCCGGACCGGGCTCGCCGAGGACGTCCGGGGCCGGCAGCGCCGGTATGTGATCTCGATGTCGGTGCGTACGGTGGCGGTGATCCTCGCGGCCTCGCTGTGGAACGTGGAGCGCTACGTCGCCGTCGTCGCCCTGGTGCTCGGCGCGGCGCTCCCCTATATCGCCGTGGTGATCGCGAACGCGGGCCGCGAACGGCCGCCGTCGCTCCCGTCGACGTTCGTCGCCGCGCCGCCGCGTCCGATGATCGCGCCACGGCCGGAACGGGACGAACAGGCCGAGTCGGCACGGGGTTCCGTGCCCGGCGACGGGCCGGCGGACCAGGCGGCCGGAGTGCCCGGTGAGCACCCCGGACCGGTCTGAGCACGGCGGACGCGGCGCGGGAGGAACGGGCCCGCGCGAGGCTCAAGAAATGCTCAGATCAATCCTGCAGTTCCAGTGCCGGGCGGCGGGGTACCCGTGACATACTGCGTAAGCGCTCCGCATCCCCCGTCGGAGCGATGGACCGACGCCGGGCAGCTCCCCCCGTGGCTGCCCGGCGTCGCCATGTCCGGCCCCTTATCCGAGACGAACCCGAGACGAAACCGTGAGTGACGAGACCCCGATCTGCTCGGCCAAGGGCTGCCGTGCCGCCGCCGCATGGGTGCTGGCGTGGAACAACCCGACGATCCACCCGCCGGAGCGGCGCAAGACCTGGCTGGCCTGCGCGGAGCACCGCGAGCATCTGTCGCAGTTCCTCGGCGTCCGGGGGTTCTTGAAGGACGTGGTGCGCTTCGAGGAGTGGCGGGCGGCCGAAGCGGCGGAGCCGGGACGGCGCGAGCCCTAGGGTCCCTCTGCCGCTGTGCGGCAGCCGGGAACGGCCGGGCGCTAGCCTCCGATCGCCGACATGGGCCGGTCCGGCTGGACGAACGACGGGTCGTCCAGGCCCGCGCCCGCCTTCTTGCCCCACATCGCCAGCTTCCACAGCCGGGCGATCTCCTCGTCCGGGGCGCCCGAGCGCAGGGCGGCGCGCAGGTCGGTCTCCTCGGTGGCGAACAGACAGGTCCGTATCTGGCCGTCGGCGGTGAGGCGGGTGCGGTCGCAGGCCGCGCAGAACGGCCGGGTCACCGAGGCGATCACACCGACGCGGTGCGGGCCGCCGTCCACCAGCCAGCGTTCGGCGGGTGCGGAGCCGCGCTCGCCGGCGTCCTCGGGGGCGAGGTCGAAGCGGGTGCGCAGGGAGGCGAGGATGTCCCCGGCGGTGACCATGCCCTCGCGCTTCCAGCCGTGCTGGGCGTCCAGGGGCATCTGCTCGATGAACCGCAGTTCGTAGTCGTTCGCCACCGCCCAGGCGAGCAGGTCCGGGGCCTCGTCGGCGTTCAGCCCCGGCATCAGGACCGCGTTGACCTTGACCGGGGTGAGACCGGCCGCGCGGGCGGCTTCGAGGCCCGCCAGGACGTCCCGGTGGCGGTCACGGCGGGTGAGGGTCTTGAAGACGTCCGGGCGCAGGGTGTCCAGGGAGACGTTGACCCGGTCCAGGCCCGCCGCCTTCAGGGCGGCCGCGGTACGGCCCAGGCCGATGCCGTTGGTGGTCAGGGACATCTGGGGGCGCGGGTCGAGGGCCGCGACGCGCTCGACGATGCCGACGAGGCCCGGGCGCAGCAGCGGCTCACCGCCGGTGAAGCGGACCTCCTCGATGCCGAGCGTGCGGACCGCGATACCGATGAGGCGGACGATCTCGTCGTCCGTGAGCAGGTCGGGTTTGGCGAGCCACTGCAAGCCCTCCTCGGGCATGCAGTAGGTGCAGCGCAGATTGCACCGGTCGGTCAGCGAGACCCTCAGGTCAGTGGCGACTCGGCCGTAGGTGTCGATGAGCACGTGGGGCCCCTCCCTCTCCCGGTCACTCATTCTCGTCCGGCGTGCGTCCTCCGTCACCTGTGAGCCTACGTGACCCCGCCGACACAGACGGCGGCCCCGATCCCACGAGGTACGGCACGACCGCGTCGTAGGACCGTACAGTCCCCGCCCGACGCGGTCGCCGGCCGGACGTCTCAGTGGGCTCCGGTGCCGGTCAGGGACCGCACCTCCAGTTCCGCGTACTTGCCGTGGTCCGGGACCTCCTTGGACAGCAGGGTGCCCACGACGCCGAGCAGGAATCCGATCGGGATGGAGACGATGCCGGGGTTCTCCAGCGGGAACCAGTCGAAGTCGGCGCCGGGGAACATCGAGGTCTCCTTGCCGGAGACCACCGGGGAGAACAGCACCAGGCCGACCGCGCTGACCAGGCCGCCGTAGATCGACCACAGGGCGCCCGCGGTGGTGAACCGCTTCCAGAACAGGCTGTAGAGGATGGTCGGCAGGTTGGCGGAGGCGGCGACCGCGAAGGCGAGGGCGACCAGGCCGGCCACGTTCAGCTCGCGGGCCAGGGCGCCGAGGACGATCGAGACCGCGCCGATGCCGACGGTCGCCCAGCGGGCGGCGCGCAGCTCCTGTTTCTCGGTGGCCCGGCCCCTCTTGATGACGTTCGCGTAGATGTCGTGCGCGAACGAGGAGGACGAGGCCAGGGTCAGGCCGGCGACGACCGCGAGGATGGTGGCGAAGGCGACCGCGGAGATGGTGGCGAGCAGGACGGCTCCCCAGGTGGAGTCGGTGCCGCCGAGGTGGAGCGCGAGGAGGGGGGCCGCCGTGTTGCCCGCCTTGTTGGAGGTGGTGATCTCCTCCGGTGTGATCAGCGCGGCGGCGCCGAAGCCGAGGGCGAGGGTCATCAAGTAGAAGGTGCCGATGAGGCCGATGGCCCAGATGACGGACTTGCGGGCGGCCTTGGCGGTGGGCACGGTGTAGAAGCGGATCAGGATGTGCGGCAGGCCGGCGGTGCCGAGGACCAGGGCGATGCCGAGCGAGAGGAAGTCCAGCTTGGTCGTGCCGGTGGCGCCGTACTTCAGGCCGGGCTCCAGGAACGCGCCGCCCTTGCCGCTGTTGTCGGCGGCCTTGCCGAGCAGGCCGGAGACGTCGAAGTCGAACTTCAGCAGCACCAGGAAGGTCAGCAGCAGGGCGCCGGCCATCAGCAGGACCGCCTTGACCATCTGCACCCACGTGGTGCCCTTCATGCCGCCGATGGTGACGTACACGATCATCAGTACGCCGACCAGGGCGACGATGCCGATCTTGCCGCCGTCGCTGGTGATGCCGAGGAGCAAGGAGACGAGGACGCCGGCGCCCGCCATCTGGGCCAGCAGGTAGAAGATGGACACGACGATCGTGGAGGTGCCGGCGGCGGTGCGCACGGGGCGCTGGCGCATCCGGTAGGCCAGCACGTCGCCCATGGTGTAGCGGCCGGAGTTGCGCAGCGGTTCGGCGACCAGCAGGAGGGCGACGAGCCAGGCGACCAGGAAGCCGATGGAGTACAGGAAGCCGTCGTAGCCGAAGAGGGCGATGGCGCCGGCGATGCCCAGGAAGGACGCGGCCGACATGTAGTCCCCGGAGACGGCGAGACCGTTCTGGAAGCCGGTGAACTGCCGTCCGCCGGCGTAGAAGTCGGCGGCGTCCTTGGTCTGCCGGCCCGCCCAGACGGTGATGACGAGGGTCGCGGCGACGAACACCGCGAACAGGGTGATGATCAGTGTGCGGTGTTCGCTCGCCTCGCCGGCCGCGAGCAGGGTGTGCGGTACGGGGCTCATGCGCCGTCCTCCATCCGGGACTTGATGGCCGCGGCCTTGGGGTCCAGCTTGGCGGCGGCGTGCCGCGCGTACCACCAGGCGATGAGGAACGTGGTGAGGAACTGGGCGAGGCCCAGGACCAGGGCGACGTTGACGTTGCCGGCCACCTTGGTGCCCATGAAGCCGCCCGCGTAGTTGGACAGCAGGACGTACAGCAGGTACCAGGCGGCGAAGGCGATCGTCAGCGGGAAGGCGAAGGAGCGGTGCGCGCGGCGCAGTTCACCGAACTCCGCGCTGTGCTGCACCTCGGTGAACTCCTCGGTGGAGGGAAGGTGGGCTCGGGGTTTCGCGGGCGGCGGTGTCTCGGTTGCCACGGAGTCTCCTCGTGTCACGGACGTGCGCTTGCTGTCCTCACAGGAACGGGATCACATTACAGGGAGTCATCGACCGGCTCCTCGGCGTGATTCCCGGGGTGCGCACCCCTCGTGCGCCCCCTCACGGTCACGGCGCCCCGCGCGGGGTGGTTCAAGCCGGCGGGACTCTTTCGGAGATCAGCTCCGGGAGATAGCTTCGCCCTGCACCACCCGTCATGTACCTGCCCGAGCCACCCACCCCGCTCGGGCGGCCCCGTATCCGGATGATGTGGAGATCCCATGGCTCATCTGCGCTCCAGCCGCCGGCTCGCGCTCGCCGTGCCGGCCGTGCTGTCGCTGACCGCCACGCTCGGCTTCCTGCCGTCGGCGGCCTCCGCGGCGGCCCCGGCCGGCCCGGCGGTCCCGGCGGCACGGGCGGCGGACGGCCCCACCCTGTCGTACGTGGTCAACACCCGGAAGGACCATCGCACGATCGAGTCGGTGCGGCGGGCGATCATCCGCGCCGGCGGCACCGTCGTGACGAGCTACGACGCGATCGGCGTGATCGTCGCGCACTCCGCCGACCCCGGCTTCGCCCAGGCGCTCCGCGCCGTGCCCGGGGTCGACTCGGCGGGTGCCACGCGCACCGCGCCGCTGCCCACCGAGTCCACCACCGACCAGGGCACGCCGAAGGCGCTGACGGCCGGGGAGATCTCCGCGGTGCGGGCCGCCGACGGCCAGGACCCGCTGGAGCCGCTCCAGTGGGACCTGCCGGCCATCAAGGCGGACCGGGCGCACGAGAAGACGCTGGGCAGCCCGGACGTCACGGTCGCCGTCATCGACACGGGCGTCGACGACACCCACCCGGACATCGCGCCCAACTTCGACCGCGCGGCGTCCGTCAACTGCGTGTCGGGCAAGCCGGACACGACGGACGGCGCCTGGCGGCCGAGCGCGTCGGAGAGCCCGCACGGCACCCACGTGGCGGGCGAGATAGCGGCGGCCAGGAACGGCGTGGGCGTCACGGGCGTGGCGCCGGGCGTGAAGGTGGCCGGCATCAAGGTGGGCACGCCGGGCGGCTTCTTCTACACCGAGGCCGTGGTCTGCGGTTTCGTCTGGGCGGCCGAGCACCACGTCGACGTGACCAACAACAGCTATTACACCGACCCGTGGTACTTCAACTGCTCCACCGACCCCGACCAGAAGGCGCTCGTGACGGCCGTCCGGCGGGCCTCGGGCTACGCGGAGCGGAAGGGCGCGGTCAACGTCGCGGCGGCCGGCAACGAGCGGTACGACCTGGCGTCCGACGCGATCACCGACCCGGTCTCGCCGAACGACGGCACCCCGTCGAGCCGGGTGATCGACCCGCACGAGTGCTACGACATCCCGACCCAGCTGCCGGGTGTGGTGACGGTCTCGGCGACCGGCGCCAAGGGGCTGAAGTCGTCCTTCTCCAACTACGGCCTCGGTGTGGTCGACGTGGCCGCGCCGGGCGGCGACAACACGGCCTACCAGACCCCGGCGCCCCCGGCGACCAGCGGCCAGATCCTGGGCCCGCTGCCGGGCGGCAAGTGGGGGTACATGTCCGGGACCTCCATGGCGACCCCGCATGTCGCCGCCGTCGCCGCATTGATCAAGTCAACCCACCCGCACGCGCCCGCGGCCGCCGTGAAGGCACTGCTGTACGCGGAGGCCACCGCCACGCCGTGCACGGACCCGTACGACATCAACGGTGACGGCAAGGTGGACGCCGTCTGCGAGGGATCGCGGAACCGCAACGGCTTCTACGGCTGGGGCCTGGTGGACGCACTGGCCGCAGTGACCAGGTAGACGGCTGTACCGGGAGCCAGCGCGGTCGCTCCATATATTGATTGAGTCGATCATGCATAGTGCAGTCATGACTCCAATCATGTACGCGTGGTCCGCGCTGGGCGGTACTCCCGCCCGGCTCCCCCGGCTCACCGCCGTGTCGCGGGAGGGCGTGCTCGCCGCGCGCCTTCCCGTGCGGGAGCTGGCCCGGGCGTGCGCCGGCGTCTGCGGGCTGGCCGCCGCGGAGCTGGCGGCCCGCAGGACCGGGTCCGGGGCGGCGCCGGAGGTCCGGGTCGACGACGGCGCGGTCGCGGCGGCCTTCCACAGCGAGCGGCTGCTGCGCGTCGACGGCCGGCCCCCGGTCGCCTTCGCGCCCCTGTCCCGGTTCTGGCGGACGGCCGACGGCTGGGTACGCACCCACGCCAACTACCCGCATCACCGGGCCCGGCTGCTCGGCGCGCTGGGACTGCCGCAGGACGCCCCGGTGGAGCGGGCCGCCGCCGGGCTCGCCGGGCGCCGCGCGCTGGAGGTGGAGGAGACGGTCACCGCCGCCGGCGGCCTCGCCGTGGCCCTGCGCACGCCCGCGCAGTGGCGGGCGCACCCGCAGGCCGCCGCGGTGGCCGCGCGTCCATTGGTGGAGCGCGAACGGCTGGACGCGGCACCCGCGCGCGTGTTCCCGCCGCTCGCTCCGGACGCCACCGCCCTGTTGCCCGCCGCCGGGCTGCGCGTCCTGGACCTGACCCGGGTGCTGGCGGGCCCGGTCGCCACCCGCACCCTCGCCCTGCTCGGCGCGGACGTCCTGCGCTTGGACGCGCCGTGGCTGCCGGAACTGCCGGACAGCCACGCCGACACGGGCTTCGGCAAACGGTCCGCCGTCCTCGGCCTGGACACCGGCCGGGATGTCTTCGAGGAACTGGTGCGCACGGCCGACGTGGTGGTGACCGGCTACCGGCCGGGCGCCCTGGACCGGTTCGGGCTCTCCCCGCGGGCGCTGGCCGGGCGGCGGCCCGGCCTGGTCGTGGCGCAGGTGTCGGCGTGGGGCGCGTACGGGCCGTGGGGCGGGCGGCGGGGCTTCGACAGCCTGGTGCAGGCCGCCACCGGTATCGCGGTGACCGAGGGCGCGGCCGGGGAGCCCGGCGCGCTGCCGGCGCAGGCCCTGGACCACGGCACCGGCTATCTGCTGGCGGCGGCCGTGCTGCGGGCGCTGACCGAGCAGTCGTACGACGGCGGGAGCCGGCTGGTCCGGCTGGCGCTGGCCCGCACCGCGCACTGGCTGACGACCGGCATCGGGCCGGGTTCGGCCGAGGAGCCGCCGAACCCGGGCCAGGCCGAGGAACCGCCGTATTCAGGTTCGGCCGAGGAGCCGCCGTGCCCGGGTTCAGCCGGGGAGCCGTCGCGTCCGGGTCCGGTCCGAGAGGCGCCGTACCCGGGTCCGGACGCCTGGCTGGCCGAGACCGGCAGTGCCCTGGGCCGGCTGCGGCACGCCCGCCCGGCCGTGTCCTTCACGGGCGGCCCCGCCGGCTGGGCCCGGCCGCCGGCCCCCTGGGGCACGGACCCGGCCCGCTGGTCCACCGCACCGGCCGGCACCGACGGCACGGGCTGAGGATCACGGCCGGCCGCGTGCGGACCGCGGGTCACCCGCCGTTGGTGACGAGCACCTTCAGGGCCGTGCGCTCGTCCATGGCCCGGTAACCGGCCGGTACGCCCTCGATGTCCACGGTCATGTCGAACACGGGCGAGGGGTCGATCGTGCCGTCGAGGACGTCGGGCAGGAGGTCGGGGATGTAGGCGCGGACCGGGGCGACACCGCCGCGCAGCGCGATGTTCCGGTCGAACATCACACCGAGGTCCAGACCGGTGCCGCTGCCGTGGGGCACGCCCACGAAGCCGATGGCGCCGCCCGGGCGCGTGATGTGCACGGCCGTCCGCATGGACTGCTCGGTGCC
Source organism: Streptomyces sp. NPDC017095 (assembly GCF_044332325.1). Lineage (NCBI taxonomy): Bacteria > Bacillati > Actinomycetota > Actinomycetes > Kitasatosporales > Streptomycetaceae > Streptomyces > Streptomyces sp. NPDC017095. The sequence continues at coordinate 32,486 of NZ_JBIROU010000018.1, forward strand.
GACGGCCTCCACCACGCCGTGCGCGCCCTGACCGCGGGTCAGCTCGCGGACGGCCTCGACGGCCGCGTCGCCGCGCTCGGCGACGACGTCGGTGGCACCGAACCGGCGCGCGATACCGGTCCGCACCTCGTGCCGGCCCAGGGCGATGATCCGCTCGGCACCGAGCCGCCTGGCGGCCAGCACGGCGCACAGCCCGACCGCGCCGTCGCCGACGACCGCGACCGTCGCGCCGGGCCGGGCGCCCGCGCCGAGCGCGGCGTGGTGGCCGGTGCCGAGCACGTCGGACAGGGTCAGCAGGGCGGACAGCAGCCGCTCGTCCGAGGCCGCCTCCCGGGGCAGCCGCACCAGGGTGCCGTCGGCGAACGGCACCCGGACGGCCTCGCCCTGCCCGCCGTCGTAGCCGACGGTGCCCCAGAAGCCGCCATGCTCGCAGGAGGTGGTCAGGCCCTCGCGGCAGTAGGCGCAGACGCCGTCGGACCACATGAAGGGCGCGACCACCAGATCACCGCGCCGGACGCCGCTCACCTCGGAGCCGGTCTCCTCCACCACTCCCAGGAACTCGTGCCCGATGCGCTGGCCCGGCTGCCGGGCCGCCTCGCCCCGGTAGGCCCACAGGTCGCTGCCGCAGATGCAGGCCCGCAGCACCCGGACGACGGCGTCGGTGGGCAGTCGCACCACGGGCTCGGGCACGTCCTCCACACGCAGGTCGTACGGGGCGTGGATGGTGGTGGCGCGCATGACGGGGTCCTTCTCGTGGAGGTCGTGCCGGGTCGGATGCCCCGGGCGGTCCGGGCGACCTTCACGGTACGTCGCCCCGCCCGCGGACCGCGCGGCGAGGTGCCGTCCGCGCCACCGGACGGGCGCCGGTGCCGGCGGGTCCCGGCGAGGCGGTGACCACCCGCCGGAACCTCGCCGGCTGACGGCCGGGCCGCCGATGTGCACCCCGCACCCCGGACCGCGCGGACAACTGCCGTGCACCGGACCGGAGTTGTACGACACCGACCTGGAGGTGACGTCCGGCCGGCCGGTGCCCTCACACGCCCACCGCCCCCAGCAGGCTCCCCGCCGCATACGTCACACCCATCGCCAGCACCCCGCCCGCCAGGTTGCGCAGCACCGCCCGCTTCGGGTCGGCGGCGCCCAGCCGGGCGCTGCTCCAGCCGGTGAGGACCAGCGCGGCCAGGACGGAGACCACGGTGACGAGCAGCCGCAGGCCGGGCGGGGGCAGGACGATGGCCAGCAGGGGCAGCAGCGCGCCCACGGTGAAGGCGAGGAAGCTGGCCCAGGCGGCGTGCCAGGGGTTGGCCAGCCCGTCCGGGTCGATCCCCAGCTCCACGCGCGCGTGCGCCCGCAGCGCGTCCCGGGCGGTGAGCTGTTCGGCGGCCTCGCGGGCCACCTCGCCGGACAGGCCGCGCTGCACCAGCAGGTCGGTCAGTTCCCGCAGTTCGGCCTCCGGCTGCTCGCGCAGTTCCCGTCGCTCCACGGCCAGCGCGGCCATCTCGGAGTCGCGCTGGGTGGAGACCGAGACGTATTCGCCGGCCGCCATGGACATCGAGCCGGCCAGCAGCCCGGCCAGTCCGGCGGTGAGCAGGGCGGCGCGGCTCCCGGTCGCGCCGGCCACGCCGACGACCAGTCCGGCGGTGGAGACGATGCCGTCGTTCGCGCCCAGCACCGCCGCCCGCAGCCAGTTCAGCCGCGACCCGAGCGCGCCGCCATGGCTCTCGTCGTGCGTGGATTCCGTCACAGCAGGGAGGATCCCACCCGCGGTGCCACGACCGCCGCACCGACGCTCGCCCCGGCCCCCGCACCGCCCCGGGCCGGCCGCGGGCGGCACCCACCGAGGCCGGCCCTGCCGGGCCTCGACCGTGCGGCCGGCCGAAGTCGCCTGCCCCCGCGGCCCCTTGGCGGAGCGCGCAGGTGTGCGGTGGCCGAGCGGCCGGACGAGCCGGGGGCGCGGGCGGGGACCTGAGGGACCGGGCTGTCAGTCGTGGCCCGTATCCTCAGTGACCATGCTCGAAGACCGTGCGACCGCAGTGTCCTCCGCCACGCCGTGGCCGGCCGCGTATCCGAAGGGATACGCGGTTGTTGACGTGGAGACCACCGGCCTGGCCCGGGACGACCGCATCATCTCCGCGGCCGTGTACCGGCTGGACGCGTACGGCGAGGTCGAGGACCACTGGTACACGCTGGTCAACCCGGAGCGCGATCCGGGGCCCGTGTGGATACACGGCCTGACGAGCGAGCTGCTCGAGGGCGCGCCGCTGTTCGCGGACGTGGCCGAGGAGTTCGCGGCGCGGCTGGACGGCCGGGTGCTCGTCGCGCACAACGCCGTCTTCGACTGGCAGATGATCGCGCGGGAGTACGCGCGCGTGCGCGGCGCGGCGCCGGTGCGGCAGCGGCTGTGCACCATCGCGCTGTCGAAGGAGCTGGGGTTGCCGCTGCCCAACTTCAAGCTGGAGTCGCTGGCCGCGCACTTCGGGGTCGTCCAGCAGCGGGCGCACCACGCGCTGGACGACGCGCGCGTGCTGGCGGAGGCGTTCCGGCCCAGTCTGCGGGCCGCGGCGGCGGGCGGCGTACGGCTGCCGCTGCTGGAGTGCCGGCCGCTGACGGAGTGGTCGGACCGGCCGGTGCCCCGGCAGGCGTCGGCCGGCTACGGCGGTTACCGGGCGGGCGGTTGGCGCCCCTCCCGCAAAAGGCCCGCATGCCCCTATCCCAACCCGGGGCGCTACGAAGACGGCAAACGACTCAAACAGGGCATGCGGGTGGCGTTCTCCGGTGACACGTCGACCGAGCGGGAGCTGCTGGAGGACCGCGCCGCCGAGGCCGGACTGCACGTCGCCACCAGCATCTCGCGGCTGACCAGCCTGCTGGTGACCAACGACCCCGACTCGGGCACCTCCAAGACGGTCAAGGCCCGGCAGTTCGGCACGCCGATCGTGGACGAGGCCGCGTTCGGCCAGTTGCTCGGGGACGTCGAGCCCGCCGACGAGCAGACGCCCCGCTGAGAACCGCACAGCGCTGACGGGCTTCCACTGGCAGGCTTCCACTGGCGGCGCACGCCTCTGACGGCGCACGCCTCTGACGGACGGACGCGCGCCATCGACGGTTGGCCGCCACCGAGACAGGTGACCGCCACCGACGGGTGACCGCCACTGACGGGTGATCGTACGAACGGGTGATTTGCCGTCCGACTCACCCGGGTCCCGCTCGCCCCGGAATCGGCGACGGCTCACCCTGTGGCGCATGGCGACATGCGAAGTATGCGGCAACGACTACGGAATGACCTTCGAGGTGCACGCGCAGGGCGCGGTGCACGTCTTCGACTGCTTCTCCTGCGCGATCCACCGGATGGCCCCGATCTGCGAGCACTGCCGGGTGCAGATCATCGGCCAGGGTGTGGAGGCCGAGGGGCACTGGTACTGCGGCGCGCACTGCGCCCGCGCCGAGGGGAGGGCCGGGGTCGCCGACCGGGTATGACCCGGTACCCGCCTCCGGGCACCCCACGGCGCGGAGGTACCGTCGTGGGGTGCACCGCTACCGCTTCCTGTTGTCCCGCCAGTGGGTGATCCTCACCCTCGTCGCGATCGCGCTGATCCCGACGATGGTCAAGCTGGGTTTCTGGCAGCAGCACCGCTATGAGCAGCGCACCGCCCGCAACGACCTGGTCTCCGCCGCGCTGCACGCCAAGCCGGTCCCGGTGGAGCGGCTGACCGCGCCCGGGCACGCGGTGACCCGCACCGAGAAGTACCGCACGGTCACCGCGACCGGCGCCTTCGACACCGCGCAGCAGGTCGTGGTCCGCCGCCGCACCAACGCCGACGGCGAGGTCGGCTTCCACGTCCTCACCCCCTTCGTCCTCGACGACGGCAAGGTGCTCCTGGTCAACCGGGGCTGGGTCCCCGCGAACGGCGCGCAGACGGCCTTCCCCGAGGTCCCCGCGCCGCCGTCCGGCCGTACCACCGTCACCGGCCGGCTGATGGCCGACGAGACCACCGCCGCCAGCGGCATCAAGAACGTCACGGGCCTCCCCGACCGGCAGATCATGCTGATCGACAGCGCGCGGGAGGCCCGGCGGCTCGACGCGCGGGTGCTCGGCGGCTACATCCAGCAGACCGCGCCCGAACCCCCGGGCGGCTCCCCGGAGCAGATCTCCGACCCGGGCAGCGAGGACGCCCCGCTGAACTACGCCTACATGATCCAGTGGTGGCTGTTCGCGGCCGGCGTCCCGGTCGGCTGGTGGTTCCTGGTCCGGCGGGAGATCCGCGAGCAGGAGGAGGCCGCCGCGGCCGAGCGGCGCAGCGAGCCGAGCGAACCGGGTGAGCCGGCCACCGTCTGACCGCGTCACTCCCCCGGCGGCCCGCCTGGTTGGCCCCCGGGCCCGCCGGGAAACCGCACCTCGTGAACGCGCGCATCGACGACTACGCCCTCATCGGGGACGAGCAGACCGCGGCCCTGATCGGCAAGGACGGCTCGATCGACTGGCTGTGCCTGCCGCGCTTCGACTCCGGTGCCTGCTTCGCCCGGATGCTGGGCGACGAGGACCACGGCCACTGGCGGATCGCGCCCCGGGGAGCACAGGTGTGCACGCGCCGGTCCTACCGGAGCGACACGCTCGTCCTGGACACCGAGTGGGAGACCGCCGACGGCACGGTCCGGGTCACCGACCTGATGCCGCAGCGCGAGCGCGCCCCGGACGTCGTACGGATCGTGGAGGGCGTGCGCGGCCGGGTCACCGTCCGCAGCACGCTGCGCCTGCGTTTCGACTACGGCTCGATCACCCCGTGGATGCGCCGCTCGGACGGCCACCGGGTGGCGGTCGCCGGCCCGGACTCGGCCTGGCTGCGCACCGAGCCGGCCGTGCCCGCCTGGGGTGAGGACTTCGGCACCCACGCGGAGTTCACCGTCGGCGCGGGCGACCGGGTCGCGTTCGTGCTCACCTGGCATCCCTCGCACGAGAGGCGTCCGCCGCTGATCGACCCGTACGAGGCGCTGGCGAGCAGTGTCGCCGACTGGCGGCGCTGGGCCCGGCGGTGCCGCTACGACGGGCCGTACCGGGACGTGGTCGTCCGCTCCCTGATCACCCTCAAGGCCCTCACCTACGCCCCGACCGGCGGGATCGTCGCCGCCGCGACCACCTCGCTGCCGGAGAAGCCGGGCGGTGTGCGCAACTGGGACTACCGGTACTGCTGGCTGCGCGACTCCACCCTCACCCTCGGCACGCTTCTGGCCGCCGGTTACCTGGAGGAGGCCGAGGCATGGCGGGACTGGCTGCTGCGCGCGGTCGCCGGCGACCCGGCCGACCTGCAGATCATGTACGGCGTCGCGGGTGAGCGGCGGCTGCCGGAGACGGAACTGCCGTGGCTGCCCGGTTTCGCCGGCTCCTCGCCCGTCCGCATCGGCAACGGCGCCGTCGACCAGCTCCAGCTCGACGTGTACGGCGAGGTGATGGACTCGCTGTCGCTGGCCCGCGCCTCCGGGCTGTCCCCGAAGCCGCACATGTGGGCCCTGCAACGCTCTCTGATCACGTTCCTGGAGTCCGCGTGGCGCCAGCCGGACGAGGGGCTGTGGGAGGTGCGGGGCGGCCGGCGGCACTTCGTGCACTCCAAGGTGATGGTGTGGGTGGCCGTCGACCGGGCCGTGCGGACGCTGGAGGCGCACCCCGAGCTGAGCGGCGATCTGGCGGGCTGGCGCCGGTTCCGGGACGAGGTGCACCGGGAGGTGTGCGAGAAGGGCTACGACCCGGAGCGGAACACCTTCACCCAGTACTACGGCTCCCGGGAACTCGACGCCGCGCTGCTGCTGATCCCGCGCGCCGGATTCCTGCCGCCGGACGACCCGCGCGTGGTCGGCACGGTCGACGCGATCCGCGGCGACCTCGGGCACGGCGGCTTCCTGCGCCGCTACGACACCGAGGACTCGGAGATCGACGGGCTGCCGGGCGGCGAGGGTGCCTTTCTGGCCTGCTCCTTCTGGCTGGCCGACGCGCTGTACCTGACCGGCCGCGCGGAGGAGGCCCGCGAGCTGTTCGGCCGGCTGGTGGGGCTGTGCAACGACGTGGGGCTGCTGGCCGAGGAGTACGATCCGGCGGCCGGCTGCCAGTTGGGCAACTTCCCGCAGGCGTTCAGCCACGTCGGCCTGGTGAACACCGCCCTCACGCTGTTCGGCGGGGAGCGGGCAGTATAGGGGCCATGGATCTTGGACTGAAGGACCGGGTGTACGTCGTCACCGGAGCCACCCGGGGACTGGGCAACGCCGTCGCGCGGGAGCTCCTCGCCGACGGGGCGAAGGTGGTGATCACCGGCCGGGACGGGCAGCGGGTCGCCGACGCCGCCGCCGCGCTGGGCCCGGACGCGGTGGGCGTGGCCGTGGACAACGCCGATCCGCAGGCTCCCGAACGGCTGATCGCGGCTGCCCGGGAGCACTTCGGCGGCTTCCACGGCGTGCTGGTGAGCGTGGGCGGGCCGCCGCCCGGGTTCGTCGCCGACAACACCGACGAGCAGTGGCGCGAGGCGTTCGAGTCCGTCTTCCTCGGCGCGGTACGGATGGCCCGCGCGGCGGCGGCCGAGCTGACGGAGGGCGGGGTCGTCGGGTTCGTGCTGTCCGGGTCGGTGCACGAGCCGATCCCGGGACTGACCGTGTCCAACGGGCTGCGGCCGGGGCTGGCCGGGTTCGCCAAGTCGCTCGCCGACGAGCTGGGGCCGCGCGGCATCCGGGTGGTGGGCGTGCTGCCGGCCCGGATCGACACGGACCGCGTGCGCGAGCTGGACGGGCTGTCCGCCGACCCGCAGGCCACCCGCACCGCGAACGAGTCACGGATTCCGCTGCGCCGGTACGGGCGGCCGGAGGAGTTCGGCCGGGTCGCGGCGTTCCTGTTGTCCCCGGCCGCGTCGTATCTGACCGGGATCATGGTCCCGGTCGACGGCGGCATGCGCCACGGCTTCTGACCCCGGCCCGCCGGACAGACCGGCACCCGGCCCGCCTTGCCCGGCGAAAGGCCGCCGATAGACGGCGGACCGTAGCGGGCAGCCCCACCGGGCCCGTCGGCAAGCGGCGGCGGGCCGTAGGGGGCAGCCCTGCCGGGCCCGGGGGCAAGCGGTGGCGGACCGTAGGGGGCAGCCTGCCGGGCCGGTCGGCGGGTGGCGGGCCAGTAGGCGTCATCCCTGCCGGGCCGCCGGCGGGTGGCGGGACCTTAGGGGTCAGCCCCTCTGCGCCCGTGGGCGAGCGGCGGGCCCGTAGGTGTCACCCTTGCCGGTCAGGTCGGCAAGCGGCGGCCCTATAGGGGGCAGACCCGCCGGGCCGCCGGCGGGTGGCGGGTGGCGGGCGTCAGCCCCGCCGGGCCCGTCGGCAAGCGGTGGCGGGCCGTAGGGGGCAGACCCGCCGAGCCCGTCGGCGAGCGGCGGCGGGCCGTAGGGGGCAGCCCCGCCGGGCCGGTCGGCAAGCGGCGGGCCAGTAGGCGTCACTCCTGCCGGGCGGACCAGCAAGCGGCGGACCGCAGATGTCACTCCCGCCGGGCAGGCCGGCAAGCGCCGGACCCATAGGCGTCACTCCCCCCGGGCCCGTCGGCAAGCGGCGGCGGGCCGTAGGGGGCAGCCCCGCCGGGGCCGTCGGCGGGTGGCGGCCCCTTAGGCGTCACCCCTGCCGGGCCGTCTGCGGGTGGCGGGCCGTAGGGGCAGCTCTGTCGGGGTCGTCGGGTGGGGTCCTGGTGGGCCGGGGGTGTGGGGTGGGCGCGGGGTTCAGTCGCCGAGGCCGGCCAGGTCGCGCAAGCGTCGGGCCTGGGCGGCGCGCTCGGCGGCGCGCTGCTCGTCGTACGTACGGTCGACGGCGCCGCGCAGCAGCGCCTTGGTCTCGACGACCGCGTCCCGGGGCGCCGCCAGCAGGGCCGCCGCCAGGTCGCGTACGGCGCCGTCGAGTTCCCCGGCGGGCACCGCGAGGTTGGCCAGGCCGCTGGCCACCGCCTCCTCGGCCCCGACGAACCGCCCGGTCGCGCAGATCTCCAGCGCGCGGGCGTATCCCACCAGGCCGACCAGCGGGTGGGTACCGGTCAGGTCGGGGACGAGACCGAGGCTGGTCTCGCGCATGGCGAACTGGACGTCGTCGGCGACGACCCGCAGGTCACAGCCGAGCGCGAGCTGGAAACCGGCCCCGATGGCATGGCCCTGGACGGCGGCGATGGACACGATGTCGGTCCGCCGCCACCAGGTGAACGCCTCCTGGTATGCGGCGATGGTCGCGTCGAGCGCGGAGTCGTCACGGCGCGCGAGGTCGATGAAGGTCGGCTCGCCCTCGATGCCCTCCGGAGTGAACATCTGACGGTCCAGCCCGGCCGAGAAGGACACGCCCTCGCCGCGCAGCACGACGACCCGGACGGAGCCCGGCAGCAGCCGCCCGGCCTCCGCGAGCGCCCGCCACAGGGCGGGGCTCTGCGCATTGCGCCTGGCCGGGTTGGTCAGCGTCACCGTGGCGAGCGCGTCGTCGACGGTGAGCCGTACGCCGTCCTTGTCGAGTGCGGGAGCGAGGTCCTGCGCGGACGAAGCCATGGAGTGCCTCCGATGGGTGCGGTCAGCAGAGCTGAGCTAAGTGACTGCACAGTAACCACCCGGCCGGTCGGTCCGCCGACCGGGTAGCCACCATCGAAGCCGATGGGCCGCCCGTAGTCAGGACGAAGCGGCCTTCTTACCGCGGGTCGCCCCGCCACGCCCACGGAGCGTGACGCCCGACTCGCTGAGCATCCGGTGCACGAAGCCATACGAGCGGCCGGTCTCCTCGGCCAGCGCCCGGATGCTCGCACCGGAGTCGTACTTCTTCTTCAGGTCTGCCGCGAGCTTGTCGCGCGCGGCGCCGGTCACCCGGCTGCCCTTCTTCAGAGTCTCGGCCACCCGTGCCTCCTCATGGGAAGTGCGCTCTGGTCTCCTCATGATCACCCCTCCCGCGCCCGATGGCCACCCATTCGGCAAGGTCGGTGAGACATCGTTGTGACGACAGGAGCGGTTCCCCACAACCGGAAGGAGAGATTCCAGCGGTCGGCGGCCGGGGACCAGTGCGGGCGGATTCACGAAGTGCCAGGTCAGGAACGCGAAGCGGCCGACCCCCCGACTGCCGGGGGATCGGCCGGAAAATCCGTGTACGACACACCCCGATACGAGGAGATCTCACACAGATGATGGATCACGGATGGGCCGAATGATCCACCCGTAGTGGATCAGGCCCTACGCTCAGGCCAGGGCGACCAGGTCCGCGTAGCCGGAGCCCCACAGGTCCTCGACGCCGTCCGGGAGCAGGATGATCCGCTCGGGCTGGAGCGCCTCGACGGCGCCCTCGTCGTGGGTGACGAGGACGACCGCGCCCTTGTAGGTGCGCAGCGCGCCGAGGATCTCCTCGCGGCTGGCCGGGTCCAGGTTGTTCGTCGGCTCGTCCAGCAGCAGCACGTTCGCCGAGGACACCACGAGCGTTGCCAGGGCGAGCCGGGTCTTCTCGCCGCCGGACAGGACACCGGCCGGCTTGTCGACGTCGTCGCCGGAGAACAGGAACGAGCCCAGCACCTTGCGGACCTCGACCAGGTCCATGTCCGGGGCGGCCGAGCGCATGTTCTCCAGGACCGTGCGGCCGGGGTCCAGGGTCTCGTGCTCCTGCGCGTAGTAGCCCAGCTTGAGGCCGTGGCCCGGGACGACCTTTCCGGTGTCCGGCTGCTCCACTCCCCCGAGCAGGCGCAGCAGCGTGGTCTTGCCGGCGCCGTTGAGCCCGAGGATGACCACCCGGGAGCCCTTGTCGATGGCGAGGTCGACGTCGGTGAAGATCTCCAGCGAGCCGTACGACTTCGACAGGCCCTCGGCCATCAGCGGGGTCTTGCCGCAGGGCGCGGGCTCCGGGAAGCGCAGCTTGGCGACCTTGTCGGACATCCGGATGTCGTCGAGACCGGAGAGCAGCTTCTCGGCGCGGCGGGCCATGTTCTGCGCGGCGACCGTCTTGGTGGCCTTCGCGCGCATCTTGTCGGCCTGGGCGTTGAGCGCGGCGGCCTTCTTCTCGGCGTTGGCGCGTTCCCGCTTGCGGCGCTTCTCGTCGGCCTCGCGCTGCTGCTGGTAGAGCCGCCAGCCCATGTTGTAGATGTCGATCGCGGACCGGTTCGCGTCCAGGTAGAAGACCTTGTTGACCACGGTGTCCACGAGGTCGACGTCGTGGGAGATCACGATGAAGCCGCCGCGGTAGGACTTCAGGTAGTCCCGCAGCCAGGTGATCGAGTCCGCGTCGAGGTGGTTGGTGGGCTCGTCGAGCAGCAGCGTGTCGGCGTCCGAGAAAAGGATCCGGGCCAGCTCGATACGGCGGCGCTGACCGCCGGAGAGCGTGTGCAGCGGCTGGCCGAGCACCCGGTCGGGCAGGTTCAGCGCGGCGGCGATGGTGGCGGCCTCGGCCTCGGCGGCGTACCCGCCCTTGGTGAGGAACTCCGTCTCCTGGCGCTCGTACTGCCGCAGGGCCTTCTCGCGGGTGGAGCCCTTGCCGCTGGCGATCCGCTCCTCGTTCTCGCGCATCTTGCGCAGCAGTACGTCGAGGCCGCGCGCGGACAGGACGCGGTCGCGGGCGAGGACGTCCAGGTCGCCGGTGCGGGGGTCCTGCGGGAGGTAGCCGACCTCGCCGGAGCGGGTGATGGTGCCGGCGGCCGGGATGCCCTCGCCGGCCAGGCACTTGGTGAGGGTGGTCTTTCCTGCGCCGTTACGGCCGACGAGGCCGATGCGGTCGCCCTTGGCGACACGGAAGGTGGCGTTCTCGATGAGGACGCGCGCACCGGCGCGCAGCTCGATACCGGAGGCGGAGATCACGGACAGACTCCAGGGCGATGGTTACCCCTGCTCGAGCGGAGCCGAGCGCTCGGGGGAGGGTTGACGGGTGGGCGGCTGAGGGCGTTCCCGCCGTCTAATGCGCGAGGAGAATGGCCATGGGCCCAGTCTAACGGGGCCGGGCAAGCGGTTTTCCTGCGTGCGGGGGCGCCGGGGACGGGCCGGGCGGCTCGTTTCCCAGCGGGGTGCGGCCGGGCGCGATCCGGCCCAGGTCGTCCAGGGCCACGAGCTGGCCGGTCCAGGCGGTGTCCGCGCACGGCTGGGCGAGGAGCAGGGCGGCGCCCCGCCGCAGCGCGCTCTCGGGCCGGAACGCGCAGCCCGCGCGGGCGGGCAGCACCCAGCGCAGGTCGCCGTCGGCGGTGCGGTACGCGGTGACGCGGTGCGGGGTGACGACGGCGAGGATGCCGTGGCCGAGGGGGCGCAGGACGCCGGTGCCGCCGTGGGCCGGGAGCCATTCGGCCGCGTCGGGCAGGGCGCGGTGCCAGCGCACGGAGCGGCCGTCGGTGTCGGTGAGCAGCCCGTCGTCCCAGAGCGTGATCGCCTCCCCGCGCGCGGGCAGCACGGCCACCGGGCGGTGCCCGGCGCGCGCGTAGCTCCAGCGCAGCGCACCGGTGCGCGTGTCGTAGGCGGCCACGGCCGCTCCCCGCAGCCGGGGCACCCACGCGACGGCGTCCGGCTGCCGGTCGGCGCGCGCGGAGGGCAGGAGCCGGTCGCCGTAGGGCGCGGGCCGCAGCTGGTGCGCCGTGCCGAGCAGACAGATTCCGAGGAGCACCGCGACGGCCCGCCCGGAACACGGCAGCCCGCCCCGCGACGCAACGGCCCGGACCGCCGGCCCCGGCCACGAACGCGCACGGTCACCGGACGGCCCGGACGGCCCGGCGGTGGGCGCCGGGCGCGGGGCGGGGCTGGACGCCGGGCGCGGGGCGGGGCTGGACGCCGGGGGCAGGTCGGGAGCGGGCGCCGGGTACGGGGCGAGGGCAGGCGGCCTTTCCGGGGGCGCGGGCGCCCCGCCCAAGGCGTTCCCGGGCGCCCCGCCCAAGGCGTTCCCGGGCGCCCGGCCCAAGTCGGACACGGGCGGGGCGGCCCGAGACGGCCCGCCCGGGGCGGACGCGGGCAGCCTGCCCGGCGCGGACTGCCCACCCGGCGCGGGCGCGGATGGGCGGTCCACGGCGGACGCAGGCACGGGTGGGGGCAGCGCGCCCGGGGCGGACCCGGGCGGCTCACCCACACCGGTCGGCCCACCCGACGCGGGCGCGGGCGGGCCGACCGGTGTGGGCGGGGGTGCGGACGGGGCGGACGGGGCGGACGGGGCGGACGCGGGCGGGGCGGCCCGAGACGGCCCGCCCGGACCGGACCCGGACGGCCCGCCCGAGACGAACCCGGGCGGCTCACCCGACGCCGACTGCCCACCCGGCGCGGGCGCGGAGGGGCGGTCCAGCGCGGACGCGGGTGCGGGCGGCGCGCCCGGGGCGGACCCGGGTGGCCCGCCCGACACGGACTGCCCACCCGGCGCCGGTGCAGGCGGGCCACCCAGCGCGGGCGCGGACACGTGCGCGGGTGCGGATGAGCTGTCCAGCGCGGACGCGGGCGCGGGCGCGGGTGGCCTGCCCGAGGCGGACCCGCGCGACTCTCCCGACGCGCACTGCCCGCCCGACACGGACCCGGGCGAGACGGCCCGAGACGGCCCGCCCGGACCGGACCCGGACGGCGCGCCCGAGGCGAACCCGGGCGACTCACCCGACGCCGACTGCCCACCCGGCGCCGGTGCAGGCGGGCCGACCGGTGTGGGCGCGGGTGGGGGCAGCGCGCCCGGGGCGGACCCGCGCGACTCACCCGACGCGCACTGCCCACCCGGCGCCGGTGCGGGTGGGCCGTCCAGTGCGGGCGCGGACACGTGCGCGGGCGCGGGCGGGCCGACCGGCGCGGGTGTGGGCGGTGGGGAAGTTCGGTGGGGTGGTGCGGGCACCTCTCCCCCTTCGCTGTCCACGGGTACGGCTCAGCCGCAGCGTAACGACGCCCGGTGGCCGGGGCCCGGCGCCGGGTCCGGGTGGGCGGGGAAGTCCCTCGCCCGGGTGTTCGCCGGTGGCGGGGGTAACGGAACGGGGTAAGGATGTACCGGTTCCGGAGGGACCGCGGTCGGAAGGCGGTAGCGCGTGCAGTTCGACGACGACGCTGATCTGGACACCTCCGAGGTGCGGGATGTGCGCGGCAGCCGCATCCCCGGCGGCCGGGCGACCGTCGGAGGCGGTGTCGTCGGTCTGATCGCCCTGTTGCTGGGCCTCTTCTTCGGCATCGGGCCGGACCAGCTCGGCCTGTCCTCCGGCGGTGACCAGGCCGCGCCGAGCGCCTCCTCCCTCGACCAGGTGGAGCGGTCGTGCCGTACCGGCCGGGACGCGAACAGCAGGGACGACTGCCGGGCGGTCGCCGTGGTGAACAGCGTCCAGGACTACTGGGACCAGGAGCTGCGGCGGCGCGGCCGGACGTACGACACCGCGCCGACGGTGCTCTTCAGCCAGCGGATCGGCACCGCGTGCGGCACCGCGAGCTCGGCGGTCGGGCCGTTCTACTGTCCCGGCGACCGCAGGGTCTATCTGGACCTCGGCTTCTTCGAAGAACTGCGGACCCGGTTCGGCGCCACCGGCGGGCCCTTCGCGCAGGCGTACGTGATCGCGCACGAGTACGGGCACCACGTGCAGGACCTGCTGGGCGTGCTCGGCCGCTCCCAGGACGGGCTGACCGGCGAGAACAGCGGCTCGGTGCGCACGGAGCTGCAGGCGGACTGCTACGCCGGCGTGTGGGCGCGGCACGCCACGACCACGCCCGACGAGTCGACCGGGCGCCCGCTGATCACCAGCCTGTCGGCCGCCGACGTCGAGGACGGGCTGAACGCCGCCGCGGCCGTGGGCGACGACCGGATCCAGGAGCGGTTCCAGGGCCGGGTGACGCCGGAGACCTGGACGCACGGGTCGGCGCGGCAGCGCCAGGACTGGTTCCGGGAGGGCTACCGCACCGGCGACATGGCGCGGTGCGACACGTTCGGCTGAGGCGTCGTCCGGGCCAACCGGGGCGCGAGGGAGTGGTCGGCATGGCGGGCACGGGCGGCGGACGGCCGAGCGTCTACCCCACGCTGCTGTACGCGGACGCGAAGGCCGCGATCAGACAGCTCACCACGGCCCTGGGCTTCACCGAGCTGACGGTGTACGAGACGGAGGACGGCACGGTGCTGCACGCCGAGCTGGTCCAGGGCGGCGGCGCGGTGATGATCGGCTCCAGGGGCCGCGGCGGTCCGTTCGACACGGCGCTGGCGGACGCGGGCCCCGCCGGGGTGTACGTCGTGGTGGACGACGTGGACGCCCACCACGAGCGGGCCGTGGCGCACGGCGTGGAGATCCTGATGCCCCCGACCGACCAGGACTACGGCTCACGGGACTACCTGGCCCGGGACGTCGAGGGGAACGTCTGGAGCTTCGGGACGTACGCCCCCGAGATCGGGAGCTGAGCCGTCCCGCCTCCGGTCATCCCCCGGTGTGCACCTGGAACGCGGCCCGGCGCACGGCCTTGGCCAGGGCCGGGTCCGGGTGGGCGGCGGCGAGCGCGACCAGGACCTGCACGGTGCGCGGGTGGCCGACGGCGCGGACCTCGTCGAGCAGCTGGGGCACGGTCGGCTGCACCGCGGACTCCAGGTGCCGCACCAGCATCGGCGCCTCGCCGTGGTCGGCGACGGCGGCGGCGGTGTCCACCCACAGCCAGGTGGCCTCCTCGCGGGTGAGCACCTCATGGGCGTCCTCCGGGTCGACGCCGTCGTGCTCGGCGAGCCACAGCAGGGCGTACGGCCGCAGGACCGGCTCGTCCACGACGGCCCGTACGTCGGGCTCGGCGGGCGCGCCGACGACGCGCAGCGCCTCGAAGGCGAGCCCGCGCAGCAGGGCGTCGTCGCCGCGGGCGGCGGCGACCAGCTCGGTGACGGCGCTGCCGACGGGGCGGGCGGCGAGCCAGGCGCGGTACTCGGCACGGGCGGCGTTGGGGCGGAGCTGGGCGCAGCCGCGGAGCATGTCCTCGGCGGACTGCTCGATGTTGCCGGCCGGGCTCTGCGCGGCCACGCAGATCTGCTCCAGCTTGACCCACACCGCCCAGCTGCCCAGCGGGGTGAGCGTGGCCTGCCCGGAGCCGTAGGTGAGGGCGCCGACCGCGGCGAGGGCTCCCAGCGCCCAGTCGAGCAGGGGTGCGAGCGGGGCGTCGGCGGGTGCCGGGGCCGCGGGGACGGGGGCGCCGGCAGGCCGGCCGGTGCCGGGCTCGTAGGCGACCTCGCAGCGTTCGGTGCGCAGTTCGGTGACCCGCTGCTGGAGCAGGTCGAGCAGCTGCTCGACGGGGACCGGCCCGGCGGACAGCTGGAGGAGGGAGAGCACCTGGGGCATGGCCGAGACGACCTCGGCGACGGCGGCCGGTTCGTGCCCGTCCGGTTCGGGACAGGCGAGCGACCAGGCGTCGAAGAGGGCGACCCAGCCGCGCAGTACGGCGCTGTCGTCGCGGTCCCAGGCGCGCAGCCGCCAGCCGGGGCGGGCCCGGTCGCCGTGCACCTCGACCAGTCCGGCGAGGCGGGCGGTGTCCCAGTCGGCGCAGATCTGATCCGCGCTCAGGCCGAGGTCGGCGGCGGCGCGTTCGGCGGTCGCGGCGGACAGGGTGGCCTTGCCGTCGGCGGTGGCGCCGTCGCGGCCGGGGCCGAGGGCGGCGTCGGCCCAGCGGGCGACGCGGACCGCGCCGGCCAGTTGGGCGCGGGCCATTCCGGCCAGTTCCGCGGGGGCGGGCGTGCCCTCCGGCGGCCGGGGCGCGGGGCGGCGCGGGCGCCGCTGGTCCACGGCTCTGGGGGCGGCGGCCAGGGGTCGAGAGCGGACGAGTCGGAGCCTGGAGTCGCGCGGGATACGGGACGTCACGGGTGCAGTCTTCCGGTTGACGGTCCGAAAACCCAAACGGAATGTCACGGCGGGCGACGGGACTGGCCAACGCACGGCGTCCGAAAGGGGCGGGACGGGCGTGATCCGGCCAGCCGCACCGCCTTGCCGGCCTTAAGCGGAATGCCGCGCACCGGCGCTGCGGACCGTGGCACCGGGTGCCGCGCCGACGGCCTCCCGGCCCGCCGCCGACGGGCCGGGAGGCGGGGCCGGGACGCGGTGGCGGGCGGCGGTGCGGGCCGGGACCGCCGGTCACATCAGCGGGGTCAGGAAGCGGCGCAGCCGTTCCTCGTACTCCTCGGGGTCCGCGTTCCACATCGCCGCGTGCGGGGCGTGCGGGACGGTGTGCAGGGCGACGAGGTCGGGGCGGCGCCGGGCCAGCCGGCGGGAGTACTCCCATGGGGCGACCTCGTCGTCCGGGCCGTGGACGACCAGGGTGGGGACCCGGAGCCGGTCGGTCCAGGCGGCCTCGGCGGCCCGGTCGGCGTGCAGTCCGGCCCGGCCCTGCGCGGCCCGCACGGCGAGCGGCAGCAGCGGCCGCGGGGTGTGCCGGGCCCTGGCCAGGGCGTGCAGCGTGGCCGCCCAGTCGAGCACCGGCGAGTCCAGGACCAGCCCGGAGACACGGTCGCGCAGCGCGGAGTGCGCGGCGGCGCGCAGGACCATCGTGGCGCCGGTGGACCAGCCGAGCAGGACGACCCGGCGGGCGCCGTAGCGGACGGCGTAGCGGATCGCCGCCTCGACGTCCCGCCACTCGGTCTGGCCGAGGTGGTTGAGGCCGTCCGGCGGGCGGGGCGCGCCGAGGTCGCCGCGGTAGGCGAGGGCGAGGACCGGCAGCCGGCGGCCGTGCAGGAAGCCCATGACGTTCAGGGCGTGTTCCCGGGTGGTGCCGAGCCCGTGCACGGCGATCACCCAGGTGTCTCGGTGGCCGGGCACGAACCAGGCGGGCAGCGCGCCGAGTTCGCCGGGCACGTCGACGTCGGCGTGGTCGAGGCCGAGGGCGCTGGCGGGGTTGCCGACGTACAGGTTGGGGGTGAGCCAGGCCGCGTCACCGGCCGCGAAGGTGCCGTGGGTGACGCGGTCCAGACGCCGTACGACGGTGTCGGCGGTGTGCTCGGCCGACTCCAGGACCGGGCCGACGACCGCGTGCGAGCCGTCGCCGGCCAGGCCGTAGACGCCGGGGCGCAGGGTGGCCAGGTCGCGGGTGAGCGTGATCCCGCCGGCGCCCGCGCCGTGCACGGTGAGCCGGGGCTCGGTGGGCAGCGGGCGGCCCGCGGGCGCCCTGAGCGCGGCGTCGCTGGCGAGCCGGCCGGCGACCACGGAGGCCGTGCCGGCGGCCAGGACGGCGGTGAGTCCGGCGGCGGTCGCCTTGGCAGTGCGCACGGCACCAGTGTCGTGGGGGCCGCGGCCGGCGGCCAGCGGAAGGCCGGCCGGGAGTGACGGACGGTGGCGGCCGGGCGGGCGGGGCGCCGGCCGGGCGCGCCGCGGCCGGGTGCCGTCGCCGGCCGGGCGGACCAGGCCGGTCAGGGTTTTCAGGTAGGAGGGCAAGGAGCGGGACGGGGCGGGCAGGGGCGTGCGGCGGGGGAACGCGTCGCTGCTCGGCAAAGGGGTCACCTCCGTTGGCCGTACCCCTTCAAGCGTGCCCCGGCCTCCTCCAGTTGTGCCTCGGTCAGCAAAGTCGGTGTCAGACCGGGCACCGCCGACGCCGTCAGCCACAGCCGGCACATCCACTCGAGCTGCGCGGTGCGGTCGTAGGCCTGGTCGAGGGTGGCGCCGTAGGTGACCGTGCCGTGGTTCTGCAGCAGGCAGCCGGAGCGGCCGGCCAGGGCGCGGAGCATGTTCCCGGCCAGTTCGCCGGTGCCGTAGGCGGCGTAGGGCGCGACCCGGACGGGGCCGCCGAGCGCGGCGGTCATGTAGTGCACCGGCGGCAGTTCGGCGACGAGTGTGGAGACGGCGGTGGCGTGCACGGCGTGGGTGTGCACGACCGCGCGGGCGTCGGTGGTGCGGTAGACGGCGAGGTGCATGGGCAGTTCGCTGGTCGGGCGGAGCGTGCCGAGCACCTGGCGGCCGGTGAGGTCGACGCCGGTGAGGTCGGCGGGCGTGAGCCGGTCGTAGGGCACGCCCGAGGGGGTGACCAGCACGAGGTCGCCGAGGCGGGCGGAGACGTTGCCGGAGGTGCCGACCACCAGCCCGTCGGCGACCGTCCGGCGCGCCGTCGCGACCAGCTCCGTCCAGAGCCGCGCCATGTCCGGCGGTACGTCCTGCCGTGCCGCGACCGGCGGTACGCCCTTCCCTGCCGCGTCCGGCGGTACGTCCTGCCGGCCGTCGTCCGTGTGCCGCCGTCCGTCGTCCGTGTTCTGTCGCCGTTCAGCCATGTGCCGATCCTGCCAGCCGACCGCCGGGCGGGCGGAGTCGGCCGAACGGGCTGATTACGGTGCGAAACGCCTGAAATCTGCCCACATCGCGTGACCGACCGGCCTTCAATGATCCCGCTTGCCCACGGGGCGACCGCCGCCCGTGCGGGCGAGGGGCGCCCGAAGTCCGCCACCCCGGGAGACGCATGCCCCGCGACCACACCCTTGCCCGCCGCCGCGCCGGTGTCCTGGCGACGGCCACGGTGGTGGCCCTCGCCGTCACGGGCACCGCCACCGCGTCGGCCGGGCCGCCGGCGCCCGCCGAGGCTCCGGTGACCGCCGAGGCTCCGGCGGCCCCCGGGGCGACGGTGACTCCCAAGGTTCCGACTCCCGAGGCGAGAGTGACAGCCAAGGCGGCGGCCCCCGCGGCCGGGGTGACCGCCGGGGCCACGGTGGCGGCGGGCGCCCGGCCGGCGGCCGGGTTCCCGGGGCCGGCCGGGCCCGCGGAGCGGACCGGGTCGCTGCGGGCGCAGTCCCCGGCGGCCAAGCTGCCGAAGGGACCCAAGGGCCATGACGTCTCCTCGCACCAGAAGCGCGTGAACTGGCCGGCCGCCCGCTCCAAGGGCGCGCGGTTCGTCTACGTCAAGGCGACCGAGTCCACGACCTACCGCAATCCCTACTTCTCCGGGCAGTACACCGGCGCCCGTGACGCCGGGCTGCTGCGGGGCGCGTACCACTTCGCCCTGCCGGACCGGTCCTCGGGCACCCGGCAGGCGGCGTACTTCGTGGAGCACGGCGGCGGCTGGCGGGCGGACGGCTGGACGCTGCCGCCGGCGCTCGACATCGAGTACAACCCGTACAGCGCGACGCGCCGGTGCTACGGACTGGGCAAGGCACAGATGGTCCGCTGGATCCGCGCGTTCAGCGACGAGGTCAGGCGGCGGACGGGCCGGCGCCCGGTGATCTACACGACGACGCAGTGGTGGAAGCTGTGCACCGGCAACAGCCGCGCCTTCTCCAAGAACCACCCGCTGTGGATCGCCCGGCACGGCACCTCGCGGCCGGGCACGCTGCCCGGCGGCTGGCAGTACTGGACGTTCTGGCAGTACGGCGCGGCGGGCACGCTGCCGGGTGACCAGAATCTCTTCAACGGGACCCTGGACCGGCTGCGGATCTTCGCCCGGGACCGGTAGCCAAGGGGCGCCCGGCCCGACGGCACGAAGCGGAACCCGGGGCATGCGTTTCGGACACGCATGCGCCCGTCCCAGTTCATCTTCCGTTCACCCAGCTTGCCTACGTTCGACCAGCCAACGACCTCGAACGATTGCCTGGGTAAATGGAAAGCTTCTCGCTGATCCTCGCGATTGTGGTGGTAACCGCTCTCGCGTTCGATTTCACGAACGGTTTCCACGACACCGCCAACGCGATGGCCACCACCATCAGCACAGGCGCCCTGAAGCCCAAGATCGCGGTGGCCATGTCCGCCGGCCTCAATCTTGTGGGCGCCTTCCTCTCCGTGGAGGTCGCGAACACGATCTCCAAGGGTCTCGTCGACGAGAGCGGCATCCGTCCCGAGGTCATCTTCGCCGCCCTGGTGGGCGCGATCCTCTGGAACCTGCTGACCTGGCTGGTGGGCCTGCCCTCCAGCTCCTCGCACGCCCTGATGGGCGGCCTGGTGGGCGCCACCGTCGCCTCCGCCGGCTTCGGCGCCGTCCACGGCGAGGTGCTGGTCACCAAGGTGCTGCTGCCGGCCGTCGCCGCGCCGGTCGTGGCGGGCCTCGCCTCGCTGCTGGCCACCCGCCTCTCCTACGGCATCGGCGGCGGCGCCGACGACCAGGCCACCCGCAAGGGCTACCGCGCCGGCCAGATCGCCTCCGCCGGCCTGGTCTCCCTCGCCCACGGCACCAACGACGCCCAGAAGACGATGGGCATCATCACCCTCGCCCTGATCGCGGGCGGCGCCATCAGCCCCGGTTCCAACCCTCCCACCTGGGTGATCCTCTCCGCGGGTATGGCCATCGCGCTCGGCACCTACATCGGCGGCTGGCGGATCATCCGCACCATGGGCACCGGTCTGACCGACCTGGAGCCGCGCCAGGGCTTCGCCGCGCAGACCAGCGCCGCGACCGCCATCCTGGCCTCCTCCCACCTCGGTTTCTCCCTCTCCACCACCCATGTCGTCTCCGGCTCGGTGATGGGCGCGGGGCTCGGCCGCAAGGGCGGTGTGGTCCGCTGGTCCACCGCGACCCGCATGGCCGTCGCCTGGGTGCTCACCCTGCCGGCCGCCGCGCTGGTCGGCGCGGGCGCCGAGGCCGTCACCGGCCTGGGTGACGGGGGCACCGCCGCCGTCGCCGTCTTCCTGGTCGCCGCGAGCGCCGCGATCTGGAAGATCTCCCGCCGCGAGGTCGTCGACCACACCAACGTGGTCGCCGGGACCGAGGAGCCGGCCGGTGTGGTCACCACCGCCATCGCCGCGGTGACCCCGCCGCCCGCCGGCACGGTCACCGCCCACGTGCCGGCCCAGGCCGCCGGGAGCCTGACGGCCAGGGTCACCACGGACCTGACGCCCGCCGGTCTGGCGGCCACGGGTCTGGCGGCCACGATCCCCGCCCCGGCAGCCGAGCCGGCCCCGGCCGTCCCGCCGGCCGCCACGGTCTGACCCCGAGCACCCGGTTACTGAAGGAAGCATCCCCATGACAATCGACTGGGCGGCCCTCGGCTCCGTCTTCGGCGTCAGCGTCGCGTTCACGGTGGGCGTGGTGGCGCTGTTCACCCTCGGCATCAACGGCCTGTCCCGCCGCGAGCGGGCCGCGGCCCAGGGCGGTTCCGCCGCCTTCGCCGTCACCGGCGCCTACGTCTGCTTCGCGGCCTGCGCGGCGGCGGTGGCCTACGGCATCCACCTGATCATGGCCAAGGGCTGACCGCCGGTCCCCGGCCCCCGGTCCGCTCCCAGCGCCCCCGTTCGCCCCGTTCCTCCCGTACGCCCCGCTGAACCGGCGGGGCGTACGTGTGCTCGCGGGGCCCGTGCGGCAGGGTGCCCGCAGCCGTCCGGCACCCCGGCGATGTGGGCCTCAGCACAGTCGGGCATCCCAGGTCAAAGGCGAGTTGACGGCCGTTCCGGGCGCGTGGTGGACTGCCCAGGCCATCTACGGCGGCAGGAGAGGAAGCCGGTGCGAATCCGGCGCGGTCCCGCCACTGTCACCGGGGAAGAACCCCCGGGAGCCAGGAACTCTCACCGCCGATTCGTCGAACCAGGGCGTGGACACCCTGAGTGAGGACATGAATCGCCATGCTCGGCTGCCCGAGGACCCGTACCAGGACCGCTCCCGCGCCCACGGCCGGCTGAGCCGATGGGTGCCGATCGCACATATGCGTACGGTGCCGCCGCCGGCCTCCTCGGTGATCTGCTCCTCGGCGATCCGCGCCGCGGGCATCCGGTCGCCGCGTTCGGCCGGGCGGCCACGGCCGTGGAAGGCGCCTTGTGGCACGACCACCGCGGCTGGGGCGCCGTGCACACCGTCGTGTGCGCCGGTGGCGCCGTCGCTCTGGGCGCGCTGGCCGTCCGTGCCGTACGCCCCTGTCCCGCCGCCTCCGTCGCGCTGACCGCCGCCGCCACCTGGGCCGTGGTGGGCGGCACCTCGCTCGCCCGGGAGGCCCGTGCCGTCGGCCGCGCCCTGCAGGCGGGCGACCTCGAGGCCGCCCGCGCCCGGCTGCCCCACCTGTGCGGCCGGGACCCGCAGGCGCTGGACGCCGACGGCATCGCCCGGGCCGTGGTCGAGTCGGTCGCCGAGAACACCTCCGACGCCGTGGTCGGCGCGCTGGTGTGGGGAGCGGTGGCCGGGGTCCCGGGGCTGCTCGGGTTCCGCGCGGTCAACACCCTGGACGCGATGGTGGGCCACAAGTCGCCCCGCCACCGGCGCTACGGCTGGGCCTCCGCCCGCCTCGACGACGTCGCCGGCTGGCCCGGGGCCCGGCTGACCGCCGTGCTCGCCGCCGTGGCCGGACCCGACCCGCGGGGCGCCCTGCGCGCCTGGCGGGCCGACGCGCGCCGGCACCCCAGCCCCAACGCCGGTCCCGTGGAGGCCTCCTTCGCCGGCGCCCTCGGTGTCCGGCTGGGCGGCACGCTGTCCTACGGCGGCCGGGTCGAGCACCGGCCCGTGCTCAACGGCGGTGCCGGACGGCCGGTCCGGGTCGCCGACATCGACCGGGCCGTACGGCTCTCCCGCCGCGTCGGCCTGCTCGCCCTGGGCGCCACGGCCGCCGCGCGCGCACTCCTGAAGGGACGTGGGAAGTGAACGGTGGTCTCCTCGTGGCCGGTACCACCTCCGACGCCGGCAAGAGCGTCGTGACGGCCGGTATCTGCCGCTGGCTGGTGCGCCAGGGCGTGAAGGTGGCGCCGTTCAAGGCGCAGAACATGTCCCTGAACTCGTTCGTGACGCGCCAGGGCGCGGAGATCGGCCGGGCGCAGGCCATGCAGGCCCAGGCGTGCCGGATCGAGCCGACCGCGCTGATGAACCCGGTGCTGCTCAAGCCCGGCGGCGAGCAGAGCAGCCAGGTCGTGCTGCTCGGCAAGCCGGTGGGCGAGCTGAGCGCGCGCGGCTACCACGGCGGGCGCCGGCAGCGGCTGCTGGGCACGGTGCTGGACTGCCTGGCCGAGTTGCGGGGCACGTATGACGCGGTGATCTGCGAGGGCGCGGGCAGTCCGGCCGAGATCAACCTGCGGCGGACCGACATCGTCAACATGGGTATCGCGCGGGGCGCGCGGCTGCCGGTGCTCGTCGTCGGCGACATCGACCGCGGCGGCGTCTTCGCCTCGTTCTTCGGCACGGTCGCCCTGCTCTCGCCCGAGGACCAGGAACTGGTCGCCGGGTTCCTGGTGAACAAGTTCCGCGGTGACGTCTCCCTGCTGGAACCGGGCCTGGAGATGCTGCGCGGCCTCACCGGGCGGCGGACGTACGGCGTGCTGCCGTTCCGGCACGGGCTCGGCATCGACGAGGAGGACGGGATGGGGGTCCCCCCGCGCGAGCGCAGCCGAGCGGGGGGGAGGGGCTCGCTGCGCGGCACGGTCCGCGAGTCCGCGGTGACTCCCCCGGTCGGCGCGGACGTCCTGCGGGTCGCGGTGTGCGCGATCCCGCTGATGTCCAACTTCACCGACGTGGACGCGCTGGCCGCCGAACCGGGTGTCGTGGTGCGGTTCGTGGACCGCCCGGAGGAGCTGGCGGACGCCGACCTGGTGGTGGTCCCGGGCACCCGCGGCACCGTGCGGGCCCTGGCGTGGCTGCGCGAACGCGGCCTGGCCGACGCCCTGGTCCGCCGGGCGGCCGAGGGGCGCCCGGTCCTCGGGGTGTGCGGCGGCTTCCAGATCCTCGGCGAGCACATCGAGGACGAGGTGGAGTCGCGGGCCGGCGCCGTGCCCGGTCTCGGCGTGCTGCCCGTCCGGGTGCGCTTCGCCCGCGAGAAGACCCTCACCCGGCCGAGCGGGACGGCCCTCGGCGAGCGGGTCGACGGCTACGAGATCCACCACGGCGTGGCCACGGTCACCGGCGGCGAACCCTTCCTGGACGGCTGCCGGGTCGGCCAGACCTGGGGCACCCACTGGCACGGCTCGCTGGAGTCGGACGGTTTCCGGCGGGCGTTCCTGCGCGAGGTGGCCGCCGCCGCGGGCCGCCGCTTCGTGCCCGCGCCGGACACCTCCTTCGCCGCGCTGCGCGAGGAGCAGCTCGATCGGCTCGGCGACCTGATCGAACAGCACGCGGACACGGACGCGCTGTGGCGGCTCATCGAGTCGGGCGCGCCGCAAGGACTGCCTTTCATTCCACCGGGAGCGCCCGCATGAGCACAGTGTTGTTGTTGTCGACCGCCGACACGGATCTGCTGGCGGCCCGGGCCTCCGGCGCCGGTTACCGTATCGGCAACCCGACCCGGGTCGACGTCGCCGAGGAGCTGCCGGGCCTGATCGCGGGCGCGGACCTCGCCGTCGTACGGCTGCTGGGCGGCAAGCGGGCCTGGGAGGACGGGCTGGCCGCGCTGAAGGCGTCCGGTCTGCCGACCGTGCTGCTGGGCGGCGAGGCCGTGCCGGACGCCGAGCTGATGGCCGAGTCCTCCGTGCCGGCCGGTGTGGTCGCCGAGGCGCTGAAGTACCTGGTCGAGGGCGGCCCCGAGAACCTGCTGGAGCTGTCCCGGTTCCTGTCGGACACCGTGCTGCTGACCGGCGAGGGCTTCGAGGAGCCGCGCCGCATGCCGGAGTTCGGCGTGCACGGCGCGTACGAGGTGCGAGACGGCCGGCCGACCGTGGGCGTGCTGTTCTACCGGGCGCACGAACTGAGCGGCAACACCGCCTTCGTGGACACCCTGTGCGCGGCGGTCGAGGCGCACGGCGCCAACGCCCTGCCGGTGTACTGCGGTTCGCTGCGCGGCGCGGACCCCGCGCTGTACGAGCTGCTGGGGCGGGCCGACGCGCTGGTGGCCACCGTGCTCGCGGCCGGCGGCACGCACGCCTCGCAGGCGTCGGCCGGCGGTGACGAGGAGTCCTGGGACATCGGGGCGCTCGCCGACCTGGACGTCCCCGTGCTACAGGGGCTGTGCCTCACCACCTCGCGGGCGGCGTGGGAGGAGTCCGACGCGGCCCTGTCCCCCATGGACGCGGCGATGCAGGTGGCGATCCCGGAGTTCGACGGCCGGCTGATCACCGTGCCGTTCTCCTTCAAGGAGCAGGGCCCCGACGAGGTCCCGGTGTACACCGCCGACCCCGAGCGGGCCGCCCGGGTGGCCGGGATCGCCGTGCGGCACGCGCGGCTGCGGCACAAGCCGAACGCCGAGAAGAAGATCGCGCTGGTGTTCACGGCGTACCCGACGAAGCATTCCCGGGTCGGCAACGCGGTCGGTCTGGACACGCCCGCGTCGGCGGTCCGGGTGCTGGACGCGCTGCGGGACGCCGGGTACGGGGCGGAGGGCTACCCCGACAACGGCGACGAGCTGATCCACCGGCTCATCGCGGCCGGCGGGCACGACGTCGAGTGGCTGACCGAGGAGCAGTTGGCGGCGGCGCCCGCGCGGGTGCCGCTGGCCGACTACCGGGAGTGGTTCGCGACGCTGGACCCGGCCCTGCGCGAGGCGATGACCGAGGCGTGGGGCGAGCCGCCGGGCAGCCTGTACGTGGACGGCGACGACATCGTGCTGGCGTCCCTGCGGTTCGGCAACGTCGTGGTGATGATCCAGCCGCCGCGCGGTTTCGGCGAGAACCCGATCGCGATCTACCACGACCCGGACATGCCGCCCTCGCACCACTACCTGGCCGCCTACCGCTGGCTGGAGAACAGCTTCGGCGCGGACGCGATCGTGCACATGGGCAAGCACGGCACGATGGAGTGGCTGCCCGGCAAGGGCCTCGGGCTGTCGCGCGGGTGCGCCCCGGACGCGGTCCTCGGCGAACTGCCGCTGATCTACCCGTTCATCGTCAACGACCCCGGCGAGGGCACCCAGGCCAAGCGGCGCGGGCACGCCACCGTGGTCGACCATCTGGTGCCGCCGATGGCGCGCGCGGACACCTACGGCGACCTGGCCAAGCTGGAACAGCTCCTGGACGAGTACGCGCTCGTCTCCGACCTGGACCCGGCGAAGGCGCCGGCCGTCCGCGCCCAGATCTGGACGCTGGTGAAGGCCGCCGAGCTCCACCACGACCTGCACGTGGACGAGCAGCCGGACGAGGACGCCTTCGACGAGTTCGTCATGCACATCGACGGCTATCTGTGCGAGATCAAGGACGTGCAGATCCGGGACGGCCTGCACATCCTCGGCGGCGGGCCGGTCGGCGAGCCGCGGGTGAACCTGGTGCTGGCCGTGCTGCGCGCCTCCCAGGTGTGGGGCGGCCGGGCGGGCGCGGTGCCCGGACTGCGGGCCTCGCTCGCGGCCCGGTTCGGGCTGGACGAGAAGGAGTTGCTGGCCGAGCCGGGCGCCCCGGTGAAGGTGCCGGCCGAGCTCACGGACCTGGTGGCCGGTCCGGCCCGGACCGGCGCCGACGCGATCGACCTGCTGGAGCAGCTGTGCCGGCGGATCGCGGAGGGCATGGAGGCGCGGGCCTGGGACCGCGCGGTCGTGCCGGCCGTCCTGCGGGGCGTGCTCGGCGACGACGTGCCCGCCGCGGTCGCCGTGCTGGAGTTCGCGTGCGACGAGGTCGTACCGCGGCTGGCCCGCACATCCGACGAGATCGGGCACATCCTGCGGGCCCTGGACGGCGGGTACGTCCCGGCGGGCCCGTCCGGGTCGCCGACGCGCGGCCTGGTCAACGTCCTGCCGACCGGCCGCAACTTCTACTCGGTCGACCCCAAGGCGATCCCGTCCCGGCTGAGCTGGGAGGTCGGGCAGGCGCTGGCGGACTCGCTGGTGCAGCGGTACCTGAGCGACACCGGGGCGTACCCGAAGTCGGTCGGCCTGACGGTGTGGGGCACCTCCGCGATGCGCACCCAGGGCGACGACATCGCGGAGATCCTGGCGCTGCTGGGCTGCCGCCCGGTGTGGGACGACGCCTCGCGCCGGGTGACCGGCTT
This sequence comes from Streptomyces sp. NPDC017095, assembly GCF_044332325.1. Classification (NCBI taxonomy): domain Bacteria; kingdom Bacillati; phylum Actinomycetota; class Actinomycetes; order Kitasatosporales; family Streptomycetaceae; genus Streptomyces; species Streptomyces sp. NPDC017095. The sequence goes on from NZ_JBIROU010000018.1 coordinate 59,161, forward strand.
CGAGGTGATCGAGCCGGCGGAGCTGGGGCGCCCGCGCATCGACGTCACGGTCCGCATCTCCGGGTTCTTCCGGGACGCGTTCCCGCACGTGGTCGGGCTGATCGACGACGCGGTACGGACGGTGGCGGAGCTGGACGAGCCGGCCGACGCCAACTACGTGCGGGCGCACGTGGAGGAGGACACCGCCGGTCACGGTGACCGGCGCCGCGCCACGGCCCGGATCTTCGGCTCCAAGCCGGGCGCGTACGGCGCGGGCCTGCTGCCGCTGATCGACGCCCGCAACTGGCGCTCCGACGCCGACCTCGCCGAGGTGTACGCGGTGTGGGGCGGCTACGCGTACGGGCGCGGGCTCGACGGGCGGGCGGCGCGCGGGGACATGGAGACGGCGTTCCGGCGGATCGCGGTGGCGGCGAAGAACGTCGACACCCGTGAGCACGACCTCGTCGACGCCGACGACTACTTCCAGTACCACGGCGGCATGGTCGCCATGGTGCGGCACCTGACGGGCGCCAGCCCCGAGGCGTACGTGGGCGACTCGGCCGTGCCCGACCAGATCAGGACCCGCACGCTGGGCGAGGAGACGCACCGCGTGTTCCGGGCCCGGGTGGTCAACCCGCGCTGGATGGCGGCCATGCGCCGGCACGGCTACAAGGGCGCCTTCGAGATGGCGGCGACCGTGGACTACCTGTTCGGGTACGACGCGACGGCCGGGGTCGTGGACGACTGGATGTACGAGAAGCTGAGCGCGGAGTACGTCTTCGACCCGGAGAACCGGGACTTCATGCGGCAGTCCAACCCGTGGGCGCTGCGCGGCATCACCGAGCGGCTGCTGGAGGCGGCGGACCGCGGGCTGTGGGCGGAGCCGGACGCGGAGACGCTGGAGCGGCTGCGCGCCACCTACCTGGAGCTGGAAGGCGACTTGGAGGGCGACCAGTGACCACCCCGTTTCCGTTCACGGCCGTAGTGGGCCAGGACGATCTGCGGCTCGCGCTGCTGCTGAACGCCGTGTCACCGGCGGTCGGCGGTGTGCTGGTGCGCGGCGAGAAGGGCACCGCCAAGTCGACGGCGGTGCGGGCGCTGACGGCGCTGCTGCCCGAGGTCGCCGTGGTACCGGGCTGCCGGTTCTCCTGCGACCCGGCCGCTGTCGACCCGGAGTGCCCGGACGGCCCGCACCCCGCCGGCGGCGGCACCGGACGTCCCGCGCGGATGGTCGAGCTGCCCGTCGGCGCCTCCGAGGACCGGCTGGTCGGCGCCCTGGACATCGAGCGGGCGCTCGCGGAGGGCGTGAAGGCGTTCGAGCCGGGCCTCCTGGCGCAGGCGCACCGCGGCATCCTGTACGTCGACGAGGTCAACCTCCTCCACGACCACCTGGTGGACCTGCTGCTGGACGCGGCGGCGATGGGCGCCTCGTACGTCGAACGCGAGGGCGTGTCGGTGCGGCACGCGGCCCGTTTCCTGCTCGTCGGGACCATGAACCCCGAAGAGGGCGAGCTGCGGCCGCAGTTGCTGGACCGGTTCGGGCTGACCGTGGAGGTCGCCGCCTCCCGGGAGCCCGACCAGCGCGTGGAGGTCGTCCGGCGCCGGCTGGCGTACGACGACGATCCGGACGCGTTCGCCGCGCGCTGGGCCGCCGAGGAGGCCGCCGTACGGCAGCGGATCGCGGCGGCGCGGAAGCTGCTGCCGCAGGTGCGGCTCGGCGACGCCGCGCTGCGGCAGATCGCGGCGACCTGCGCCGCGTTCGAGGTGGACGGCATGCGCGCCGACATCGTGATGGCGCGGACCGCCACCGCGCTGGCCGCGTGGGCCGGGCGCACCGAGGTGCTCGCGGAGGACGTGCGGCAGGCGGCGCTGCTGGCGCTGCCGCACCGGCGGCGCCGCAACCCGTTCGACGCGCCGGGCCTGGACGAGGACAAGCTGGACGAGACGCTGGAGCAGTACGCCGGCGAGGGCGACGACGACCCCGACCCCGACCCCGGTTCCGGGCCCGACGGACCCGGTGACGGCGGGCAGCCGGCGCCCGACGGCGGTCCGCAGGGCGACGGGGGCGCCGCCGCGCGGCCCGAGGCCGGCGAGGACGGGCAGCCGCAGGCGTCCGGCGGGACCGAGCAGTCGCCCGTCCGGGCCGCCGAGCCGTTCCGGACCCGGGCGCTGAGCGTGCCCGGGATCGGCGAGGGCGTTGCCGGGCGGCGGTCGCGGGCGCGCACCGAACACGGGCGGACCACCGGGGCCCGGCGGCCCCGGGGTGCGCTGACCAGGCTGCACCTGGCGGCGACGGTGCAGGCCGCCGCGCCGCACCAGCGGGCGCGCGGGCGGTCCGGGCCGGGGCTGGTGATCCGCCGGGACGATCTGCGGCAGGCGGCCCGGGAGGGCCGGGAGGGCAACCTCGTGCTGTTCGTGGTGGACGCCTCCGGGTCGATGGCCGCGCGGCAGCGGATGAGCGCCGTTAAGGGCGCGGTGCTGTCGCTGCTGCTGGACGCCTACCAGCGGCGGGACAAGGTGGGCCTGGTGACGTTCCGGGGGTCGGCGGCCGAGGTGGCGCTGCCGCCGACGTCGTCGGTGGAGGCCGCCGCCGCGCGGCTGGAGTCACTGCCGACCGGGGGCCGTACGCCGCTCGCCGCCGGGCTGCTGAAGGCGCACGAGGTGCTGCGCGTGGAGCGGCTGCGCGATCCGGCGCGGCGGCCGCTGGTGGTCGTCGTGACCGACGGACGGGCCACGGGCGGCCCCGAACCGGTGGCGCTCGCCGGGCGCGCGGCGCGGCTGTTCGCGGCCGAGCAGGTCGCCTCGGTGGTCGTGGACTGCGAGTCGGGGCCGGTGCGGCTGGGGCTCGCCGGGCAGCTCGCGGGTGAGCTGGGCGCCACCGCGGTGACGCTGGACGGGCTGCGGGCGGACGCGATCGCCGGACTGGTGAAGGACGTACAGGGCAGGAGGGCCGCGTAATGCCGCAGGGACAGCCGAGTGTCGTACCGCAGGACGGACTGACGACCCGCCAGCGGCGGAACCGTCCGCTGGTGATGGTGCACACGGGCGTGGGCAAGGGCAAGTCCACCGCCGCGTTCGGGCTCGCGCTGCGCGCCTGGAACCAGGGGTGGCCCATCGGGGTGTTCCAGTTCGTCAAGTCGGCGAAGTGGAAGGTCGGCGAGGAGAACGCGCTGCGGGTGCTCGGTGCCTCCGGGCAGGGCGGGACCGTCGCCTGGCACAAGATGGGCGAGGGCTGGTCCTGGGTGCAGCGGGACCTCCAGGGGGACAACGCGAGCAACGAGGAGAAGGCCCGCGAGGGCTGGGAGCAGGTCAAGCGGGACCTGGCCGCCGAGACGTACCGGCTGTACGTGCTGGACGAGTTCGCCTACCCGCTGCACTGGGGCTGGATCGACACCGACGAGGTGGTCGAGGTGCTGCGGCACCGGCCCGGCACCCAGCACGTGGTGATCACCGGGCGCAACGCGCCGCAGTCACTGGTGGACTTCGCCGATCTCGTCACCGACATGTCCAAGGTCAAGCACCCCATGGACGTGGGCCAGAAGGGCCAGAAGGGCATCGAGTGGTGACGTCGCCGGTGCCCCGGCTGGTCGTCGCCGCGCCCTCCTCGGGCAGCGGCAAGACCACCGTCGCCACGGGGCTGATGGCCGCGTTCGCCGCGCGGGGGCTCGCCGTGTCCCCGCACAAGGTCGGGCCGGACTACATCGACCCCGGGTACCACGCGCTCGCGACCGGGCGGCCGGGGCGCAACCTGGACGCCTACCTGTGCGGTCCGGAGCTCATCGCGCCGCTGTTCCTGCACGGGGCGCGGGGCTGCGACCTGGCCGTGGTCGAGGGCGTGATGGGGCTCTACGACGGGGCCGCCGGCCACGGCGAGCTGGCGTCCACCGCGCACGTCGCCAAGCTGCTGCGGGCGCCGGTGGTGCTGGTGGTCGACGCCTCCGCGCAGTCGCGGTCGGTGGCGGCGCTGGTGCACGGGTTCGCCTCCTGGGACCCGGAGGTGCGGCTCGGCGGGGTGATCCTGAACAAGGTCGGGTCCGACCGGCACGAGGAGCTGCTGCGGGAGGCGCTGGATTCCTCCGGGGTGCCGGTGCTGGGCGCGCTGCGGCGGGCGGTCCAGGTGGACACGCCGTCCCGGCACCTGGGACTGGTGCCGGTCGCCGAGCGGCGGGCCGAGGCCCTGGACGCGGTCGCCGCGATGGCCGCGCAGGTCGAGAAGGGCTGCGACCTGGACGCTCTGGCGCGGCTGGCGGCCAGTGCGGGTCCGCTGCCGGACACCGCCTGGGAACCGCCCGGCACCGCGGCGCGGCGGCGCCCGGTCGTCGCGGTCGCCGGCGGTCCCGCCTTCACCTTCTCCTACGCCGAGCACGGCGAACTGCTCACCGCCGCCGGTGCCGACGTGGTCGTCTTCGACCCGCTGCGCGACGAGCGCCTGCCCGAGGGCACCGCCGGGCTGGTCATCGGCGGGGGGTTCCCCGAGGTGTACGGCGCCGAGCTGTCCGCCAACGAGCCGCTGCGCGAGGCCGTCGCCGGGCTGGCCCGCTCCGGTGCGCCGGTCGCCGCCGAGTGCGCCGGGCTGCTGTACCTGTGCCGGGAGCTGGACGGCCGGCCGATGTGCGGGGTGCTGGACGCCACCGCGCGGATGACGGGGCGGCTGACGCTCGGCTACCGGGACGCGGTGGCCGTCGGCGACAGCGCGCTGGCGGCGGCCGGCACCCGCACGCGCGGGCACGAGTTCCACCGCACGGTGGTCGAGCCGGGCGCCGGTGCCGCTCCCGCCTGGGGTGTGACGGCCCCGGCCCGGCGGGTCGAGGGTTTCGTACAGCAGGGCGTGCACGCGAGTTATCTGCACACGCACTGGGCGGCCGCGCCCGGTGTCGCCCGTCGGTTCGTCGAGAGGTGCCGGACGTCATGAGCAGCAGGCTGGTCGGAGTCGGGGTCGGTCCCGGTGATCCGGAGCTGGTGACCGTCAAGGGGGTCAACGCGCTGCGGGCCGCCGATGTCGTCGTCGTACCCGTGCTGGACACCGGGGAGCGCGGCCGGGCCGAGGCGACCGTGGCGCACTACGTGCCCGGGGAGAGAATCGTCCGGGTGGTGTTCGCGCTGAACGAGCGGACCGACCGGGCCCGCCGGGAGGCGGCCTGGGACGCGGCCGGCGCCCGGGTCGCCGAGCTGCTCGCCCGGCACGGGAGCGTCGCGTTCGCCACCATCGGCGATCCGAACGTGTACTCGACGTTCACCTATCTGGCGCAGACCATCGTGGAGCTGGTGCCCGGTGTCGTCGTGGAGACCGTGCCCGGGATCACCGCGATGCAGGACCTCGCGGCGCGGTCCGGGGCCGTGCTGACCGAGGGCACCGAGCCGCTGACCCTGGTGCCGGTGACGGCCGGGTCCGCCGTGCTGAAGGAGGCGCTGGCCGGGCCGGGCACGGTGGTGGCGTACAAGTTCGGGCGGCAGGCCGCCGAGGTCGCCGAGGCGCTGGCCGAGACCGGCCGGCTCCAGGGCGCCGTGTGGGGTTCGGCGCTGGGGCTGCCGGAGGAGTCGGTGCGGCCGGCCGCCGAGCTGGACGGGACGCCGCTGCCGTACCTGTCGACGCTGATCGCGCCGCCGCGGCGGGACGGCGGCCGGGGCGGGAAGCTGTGACACCGCGCCCGTGGCCGGCCGGCTCAGCCGGAGACGCCGACCACCAGCCAGATGAACAGGGCACCGGCCACCGTGCACAGCAGGGTGGAGCGGGCCGGGTGCTCGTGGTGGGCCTCGGGCAGGATCTCGGCGGCGGCGAGATAGAGCAGGACGCCGGCGAAGAGACCGAGATAGCCGCCGAGCACGGGTGCGGGGATGTGCACGAAGACCGTGGACAGCGCGCCCAGCACGGGTGCGCAGGCGTCCGCGACGAGCATGCCGACGGCCCGGCGGCGGGCGTTGCCGTACAGGCTGGTGACGGTGAAGGTGTTGAAGCCGTCGGCGAAGTCGTGGGCGATCACGGCGAGCGCGACGGCCGTGCCCATGCCGCCGCCCACCTGGAAGGCCGCGCCGATCGCCACGCCGTCCATGGCGCTGTGGCCCACCATCGCGCCGGCCGCCGCGAGACCCACCTCGGGCGTCCGGTGCCGGCTGTCCTCGGCGCCGCCGTGGGCGGCCTGGCGCGCGGCCAGGGTGCGTTCCACCAGATGGGCGAGGAGGAACCCGGCCACGAACAGCAGCAGCGCGGCCGGGACGCCGAACAGCTCGCGGCCGGTGGTGTGCAGCGCCTCCGGCAGCAGGTCCAGGCCGACCACGCCCAGCATCAGCCCGCCGGCCAGGCCGAGGACCAGATGACGGCGGTCGGTCACGCGCTGCGCCGTCCAGCCGCCGGCCAGCGTCATCAGGAACGCGCCGAGCGCGACGAAGACCGCCATAGCCCCTTGCTATCGGATGCACCCGGGTTCCCGCACGTCCGCCGGCAACAACCGCAGTACTCGTAGGAGAGGACCGATTTCCCATGGCCGATGCCACCACCGGCAAGGTGACCTTCGTCGGTGCCGGCCCCGGCGCCGCCGACCTGCTGACGTTCCGGGCCGCACGGGCCATCGCGGAGGCCGACGTCGTGATCTGGGCCGCGAGCCTGGTCCAGGCCGAGGTCCTCGGCCACGCGCGGCAGGGCGCCGAGATCCTGGACTCGGCGGCCCTGTCGCTGGAGGACGTGGTCGCCGTGTACCGACGTGCGTTCGAGGAGGGGCTGAAGGTCGCCCGCATCCACTCCGGTGACCCGGCCCTGTGGGGCGGCACGCAGGAGCAGCTGGACCGCTGCGCGCAGATCGGCATCGCGACCGAGGTCGTCCCGGGCGTGTCCGCGTTCTCGGCCGTGGCCGCGCTGGCGCAGCGCGAGCTGACGATCCCGGAGGTCGCGCAGTCGGTGGTGCTGACCCGGCTGGGCGGCGGCAAGACGCCGATGCCGCCCGGCGAGGAGGTCCGCGAGTTCGCCCGCCACGGCACCACCATGGCGGTCTTCCTGTCGGCGGCGCGCAGCGGGCAGCTCGTGCGGGAGCTGCTGGAGGGCGGCTATCCGACGAGCACGCCGGTGGTGGTCGCGTACCAGGCGACCTGGCCGGAGGAGCTGATCGTGAAGTGCACGGTCGGGACGCTGGAGGAGACGGTCAAGGAGCACAAGCTGTGGAAGCACACGCTGTTCCTGGTCGGTCCGGCGCTTCAGGCCCACGGCACCCGCTCGCACCTGTACCACCCGGGTCACTTCCACGGCTACCGGAAGGCCGACCCCGAGGCGCGGCGGGAGCTGCGCGAGCGGAGGACGAAGAGTTGATCACGGTCGTGGGCACGGGGACCGGGGCGCCGGTTCCCGCGGACGCCGTGGCGGGGGCCGCGCTGGTGGCCGGCGGCCGGCGGCACCTGGACGCCGTACGGCTGCCCGAGGGCGCCTCGCGGGTCGTGCTCGGGCCGCTGGCGCCCGCGCTGGACACCATCGCGGAGTACGTCGGCAAGGACCTGCCGGTCACCGTGCTGGCCTCCGGCGATCCGGGGTTCTTCGGGATCGTGCGGGCGCTGGCCGAGCGGTTCGGTGCCGGGCTGCTGGACGTGCGGCCCGGCGTGTCCTCGGTGGCGGCCGCGTTCGCCCGGATCGGGCTGCCCTGGGACGACGCGGTCGTGGTCAGCGCGCACGGCCGGGAGCTGCGGACGGCGGTGAACGTGTGCCGGGCCCGGCCGAAGGTGGCCGTGCTGACCGGTCCGGGGGCCGGGCCCGCCGAACTGGGCGCGGCGCTGCCCGGGGACCGGGTGCTGGTGGTGGCGAGCGCCCTCGGCGACCCGGAGCGCGAGCGCGTGGAGCGGGTGACGGCCGCCGAGGCGGCGGTCCGGGACTGGGGTACGGCGGTGAGCGTGGTGCTGTGCCTGGACGAGGCGCGGGCGCTCGGCGCGGTGCGCACGGTCGCCGGGGTGCCCGGGGCGCCGGCGCGCTGGGCGCTGGAGGAGGACGCGTTCGCGCACCGGGACTCGATGATCACCAAGTTCGAGGTGCGGGCGCTGGCGCTGGCCCGGCTGGGGCCGCGCCTGGGCGACCTGGTGTGGGACGTGGGCGCCGGGTCGGGTTCGGTGGCGGTGGAGTGCGCGCGGCTCGGCGCGGCCGTCGTCGCCGTGGAGAAGTCCCCGGACGCGGTGGCCCGCGTCCGGGCCAACGCGGACGCGCACGGCGTCGGCGTGGAGGTGGTGCACGGCGCGGCGCCGCAGGCGCTGGCGGAGCTGGCCGGTGATCCGGACGCGGTGTTCGTCGGCGGCGGAGGCCGGGAGCTGCCCGCCGTCGTCGCCGCGTGCGCGCGCCGGGCGCGGCGGACGGTCGTCGTCGCCATGGCCGCGCTGGACCGGGTGCCGGCGGCGCGCGCGGCGCTGACGGACGCCGGGTTCGCCTGCGACGGCGTGCTGTTGCAGTCCTCGCGTCTTGCGCCGCTGCCCGGGGACGTGACCCGGCTGGCGGCCACCAATCCGGTGTTTCTGCTGTGGGGCGTGCGCGCCCCGGCGTTCAGTGAAGGAGTTGTCCAGTGATCGGCCTCATTTCCGCCACCGCGGCGGGGGCGGCGGCGCGGGACCGGCTGGCCGCGGCCTGGCCGGACCGCACGCGGGTGTACGAGGGTGCCGTCGGGGAGGCCGTGCGGGCCGCGTTCGCCGAGTGCGAGCAGCTGGTGTGCTTCCTGGCGACGGGCGCGGTGGTGCGGCTGCTCGCGCCGCTGCTCGGTGACAAGGCGGCCGACCCGGGCGTGGTCTGCGTGGACGAGGGCGGCCGGTTCGCGGTGTCGCTGCTCGGCGGGCACGGCGGCGGCGCCAACGACCTGGCCCGCGCGGTGGGCGGGGTGCTGGGCGCGGAGCCGGTGGTGACGACCGCGACGGACGCGGCCGGACTGCCCGGCCTGGACACGCTCGGGCTGCCGTACGAGGGTGCGGTCGCCGCGGTGTCCCGGGCGCTGCTGGACGGTGAACCGGTCGCGCTGGCGGCGGAGGTGGCGTGGCCGCTGCCGCCGCTGCCGCTCGCGCCCGAGGGCCCGTACACGATCCGGGTCACCGACCGGGACGCCGTGCCGGGCGAGCGGGAGGTGCTGCTGCGTCCGCCGTCGCTGGTGGTCGGGGTCGGGGCGTCCCGGGGCGCGCCGGCCGGCGAGGTCGTCGGCCTGGTCGAGGAGGCGCTGCGGGAGGCGGGGCTGTCGGCGCGGTCGGTCGGCGAGCTGGCCACCGTGGACGCCAAGGCGGACGAGCCGGGCATCGTGGCCGCCGCCGAGCGGTTCGGGGTGCCCCTGGTGACCTACTCCGCCGGGGAACTGGCGGGCGTGGAGGTGCCCCACCCGTCCGACGCGCCGCTCACGGCCGTCGGCACCCCGTCGGTGGCGGAGGCCGCCGCGCTGCTGCGGGGCGGTGAACTCCTCGTGCCCAAGCGGAAGTCGCGGCGCGCCGACGGACGGCCCGCGATGGCGACCTGTGCCGTGGTACGGCGGCCGGGCCGCGGACGGCTCGCGGTGGTCGGGCTCGGGCCGGGCGCCCGGGACCTGCTCACCCCGCGCGCCGCGGCCGAGCTGCGGCGGGCCTCGGTGCTGGTCGGTCTTGACCAGTACGTGGACCAGATCCGGGATCTGCTGCGGCCCGGCACCCGGGTGCTGGAGTCGGGGCTCGGCGCGGAGGAGGAGCGGGCGCGCACCGCGGTCGCCGAGGCCCGCGCGGGGCACGCGGTGGCGCTGATCGGCAGCGGGGACGCCGGCGTGTACGCCATGGCCTCCCCCGCGCTCGCGGAGGCGTCCGACGACATCGACGTGGTCGGGGTGCCCGGCGTGACGGCCGCGCTGGCCGCCGGCGCGGTGCTGGGCGCCCCGCTGGGCCACGACCACGTGTCCATCAGCCTGTCCGACCTGCACACGCCGTGGGAGGTCATCGAGCGCCGGGTGCGCGCGGCGGCCGAGGCGGACCTCGTCGTCACCTTCTACAACCCGCGCTCCCGGGGCCGCGACTGGCAGCTGCCGAAGGCGCTGGCGCTCCTCGCCGAACACCGGGAGCCGGCCACGCCGGTCGGTGTCGTCCGCAACGCGTCCCGGCCGGACGAGTCGAGCCGGGTCACCACGCTGGCCGCGCTCGATCCGGCGACCGTCGACATGATGACGGTCGTCACCGTCGGCAACACCGCCACCCGGATCATCGCCGGGCGCATGGTGACCCCGCGCGGCTACCGCTGGCAGGAGGAGGCCGAGTGAGCCGTGTCGTGCACCCCATCGAGCAGGAGTCCTACCGGCGGCTGCGCGCCCGCCTGGACACCTCGCACTTCCCGCCGCTGACCCGGGCGGTGGTGGAGCGGGTCGTCCACTCCGCCGCCGACCTGGAGTACGCGAGCGACCTCGTCATGGCCGAGGACGACCTGGTGCGGGCGCACGCCGCGCTGCACACCGGGGCGCCCGTCGTCGTGGACGTGCAGATGGTCGCGGCCGGCATCACCCGGCGGGAGACCGTCTGCCGGCTCCGGGACGCCGTGGCCGGGCCGGGTCTGACCCGGTCCGCGCACGCGATCCGGCTCGCGTACGAGCAGGTCGGCCCCGGTGCCCTCTGGGTGATCGGCAACGCGCCGACCGCGCTGGAGGAACTGCTGACCCTGGACGCCGACCCCGCGCTCGTCATCGGGCTGCCCGTCGGCTTCGTCGGCGCGGTGGAGTCCAAGGCCGCACTGCGCGCGAGCGGACTGCCGGCCGTCAGCAACGTGTCCGAGAAGGGCGGGTCGGCGGTCGCGTCCGCCGCGCTCAACGCCCTGCTGTACCACCCCGTTTCACACCCCGAGGAGACCTCGTGACCACCCCGCCCGCCCTGCTTATCGCCGGACACGGCACCCGCGACGACGCCGGCGCCGAGGCGTTCCGCGACTTCGTGCGGGAACTGGGGCGCCGCCGCCCCGGGCTGCCCGTCGCGGGCGGCTTCATCGAACTGTCCCCGCCGCCGCTCGGCGAGGCCGTCGCCGAACTGGTCGGACAGGGCGTGCGCCGGTTCGCCGCGGTGCCGCTGATGCTGGTGTCCGCCGGGCACGCCAAGGGCGACATCCCGGCGGCGCTGGCCCGCGAGAAGGAACGGCACCCGGGCATCTCCTACACCTACGGCCGCCCGCTGGGCCCGCACCCGGCGCTGCTGCGCGTGCTGGAGCGGCGGCTGGAGGAGGTGCTGGACGGCGTGGACCGCTCGGAGGTGACCGTGCTGCTGGTCGGGCGCGGCTCCACCGACCCGGACGCGAACGCCGAGGTGTTCAAGGCGGCGCGGCTGCTGTGGGAGGGCCGCGGGTACGCCGGGGTGGAGACGGCGTTCGTGTCGCTGGCGGCGCCGGACGTGCCGAGCGGTCTGGACCGGTGCGCCGCGCTGGGCGCCCGGCGGATCGTCGTCCTGCCGTACTTCCTGTTCACCGGCATCCTGCCGGACCGGGTGCGGCGGCAGACCGAGGAGTGGGCCGCCGCGCACCCCGCCGCCGACGTGCGGTCGGCCGACGTCATCGGGCCCGAGCCGGAGCTGCTGGACCTGGTGCTGGAGCGGTACGAGGAGGCCGTCGCGGGCGATCTGCGCATGAACTGCGACTCGTGCGTGTACCGGATCGCGCTGCCCGGGTTCGAGGACAAGGTCGGGCTGCCGCAGCAGCCGCACTTCCACCCGGACGACGACGGCCACCACCACGGCCACCACCACGGGGGGCACTCGCACAGCCATGCGCACTGAGGACCCCGGGCACGACCTGCGCCACCACGGGGACGCCGAGGTGCGCGACGGCGGGGCCGCGCTGGTGGACCTCGCCGTGAACGTCCGCGCGGACACGCCCCCGCCGTGGCTGCGGGAGGAGATCGCCGGCTCGCTGGCGTCCCTCGCGGCCTACCCGGACGGGCGGGCCGCGCGGGCGGCGGTGGCCGCGCGGCACGGGCTGCCGGTGGAGCGGGTGCTGCTGACGGCGGGCGCCGCGGAGGCGTTCGTGCTGCTGGCCCGGGCGCTCGAGGTGCGCCGGCCCGTCGTCGTCCACCCGCAGTTCACGGAGCCGGAGGCCGCGCTGCGGGACGCCGGGCATGCCGTGGAGCGGGTGCTGCTGCGGGAGCGGGACGGTTTCCGGCTCGATCCGGCGGCCGTGCCGCCAGACGCCGACCTGGTGGTGATCGGCAACCCGACCAACCCGACGTCCGTCCTGCACCCGGCGCGAACGGTCGCCGCGCTCGCCCGTGCCGGGCGGACCCTGGTGGTGGACGAGGCGTTCATGGACGCGGTGCCGGGCGAGCGGGAGGCGCTGGCCGGGCGCACCGACGTGCCGGGGCTGGTGGTGCTGCGCAGCCTCACCAAGACCTGGGGGCTGGCCGGTCTGCGCATCGGCTATGTGCTGGCCGCGCCGGAGACCATCGCCGCACTGGAGCGGGCCCAGCCGCTGTGGCCGGTGTCGACACCGGCGCTGGCGGCGGCGCGGGCCTGCGTGGCACCGCGGGCGCTGGCCGAGGCCGGGCACGCGGCCCACCGCATCGCCGGCGACCGGGCACACCTGGTGGCCGGCCTGACCGCGCTCGCCTCCCGGGGAGTGCGGGTGGTCCAGCCGGCGGAGGGACCGTTCGTGCTGGTCCGCGTGGACGGCGCCGCCGGCGTGCGGCGCCGTCTGCGGGAACTGGGTTACGCGGTGCGCCGCGGGGACACGTTCCCGGGGCTCGGCGCGGACTGGCTGCGGGTGGCCGTCCGGGACCGGGTGACGGTGGACGCCTTCCTGCGGGCCCTGTCGGCCGCCCTGGAGGTCCCCGCGCCGCCGGGCACCTGACGGAACCGGCCGCCTCCGGCCCGGCTGGAACCGGTGCCGGAGGGGCCCGGTGCCGGAGGGGCCCGGGGGTCAGTTCCTGCGGCGGCGGGCCAGCGCCAGCGCTCCCCCGCCCGCCAGCAGCAGGGCCACGGCGCCGCCGGCGAGGTACGGCGTGGCCGGGTTGCCGCCGGTCTCCGCGAGGTCGGCCTCGGCCGGGCCGCCCTGGGGGCGGACGTCGGCGGCCGGGTCGTGGCTCGGCACGGGCGTGCCCGTGGGCGGGACCGCCGGGGACTCGCAGCCGGCCCGGGCCAGGGTGAGCGTGCCCTCGACGTCGGCGACGTTGAGCTTCAAGGGGTTGACGGAAACCTTGAGTTCGAGGGCGGTCGCGGCGGCCGTACGGGTCGTGGTGGTCCGCTGGGACAGGTCGAGGCGGACCTCGCCGACGCCGGGCACCTTCACCTCGGCCGGGCCGCCGGCGGTGAGGGTGACGCGCCGGCCCAGGACGGTGACGGTGCCGAGGACGTTCGCCGCGGCGGTGGGTGCCTCGCCGACCGCGCAGGTGGCCTTCGCGGTGATCGCGTCGGCCTCGATCAGGGACAGCAGCGGCAGGCCGGGGACGTGCAGCCTGGCGTGGGCGATGCGGACGGAGCCCTCGGCGCGCCGGGCGGTGGCCGTGGCCTTCGACTCGGCCACGTCCGCGGCGAGCACCGTGAACGGCTTGCCGCCGTCGACGCCGTCGAGCCGGGCGGACAGCGCGGTGCGGTCGGCGCTCCGCGGGGCGTGGACCTCGTCGAGGGAGACCGCGAGCGGGACGTTCACGGTCTTGTTCAGCAGGGACACGTCGAGTGCGGTGCGCAGCACGACGGCGGAGGCGCTGCCGTGGCCGGTGGCCGCCTGCGCGGTGCCCGCGCCCAGGACGGCGGGCGCCGTGGTGAGGGCGGTGACCGTGGCGAGCGCGGCCAGCCGGCGTCCGGGCATGCGGAAGTCGTTGCGGTTCAAGGTGGTGGGACCCCCCAGAAGGGAACGTGCTTGGGACCCGTCAACCTTGTCCCCGGTGTGGGTGAACGGTCAGCGTTCCGGGGCTACTTCACCCGAACGTGAATACCCCGCACGGTGATTCGAATCGGGGGTCCGGCTACGCGACGACCCGCCCGTTCAGGACCACCCGCCGCGGCGCCGCCAGCACCCGTACGTCCGCCCGCGGGTCGGTGTCGTACACCACCAGGTCGGCGGGCGCGCCCTCGTCCAGGCCGGGCCGGCCGAGCCAGGCGCGGGCGCCCCAGCTTGTCGCCGACAGCGCCGCGACGGGCGGGATGCCGGCGGTGACCAGCTCGGCGACCTCCCGCGCGACCAGCCCGTGGGCGAGCGAGCCGCCGGCGTCCGTGCCGACGTAGACCGGGACGCCGGCGTCGTAGGCGCCGCGCACGGTGTCGTAGCGCCGCTCGTGCAGCCGGCGCATCCGGGCGGACCAGCGCGGGAACTTCCGCTCGCCGCTCTCCGCCAGCTTCGGGAAGGTGGCGGTGTTGACGAGGGTCGGCACGATCGCGACGCCCCGCTCGGCGAACAGCGGGACCAGGTCCTCGCCCAGGCCCGTCGCGTGCTCGACGCAGTCGATGCCCGCCTCGACCAGGTCGCGCAGCGAACTCTCGGCGAAGCAGTGCGCGGTGACGCGGGCGCCGAGCCGGTGCGCCTCGGCGATGGCCGCCTGCACCGCCTCGCGGGGCCAGCAGGGGGCGAGGTCGCCGAGGTCGCGGTCGATCCAGTCGCCGACCAGCTTGACCCAGCCGTCGCCGCGCCGGGCCTCCCGCGCGACGTAGGCGACGAGGTCGTCCGGTTCGATCTCCCAGGCGTAGTTGCGGATGTAGCGCCGGGTGCGGGCGATGTGCCGGCCCGCCCGGATGATCTTCGGCAGGTCCTCGCGGGCGTCGGTCCAGCGGGTGTCGGAGGGCGAACCTGCGTCCCGGATCAGCAGGGCGCCCGCGTCCCGGTCGGTGAGCGCCTGCTTCTCCGCGGTCCCGGCGTCGACCGGGCCGTGCGCGTCGAGCCCCACGTGGCAGTGGGCGTCGACCAGGCCGGGCAGCGCCCAGCCGGTGACGGTGCGCACCTCGCGGGCGCCGGCGGGCCGGTCGTAGGAGATCCGGCCCCCGACCACCCACAGCTCGTCCCGGACGTCGTCCGGCCCGGCCAGGACCCGGCCCTTCACGTGCAGCACCGCGCCATCGCTCATGCACCGCACCCTAACGGCCTACGGTTCGGACTTCCCCACCCGGCCGGAGGTCTCCTCCTCCACCTCGGCCATCGCCGGGTCGAGCAGCCGGGACAGGAAGTGCCGGGTGCGCTCGTGCTGCGGAGCGCCGATGACCCGCTCGGGGCCGCCCTCCTCGACGATCACTCCGCCGTCCATGAAGACGACCCGGTCGGCGACCTCGCGGGCGAAGGTCATCTCATGGGTGACGACCATCATCGTCATGCCCTCCCGGGCGAGCATGCGCATGACCGCGAGGACGTCGCCGACCAGCTCCGGGTCGAGGGCGGAGGTCGGCTCGTCGAACAGCATCACCTCGGGGCCCATGGCGAGCGCGCGGGCGATGGCGACGCGCTGCTGCTGGCCGCCGGAGAGGGAGGCCGGGTAGGCGTCCGCCTTCTCGGACAGGCCGACCCGGGCCAGGTTCTCCGCGGCGGTCCGCGCGGCCGTCGCCTTGTCCCGCCCGAGGACCCGGCGCTGGGGCAGGGTGAGGTTCTCGGTGACGCTCAGGTGCGGGAAGAGGTTGAACTGCTGGAAGACCATGCCGATACGACGGCGTACGGCGTCGATGTCGACGTCCGGGTCGGTCACCTCGGTGCCGCCGACGAAGACCCGGCCCCGGGTGGGCTCCTCCAGCAGGTTCACACAGCGCAGCAGCGTCGACTTGCCGGAACCGGAGGGGCCGATGACGCAGACGACCTCGCCCTGGCCGATCTCCAGGTCGATGCCGCGCAGCACCTCGTTGTCGCCGAAGGACTTGTGCAGTCCGCGGACCTCGATCTCCGGGCGGCTCACCGGATCGCCTCCTGGGCCTTGGCTTCCATACGGCGCACGACGAAGCTGAGCGGGATGGTGACCAGCAGGTAGCACAGGCCCGCGACCAGGATCGGCGTGGAGTTGGCGGTCGTACTGGCGAGGTCGCGGCCGAACTTGGACAGCTCCCGCTCCTCCAGTGTGACGCCGAGGAACAGCACCAGCGAGGAGTCCTTGAACAGCAGGACGAGTTCGTTGGTGAGCGGCGGCAGGATGATCCGGAACGCCTGCGGGACGATGATGGAGACCATGGCCTTGGCCGGCGAGAAGCCGAGCGAACGGGCCGCCTCCAGCTGCCCCTTGGGCACGGCCTGGATGCCGGCGCGGATGGTCTCCGCCATGTACGCGGCCGAGACCAGGCCGAGCGCGATGGCGACCTTGCCGTAGGTGCCGCCGGGGATCTCCGTGCCCGGGAAGGCGAGGGGGACGGCCACCCCGACGAAGATGAAGATCAGCAGGGCGGGCAGCCCGCGGAAGATCTCGATGTAGACGCCGGCCAGCCAGCGGTAGGGGCCCACGGAGGACAGCCGCATCAGCGCGAGGAGCATGCCCAGGGCGAGTCCGACGACGAACCCGGACAGCGTGTACAGCACGGTGTTCTTCAGCGCCAGCGTGATGACGTCCGGGAACATCTGCCGCGCGATGTCGGCCTGGGCGAACTGGTTGGCCAGCCGGCCCCAGTCGGCCGAGACCGCGAACGCGATCACGGCCGCGACGAAGACGGCGTACTGCGCGCCCCGGGACAGGCCGCGCTTCTGCCGCCGGGTCAGTCCCTTCTTCTTGGGCTGGAGGGTGGTGTCCGTATCGGTCATGAGGCGGCGGGGGAGGCGACGGAGGCGTCGTACGGGCCGATCCACTTCTCGTAGATCTTCTTGTAGGTGCCGTCCGCCTTGGCCTGCTTGAGGGCCTTGTTGACGGCGTCGAGCAGCGCCTTGTTGCCCTTCTTCACGGTGAAGCCGTACTGCTCGCCGGTCTTGAGGCTGTCGACGACCTTGAACTTCTCCGCGAACGCCTTGTCCTTCAGCCAGCCCTGGACCACCGGGTAGTCGATGACGACGGCCTGGACCTGGCCGGTGCGCAGGCCGTTGAGGACGGCGTCGGAGGACTCGAAGGAGATCGGGTCGAAGCCCTTGCCCCGGACGTAGTCCTCGCCGGTGGTCTGCGCCTGGGCGCCCAGTTTCCTGCCCTTGGACTTGACGTCGGCGAGCGAGCCGATGCCGCTGCCCTTGTCGACCAGGACGGCCTGGGTGGCCTCGAAGTACGGGTCGGAGAAGTCGACGTTCTTCTTGCGCTCGTCGGTGATGGTCATGCCGGCGGCGGCCAGGTCGCACTGCCCGGAGTTCAGGAAGGCGCCGGTCTTGAAGTTCTCGAACGGCGTGTCCAAGATCTGCTGCTCGACGCCGAGGTCCCGCGCGACGAGGTCGATCAGGGAGACGTCGAAGCCCTGCACCTTGCCGTCGATCTCCGACTGGAAGGGCGGGTACGGCAGGTGGGTGCAGGTGGTCAGCCGGCCGGCCTTGGCCAGGTGGACCCCCTTGACGGTGGTCTTGCCGCTCCCCCCGCTGTCGTCCGAGGAGCAGCCGGCCACGAGCGCGAGCCCGGCCGTCACGGTGATGGCTGCCAGAGCGCGGGCCCGGCGTCCGAGGAGCGTTGTCATGGGGGGAATCTCCCGGTAGGGAACGAAGGGTTCCGATTATAAGGAAAAGTTTGGGTCTCTCAAATCAAACCCATGGTAACGGGGGCGCTGGACCTAAGATCGGGGGAATCGACCTCCGGCACACAAAGAGAGAGCACACCGTGACCCACCCCTTCCTCGACCTGCCCCCGCTGAGTGCCGAGCGCTTCGCCGCCATCGAGGACGCGGTGGCCCGGCTGCTGGACACCCGGCAGGACGTCCTGATCACCCAGGGCGAGGCGCTGCTGCCGCTGGAGGGCGCGATCCGCGCCGCGGCCGGCCCGGGCACGGTGGCCCTGAACGTGATCACGGGCCCGTACGGCCAGACCTTCGGCCACTGGCTGCGCGACGCCGGCGCCACCGTGTACGACCTCGCGGTCCCCTTCCACACGGCGGTGACCGCCGGGCAGGTCCGGGAGGCGTTCGCCGAGCACCCGGAGATCGACTTCGTGTCGCTGGTGCACGCCGAGGCGGCGACCGGCAACACCAACCCGGTCGCGGAGATCGGCGAGGCGGTGCGGGAGCAGGGCGCCCTGTTCTACCTGGACGCGGTGGCCTCCGTGGGCGCGGAGCCGGTGCTGCCGGACGCGTGGGGCGTGGACCTGTGCGTGATCGGGGCGCAGAAGGCGATGGGCGGTCCGGCGGGGGTGTCGGCGATCTCGGTGAGCGAGCGGGCGTGGGCCCGGATGGCGGCCAACCCGAACGCTCCGCGCCGCTCCTACCTCTCCCTGCTGGACTGGAAGGAGCGCTGGACCGACGCCGGCCGCACGGTGCTGCCGCACGCGCCGGCCCAGCTGGAGATGCTGGCGCTCCAGGCGTGCCTGGAGCGGATCGAGGCGGACGGACTGGAAGCGGTGATGGCCCGGCACCGGCGCGCGGCGCTGGCCGCGCGGGCCGGCGCGGTGGCGCTGGGCGGGGGCCTGGAGCCGTACGTGCACGAGGAGCGGGACGCGGCGCCGGTCGCCACGACGCTGCGGGTGCCGTCCGGTGTGGTGGCGTCGGAGCTGGTGGCGCGGGCCCTGGCGAGCGATCCGGCGCTGCCGCTGGCGGCCGGCGGCGGGGCGCTGGCCCAGGAGATGGTCCGGGTCAACCACTACGGCCCCGACGCGACCGAGGGCGCGGTGCGGGACTGCCTCGCGGCACTGGGCACGGCCCTCGCGGAACAGGGCCACGAGGTGGACCTCCCCGCCGCCCACCGGGCCGTGAAGAACGCCTGGCAGTAACGGGACCGACGGGCCGGGCAGCGACGGCCCGGCAGCGGCCGGCCGGATGGCGACGGCCCGCGCCCGGGGCGCGGGCCGTCGCCGTGTCCGCCTGGCATGCTGCCGCCATGACGACCGGACAGAGTCCGCGGACCTTACCCGACGGCCGCCGCGTCCCGCTGACGACCGGCCCCGAGCGCCCCATGCTGGAGAGCTGGCTGGACTTCCACCGGGCCACGCTGGAGCTGAAGTGCCGCGGCCTGGACGACGCGCAGGTGCGGCGGGCGGCGGCCGAGCCGTCGTCGCTGACGCTGCTGGGGCTGGTGCAGCACCTCGCCGAGGTGGAGCGGAACTGGTTCCAGCGCATCGTGGCCGGGCTGGACGTGCCGCCGGTGTTCGAGGAGGAGTCGGGGTACGCCCTGGCCGCGGGCCGGGGGCTGCCCGAGGCGCTCGCGGTGTGGCGGCGGGAGGTCGCGCGCGGCCGGCGGCTGTGTGCCGGGCGGTCGCTGGAGGACACCGTGCGGCTCGCGGGCGGGCCGTTGGCGGGGGCCGAGTTCAGCTTGCGGTGGGTGTTCGTTCACCTGATCGAGGAGTACGCCCGGCACAACGGGCATGCCGATCTGTTGCGTGAACGTATCGACGGGACCATCGGCTACTGAATTCAATTTACTTTCACAAAGTCCGCCAATTTCACGGACGATAGCTTCCCGTCTTCTTCTGCCCGCTTTTTGCAGGGCTAAACAGAAGAGTTTGCGGACGGATACATCCGGCTTTTCGGGCTGTGACACACTCCACAACGAAGGTGATTTATACCCTTTTGCCGCCGGGCATTGCGGACATTTCCCCGATAGGCCCAGGACACTGCACCGTCGCTCCCGTGCATTTTCGAATTCGCCTCGCTAAATTCGTGCCGCATGACTGCCGCACCCGCAGACCTGCTCATCGACCATCCGGCGACCACCGACGGAGCCGCTCTCTGGCGGATCGCCAAAGACTCGGAAACCCTCGACCTGAACTCCTCCTACAGCTATCTGCTGTGGTGCCGGGACTTCGCCGGCACCTCGGTGGTGGCCCGGGGCGTGGACGGGGAGCCGGTCGGTTTCGTCACCGGCTATCTGCGGCCCGGCCGTCCCCGCACCCTGCTCGTCTGGCAGGTGGCCGTCGACGCCGCCCACCGAGGTCTCGGCATCGCCGGAAAGCTGCTGGACGGCCTCGCCGCCCGGCTCACCGCCGAACGCGGCATCACCGAGCTGGAGACCACCATCACACCCGGCAACACCGCCTCCGAGCGGCTGTTCACCTCGTTCGCCGAACGGCACGGCGCACGGGTCACCCGCGAGGTGCTGTTCCCCGCCGGCCTGTTCCCGGGCGGCACGCACGACCCCGAAGTCCTGTACCGCATCGGCCCGCTGACCGCCTCCACCCCCCGCTGAGGAGCCCCGCACGTGACCATCACCCAGCCCGACCTGAGCGTCTTCGAGACCCTGGAGTCGGAGGTGCGCAGCTACTGCCGCGGCTGGCCCGTCGTCTTCGACCGGGCCCGGGGCAGCCGGATGTACGACGAGGACGGCCACGCCTACCTCGACTTCTTCGCCGGTGCCGGATCACTCAACTACGGCCACAACAACCCGGTGCTGAAACGGGCGCTGATCGACTACCTGGAGCGGGACGGCGTCACCCACGGTCTCGACATGTCGACCACGGCCAAGCGGTCGTTCCTGCGGACCTTCCAGGACCTGGTGCTGCGGCCGCGCGACCTGCCGTACAAGGTGATGTTCCCGGGGCCGACGGGTACCAACGCGGTGGAGTCGGCGCTGAAGCTGGCGCGCAAGGTGAAGGGCCGCGAGGCCATCGTGTCGTTCACCAACGCCTTCCACGGCATGTCGCTGGGCTCGCTGGCCGTCACCGGCAACGCCTTCAAGCGGGCCGGCGCCGGGGTGCCGCTGGTGCACGGCACGCCGATGCCGTTCGACAACTACTTCGACGGCCGGGTGCCGGACTTCCTGTGGTTCGAGCGGCTGCTGGAGGACCAGGGGTCCGGGCTGAACAAGCCGGCCGCGGTGATCGTGGAGACCGTGCAGGGCGAGGGCGGCATCAACGTCGCCCGGCCCGAGTGGCTGCGCGCGCTGAAGGAGCTGTGCGAGCGGCAGGACATGCTGCTGATCGTCGACGACATCCAGATGGGCTGCGGCCGCACCGGCGCGTTCTTCTCCTTCGAGGAGGCGGGGATCACGCCGGACATCGTCACCGTCTCCAAGTCGATCAGCGGCTACGGTCTGCCGATGTCCCTGTGCCTGTTCCGGCCCGAGCTGGACATCTGGGAGCCGGGCGAGCACAACGGCACCTTCCGCGGCAACAACCCCGCCTTCGTCACCGCCACCGCCGCGCTGGAGACGTACTGGAGCGACGGCTCCGCGATGGAGAAGCAGACCCGCACCCGCGGCGAGCAGGTCGAGCGGGAGCTGATCTCGCTCACCGAGGAGAACCTCGCCGACGTGAAGGAGTACCGCGGCCGCGGGCTCGTCTGGGGCCTGGAGTTCCACGACAAGGAGCGGGCCGCGAAGGTCGCCCGGCGCGCCTTCGAACTCGGCCTGCTCATCGAGACCTCCGGCCCGCAGAGCGAGGTCGTCAAGCTGCTGCCCGCGCTCACCATCACCCCCGAGGAACTGGACGAGGGCCTCGGCATCCTCGCCCGCGCCGTCCGCGAGACCGCCTAGCAAGCGCCTGGCACAGAGGAGGAACCCACCGTGATCGTGCGATCGTTCAAGGACATCGAAGGCACCGATCGCCATGTGAAGGCGGCGTCCGGCACCTGGGAGAGCAAGCGGATCGTCCTCGCCGGGGAGCGGGTCGGCTTCTCGCTGCACGAGACCATCCTGTACGCCGGGACCGAGACGTCGATGTGGTACGCGAACCACGTCGAGGCCGTCGTCTGCACCCGGGGCGAGGCCGAACTCACCGACCGGGAGACCGGGAACACGTACACCATCACGCCCGGCACCATGTACCTCCTCGACGGGCACGAGCGGCACACGCTGCGCGTCAAGGAGGACTTCCACTGCCTCTGCGTGTTCAACCCGCCGGTCACCGGCCGGGAGGACCACGACGAGAACGGGGTGTACCCGCTGCTCACCGAGCCCGAGGAGGCGTAAGGACATGACCACCGCCACCGTGAGGGACCTCTACCCGACCCGCGGCACCACCGAGGTGACCCTCCCCCGGCAGGACCCGGTCCTCTGGGGCGCCCCGGACACCCCCGGCCCGATCCCGGCCGCCGGCCTCCAGGCGTACGAGCGGGACGGCTTCCTCGCCGTCGACCAGCTCATCACCCCGGCCGAGGTCGAGGTGTACCGGCGGGAGCTGGACCGGCTGGTCTCCGACCCGGCGGTGCGCGCCGACGAGCGCTCCGTCGTGGAGCCGCAGTCCAAGGAGATCCGCTCCGTCTTCGAGGTGCACCGGATCAGCGAGGTGTTCGCCGGTCTGGTGCGCGACGAGCGCGTGGTCGGCCGGGCGCGGCAGATCCTCGGTTCGGACGTGTACGTCCACCAGTCCCGGATCAACGTCAAGCCGGGCTTCGGCGCGAGCGGCTTCTACTGGCACTCGGACTTCGAGACCTGGCACGCCGAGGACGGCCTGCCGCACATGCGGACGGTGTCCGTCTCGATCGCGCTCACCGAGAACCACGACACCAACGGCGGCCTGATGATCATGCCGGGTTCGCACCGGACGTTCCTGGGCTGCGCCGGGGCCACGCCGAAGGACAACTACAAGAAGTCCCTCCGGATGCAGGACGCGGGCACGCCCTCTAACGAGGCGCTGACCAGGCTGGCGGACGAGCACGGCATCCGGCTGTTCACCGGCAGGGCCGGCTCGGCGACCTGGTTCGACTGCAACTGCATGCACGGCTCCGGTGACAACATCACGCCGTTCCCACGCAGCAACGTCTTCATCGTGTTCAACAGCGTGGAGAACACGGCGGTGGAGCCGTTCGCGGCGCCGGTGCGGCGCCCGGAGTTCATCGGGGCCCGGGACTTCACACCGGTCCGCTGAACCACGCCGTCCCGGGGGCCCGCGCGGGTGTGCGCGGGCCCCCGGCGCGTACCGCGGCGCCGGAACCGGGAGCCGGCATCGGACGCCGGGGCGGTCAGCCGGACAGCGCGTCCAGCAGCCGGTCCACGTCCGCGGGCGTGTTGTAGAGGTGGAAGGCCGCGCGCAGATGGCCCGAGCGGTCGGAGACCTCGATGCCCGCCTCGCTCAGCCGGGGCTGGCGGGAGCCGAGTCCGGGCACCGAGACGATCGCCGAGCCGGGCGCGGGCACCGGCTCGTGGCCGAGGTCCGCGAGGCCCGCGCGGAACCGGTCGGCGAGGGCGGTGTCGTGCGCGTGGATCGCCGGGACGCCGAGTTCCTCGATGAGTTCCAGCGAGCGGCGCAGGCCCGCGAAGGTGAACAGGGCGTGGGTGAGGTCGAACCGGCGGGCGGAGCGGGCGAGTTCGGCCACCGGGCCGTAGCAGCTGTCCCAGGGCCGTTCGGCCGCGACCCAGCCCGCGAGGACGGGCGTGAGTCCGCCGAAGTCCTCGGGGACGGTGAGGAAGGCCGCGCCGTGCGGGCCCAGCAGCCACTTGAAGGCGACGCTCGCGGTGAAGTCGAAGGCGTCCGCGTCGGCCGGCAGCCAGCCGGCGGACTGGGAGAAGTCGACGTAGGTGCGGGCGCCGTGGGTGCGGGCGGCCTCGCGCAGGGCGGCCAGGTCGGCGAGCCGGCCGTCGGCGGACTGGGCGGCGCTGACCGCGACGAGCGCGGTGCCCGGCCGCACGGACTCGGCGATCCGCTCCAGCGGGACCGTGCGGACCTTGAGGTCGCCGCGGACGTGGAACGGGTTCAGCACGGAGGTGAAGTCGTCCTCGGCGGTGAGCACTTCGGCTCCCGCGGGCAGCGCGGCGGCGATCACACCGGTGTGCGCGGCGACCGAGGCGCCGGCGGCGACCCGGGTGGCCGGGACCCCGGCGAGCCGGGCGAACGCGGCCCGGCTCGCCTCCACGTCCTCGTACAGCGGGGTCAGCGGCCGGCCCTCGGCCCGCAGCAGCGCCGCTTCCTGGAGGGCGGCGACGCTGCGGGCGGGCAGCAGGCCGTTGCTCGCGGTGTTGAGGTAGGTGCTCCGCGGGCGGAACTCGGCGCGGACGAGGCGGTCGAAGGTCTCCGTGGTCTCCATGGGACCACTGTGCGGCCCGGCGGTGCCTGCGTCCATCGTGATTTTCTGCCCGGTTCCTCCAAGGAACGCTTATGGGACCGCGCCGGCCGACGGTGTCAGCCGTGCGACGGGACCGCGCAGCCGTCCGGGCCGCACGCCTCGGCGTCCGCCCGGCCGACCGGCCGCAGCGGGGAGCGCTCGCCCCAGGCCTGGGTCAGCGCCTGGGTGAAGACCTCGGCGGGCTGGGCGCCGGAGACGCCGTAGGTCCGGTCGAGGACGAAGAACGGCACACCGGTGGCGCCGAGCCGGGCGGCCTCCTGCTCGTCGGCGCGGACCTCCTCGGCGTAGGCGTCCGGGTCGGCGAGCACCGCGCGGACCGCCCCGGCGTCCAGTCCGGCTTCCACGGCCAGCTCCACCAGGCGGTCGTCGCCCTCGGTGAACAGGGAGCGCTCCTCGGCGAAGTTGGCCCGGTACAGGACCTGGAGCAGCCGGTCCTGCGCGCCGTGCTCCTTGGCGAGGTGCAGCAGGCGGTGCAGGTCGAAGGTGTTGCCGTGGTCGCGGCCCCGGGTGCGGTAGTCCAGGCCCTCGGCGGCGGCCTGGGCGCCCAGGTTGTCCTCGCCGGCCTGGGCCTGCGCCTCGCTCATGCCGTACTTCGCGGTCAGCATGGTGAGCACGGGCTGGACGTCGCCCTTGGCGCGGCCCGGGTCCAGTTCGAAGGAGCGGTGCACCACCTCGACCTCGTCGCGGTGCGGGAAGGCAGCGAGCGCCTTCTCGAAGCGGGCCTTGCCCACATAGCACCAGGGGCAGGCGATGTCGCTCCAGATCTCGACGCGCATGTCTTCGGCTCTCTCCGGGTGGTACGGCTGCGGGGGCTCTCCCCGGCCGAGTGCGTGAACGTTCAAGCAGCCCGTTTCATTCCCGCCCGGCGCCGAGCCGCACGGCGCCGGGACCGCGCGCCCCGGCCGTCCGGCCGGGGACCGGCCGGACGGTTGCGGTCAGCACCGCGGCCGGGGCCGGTTCCCGCCCGGCGGCCGGGGTACTACCGCTCCAGCCGCCCGTTGAACCGCCGGGGCAGGCCGAGGGGGTTGTCGTCCTTCAGCTCGGCCGGCAGCAGGGCCTCCGGCGCGTTCTGGTAGGCCACCGGCCGCAGCCACCGCTCGATGGCGGTGCCGCCCACGGAGGTGGAGGTGGAGGTGGTCGCCGGGTACGGGCCGCCGTGGTGCTGGGCCGGTGCCACGGCGACACCCGTCGGCCAGCCGTTCACCAGGACGCGCCCGGCCAGCGGGGTCAGCTCCGCGAGCAGCTCGGGGCCCCGGCCCCGGCCGGCGGCCTCGTCCGAGGAGACCTGGACCGTCGCCGTGAGGTTGCCCGGCAGCCGGGACAGGACGGCCTTGGCCTCCTGCTCGTCGGTGTAGCGGGCCACCACGGTCACCGGTCCGAAGCACTCCTCCAGCAGCAGGTCGTGCGCGCCCCGCTCGGCCAGCTTCGCCGCCGGCACGGTGAGGACACCGGCGCTGACCGTGTGCTCGTCGCCCGCGCCCGGGGCGACCGGCGTGTCGACCCCGGGCAGCCCGGCGCGCTCGGCCGCGCCGGCGAGGAAGTTGTCCCGCATCCGGTGGTCGAGCAGCACGCCGGCGCCGGTGCCGCCGACCGCGTCGGCCAGGGACTTCACCAGCCGGTCGCCCCCGTCGCCGGACGGCACCAGCACCAGACCGGGCTTGACGCAGAACTGGCCGACGCCGAGGGTCATCGAGCCGGCGAGCCCGGAGCCGATCTCCTCGGCCCGCTCGGCGACGGCGGCCTCGGTCACCAGGACCGGGTTCAGCGAGCCCAGTTCGCCGTGGAACGGGATCGGCACCGGACGGGCGGCGGCGGCGTCGAAGAGCGCCCGGCCGCCCCGCACCGACCCGGTGAAGCCGGCCGCGGCGACCAGCGGGTGCCCGATCAGCTCGACGCCCGCCGCGAACCCGTGCACCAGGCCGACGACGCCCTCCGGGATGCCGTGCCCGGCGGCGGCCGCGCGCAGCACCCCGGCGACCCGCTCGGACAGGGACGGGTGGTCGGGGTGGGCCTTGACGACGACCGGGCAGCCCGCGGCCAGCGCGCTCGCGGTGTCGCCGCCGGCGACGGAGAAGGCGAAGGGGAAGTTGGAGGCGGAGTAGACGGCGACGACGCCGAGCGGCACCTTGTAGCGGCGCAGGTCCGGCACGGGCGGGGTGGCCGTGTCGTCGGGGTGGTCGATGACGACGTCCAGGAAGGCACCTTCGTCGACGATGTCCGCGAAGGCCCGCAACTGGTAGGCCGTGCGGGCGAGTTCGCCGTTCAGCCGGACCGGGCCGAGCGCGGTCTCGGCGTCGGCGGTCTCGACCAGACCGTCCCGGGCCGCTTCCAGGCCGGCGGCGGCCGAGCGCAGGAAGGCGGCGCGGACCGTGCGGTCGGCGAGGGCCTCCCGCGCCGCGTGGGCCGCCCGGACGGCCGCGTCGATCTCCTCGGCGGTGGCCTCCACCGCAACCTGTTCGCGCTGCTTCCCGGTGCGCGGGTCGACACTCCAGACTGGTGCTGCTGCCACCGCGGGTCCCTCCCAAATAAGGCCGCACTCTTCGAAACGATGCGCGTCACCCCGAGCGCGTTCGATATACTGAACACTGTCTCTGATGATGAACGCTTCGGAGACTATATATCTCGGTCCTCGTCGAACGAAGGGGTCAAGGGCGATGACGGCAGGCGACACAGGGGGCGGGGCGCAGGTCAAGTCCGCGGTACGGACCGTTGAGCTGCTCGAATACTTCGCCGGCCGGCCCGGTATGCACTCGCTCGCGGCCGTCCAGGAGGCCGTGGGCTATCCCAAGTCCAGCCTCTACATGCTGCTGCGCACGCTGGTGGAGCTGGGCTGGGTGGAGACGGACGCCACCGGCACGCGGTACGGCATCGGGGTGCGGGCGCTGCTCGTGGGCACCTCCTACATCGACGGCGACGAGGTGGTGGCCGCCGCCCGCCCGACCCTGGACCGGCTCTCGGACGACACCACGGAGACCATCCACCTGGCCCGGCTCGACGGCCCCAACGTGGTCTATCTGGCGACCCGGCAGTCCCAGCACTACCTGCGCCCCTTCACCCGGGTCGGCCGTCGGCTGCCGGCCCACTCCACCTCGCTCGGCAAGGCGATCCTCGCCACCTACACCGACGAGCAGGTGCGCAAGATGCTGCCGGAGACGCTGCCCGCGCTCACCGAGCACACCCTCACCGACCGGGAGCGGCTCATCGAGGAGCTGCACCAGGTCCGGGAGCGGGGCTTCGCGGTCGACCGCGAGGAGAACACGCTGGGCCTGCGCTGCTTCGGCGTGGCCATCCCGTACCGCACGCCCGCCCGGGACGCCATCAGCTGCTCGGTCCCGGTGGCCCGGCTGACGCCCGCCCACGAGCAACTGATCAAGGACGCGCTGTTCGACGCGCGGGACCGGCTGACGCTGGCGACCCGCAGGCTCTGAGATCCGGCCCGCGGACCCGAGGGCCGGGCCGTCCGCCCGGCGCCCGGGTCGTCGGCGCCGCGCCCGGGTCGTCGGCGCCGCGCCCGGGTCGTCGGCGCCGCGCCCGGGTCGTAGGCTGCGCGTCCGGGTCGTAGGCTCGGGGTCATGGAGATCGTGCTGCGGGCCGTCCAGGACGGTGATCTGCCGGTGGTCCGCCGCCAGATGACGGACCCGGAGGCCGTGCGGATGGCCGCCTTCTGCCCGGACGGCCTGGACGACCGGGAGGCTTTCGCGGCCTACTGGAAACGGCTGCGCGGCACCTCCCACGTCCTGCGCGCGGTGCTGGCCGACGGCGCCGTGGTGGGTACCGCTGCGGTGTACGGAGTGCCCGGCGAGCGCGAGGTGACGTACTGGATCGACCGCGCGTACTGGGGCCGGGGCGTGGCGACGGCCGCGCTGCGGGCCCTGCTCGCCGAGGTGCGCGACCGGCCGCTGTACGCGCGCGCCGCGGCCGACAACGCCGGCTCGCTGCGGGTGCTGCGGAAGTGCGGGTTCCGTGAGACGGCGCGGGCGCGGGGGTTCGCGAACGCGCGGGGGCGGGAGATCGAGGAGGTCGTGCTGGTCCTGGCGGACCGGGCGGGCGGGCCGGCCGGCTGAACGCCGGATGAGAAAAACGGCCGTGAGGGAACGATCGACCCCGTTGCGCTCGTCTTCCGGGCGGGATGAACAAGACGATCAGGCGGGCGTCCGTCTTCGCGCTGCTGCTCGTGCTCGCCCTGCTGGTCAGGGCGACATGGCTGCAGTACTACGACGGCCAGGCCCTCGCGGACGACAACCACAACCGGCGGAACGTGATCGCGACCTACTCACGGCCCCTGGGGAACATCATCGTGGCCGGGGAGGCGATCACCGGCTCGACACGGACGAAAGGAAGCGACCTCGCCTACAAGCGGACGTACACCGACGGCAGGCTGTACGCGGCGGTGACGGGCTACGCCTCGCAGGCGTACGCGCCCACCCAGCTGGAGGGCATCTACACCGATCTGCTCAACGGCACGGACAACCAGCTGAAGACCGTGATGGACACCGTCACCGGCCGGCGCGCCGACCCGGGCGACGTGGTCACGACGATCGACCCGGCCGTGCAGAAGGCGGGCTACCGCGCGCTGGGCGGCACCAAGGGCGCGGCCGTCGCGCTCGACCCGAAGACCGGCAAGATCCTCGCGGTGGTCTCCACCCCGTCGTACGACCCGTCCACGCTCACCGACGCCGGCACGGCCGGGACGGCGTGGCAGCGGCTCAACGCGGACAAGGACAAGCCGCTCACCAACCGCGCGCTGCGCCAGCCGCTGCCGCCGGGCTCCACGTTCAAACTGGTGGTCGCGGCCGCCGCGCTGGAGGACGGGCTGTACGAGAACGTGGACGAGCCCACCGACAGCCCCCAGCCGTACATCATGCCGGGCACGGTGCGCGAGCTGCCGAACGAGAGCAAGTCGGCGCCGTGCCGGAACGCCTCGCTCCGGGTCGCCCTGCGCTACTCCTGCAACAACGTCTTCGGTCATCTGGCCGTCCAGCTCGGGCAGGACAAGGTCAGGGCCATGGCCGAGAAGTTCGGCTTCAACGACGAGGAGCAGGACGTGCCGGTGCGCGCCTACCCGAGCGTCTACCCCTCCGGCATGGACAAGTCGCAGACGGCCCTGTCCGGCATCGGCCAGTTCAACGTCACGGCCACGCCCCTGCAGATGGCCATGGTGTCCGCGGCCATCGCCAACGGCGGCAAGCTGGTATCGCCGCACATGGTCGCGCGGATCACCGACGGCGGCGGTGATGTGCTGAAGGACTACGACGACGACACGGACACCAAGGAGATCATCGGCTCCCGCACCGCGGAGCAACTGCGGTCGGCGATGGAGACCGTGGTGAAGGACGGCACCGGCACCAACGCGCTGATCGACGGCGTGACCGTCGGCGGCAAGACCGGCACCGCGCAGCACGGCGAGAACAACGACAAGTCGCCGTACGCCTGGTTCACCTCCTACGGCAAGTCCGACGGCAACGGCAGGGAAGTGGCCGTCGCGGTGATGGTGGAGCAGTCCGACGCGGCGCGCTCGGAAGTGAGCGGCAACGGCCTGGCCGCGCCCGTGGCCAAGGCGATGATGCAGGCGGCCCTGAAGTAGCACGCCCCGCGAGCGGAGGCGGGAGGGCACCCCATGGTGCCCTCCCGCCTCCGCTCGTATCCCCTCCCGTTCCCCCGCGGCGCGTGGTCTTCCGGTGCGCGGAGGCGAGTTCGGCGGGTCATACGATGTCCGGCCACCCGTACAATCCCTCGCATGTCATTTGCATGACACTCCTGGCGCGTACCGAGAAGAGGTCACCCGTGGGCACAGTCGTCGACGACGCAGCCTCCGTGGAGTTCCACGCCTTCTTCGAACAGCACTACGCCGAACTCGCCCGCCTCGCCCGCCTCCTCACCGGCGAGGCGGACGCCGCCGACGACCTCGCGGCGGACGCCCTGCTCGCGCTGTGGCACCGCTGGGACCGGGTGCGCGCGGCCGACCACCCGGTGGCGTACGCGCGGGGCGTGGTCGCCAACCTGGCCCGCACCCGGATCCGCAGCGCGGTGCGCGAGCGGCGGCGGGTCGCGCTGTTCTGGCCGCGCGGCGAGGAGCGGACCGAGAACCCGGACGTCGCCGGTGTCGTGGACGTCCAGGAGGCGCTGCGCCGGCTGCCGTTCCGCAAACGGGCGTGCGTGGTGCTCCGGCACGCGTGCGACCTGTCGGAGAAGGACACCGCCCTCGCGCTCGGGATCTCGGTGGGTACGGTGAAGAGCCAGACGTCCAAGGGCATGGCCGAACTCCAGCGGCTGCTCGGCCCGCAGGGCGACCCGCCACGGGTGCGCGCGGCGATGGCGGTCCGAGCGGGCGAGAGCGGAGGAAGGAACCGATGAGGCGGCAGGACGTGCACGAGGAGCTGCGCGCCCGGCTGCACGAGGCGGCCGAGGCCCACCGGCCGGACCGCGCGCGCATCCTGGCCCGGGTGGAGCGCGGCATGGCCGCCCCGCCCGGCCCCGGCCACCGGGCCGTGCGCCCGCCGGTGCCCGGCTGGCTCCGGGTGGTCTGCGCGACGGCCGCGGTGGCGGGCGTGCTCGCGGCCGGCGGCTACGCCGTGGCCTCCGCGGTGCGCGACGACCCGCCGGCCCGGCAGACCGTGGCGGTCTCGCCCACGCCCACGGCCACGGCCGGCTCGCCGGCGCCTCCCGCCACCCGGCCTCCGGACCGCTCGGCGGACCCGGCGGACCCGGCGCCCGGCGAGGGCACCGGCCGGCCGTCCCGGGCGCCGCACGTCCCGCCCACCCGCGCACCGGACGCCTCCTCCTCCCCCACGCCGGACGCCACCGCCCCGGCGAAGCCGCCGGCGGCCCGTGCCGAACAGGACGGACCGCTGTGGTCGGACGGCTCGGTGAACCCGCACAGCAACGCCTTCTGGGCGCAGAGCGATCTGACCCTGCGGACCACCGAGCGGCTGACCTCCCTCACCGTCGAGCTGCGGATCGCCCAGACCGGCTCGGTGACGTCGACCGGCGCGTGGCGCTCGCTGCCGGAAGGGGACTTCACCCAGCGCGTCGCCGAGCGCGACGGGTTCGTCGTCTACACCTGGACGCTGCGCGAGGGGCGCACGGTGCCGGCGGGCCGGTGGGTGTTCGCGGGGCAGTACGACCACGCCCGCGGCGGACGCGACGCGGGCGCCGACCGCTATGCCATGACCGGCGTGGCCGGCGGGCATGGCTACGCGGTGGCCGGTGACTTCGCCCCGCACGACGGCTGAGAGACGGCGGCGCCCGGGTCCCCGCCGGCCCGGCCGGCGGCCGGCGGGGACGATGCCCGTCCGGCCGGCCGTCAGGAGACGAAGTAGGTCGGGTTCGGCAGCTTGTAGGCGCGGTCGGCGTAGCCGCCGTCCAGGTCCGAGTACTGGTCGCCGAAGTTGGCGATGATCTCGTAGCCGAGGTCGTGCTCGATGTGCCGGCGCGTGCCCGACTTGTACTGGACGGTCGTGCAGTTCCAGGTGCCCGGCACGGCGCAGTGCTTCAGATAGGCCGGCGGGGCGGCCTTGTCCTTGAGGAACATGTGGCCGGCGTCGAGGTTCACGTCGGCGCCCGCCTTCTTCAGGTTCGCCACCGCGCCGGCGCGCTGGGCCTCGGTGAGACCGGAGTTGTAGAAGACCTCCACGCCCTTGGACTCGGCGTAGCGCACCAGCTCGGGGCTGCCGAAGACGGCCGGGCGGTCGGCCTTGTTCACGTAGTCGTTCCAGGTGGCGGAGTCGTACGTGTAGTTGTGGCGCTTCTCGTAGTCGAGGCTGAGCAGCAGGGTGTCGTCGATGTCGAAGACGACGGCCGGCCGGGCGCCCCGGTGGTGCGCCGTGCGGGCGGCCTTGTCGAGGTAGCGCTCGGCCTCGGCGTCGATGCGCGCGAGGTCCTTGGCGTACGGGCTGTCCGGGGACGCCAGGTAGACGCCGTCGGCGTCGGCGGTGGTGCCGTAGTAGGTGTCGATGTCCTTCACCAACTGGCCGATGTTGTACGGCTCGTGGGTGGAGTTCGCCGCCGACTGGCCGGCGCCGGCCACGCCCGCGCCGTACAGCGCGGCACCGGCGACGGCACAGGCGGCGCCGGCCGCGGCCGCCTTGAGGGACTTGCGCATGGATCCTCCGGATCTGGTGAATGGAGTGACGTACCAGGTCACGGACTGTCTACGCGCATCACACGGCTATCGCGAGCCCTGTTATCCGATCGATATGCCCTGCCAGGGGCGCCAGTTGCCGAGATAGGCGGTCCGGGTCGCCGACGCGGCCTGGGCGGCGGTCAGCCGGGGCCGGTTCTCCGGCACGGTGACGGCGGCGCCCGGCCCGGTGTTGCGGTACTCGGCGAAGCGCTGCTCCTGCCAGGGGTGGGCCGCCGCCATGTCGGCGTAGGGGGCGACGGCGTCGATGCCGGGGCCGAGCCGGGTGTCGCGGACGGTGAGCATCGGGCGGGCGGTGGGGTCGGAGCTGGGGACCCAGGGGCGGGCCAGTTTGTAGAAGCCGTCCGGCGCCTCGCTGCTGACGCGGCCGTGCGTGACGAGGAAGCCGCGCGGGTTGGCGGCGGCCGTGGAGGGCGCGAAGACGAAGCCGTAGGGCGCCGCGGCCAGGTCCGTCCGGTTCAGGGTGTGGAAGCGGCAGTGCTCGTAGACGGCGGTGGCCCGGCCGAAGACGAAGTCGACGTCTCCTTCGACATGGCAGTGGGCGTAGTACTGGCGGGCGAAGACACCGAGGGCCAGGGTGTCGGCGTACAGGGTGTCCTGGTGGCCGAGGAAGCGGCAGTGCAGGAAGGCGCCGCGGTCGCCCTGCGCCTTGAGGGCGACGGCCTGGGTGCCGGTGGTGCCCGGGTGGGCGGCGCGCAGCCAGTCGTTGGCGAAGGTGAGGTGGCGGGCGGTGAACCCGTCGGCCTGGACGGTGACCGTGGCCGAGCCGCTGGTGCCGTGGGTGCCGCCGCCGGGCGTGGGGGTGCCGGCCGCGTTGTCGTAGACGATCACGACGTCCCGGGGGTCCCCGGTGGCGCCGATCCAGGTCATCTCCGGGCGGCCGGCGTCGACGGCGACCGTCTCGCGGTAGGTGCCGGGCGCGAGCACGAGGGTCCGGCCGCTGCCGGTCGCGGCGGTCACCGCGGCCTGCACGCTGGTGAAGTCGCCGCGCCCGTGCGGGTCGACGTAGAGGGTGTCCGGGGTGCGGCGGCGGGCCGGGGAGCCGTGGCGGCCGAAGGGGCGCGGGCCGGCGTGCGCGGGGGCGGGCGCCAGGGCGAGCGCGGCGGCGGACCCGGCGCTCGCGGCGAGGAGACCTCGTCGGGTCAGGGGCATGGGACGGCTCCTTGTCGGGGCGGCTCGGGCGGGTGCGGCCGGGGCGGTGCGCGCCCCGGCCGCGGGCGGTCAGCGCAGGTGTCCGGCGCCCGCGTGGCGGGCGACGAGGCCGGGGACGGCCTCCGGCCGGTCCACCCGGGTGCGCAGGGCCGGTGTCCAGCCGGCCCCGGACCGCAGGATCTCGCCGGGGACTTCGGCGTTGTGGACGGCGACGAGGTCTACCGGCCGGCCGTTGACGTAGTTGTCGGCGGCGGTGACCGGCGCGTCCTTCCACTTTTTCAGGACCGTGCCGGCGCCGGTCCCGGCGGGCAGGGTGAACGCGTTGTGCTCGGCGACGAGCTGGGACTCCAGGCCGATGCCGTAGCTGTAGGAGTAGCCGGCACCGGCGACGAAGTGGTTGTTGTAGGAGTCCACCTGCCCGAAGCGGACGCGCGGGGCCCGTTCGACCAGGTTCCGGAACAGGTTGTGGTGGAAGGTGACCTTCAGGTGCCCGCGGTCGACGGCGGCCGTGGCGGCGCTGTCGCTGTTGCCTATGAGGATCGTCTTGTCGTGGTCCTCGAAGACGTTCCAGGAGGCGGTGACGTAGTCGGCGCCCTTGACGACGTCCAGCTCGCCGTCGTGCTGCTGGTAGATCCGGCCGTAGTACGACGGCAGGGTGCTGTCCGGGTGGTCGCCGTCGGTGAACGTGTCGTGGTCGATCCACACGTGGGACGACCCGTACACCACGGCGCTGTCGTACTCGGAGTTCCAGTTGCCGTCGGCGGTGTCGGTCGGGTCCCACTGCGGGAAGCAGTCGAGCGGGCTCTCGAAGGCCAGGTTGCGCACGATGACGTTGTCGACGCCCTTGATCTGGAGGCTGGCGCCCTTGAAGCCGGCGTCGCGCCCGATGCCGACGATCGTGGTGTTGGCCGGGATGGTGGCCTTGATGGAGGCGTCCTGGCGGGCGGCGGAGGCGCGGCGCAGGCCCTCGGGGCTGTCGTCGGGCTCGGCGTCGAGGGTCGTGGTCCGGCCCCACACGGCGGGGTCGTAGGTCTTCAGATAGGCGGCGAAGTCGTAGCCGGGCACGGCGAACGCGTCGCAGCCGGGCCCGTCGGCGTCGAGGGTGCCCCGCACCCGGACGATCTTCGGCGCGCTGCCGCCGTCCGCGAGGGCGGCCTTGAACTGCTCCCAGGTGGTGACGGTGTAGACGTGCGCGGGGTCGGCGGCGGCGCCGCCGGTCGTCCCGGTGCCGTAGGCCGCCCAGCCGTCGCCGGCGGGCAGCACCTGCCGGCCGGGGGCGGTGCGGTGGTCGGAGTGCGCGGACGCGGTGCCGGTGACGGCGAGGACGAGGGCCGTGCAGCCGACGGCCGTCACTATGACACGTCCATGACATCCAGGGATACGCATGGTGGGGCTCTCCTCAAGCTATGCGGGTGGCCAGGTGATCCAGGAGGCGGGGACCTCCTCGTGCAGCCGGACGACGTCGTGCCGGGCCAGCACCCGGGTGCGCAGCAGCTCCCGCGCCACGAGCCGCGCCACGGCGACGGCGCCCGGCGGGTTGAAGTGGGTGTTGTCCTGCTCGGTGGCGGTCCAGTTGAAGTAGGTCTTCGTCTCCTCGGCGCCGAGCCGCTGCCACAGCGCGAGCGAGAGCGCCTCGATGTCGAGCAGCGCGACCCCTTCCTCCTCGGCGAGGGCGCGCATGGCCGCCGGGTACTCGCCGTGGGTGGGCAGGGCGGTGCCGTCGGCGGCGAACCGGCGGCGCTCCACCGGGGTGGCGAGCACGGGCCGGGCACCGCGCTCGCGGGCGCCGGCGAGGTACAGCCGCAGGTAGCGCTGGTACGTCGTCCACGGCTCGGTGTACCGGGCGGGATCGGTGGCCTTCTCGTCGTTGTGCGCGAACTGGACGAGCAGCACATCCCCGCGCCGGACCCCGGCGAGCAGCGCGTCGAGCCGCCCTTCGTCCACGAAGCTCTTCGCACTGCGCCCGTTCACCGCGTGGTTGGCGACCTTCAGCTCCTCGCGGAGGAAGAAGGGCAGCGCCATGCCCCACCCGGTCTCGGGCGCGGCGTCGGCGTACTTCTGCGCGGCCGTGGAGTCGCCGGCGAGGTGCAGGGTGCGGGTCTCCCGGCGGGAACGGCCGACGAGCGGTACGGCGGCGAGACCCGCGGAGGTGACTTGTCTGCGCGTGAGGGACACGGCCTGTGCCTTTCGACTGGGGTGCGTTTCCAGAGGGGGCGGAAGACCGCGCGTCCGGCCGGGGCCGGCCGGCGGTCCCCCGCCCGCGGGGGCCGTCCGGCCGCTCAGCGGTGCTCCTTCCAGTCCGCCTGCGCCGTGTTCAGCTGGTCGGCGAGCGTGTCCAGGAACTCCTTCGCGCTCAGCTTCCCGAGCAGCACCTTCTGCAGGTTCGGTTCGTTGTCGGCCTTGGAAAGGGTGTTCCAGTCGGGCAGGTAGTACGGCAGCTGCACGATCTTCGTGCGGGACCCGTTGAGCGCCTCGGCGGCCAGCTTCGTCGGCTCCGACGCCCGCACCCACGCGTCCCCGGCCGCCTCCGTGTTGGCCGGCACCTGCCCCGCGACCTCGTTCCACTTGCTGTTGGCCGCGTGCGAGGCGGCGAACTCGATGAACTTCCAGGCGGCGGCCTTGTTCTTGCCGGACTTGAACAGGGCGAGCCCGTCGACCGGGTTGGACACCTGCACCCGGGTCCCGTCGTCCAGGGTCGGGTTGGGGATGCCGCGGAACCTGCCCTTCAGCGCCTTCTCGTGGTCGGCGTAGGAGCCCAGGTTGTGGCTGAGCATCCCGATGGTGCCGGAATCCCACTGGGCGACCATCTTGGTGAAGTCGTTGTTCACGTCGGCGGACGGCGTGTCCTTCTTGTACAGGCCGGCGTACTTCTCCAGCGCGGCCACGTTCCTCGGGTCGTTGACGGTGGTCTTGTCGCCCTTCCAGAAGGACGTGATCCCGCTCTGCCCGTACATCGCGTCCAGGGCCTGGGCGATGGAGCCCTCACCGCCGCGCAGGGTGTAGCCGAAGGCGTTCTTGTCCTTGTGGGTGAGCCGGTCGGCGGCCCGGTAGAACTTCGTCCAGGTGGTCGGCGGCTCCAGCCCGGCCGCGCGGAACAGGTCGGTCCGGTACCACAGGGTGCCGTTGTTCGCGGACGTCGGCACGGTGTACGTCCTGCCGTCGCCGCCGGCCGCCTTGACGCTCTCCAGGAACGTGGCGTTCAGCCTGCCCTTCAGCGGGCTGCCGGAGAGCCGGCCGTCCAGCGGCTCCAGCGCGCCCTGCGCGGCGACCTCGGCCAGCATCGCCGTGCCGAGGCCGCCGACGTCCGGCAGGCCGCCGCCCTGGATGGCGGTGTCGTACTTGGACTGGACGCTCGCGGCGGGCACACCGACGTACTTCACCTTGATGTCGGGGTACTTGGCCTCGAAGTCGGCGATGATCTGCTTCCAGACGTCGGTGCGGACACCGCCGTTGTTGTCCCAGAACGTGACGGTGCCCTTGCCGGAGCCCTCGTTCCCCTTGCCGCCCGCGCCGCCGCTGCCGTCGTCGCCGCAGGCGGTGGCGGTCAGCGCGAGGACGGAGCCCAGGGCGACGGCCAGGGCGGCGCGCCTGCTTCTGCGGTTGCGGATGCTGCTTGTCATCGGTCGGCTCTCTTCTGCTGGGTCCAACGGGGCAGGGGGTGGTGGGGCTCGGTGTCCGGTCCGTCGCCGCGGACCGGGGAAGGGCGTGCCCGGCCAGGCGGGCACGGTGCTCACGAAGGGGTGAAGCGGAACCGGGTGAAGGTGGCCGAGCCCGCCGGCCCGGTCCCCTCGGGTGCGACGGCGAACAGGCCGAGCAGGGCGCCGACCCAGCGCCAGGGCACGGCCGCGAAGACCGGCCCGGACGGACGCGGGCCGTCCCCGACGTCGTAGGAGAACCGGCACCGCGCCCCGGGTCCGGCCTCGATCCGCAGCAGGGCCCGGCCCCCGGGCGCCACGCACGGCACCCCGGCGTCGCGTTCCCGCTCGGCGACCTCCTCCGCGAAGCGGTGCACGAGGCGGACCGTCCCGTCGGCCCCGCGCTCCAGCCCGATCCAGGAGAAGGCGTCCCCGAGCACCGCCAGTCCGGCCCGCGCGCCCGGCTCGGTGGCGTCCAGCCGCAACCCGACCTCGACGGTGCCCGGCACCCCCGGCAGCCGCTGGGTCAGGACGTGGGGCAGTTTCCGCGGGTCGTGGGCGTCGGCGGAGCGGACGCAGGCCAGCCGCAGCCCGTCCCCGGAGTGCTGGGTGGCCCAGCCGTCGGCCGGGTTGGCGGTCCACTGCCACTGCCGGCCGTACCGGCCGCCGGGGAAGTCGTCGTCGGTGGCGGGCGCGGCGGGCGGCTGCGGCGGCAGCGTGGGCCGCCGGTGCACGGCGACGGGGGCGCCGTCGTCGCCGAGGACCGGCCAGCCGTCGTCCGCCCAGCGCATCGGCTGGAGATGGACGACCCTGCCGTAGGCGCCGCGCTGCTGGAAGTGAACGAACCAGTCCTCGCCGGCCGCGGTGCGCACCCAGCCGCCCTGGTGCGGTCCGTTGACGTCGGTGTCCCGCTGCTCCAGGACGATCCGCTCCTCGTAGGGGCCGAAGAACCCGCGCGAGCGGAACGCCCCCTGCCAGCCGGTCTCCACCCCGCCGGCCGGGGCGAGGATCCAGAACCAGCCGTCGTGCCGGTACAGCTTGGGTCCCTCCAGGGTGAACCAGCCGGGGATGCGGTCGCCGTCCACGATCACCCGGCCCTCGTCGAGCAGCGAGGTGCCGTCCGGGTGCATGCGGTGGCCGGTGAGGCGGTTCTTGACCCCGGAGCGGGATCTGGCCCAGGCGTGCACGAGGTAGGCCTCGCCGGACTCCTCGTCCCACAGCGGGCACGGGTCGATCAGGCCCTTGCCCGCCTTCACCAGGTGCGGGCGGGTCCACGGACCCCTGATCCCGGGCGCGTTGACCTGGAAAATGCCCTGGTCCGGATCGCCCCAGAAGATCCAGAAGCGGTCGTCGTGGTGCCGGAGGGACGGCGCCCAGACCCCGCGGTCGGGCCGGGGCCGGTCGAACTCCTCCGCCGGTTCCAGGCGGTCCAGGGCGTGGCCGACGAGGGTCCAGCCGACCAGGTCCCGGGAGTGCAGCAGCGGCAGCCCGGGGACGCGGCCGAAGCTGGAGGCGGTCAGGTAGAAGTCGTCGCCGACGCGGACGACGTCCGGGTCGGACCAGTCGGCGTTCAGCACCGGGTTGCGGTAGGAGGAGGTCACTGGGCCACCGCCTTGCGGACCAGCGCGGCCGCTTCGGCGCGGTCGGGCCGGCCGTCGGCGACGACGGTGACGATCCGGCGTACGACGGTCTCGCCGGGCGCGACGGACAGCCGCTCGGTGTGCGCGAGGCTGGAGCCCACGCCCGGGTACTCGGCGGCCCGCACGAACCAGGGGTCGCGGCGGGTGTCCTCGGTGGCGCCGGCGAAGACCAGCGTCCAGCGGGCGCCGGCCAGCGCGAGCCAGTCGGCGCGGGTGCCGTGCACCGCGGCCTCGCCGTCCCGGTCCGCGGTGAACACCTCCGGGGCCCGCGCCTCCTTGCGGGCCCGCCAGAAGAAGCCGCCGTAGGCCGCGCCGGGCCGGCCGTTGGTGGCGGGGCTGCCGAGCGACAGCGGGGCCGGGGTGACGTTGGTGAGGGAGAAGGTGAAGTCCAGCGCCCAGGCGGTGGCGCCGAGCCCGGTGGCCGCGACCGTACGGCGTTCGCGCAGCAGCTCGGTGCCGGCGGCGACCCAGCGCAGCTCCTCCACGAAGCCGTCCGGGTCGCAGAGCTGGAAGCCGGTGTGCCGCTGGGCGCCGTGGTTGTCCAGCTCGGTCGGCCCCCGGTCGCGGACGAAGGTCCGCCCGCCCCAGAAGTTGTACCCCTCGACGTCGGGGACGGCGACACCGACGCCGAGGTGGTGGGCGTGGTCGGCCGGGCCCAGCTCGGTGACCGCCGTGCCGGCCAGGGTGGTGACGGGGTGCAGGCAGGGGCGCGGGGCGAGCCGGGCGGGCAGCTCGGGCCGGATGACGTAGCGGCCGACCGGCCGGCCCGCGACCCGCAGGACCAGGCTGTCGTGGGAGGGCATCAGGTGCTCACCTCGTTCGGCGGGGCCCAGGAGGCGCCCAGTTCGGAGTAGAGGGCGAGGGTGTCGGCGCTGGCCGCGACCAGGCCGTCGACGCCCGGCACCGTCCGGCGCCCTTCGCCCGGCAGCAGCCGCCAGGCGGTGTCCGGCAGCGGCACCGGGTCCGGGGCGGTGCGGACGGCCTCGACCACCCGCATGAAGGCGCCGGTGTCCTCCGGCGGGACCAGCAGCGCGGTGCCGTGCTCCAGGTGCGCGACCAGGTTCTCCAGCAGGTCCGTGCGGCCGTACACGGTCTCCTCGGGGCCGTGCCCGGTCCGCTGGAGCAGCACCCGGTCCTGCTTGAACCAGAAGGTGATCCGGCCGGTGCTGCCGTGCACCAGCGCGTACGGCTCGCCGGGCCGCTCGGCGCACAGGGTCGCGGCGACCGTGACCGGTCCGCGCGGGGTGCGTACCCGGACGCAGGAGGTGTCGTCGGACTCGATGGCGTTGGCGCGCAGCAGTTCGGTCTCGATGCCGGTGACGTCCTCGGCGCGGGTGGTGCCGAGCAGGGCCAGGGCGGTGGCGACGGCGTGCGCGAGCGGGTTGGTGAGGACACCGTCCACGACGTCGGCGCCGTCCAGGCGCCGCCGGCCGGCCCAGGGCGCCCGCCGGTAGTACGTCTCGTCACGGGCCCAGGCGCCGGCGGCGCCGACCCCGGTCACCTCGCCGACGGCGCCCTCGGCGATCAGCCGCCGGATCGCGGGCAGCGCGTGCGAGCCGAGCGACTGGAAGCCGATCTGGCAGGCCACCCCGGCCCGCGCGACCCCGTCGGCCATGCGGCGGAACGCGGCGTAGGAGGGCGCGGGCGGCTTCTCCAGCAGCAGGTGCGCGCCCCGCGCGGCGGCGGTCAGGGCCAGCTCGGTGTGGGTCGGGATCGGTGTGCAGACGACGGCGATCCGCGCGCCGGTGCCGTCCAGGAGCGCCCCGAGGTCGGCGGACTGCGCGGGCGTGCCCAGGCCGTCCGGGATCTCCGCCTCGGTCAGCGGGGTCAGCTCGCAGATCCCGGCCAGCCGGACCACGCCCCGGGCCTGGAGCCGGCGGATGTTGTCCAGGTGCCAGCGGCCGTGGCCGCGGGCGCCCGCGAGGACGACGGGCACGGTCATGCCGTCCTCCCCGCGACGGCCGCTGCGAGGTGGCGCGGTCTCATCCCTTCACCGCCCCGGCGCTGAACCCGGTGATCAGCCACTTCTGGATGAAGGCGAACACGATCACCACGGGCACGGCCGCGATGATGCCGCCCGCCGCCAGGGCGCCCAGGTCGACGCTGTCCGCGCTCATCAGGGTGTTCAGGCCGACCGGGATGGTCTGCTTGCCCTGGTCGGACAGGAACATCAGGGCGAACAGGAAGTGGTTCCAGGCGTGCACGAAGGCGAAGGAGCCGACGGCGATCAGCCCGGGCCGCAGCAGCGGCAGGACGACGATCCGGAAGGCGGTCAGCCGGTTGCAGCCGTCCACCCAGGCGGCCTCCTCCAGGGAGTAGGGCACGTTCCGGATGAAGCCGCTGATCAGGATCATCGACAGCGGAAGCTGGAAGACGGTCTCGGCGAGGACGACACTGCCCAGCGAGTTGATCATCCGCAGCCCGGCGAAGATCTGGAACAGCGGCACCAGCAGCAGTGCGCCCGGCACGAACTGGGAGCAGAGCAGGGCCAGCATGAAGCCGCGCTTGAGGCGGAAGTCGAACCGGGCGAGGGCGTAGCCGCCGGCCAGGGAGACGACGGTGGTGAGCACCAGCGTGGCGAGGCCGACGTAGACGCTGTTGGTGAAGTAGGTGCCGAAGCTGCGTTCGGTCCACACCTTCGCGAAGTGCTCGAAGGTGACCGGCCAGGGCACCAGGGAGGTGGAGCCGGCCGGGCGGAGCGCGAAGAGCAGGATCCAGTAGAAGGGGATCAGCGTGAACAGGAGGTAGACGGCCAGCGGGACGTAGATCTGCCAGCGCGGGACCTCGTCCCAGGCGCGGTGCCTGCGGCCGGGCCGGGCGGGCTGGGCCGCCACGCGCCCGGGGGCGGGAGCGATCTCGGTGATCACCTGGACGCACCTCCGAACTTGCTCAGCCGCAGGTAGACGACCGAGCAGAAGAGCAGGATCACGAACGCCACCGTGGTCAGGGCGGAGGCGTAGCCGAAGTTGTGGGCGTCGACGGAGGTGTTGGCGATGTACAGCGGCAGGGTGGTGGTCTCGCCGGCCGGGCCGCCGCCGGTCAGGGTGTAGAGCAGGTCGACGTTGTTGAACTCCCACACCGCGCGCAGCAGCGTGGACAGGACGATCGCGTCCTTCAGGTGGGGCAGTGTGATGTGCCGGAACTGCTGGAGCCGGCTCGCCCCGTCCACCTCGGCGGCCTCGTACAGGTCCCGGGAGACGGACTGGAGGTCGGCGAGGATGAGGATCGCGAAGAACGGCACTCCGCGCCACAGGTCGGCGACCACCGCGGCCGGGAACACCGTGGAGGTGTCCGACAGCCAGCTCGTGCCGTAGGAGCCGAGGCCCGCGTCGGCGAGGTAACGGCTCACGCCGGTCTGGGAGTTGTACAGCAGCACCCAGATGGCGGAGGTCAGCACGCCGGAGACGGCCCAGGGCGAGAAGACGAGCGCGCGGCCCACCGCCCGCCCCACGAACGTCTGGTTGACGATGAGCGCCAGGGCGAGGCCCAGCAGCAGTTGCAGGGCGACCTCCACCGCGACCCACTTGGCGCTGAAGGTGAGCGAGTCCCAGAACTGCGGGTCGTGGGCGAAGGCGTGGGTGAAGTTCTCCAGGCCCGCGAAGCCGTTGCGCCAGGGCTTGGTGGGGTTGTAGTCGCGCAGGCTGTAGTAGAAGACGCTGAGCACCGGGTAGGCGATGAAGCCCAGCATCAGCAGGGCCGCCGGGGCGATCAGCAGGTACGGCAGCCTGCGCGGGGTCGCGGAGGCACGGCGCCGCCGGGGTGGCGCGGGCGGTGTCGCCACGGCTGCGGCTTGGGCCATGACTGTTCTCCGTTCTCGGTGAAGCGCTTTCCGATCGGTGTTCGAGATCCCGGCCAGGGGCGGCCGGGATGCGGGGCGGCTCAGCCCGCGTACGGGTCCCGCACCGTGCCCGGCCGCGCGAGGAACTCGAAGTCGCAGCCGGTGTCCGCCTGGGTGATCTGCTCGTTGTAGAGCGCCCCGTAGCCGCGCTCGTACCGCGCGGGCGGCGGGGTCCACGCCGCCCGGCGCCGCGCCAGCTCCTCGTCGTCCACGTGGAGGCGGAGGCTGCGGGCGGCGACGTCCAGGGTGATGAGGTCGCCGCTGCGCACCAGCGCCAGGGGGCCGCCGACGTACGACTCCGGGGCCACGTGCAGCACGCACGCGCCGTAGCTCGTGCCGCTCATCCGGGCGTCGGAGATGCGGACCATGTCCCGCACACCCTGCTTCAGCAGGTGGTCCGGGATCGGCAGCATGCCGTACTCGGGCATGCCCGGGCCGCCCTTGGGGCCGGCGTTGCGCAGCACCAGCACGTGGTCGGCGGTGATGCCGAGCGCGGGGTCGTTGATGGTGCGCTGCATGGTCTTGTAGTCGTCGAAGACGACGGCCGGGCCGGTGTGCCGCAGCAGACGCGGCTCGGCGGCGATGTGCTTGATGACCGCGCCGTCCGGGCAGAGGTTGCCGCGCAGCACGGCGACCCCGCCCTCGGCCGCGACCGGGTTGTCCCGGGGCCGGATCACGTCGTCGTCGTGGACCAGGGCGCCCGCCAGCTGTTCGCGCAGGCTGTCGTGGGCGACGGTCGGGCGGTCCAGGTGGAGCAGGTCGGTGATCCGGGAGAGGAAGCCGGGCAGCCCGCCGGCGAAGTGGAAGTCCTCCATCAGGTACTTCTGTCCGCCCGGGCGGACGTTGGCGAGCACCGGGACCGTGCGGGCGATGCGGTCGAAGTCGTCCAGGGTGAGGCGGACGCCCGCCCGGCCGGCCATGGCGATCAGGTGGATCACCGCGTTGGTGGAGCCGCCGAGGCCCAGCACGGTGGTGACGGCGTCCTCGAACGCCTCCCGGGTGAGGATGTCGGCCAGTGTGCGGTCCCGGTGGACCAGTTCCACCGCGGTCAGGCCGGCCCGCGCCGCCATCCGGTCGTGCCCGGAGTCCACCGCCGGGATGCTGGAGGCGCCCGGCACGGTCACCCCGAGGGCCTCGGCCGCCGCGGTGAGCGTGGACGCGGTGCCCATCGTCATGCAGTGGCCCGGCGAGCGGGCCAGGCCGCTCTCCAGCTCGGTCAGTTCGCAGTCGCCGATGAGCCCGGCGCGCTTGTCGTCCCAGTACTTCCACATGTCGGTGCCGGAGCCGAGGACCTCACCGCGCCAGTGGCCCGGGAGCATGGGGCCGGCGGGCACGAAGACCGCGGGCAGGCCGGCGGAGGCGGCGCCCATCAGCAGCGCGGGCGTGGACTTGTCGCAGCCGCCCATGAGCACCGCCCCGTCGACCGGGTAGGAGCGCAGCAGCTCCTCGGTCTCCATGGCGAGCAGGTTGCGGTAGAGCATGGGGGTCGGCTTCTGGAAGGTCTCGCTGAGCGTGGCGACCGGGAACTCCAGCGGGAAGCCGCCCGCCTGCCACACCCCGCGCTTGACGGCCTGGGCGCGCTCGCGCAGGTGGACGTGGCAGGGGTTGATGTCGGACCAGGTGTTGAGGATGGCGATGACCGGCTTGCCGAGGTGTTCCTCGGGCAGGTAGCCGAGCTGGCGGGTGCGGGCGCGGTGGCTGAAGGACCGCAGGCCGTCGGTGCCGTACCACTGGTGGCTGCGCAGTTCCCCGGGCCGCTTGCGGGGCGCGCTCATATGGACCATCCGGCGGCGATCGCGGCGACCTCGGCGCGCTGGTCCTCGGGCAGCGCCCTGCTGGGCGGCCGGACGTCCCGCCGGCACAGGCCGAGCGCGGCCAGGGCCTCCTTGACGACGGTGACGTTGTCGGCGTTGCCGTGCGCGGCGCGCAGCTC
Organism: Streptomyces sp. NPDC017095; assembly: GCF_044332325.1. NCBI lineage: Bacteria > Bacillati > Actinomycetota > Actinomycetes > Kitasatosporales > Streptomycetaceae > Streptomyces > Streptomyces sp. NPDC017095. The sequence goes on from NZ_JBIROU010000018.1 coordinate 103,412, forward strand.
CTCGAAGCGGCGGATCCGCTCCCAGACCTTCATGGCGGCCGGGTAGTCGCCGCGGCGCAGCGCCGCCAGCATGGTCCGGGAGAGGGCCGGGGCCACGTTGACGAGTCCGGAGGTGAAGCCGGTGGCGCCCGCGGAGAAGTAGGAGGGCGCGTACGGCTCGGCGAGTCCGGCCACCCAGACGAAGCGGTCCAGGCCCGCGTCCCGGGCGAAGGCCGCGAACCGGGCGGCGTCCGGGACGGCGTACTTCACGCCGATCACGTTCGGGCAGTGGCCGGCGAGTTCGCCGAGCCGGGCGCCGGGCAGCTGCGCGTTGCGGATGTACGGCACCACGCCCAGCTCGGGGACGGCCTCGGCGATCGCGCGGTGGTAGTCGACCCAGCCGGCCGCCGAGACGTACGGGTGCACCGGCTGGTGCACCATGACCATCCCGGCGCCCAGGTCGCGGGCGTGCCGGGCGGAGGCGATGGCGGTGGGCAGGTCGTGGCCCACGCCGGCCAGGATCGCGGCGCGGCCGCCGGCCTCCGCCGCGGTGGTCTCGGCGACCAGCCGGCGCTCCTCGGGGGTGAGGGCGTAGAACTCGCCGGTGTTGCCGTTCGGGGTGAGGGTGGTGATCCCGCCGTCGAGCAGGCGGCGCAGCAGGGCCCGGTGGGCGGCGGTGTCGACGGAGCCGTCCGCGGCGAACGGGGTCACCGGGATGGCCACCACGTCGGCCAGGGCCGCCCGCTGGGTCTCGAAGGTCACGCTGCTCATCGCTCGCCGTCCGTCGCGAGGGGCTCGGGGAACGCCCGGCGCACGAAGGACGCGATGTGCGCGTGCAGGGCCTCGGCGGCCCCGTCGGCGTCGCCGTCCAGCGCGCGCCGCAGGATGTCCCGGTGCTCGGCGGCCTCCCGCTCCCAGGACGGGTCGGCGGCCCAGGCGACGGTGGAGACCAGGGCGGCCTGGTCGCGGACCTCGTCCAGCATCCGGGCGAGCAGCGGGTTGCCGCACGGCAGGTACAGGGCGCGGTGGAACTCCCGGTTGGCGAGGGAGCGTTCGGCGGTGTCGGTGGCGTCGTCGGCGCGGGTCAGCGCGGAGCGGGCGGCGTCGAGGGAGGCGCCGCCCCGGACGGACCGGCGCAGGGCCTCCGGCTCCAGCAGCAGCCGTACGTCGTACACCTCGCGCGCCATGTCCGCGTCCACCATGCGCACCGTGACGCCCTTGTACTGGCTCATCACGACCAGGCCGGTGCCGGCGAGGGTCTTCAGCGCCTCGCGCACCGGGGTCTTGGACACCCCGAACTGCGCGGCCAGCTCCGTCTCGACCAGGGCCTGACCGGGCGTCAGCTGCCCGGTGAGGATGCGGTGTTTGATCGCGTCCAGCACGTACTGCGTGCGGGACGGGATCGGCGTGGGCACAGAGGTCATGCGGCCCTCTCGGATCTCACATATGGCGTCTCATATATGACGTACGAAGTACGACGCGTCGAAGGTAGGAGGGGCCACGGGTTTCGTCAATGCTTCCGACAAAGAACGTGCGAGTGAAGGGAGTTCGGGCGGGTGACGGGCGGGGCGCGACGACGGTCCGTGGTGGGCGGGATCGCGCCGGCGGCGGGCGGGAGGGCGGCGGTTTGCGACGATTCACGGTGGCCCGGATCGCGGGTCACGGTGGCCGGGATCGCGCCGGCGGCGGGCGGGGGCACGTCGGTTCGCGGCGGGCGGGATCGCGCTGGCGGCGGGCGCGCTGGCGGGTCCGGCCGGGGTGTGGGAGCCGGTGGCGCGGCGGCCGACGCCGTCCGGCGGGGCCGGCGGGGCCGGCGGGGCCGCCCTGTGGGCCGATCGCCGCCCGTGCGACGCGGGACGCGGGGACCGCCGCTCGGCCGGGCTGCGGCGAGCGCGGGCGTGCCGCTGGCCGCGGGCGCCGCGAGCGGGCTCGCCGTCGGGGCCGGGCCGGTGGCCCGCCCGGGCACGCCGTCGCCGGGGGCTCTGGGGTTGGTTGGGGGCGTTCTGCCGGTTCAGGGGGTGGACAGGGCTGTGCGGACTGCCGCCAGGTCGTCGTCCGAGGCCAGGCCGGCGTGGTAGAGCCGTAGTTCGGTCGCGCCGTCGGCCCGTGCGCGGGACGCGTCCGCCGCGAGGGTGCCGGGGCTGCCGCCCATGCCGGTGACGACGGTGAGGTTGGCGGCCAGCACCGTCCCCTCCCGGGCCCGTGCGGCGAACGGCGCCAGCAGGGCCGTACCACCCGTGCAGGGCACCACCACGCCGTCGGCCACGGACAGGATGTGCGCCGGGTCGACGCCCGCGTTGGCCCCGCAGTGGTAGGAGACCGGGTCGGCGTGCAGCAGGACCTGGAAGCCGTGGGGCGCGGCGGCGCGCACGGCGGCGACGGCCTCCTCCTGGAGGGTGCGGGCGGTGGTGTCGCGCCAGGCGCGCGTGACGGCCGCTGTCTCCTCGCCGAGCAGCTTGCCCACCGTCGGCCAGCCCTCGTCTCCGGCCGCGCCCCGCCACAGCGGTTCCAGGGCCTCGCGCACGGCCGCGGCCAGCGCGCCCGCGTCCAGGCCGAGTGCGCCGTAGCCGGCCTGGCAGGAGGGGCAGAAGCACAGGGACATCAGGTACTGGCCGGCCTCCCCGAGGGCCACGCCGGCCGTCTTGTCGTGGGCGTGCAGGTGCTGGAGCCCGTACCAGCCGAGGGACTCCAGTTCGGTGCCCCGGGCACCGGGGCGTACGGCGGCCTCGGCGGCCAGGTCGGTCAGGTACGCGCGCGTGGCGGGCTGGGCGATGCAGGGCGCCCACGGATAGCGGTCGCCGTAGGCGTTGACGACGCTGGTGTCGGGATGCTCGGCGCCCATGCGGGAGTTGTGCGCGAGGACGACCCAGGTGTGCACCTCCAGGCCGGCCGCGGCGAGGGCGCCGGCCGCCGTGCCGTAGGCGTCGCCGGGGGCCCAGCGGCCGGCGGGGTAGGGCCGCAGGCCGCGGCCCGCCCAGCGGGTGCCCGGCGGGTAGAGGACGGCCGCGTACTCGGCGGTGACGACGCGGTGGCGAGGATGGCGCGGGGTCAGCGCCCGGGTGGAGTGGTAGGCGGCGGCGAGGGTGACCTGCTCGACGCCGAGCCCGGCGAGGCGCTCGGGTGCCTCGGGGTCGCCGACGACGTCCCAGGGGTAGACGAACGCGGACGTCTTCACGCGGCCCCCTCCAGCAGCGCCTGCCCGCGCTCGATCAGCCGGGCGAGCTGCTTGACGTGCTCCCCGGCCGGCTCGTGCAGCGGCGGCCGGACCTCGCCGACGTCCAGGCCGCGCAGCCGGACGCCCGCCTTGACCAGCGAGACCGCGTATCCGCGGCCCTGGGCGCGCAGTTCCACGAACGGGCGGTAGAAGCCGTCCAGGAGGCGGTGCGCGGTGGGCAGGTCGCCGCTCTCCAGGGCGCGGTGGAAGGCGAGGGCGATCTCCGGCGCGAAGCAGAACACGGCGGAGGAGTACAGGGTGACGCCGAGCGCGCGGTAGGCGAGCTGGGTCTGTTCGGCGGTGGGCAGTCCGTTGAAGTACAGGAAGTCGCCGGGGACCTCGGTGCGGACGGCGCTGATGACGCGCTGCATCAGATCGAGGTCGCCCAGGCCGTCCTTGAGGCCGATGACGCCGTCGGTGCGGGCCAGCGCGACCACGGTCGGCGGGGTGAAGACGGCGTTGTCGCGCTGGTAGACGACGACCGGCAGGTCGGTGGCGGCGGCGACCTCCCGGTAGTGCCGCAGCAGCCCCTCCTGACCGGCGAGCACCAGGTACGGCGGCATGGCGAGGAGGCCGTCGGCGCCCGCGTCGGCGGCGAGGCGGGCGTAGCGGACGGCGAGCGCGGTGCCGTACCCGGCGCCCGCGACTACCGGGACGCGCCCGTCGGCCGCCTCGACGGCGGCCCGGACGCAGTCCGCGAACTCCTCCGGCAGCAGCGCGTGGAACTCGCCGGTGCCGCAGCAGGCGAAGACGGCGGCGGCACCGGCCTCGACACCGGCGCGCACATGGGCGCGGTAGACGTCCAGGTCGGGTGAGCCGCCGGGGCCGTAGGCCGTGACGGGGAAGAAGAGCGGCCCGGTGGGTTCGCGGAGCCGGGCGGCGAGAGGGGCTGGCGTCACAGGCGCTCCCTGTCGGTGCATGCTTCTGATCGTCGTCTATATTCCTGAACGACAGCACGCTACGGTCCGTCATCCGAGCGGGTCAAGCGCCCGAACAGGCAACACCGGTGCGGATCTCCTGCCGCCGGGGCACACTTGACGGGGCATGGCACACCTCCCTAGCGTGTCCATGGATGTGAACAGGGTCCACACATGCGCGCGTTGCCCTCCCGGCTGCCGTCGCCCGCCGGCTCTAGGACACCAAGGAGATCGAAGGATGCCCGCTCCCCGCACCGTCCTGCTCACCGGCGCCGCCGGCGGGCTCGGCACCCTGATGCGGTCCCTGCTGCCGGAGTACGGCTACACGCTGCGCCTGCTCGACGTCCGTCCCGTCGAGGGCGAGCCGGACGCGATCACCGCGGACCTCGCCGACCGGGACGCGCTGCGCGAGGCGGTGCGGGGCGTGGACGCGATCCTGCACCTCGCGGGCATCTCGCTGGAGGCGCCCTTCGAGAAGATCCTCCGCTCGAACATCCAGGGCACCTACCACCTCTACGAGGCCGCCCGCGAGGCCGGGGTGCCGCGGATCGTGTTCGCCTCCTCCAACCACGCCGTCGGCTTCACGCCGGCCCCCCGCCCGGGCGAACCGCTGATCCCGGTCGACACCCCGCGCCGCCCGGACACCTTCTACGGCCTGTCCAAGTCCTTCGGCGAGGACCTGGCCCAGCTCTACTGGGACAAGCACGGTCTGGAGACCGTCTCCGTGCGCATCGGCTCCTGCTTCCCGGAGCCCACCAGCGTCCGCATGCTCTCGGTGTGGATGAGCCCGGCCGACGGCGCGCGCCTGTTCCACGCGGCCCTGACCGCCGAGGGGGTCGGCCACACGGTCGTCTACGGCTCCTCCGCCAACACCCGTCTGTGGTGGGACCTCGGCAGCGCGCGGGCGCTCGGCTACACGCCCCGGGACGACTCCGAGCCGTACGCCGCGAAGCTCCTCGCCGAGCAGGGCGAGCCGGACCCGGACAACCCGGCCCACACCTGCCTGGGCGGCCACTTCGTGAACGACCCGCCGATCTGGCCCTACTGAGCCGCGCACGGCGGCCGGAATCAGCCGTCCCCACGCGCGGGCGGGCACCGAACGGGCCCGTCCGCGGCCGTGTCCGGGCATCCGGTGTGCCCGTTCCCGCTCCGCCCCGGACAGCCGCGCAGGTCCGCCGCGGGCCCGGCCCGTGCCGAACGGGCCGAAGCGGGCCCGATCGGGCCCGCAACAGACCTGGTCAGCGCCGCGCACCGACGGTAGAACTTCCCCCATGGGCCCGAACGGGCAGTGCCACAGGGAAGTGGGTGACGACATGCGCACAGGGACCGCCGAGGAGCGCCGGCGGGAGATCGTGCGGACCGCGCGCGCCACCGGCTCGGTGGACGTCACCGCCCTCGCCGCCGCGCTCGGCGTGGCCAGGGAGACCATCCGGCGCGACCTGCGCGCGCTGGAGGACCACGGTCTGGTCCGCCGCACCCACGGCGGCGCCTACCCGGTGGAGCGCGCGGGCTTCGAGACGACGCTCGCCTTCCGCGCCACCAGCCACGTGCCCGAGAAACGCCGGATCGCCGCCGCCGCGGCCGGTCTCCTCGGCGACGCCGAGACGGTCTTCGTCGACGAGGGCTTCACGCCGCGGCTCATCGCCGAGGCGCTGCCCGGGGGACGGCCGCTGACCGTGGTCACCGCGTCGCTGCCGGTCGCGGGCGCCCTCGCGGAGGCGGAGAACGTCTCCGTGCTGCTGCTCGGCGGCCGGGTCCGCCGGGGCACCCTGGCCACCGTCGACCACTGGACGACGAAGATGCTGGCCGGCTTCGTGCTCGACCTCGCCTACATCGGGGCCAACGGCATCTCCCGCGAGTACGGTCTGACCACGCCCGACCCGGCGGTCGGCGAGGTGAAGGCGCAGGCCGTCCGGGCCGCCCGCCGCACGGTCTTCGCGGGCGTGCACACCAAGTTCGGCGCGGTCGGCTTCTGCCGGTTCGCGGAGGTCGGCACGCTGGAGACGATCGTGACCAGCACCCTCCTGCCGGCCGCCGAGGCCCACCGCTACTCCCTGCTGGGCCCGCAGGTCATCCGGGTCTGAGCCTCCGCCCGCCCGTCCTCGGGGACCTCCCCGCCCCGAGGCCGGCCTCCCCCGCCCGCACACCACCCTTTATCTCCCTGTACATCCCCTTCCATCCTCCTTCTCCAGCTATCCCCAGGAGCGATCCATGCGCACCCCGAGCCGACGGAGGCCGCGAGCCACGCTCGCCGCGGCCGCCGCAGGGACGCTGCTCGCCCCGCTGCTCACCGGCTGCTGGGCCGGCGCGGGCGGGACCGGTTCCGGCGGCGACGCCATCAACGTCCTGATGGTCAACAACCCGCAGATGACCGAGTTGCGGAAACTGACCGCCGCCCACTTCACCCAGGACACCGGCATCAAGGTCAACTTCACGGTGCTGCCCGAGAACGACGTCCGCGACAAGATCAGCCAGGACTTCGCCAACCAGGCCGGGCAGTACGACGTGGCCACCCTGTCCAACTACGAGATCCCGATCTACGCCCGCAACGGCTGGCTGCGCCCGCTGGACGCGTACGTCGCGAAGGACCCGTCGTACGACGAGAAGGACGTCCTGAAGCCGATGCGCGAGGCCCTCACCGGCGCCGACGGCAAGCTGTACGGACAGCCCTTCTACGGCGAGTCGTCCTTCCTGATGTACCGCAAGGACGTGTTCGCGGCCAAGGGCCTGACCATGCCCGCCCGCCCCACCTGGCACCAGGTCGCCGAGCTGGCCGCCGAGGCGGACGGCGCCCGGCCCGGGATGCGCGGCATCTGCCTGCGCGGACTGCCCGGCTGGGGCGAGCTGACGGCGCCGCTGACCACCGTCGTGAACACCTTCGGCGGCACCTGGTTCGACAAGGACTGGAGGGCCCGGCTCGACTCGCCCGCCTTCGAGAAGGCGACGAAGTTCTACGTCGGCCTGGTCCGCCGGCACGGCGAGTCCGGAGCCGCCCAGTCCGGTTTCGCCGAGTGCCTGAACAACATGACACAGGGCAAGACCGCCATGTGGTACGACGCCACCTCCGCGGCCGGTCTGCTGGAGGCGGACGACTCCCCGGTCCGGGGCAAGCTGGGCTACGCCCCGGCGCCGGTGGAGAAGACGCAGTCCTCCGGCTGGCTCTACACCTGGGCCTGGGGCATCCAGCATGCCTCCCGCAACCCGGACAAGGCGTGGAAGTTCGTGTCCTGGGCGTCCGGCAAGGGCTACGAGCGGCTGGTCGGCGAGACCAGCGGCTGGTCGAACGTCCCGGCGGGCAAGCGCGCCTCCACCTACGCCGACGCCGGCTACCGCGCGTCCGCCGCCGCGTTCCAGGAGATGACCAGGCGGTCCATCGAGAACAGCCGCCCGGACGACCCCGGCGTCCAGCCGCGCCCCGCGCCCGGCATCCAGTTCGTCGGCATCCCCGAGTTCACCGATCTGGGCACCAGGGTCTCCCAGGAGATCAGCGCGGCCATCGCCGGACGCCAGTCCGTGGACGCGGCCCTGGAGAAGTCCCAGCGGCTCGCCGAGCACATCTCCGAGGAGTACGAGGGACGATGACCGCGACCACCGCACCCGTTGCCGCCACGCCGGTACGCGCCGCCCGCCGGCCCTCCGCCCGGCTGCGCGCCTGGGCCACCCGGGCCCCGCTGCTGCCCGCCCTTATCTTCATGATCGTCGTCACCCAGCTGCCGTTCGTGGCCACGCTGGTGATCTCCTTCTTCGACTGGAACGCCCTTTACCCGAAGGCCCGCCGCTTCGCCGGCCTCGACAACTACCGCCGGGTCCTGACCGACGCCGAGCTGCGCCACTCGGTGTGGACCACCGTGCTGCTGACGGTGACGGTGGTCCTGGTCAGCCTGGTGCTCGGCCTGGTCCTGGCGCTGCTGCTGGACCGCAGGTTCCGCGGCCGGGGCCTGGTCCGCACCCTGCTCATCGCGCCGTTCCTGGTCGTCCCGGTGGCCGCGGCCCTGCTCTGGAAACATGTGCTCTACAACCCTGAGTACGGCTTGTTCAACGGGTTGCTCCACTATGTGGGCGGGCCCCAGCCCGACTGGATCTCGCACACCCCGCTGCTCGCGGTCGAGGCCTCCCTGGTCTGGCAGTGGACGCCGTTCATGATGCTGATCCTGCTCGCCGGCCTGCAGAGCCGCGACCACGAGCAGATCGAGGCCGCCCGGGTGGACGGCGCGAACGACTGGCAGGTCTTCCGCCATCTGACGCTCCCGCACCTGCGCCGCTATCTGGAGCTGGGCGCCCTGCTGGGCTCGGTCTACATCGTGCAGAACTTCGACGCGGTCTTCACGATCACCTCCGGCGGGCTGGGCACCGCCAACCTGCCCTACACCGTCTACCAGAGCTTCTACCAGGCCCACGAGAACGGGCTCGCCTCGGCCGCCGGCGTCCTGGTGGTCATCGGCTCCCTCGCCCTCGCGACCTTCGCGCTGCGCGTGGTGTCGTCCCTGTTCCGCGAGGAGGTGTCCCCCGCATGAAGGCCGTACGACGCCACGGGCCGGCGCTGCTGGCCTGGCTGGCCGGGATCGTGTTCTTCCTGCCGATCGCGTGGATGGCGCTGACGTCGTTCCACTCGGAGGCCGACGCGGCGACCAGTCCGCCGTCCTTCGGCGCCGCCCTCACCCTGGACGGCTACCGCGCGTTCTTCGGCGGCGACGGCGGGCCCGGTCCCTGGCCGGCGCTGGTCAACTCCACGGTGGCCTCGGCCGCCTCCACGCTCTGCGTCCTGCTGCTGGCCCTGCCCGCGGCCTACGCGCTGTCGATCCGCCGGGTGCGCAAGTGGACCGACGTGCTGTTCTTCTTCCTGTCCACGAAGATGCTGCCGGTGGTGGCCGGTCTGCTGCCGGTCTACCTGTTCGCGAAGCACACCGGGACGCTGGACGACATCTGGCTGCTGGTACTGCTGCACACCTCGATGAACCTGCCGATCGCGGTGTGGATGATGCAGTCCTTCCTCGCCGAGATCCCGGTCGCGGTGATCGAGGCCGCGCGGATCGACGGCGCCCGGCTGCCCACGGTCCTCGCCCGCGTGGTGGCCCCGATCGCCCTGCCCGGCATCGCCGCCACCGCCCTGATCTGCTGCATCTTCAGCTGGAACGAACTGCTCTTCGCCCGGGTGCTGACGGGCGTGGTCGCCGAGACCGCCCCCGTCTTCCTGACCGGCTTCATCACCAGCCAGGGCCTGTTCCTGGCGAAGGTGTGCGCCGCGTCGCTCGTCATCTCCCTGCCGGTGCTCGCCGCGGGGTTCGCCGCCCAGGACAAACTGGTCCAGGGCCTGTCGTTGGGAGCCGTGAAATGAAGGCCGCCGTCATCGAGGCCGTGGGCCGCGCCGTCGTCACCGAGGTCCCCGACCCGACGCCCGGACCCCGCGAGGTCGTCGTCGAGGTCGCCGCCTGCGGCCTGTGCGGCACGGACCTGCACATCCTCCAGGGCGAGTTCGCGCCCCGGCTGCCGATCATCCCCGGGCACGAGTTCGCGGGCACGGTCGTCGGGACCGGCACCCGGGTCACCGAGCTGGCGGTCGGCGACCGGGTGGCCGTGGACCCCTCGCTCCACTGCCACGAGTGCCGCCACTGCCGTACCGGGCACGGCAACCTGTGCGAGCGGTGGGCCGCGATCGGTGTGACGGACCCGGGCGGCGCGGCCCGGTACGCCGTCGCCCCGGTGGCGAACTGCGTACGGCTGCCCGAGCATGTGCGCACCGAGGACGCGGCCCTGGTGGAACCGCTGTCCTGCGCGGTGCGCGGCTACGACGTGCTCCGCTCCCGGCTGGGCGCGCACGTCCTGGTCTACGGCTCCGGGACCATGGGCCTGATGATGCTGGAGCTGGCCAAGCGGACCGGCGCGGCGAGCGTGGAGGTGGTCGACGTGAACCCGGACCGCCTTCAGACCGCCCGCCGGCTCGGCGTCTCGGGCGCGGCGGGCAGCGCGGACGAACTGGACCGGCCGCAGGGCTGGGACGTGGTCGTGGACGCGACCGGCAACGCGGCGGCGATCCAGGACGGCCTGGGCCGGGTGGCGAAGGCGGGCACGTTCCTCCAGTTCGGCGTGGCGGACTACGCGGCGCGCGTGACCATCGACCCGTACCGCATCTACAACCAGGAGATCACGATCACCGGTTCCATGGCCGTGCTGCACAGCTTCGAGCGGGCGGCGGAGCTGTTCGCGAGCGGCGTGCTGGACCCGGAGGTGTTCATCAGCGACCGGATCGAGCTGGCGCGCTATCCGCAGGCGCTGGAGCAGTTCGCGGCGGGCGTGGGGCGCAAGATCGTGGTGGTGCCGTAACCCGTTCGGCTGGTAAGGGAACGGTAAAGCGGTGTCGTTCGTTCTCCCGGCATGACAGCTATGACCCCTGGTTCGAACATCGCTCTCCCGGTCGCGCGCGTGACGGTGGACGTCTCCGCCCCGGTGCGGCTCGATGTGTCGGGCCTGCTGCTCACCGGCGACGGCAAGGTGCGGTCCGACGGCGATTTCATCTTCTACAACCAGCCGAGCGGCCCCGGCGTGACCTACCGCTCGGGCGGCGGCACGGCTCCGGACGCGGTCACGGTGGACACCGCCGCCGTGCCGCCGGAGATCGAGAAGATCGTCGTCACGGCCAGCCCGGACGCGGCCGGCCAGACCTTCCAGGGCATCGAGCCGACGGCCACGGTCCGGGACGCGGACGGCGGCGCCGTGCTGGCGACGTTCACGCCGCCGCGGCTCGGCACGGAGACCGCGCTGGTGATCGTGGAGATCTACCGCCGCGGCGGCCAGTGGAAGGCGCGGGCCGTCGGCCAGGGGTACGCCGACGGTCTGGCGGGCATCGCGACCGACTTCGGCGTGACGGTGGAGGAGCCGGCCCCGGCCCCGGCCGTCTCCCCCACGGCCCCGGCCGCTCCCCCGGCCCCGCCGCAGCCGGCCGCCCCGCCGCAGCCGGCCGCCGTGCCGCCGCGGCCGGCGACCCCGCCGCCCGCCCCGGCGCCCGGGGCGGGGAAGATCAACCTGGACAAGGGCCGGGTCAGCCTCCAGAAGAACCAGACCGTGTCCCTGGTCAAGGGCGGCCGGCCGCTGCTGACGCAGGTCCGGATGGGCCTCGGCTGGGAACCGGCGTTCCGCGGCAAGGACATCGACCTGGACGCCTCGGTCATCGCCTACGGCCCGCGGCGCAACCACCTCGACAGCTGCTACTTCGGCAAGCTGGCGATCCTGAACGGCTCGGTGCAGCACTCCGGTGACAACCTGACCGGTGAGGGCGGGGGCGACGACGAGGCCATCATGGTCGACCTCGGCCGGCTGCCCCAGGAGGTCACCGGCCTGGTCTTCACGGTGAACTCCTTCTCCGGGCAGAAGTTCACCGAGGTCGCCAAGGCGTACTGCCGTCTGCTCGACGCGGCGACGGGCGAGGAACTGGTCCGCTTCGACCTCACCGGCGCGCAGCCCCAGACCGGCGTCCTGATGGCCAAGCTGGTCCGCCAGTTCTCCGGCGAGTGGGATATGACGGCCCTGGGCGACTTCGTGAAGGCCCGCACGGTACGGAACATGGTGGACCCGGGAGCGAAGGCGCTGTAGCGCGGCGGACACCGCAGCAGGCCGGGGACCCGCCGCCGGTGTGACGGCCGTCCCCGGCCGGGGCTTGGCCGGGGACGGGGACGGGGTGGGATCAGCGCCGTGGGCGGGAGGTCACCGCTTGTGCCGCTTCCAGGGGCCGGTGATCGCCAGCATGATGCCGGGGGTCTGGATGTTCGCGAACAGGGTCCGGCCGTCGGGCGAGAAGGTGACGCCGGTGAACTCGCTGTACTCCGGCTCCGCGGCGGTACCGATGTTCAGTTCGTTGCGGGCGATCGGGTAGGTCCGGCCGCTCTCGGTGGCGCCGAACAGGTGCTGGACGCCCTCGCCGTCCTCGGCGATGACCAGTCCGCCGTACGGCGAGACGGTGATGTTGTCGGGACCGTCGAAGGCGCCGTCCGCGGCCGGGTCCGGGTTCACGCCGAACAGCACCTTCAGGGTGAGGGTGCGGCGCTTGGGGTCGTAGAACCACACCTGGCCGTCGTGCTGGACCGGGCTCTCCTGGCGGGCGAAGGAGGAGACGACGTAGACACCGCCGTCGCCCCACCACATGCCTTCCAGCTTGCGGGCCCGGGTGACCTGGCCGTCCGTGAACTGCTTGCGCACGGAGACGGTCCGGGCGTCGCGGTCGGGGACGTCCACCCAGTCCACGCCGTACACCGTGCCGGTCTTCGTGGCGCGGGACAGGTCGTCCACGAACCGGCCGCCGGAGTCGAAGCACCTGAAGGCCTGGAGCACGCCCGCGTCGTCGGCGAGGGTGCGCAGCTTGCCGCGGCCGTGGCGGAAGCCCTCCGGCGGGGTCCAGCGGTAGAACAGGCCGTTGGGGCCGGAGGCGTCCTCGGTGAGGTAGGCGTGGCCGTGCCGGGGGTCGATGACGACGGCCTCGTGGGCGTAGCGGCCGAACGCCTTGACGGGCTTCGGCTCCCGGTTGGCCCGGCGGTCGGCCGGGTCGACCTCGAAGACATAGCCGTGGTCCTTGGTGAAGCCGTTCTTCCCGGCCTTGTCCTCGGTTTCCTCGCAGGTCAGCCAGGTGCCCCAGGGGGTGCTGCCGCCCGCGCAGTTGGTGGCGGTGCCGGCGATGCCCACCCACTCGGCGACCTCGCCGCCGCGGCGGACCTCGACCACCGTGCAGCCGCCGGCCGCCGCCGGGTCGTAGACGAGGCCCTCGGCGAGCGGCACCGGGTGCGGCCACTGGGCGCGGGCGCCGGCCAGCTCGTGGTTGTTGACGAGCAGGGTGGTGCCGCGCGGGCCGGCGAAGGCGGCGGTGCCGTCGTGGTTGGACGGGGTGAACTCGCCGGACTCCAGCGTGGTGCGGCCGCTGTAGGTGACGATCTCGTAGCGGAAGCCGGCGGGCAGGGCGAGTATGCCGTCCGGGTCGGGGACCAGCGGGCCGTAGCCGACGCCGTGGTGGTGGTCCCCGTGGTCCCCGTGCGCGGCCCCGGCGCTCTCGGTCTCCGTGGCGGCCAGGGCGTTCGGCGCGGTGGCGAGGGCGCCGACGCTGCCCGCCAGCGCGACCCCGGCGCCGGTGAGCGCGGATGTCCTGGCGAAGTCCCTGCGGCTGAGCGTCATGGTGTCTCCTGTGACGGCGTTGCGGTGTCGTGGAGGGTGGGGGGCCTCGGTTCGGCGCACACGCTCCCGCCCGGCCGTGAACGGGAGTTGAACACCGGGCCACCACGGCGGCGCCTGTTCCATGAATCCGTATACGGCCCACCATGCGGCCGTATACGGCGGACCCCCGGCCGTCCCGCGCCGGGAGTCCGGCCGTCCCGCGTGGGCGGCCCGCTCAGCCGCCGTGCTGGGAGCGGGCCTTGAAGGCCGCCTTCCGGGCCTCCTTGGCCACCTTCTTGTCCGGGTGCAGCCGTCCCATCGCGTCCAGCACCTCGGCGGTCGCCGGGTGGTCCACCCGCCAGGCCGCCGCGAAGAACCCGCCGTGCTGGGCGGCCAGCCCCTCCACCAGGGCGCGCAGCTCCTCGGAGTTGCCCTCGGCCGCCAACTGCGCGGCCAGCGTGTCGACGGTCAGCCAGAACACCATCTCCTGCGAGGGCGGCGGCACGTCCGCGGCCCCGTGCTCGCTCAGCCAGACCCGGGCGAGGCCGCCCAGCTCCGGGTCGTCCAGCACCTCGCGCAGCGCGGGTTCGGCCTCGGCGCCGACCAGGGTCAGCGCCTGCTGGCAGCGCAGCCTGCGCAGCGGGGCGCCGGCGTCCGCGCCGCGGGCGGCGGCCAGCAGCTCGCGGGCCGCGGCGAGCGGTTCGCGGCGGCCGAGCCACTGCTCGGTCTCGGCGCGGGCGGCGTCCCGGCCGAACCGGGCGGTGCCGTCGAGCAGCACGTCCGCGCCCTCGTCGGCCAGGTCGCCGGCGGCCGGCGCGGTGAACCCGGCCTCCAGCAGCCGCGCCCGCAGCCCGTACACACCGAGCGGGGTGAGCCGGACCATGCCGTAGCGGGAGACGTCGGTGTCGTCCACGGACGGCGCCGGCTCCTCGTCGGCGTCGGCCAGCAGGGCCTCGTCCACCGGCTGGTAGGCCACGAGCCCGGCCGGCTCCAGCGCGCGGAACTGCTCGTCCAGCCGGATCATCGCGTCGGAGACCCGCTCCAGGACGTCGTTGGTGGGCTCGCCCATGCCGTCGGGCACGAGCATCGACGCGGCCAGCGCGGGCAGCGGGACGGGGGCCTCGCCGGGGCCGTCCTCACCGACGGTCAGCAGATAGAGGTTGCCGAGGACGCCGTCGAGGAACTCCGCCTCGGCCTGCGGGTCCCAGTCGAGTGACGAGAAATCGACCCTGCCGTCGTCGTCCACCGCGTCCGCGAGGTCGTCCAGGCCGGGAACGGCCGCGTCGGCGACGACGGTCTCCAGTACGGCCAGCCACACCCCGAGCACGTCCTGCGGGGAGCCGGTGAGCCGCGCGAGCCCCGCGCCGGGCCGGACGGTGCCGGCCGCCTCGTCCTCGATCTCGACCAGACCGGCGTCCACGGCGATCCGCCACGCCTCGGCGGCGTACGCGGCGGCGTCGTCCCCGGTGAGTCCCAGCAGGCCGGCGGCGGCCGGCAACTGCTCCTCGGCCAGGGCGCCGTCGGCGTCCACGCGGGTGCCGGGGCCGGCCCAGCGGGCGAGGCGGGCCGCCCGGGAGAGCAACGGCGTGGACAGCGCGGCACGCGCCAGCTCCGCTTCGGGGTGCAGCCGCGCGGGCGGCAGGGGGGAGCTGTCTGACATCGGGTGGTTCTCCTCGGACCGTGAACGGGCTCAGCCGCTCAGCCTAGACGGATATCCACCCATGCCGCCCGGTTCATCTCCCCGTCGGCGGCCGTACATGGCCGAAACCTTGACAACTTCCCGGGCCAGGCAGGAGATTGACGCGCGTAGAAGCCGGGGGGACAGGTGTTCACCCGACGCTGCGCGTGTCACACAGGGCCACCAGCACCCCACGTCTCCCACACCGCCCGCACCCCGGCGCCCACGCCCGTCCCCGGAGGGAATCCCTTGCCGAGCAGGTCTTCCGCGCGTCTCGGCGCGCTCACCGTCGCCGCCGTCTGCAGCGCGGTCTCCGCCGTCGTCCTCACCTCTCCCGCGCACGCCGACTCGGTGCGCGTGCACGACATCCAGGGCACCACCCGGATATCGCCGTTCGCCGGGCAGAAGGTGACGGACGTGTCCGGCATCGTCACGGCCACGCGCTCCTACGGCTCCTCCCGGGGCTTCTGGCTCCAGGACCCGGCCCCCGACGACGACCCGGCCACCAGCGAGGGCGTGTTCGTCTTCACCAGCTCCGCGCCGAAGGTGGCGGCCGGTGACGCGGTGACGGTGAGCGGCACGGTCACCGAGTTCGTCCCGGGCGGCGCCTCGTCCGGCAACCAGTCGCTGACCGAGATCACCAAGCCGCAGGTCACCACCGTCTCCACGGGCAACGCGGTGCCGGCGCCGGTCGTGATCGACGAGGACGCGGTGCCGGACGCGTACGCCCCGCAGGGCGACCCGGCCGCCGCCGGCTCCGTCAACGGCCTCGCCCTGGACCCGTCGGCGTACGCGCTGGACTACTACGAGTCCCTGGAGGGCATGAACGTCCAGGTCGCCGACGCCCGCGTGGTCACCGCGACCGACCCGTACAGCGAGCTGTGGGTCACGGTGAAGCCGTGGGAGCACCGCAGCCGCCGCGGCGGCACGGTGTACGGCTCCTACGACGCGCAGAACACCGGCCGGCTCCAGATCCAGTCGCTGGGCCCGGCCGCCGGCTTCCCGCAGGCGGACGTCGGCGACACCCTGGCGGGCGCCACCACCGGCCCGCTGGACTTCAACCAGTTCGGCGGCTACACCCTGGCCGCGAGCAGCCTCGGCACGCTGGACGGCGGCGGCCTGGAGCGCGAGACCACGCGCCGGCAGTCGGACCGCGAGCTGGCGGTGGCGACGTACAACGTCGAGAACCTCGACCCGTCGGACACCACCTTCGACCGGCACGCCGCCGCGATCGTGGACCGCCTGCAGTCGCCGGACATCGTGTCCTTGGAGGAGATCCAGGACGACAACGGCGCGGTGGACGACGGCACGGTCGACGCGAGCCGGACGGTGGCCAAGCTGATCGACGCGATCGTCGCGGCGGGCGGCCCGAGGTACGACTGGCGCTCGGTCGACCCGGTCGACGGCCAGGACGGCGGCGAGCCCGGCGGCAACATCCGCCAGGTGTTCCTGTTCAACCCGGACCGGGTGTCCTTCACGGACCGGCCGGGCGGCGGCTCCACCACCGCGGCCGGTGTCGTCAAGGCGCACGGCAAGGCGCGACTGACGGTCTCGCCGGGCCGGATCGACCCGGCGAACGCGGCGTGGAACAACAGCCGCAAGCCGCTCGCGGGCGAGTTCGTCTTCCGCGGCAAGACCGTCTTCGTGATCGCCAACCACCTCAACTCCAAGGGCGGCGACCAGGGCCTGACCGCCCAGTACCAGCCGCCGGTGCGCAGCTCGGAGGTCCAGAGGCACGCCCAGGCGACCGTGGTGAACGCGTTCGTCAAGGACATCCTGGCCGCCCAGAAGAACGCAGAGGTGATCGCGCTCGGCGACATGAACGACTTCGAGTTCTCCGGCACCGCGCGCATCCTGGAGGGCGACGGCGAGCTGTGGTCGGCGATCAAGTCGCTGCCGCGCGGCGAGCGTTACACCTACGACTACCAGGGCAACCAGCAGGTCCTGGACCAGATCCTGATCAGCCCGGCGATCCGCCGCGGCGGCGACTTCGCGTACGACAGCGTGCACATCAACGCGGAGTTCCACGACCAGATCAGCGACCACGACCCGCAGGTGCTGCGGTTCCGCCCGTGACGCGACGGGTCTGACCCGCGGGACGGGACCGGGCACCCGCCGAGCGGTGATCACCGCTCGGCGGGTGCCGGGTGCCCCTTGTGCCCGGTGGTGCGCGGCTCAGTGGGCCCGTACCGGCCAGCGCTCCAGTTCGGCGCGGAGTCCGGCGGGGTCGGGCCGGCCGGCGGCCCAGGCGATGTGGCCGTCCGGGCGGACCAGCAGGGTGTGGCGCAGGTCGCCGGCGGGCGCCGCGACCCGCAGCCAGGCGTCCTCCGGTACCGGCCGGTCCCGGCCGACCAGCACGAAGGCGCCGTCGCGCAGCACCTCGTACAGCCGCCGTCCGTCCGCGAGCCGCAGGTCGGGCACCCGGCGTCCGGTGAGCGGGTGGCTGCCGGGCGGCGCCGGGTAGGAGACGCCGATGCCCGACAGCCGGCTCTCCCCCAGCGCCGTGAGCGAACTCAGCCGCGAGACCGCGGGCAGGGCCAGGTCCCGCAGCCGGCGCACGGTCCGGCTGCGCGGGGCGCTCAGCACACCCCGGGTGATGGCACCGGAGATCCGCAGCGTCTGCCGGCCGACCGGATGGCGCTCGCGCTCATAGGAGTCGAGCAGCGGCTCCCCGGCCCGGCCCCGGACCACGGCGGCCAGTTTCCAGCCCAGGTTGGCGGCGTCCTGCAGCCCGGTGTTCATGCCCATGCCGCCGGCGGGCGAGTGCACGTGCGCGGCGTCGCCGGCCAGCAGCACCCGGCCCGCGCGGTAGCGCACCGCCTGCCGCTCGTCGCTGTGGAAGCGGGAGATCCAGCGCGGCTCGTGCATGCCGTGGTCGGAGCCGAGCACCCGGCGCAGCAGCCCGGCCAGCTCCGCCGCCTCCACCGGGGCGTCGTCGGGGCGGTCGTCCCCGGCGATCCAGCCGATCGCCCGGTACCAGCCGTCGCCGAACGGCACCAGCGAGGCGAAGCCGTACCGGTTGGCGTTGGTGGTCACCGCCTCGGTGGGCAGGTCCGCGAGCCGGACGTCGGCCAGCATCACCGAGCGCAGGACCGACCGGCCGGGGAAGCCGATGCCGCTCAGCCGCCGGACCGCGCTGCGCACGCCGTCGCAGCCGACCAGGTACGCGGCGCGGAAGGTGCCCGCCCCCGTCGTCTCGGCCTCGACGCCGTCGGCCCGCCGGCGCAGTCCCACCACCTCGGCGCCCCGCACGATGCGCACGCCGGCCGCCAGCGCCCGGCGCTCCAGCAGCCGCTCGGTGTTGTACTGCGGGGTGATCAGCACGAACGGGTAGCGGGTGCGCAGCCGGTGCAGATGCAGTTCCAGCTTGCCGAAGACGCCGACGACGGGTGCCGTGCGGCCGAGGCCGGCCAGTTCGTCGCCGAGGCCGCGGGCGTCGAGCACCTCCAGGCTGCGGGCGTGCACCGCGAAGGCGCGGGTCAGGTTGGCGTCGGCGTGCGGGCGCCGTTCCAGCAGGGTGACCCGCACGCCGGCGGCGGCCAGGTCCCCGGCCAGCAGCAGGCCGGTGGGGCCCGCTCCGACGACCAGGACGTCCACGGCCTCGGTCATGGCGGTCCGTCCCTCTCTCACCGGGCTCTCACCGGGTCCCCGCGGCCGGCGCGGGCACCGTGGCCTCGATCATGTGCTGGTAGGAGTCGACCGGCCGGGCCTGCCGGACGGTGAGGCCGGACCGCGTCACCAGCTCGCACAGTCCGCGCAGGGTGTGCTTGCGTCCGCCGACGGTGAGGAGCATCCGCAGGTCCATCGCGGTGCTGAAGGCCTGGCCCGGGCCGTCGTCGACGAGGTTCTCCACGATGATCACCCGGGCGCCGGGGCGGGCCGTCCGCAGGACGGTGCCGAGGACCACGGCGGCGTCCTCGTCGTTCATGCCGAGCACGTTCTTGAACACGTACGCGTCGACGCCGTCCGGCACCTCCTCCCGGCAGTCGCCGGGCAGCAGCCGGGTCCGGCCGGCGAGCGGACCGCCCTCGCGCAGCCGGGCGTCGGCGCCGGCCAGCACGTCCGGCCGGTCGAAGAGGATGCCCCGCAGGCCGGGGTGGTGTTCGAGCAGCGAGGCCAGCAGGAAGCCCTGGCCGCCGCCGATGTCCGCGACCACGCGCGCCCCGTCCAGCGGCAGGGCGGCCGCGACGGCCCGGGCGGACTGCCGGCTCGCCTGGGTCATGGCCCGGTCGAACACCTCCGCGGACTGCGGCCAGGCGGTGTGCACCTGCTCGAAGAACTCCTGGCCGTACAGGCCGACGAAGACGTCCTCGCCGGTGCGGACCGACTCGTCGAGCCGGCCCCACAGCTCCCAGGTCCACGGTTCGGTCATCCACAGCACGAGCTGGTCGAGGCTGTCGGGGGTGCCGGTGCGCAGCAGCCGTGAGACGTCCGTGTGGGCGAACCGGCCCGCGGCGTCCTCGGTGAAGACCTGGTGGCAGGTGAGCGCGCGCAGCAGGCGGCGCAGCGCGTCCGGGTCGGCGCCGACCGCGGCGGCCAGGTCCCCGGCGGTGGCCGGGGCGGTGCCGAGGGCGTCGGCGAGGCCGAGTTTCACGGCGGCGCGCAGGGAGGCGGCGCAACTGGTGCTGAGGGCGCGCTCCAGCAGGCCCAGCACCTGGGGTTCGGCCGGTGTCCCGGGGGGTGCGGGGGTCTCGCCGGTGGGGGCGGGCACGGTGGTCATGGAGCCGGGACCTCTCTTTGCGGGCCGGTGTCGGCTCTTTGCGGGCCGGTGTCGACCGAGCCGGGGAAGTGCGCGTCCAGCACCTGCCGGACGCCGTCGCGCCAGGACCACGCGCAGTCGCCCGCGAGGTCCCGGCGGCGGGTGGGGTCGAAGGCGACGACGGCGCGGGTGACGTCGGCGGGTGCGAAGGCGACCGGCACCCCGGTGAGGCGGGAGACGTACGTCATCAGGTCCCGCACGCCGACGGTCTCGTCCCCGCCCCAGTTGACCACGGTCGCGGGGGCCGCCGCCGCGGCCCACAGCCGGGGCACGTGCCGCGCGATGTCGTCGGTGTGGATCGGGGAGCAGTAGTGCTGGTCCTCGCGGGGCACGGCGATGGGCTGTCCGGCGAGCATCTGCCGGTAGTGGATGACCGGGAGCCCGCCGTGTCCGTGCGGCCCGTAGGCCACGTTGAGCCGGGCGATGGTGGTGGGCAGGCCCAGGGTGACGGCGAGCGCGCGGACGGCGCCCTCGGTGGCCAGCTTGCCCACCGGGTAGGCGGGCAGCCAGGCGGACGCGGCGGCCAGCGGGTCGGACTCGGTGTGCCGGTGGTCCGGGGCCTGGGGTGCGTAGACGGCGCTGGTGGAGACGTAGAGGAAGGCTTCGGCGGTGCGGCAGTGGGTCATCAGGCGGCCGGTGGCGACGGAGTTGACCGTCACCGTCTCCTCGAAGTCCCCGTCACCGCGTTCGACGGCGGCGTGCAGCACATGGGTGAAGTCGTCGGGGAGGCCGTCCAGGGTGTCGGTGGCCATGTCCCAGTGCCAGGTCCGGATGGACCGGTCCCGGAGCCGGTGCTCCAGGGCCGGGTCGCCGAACCGGCCGGCGCACCAGACCTCGTTGCGGGCCGCGAGCGTCTCGGCGACGGTACGGGCCACCAGGCCGGTGGCCCCGGTGATCAGGATCTTCCGCCCGGTGAGCGCGGTGGTGCCGGCCATGGGCTCAGTCCTCCAGGGCGCGGGCCAGTTCGGCGCGCAGCAGGGACTGGAAGACGGCCACGTGCCGGGGGCCCATGAGGGTGTAGTGCTCGCCGGGCACGTCGATGTACCGGGCTTCCTCGCGGGTGAAGTCGGCCCATCGCTTCAGCTCGTGGTCCAGCCAGTCCTGCTTGGTGCCGCGCAGCGGTACGGCGTAGAAGACGCTCAGGGGGGCGGCGACCTCGCCGGTGGGCTGGTAGGTACGGCCGAGGCCGGTGAGGCTGTCGGCGAGTTCCGCCCACGCGGTGAACCGCTCGGTGTCGAGGTCGAGTTCGGCGAGCCGGTCCGGCGGGGCGAGGGCGAGCAGCCGGCCGAGCTGTTCCGGCCGGTCCAGCGGGCGCAGCTCGGCGGGCAGGGTGGCCGCCTGCCGCTTGGTTATCAGGTCCAGGAACATCGCCAGGTTGACCGCGGTCTCGGTGAAGTCGAGTTCGTCCATGCGGTACTTGATGTGCGGGGGGAGGTTGAAGCTGCCGAGGAAGTCCACGCGTTCGCCGTCCGCCTCCAGCAGCTTGGCCACCTCGAAGGCCACCGCCGCGCCGAAGGAGTACCCGGCGAGGGCGTAGGGGCCGTGCGGCTGCGTGGCCCGGATGGCGTCGGCGTAGGTGCGGGCCATCTCGGCGAAGCTCGCGAAGGGTGTCTCGCCGGGGTTGAAGCCGCGGGCCCGCAGGGCGTAGAAGGGCCGCTCGTGCGCGAAGTACTTGGCGAGGTTGACGAAGACGAGCACTTCGCCGACGCCCGGGTGGACGCAGAACAGGGGTGTCCTGTCGCCGCCGGTCTGGAGCGGGACGACCGGGTCGTAGGGCGCGGGCCGCTCGCCCTGGCCGGCGTCGATGCGCGCGGCCAGGGCGCGGACGCTGGGCGAGGTGAGGAGGGCGAGGACGGGCAGCCGCGCACCGGGGAAGTGCCGGGCGATCAGACGCTTGAGGCGCAGGATGTCCAGCGAGGTCCCGCCGAGGTCGAAGAAGCCGGCGGTGGCGCTGATCGTGTCCGGCGGCTCCTCGACCAGTTCGCCGTACAGCGCGGTCAGGGTCCGCTCGGTCTCGCCCACCGGGGCGGTGTAGCCGCCCAGTTGCCGGGTGACCAGCTCCCGGACGGCTGTCAGGTGGTCCGCGTAGTCGCCGGCCTCCAGCCGCCGGCGCATCAGGGAGCGCTGGATCTTGCCGAGGCTCGTCTTCGGGAAGGCGTCCTGGGGCAGCGGGAGCAGCACCGCCGGGCGGAAGCCCCAGTGCAGTACGGCGCTGTTCCGGACGGCGATGAGCAGGCGGTGCAGGGCCGCCTCGTCGGCGGCGGTACCGGGGTTGACGGCGAACGCGACGGCGAGCTGTTCGGTGTCGCCGCCCGGCGGGCGGGTCGGGAACGCGGCGACGTAGGACCGGGCGATGCCGTCCAGGCCGTCGAGCACCGACTCCAGGTCGTGGCTGTAGTAGTTGACGCCGTTGACGATGATGCTGTCCTTGCTGCGCCCGGCCAGGGTCAGCCGCCCGTGGTCGAGCCGGCCGAGGTCGCCGGTGCGGAACCAGCCGTCGTCCGTGAAGGCCGCCTGGGTGGCCTCCTTGTCGTTCCAGTACCCGTCGGTGATCATCGGGCCGGTGAGCTGGACCTCGCCGGTCTCGCCGTCGGCCAGGGGCGTGTCGTCGTCCGCGGTGACCCTGATCCGCAGTCCGTCGACCGGCCGGCCGACCGCCGCGAACTCGGCCGTCCGGTCGGCGTCCGGGAACTCCCGGTTGTAGATGCTGCCGGCGCAGGTCTCGGTCATGCCGAAGGCGGGCCACAGGGCGCCGCGGCGCAGCCCGTACGGAGCCAGCCGGTCGAGGAACCCGGTGCCCGTGGCCACCGGGTTGGCCTCGCCGCCGGAGACGATGTGCCGCAGCCGGGACAGGTCCAGGGCGGGCGGGTCGGGCAGCCGGTCGAGCGCCTTGTTGAGGAGGCCGAGCAGGAAGTTCGGGGTGAACGTCATCGTCACCCGGTGGGCGTCGATCAGCTCCAGGAAGCGCAGCGGGTCGGCCAGCACCGCCTCCGGGGCGACCTGCACCTGGACGGCTCCCACCGACAGCGGCAGCAGATGCGCCTCCAGCAGCGCGGCGACGTGGTCGTACGAGATCCAGTTGAGGGTCACGTCGTCCGCGCCGAGCGACTGCGTGCCGGCCTTGGCGGCCATGGAGGCCAGCAGGTTGCCGTGGGTGAGCCGGACCGCCTTGGCGGCGCCGGTGGAACCGGAGGTGAGCACCAGCAGCGCGACGTCGTCGGGGCCGGTGGCGGCCGGTGCGGCCGCGGGGGCGGCCGCGCCGTCCGTGGCGCGGGCCAGCTCGTCGAGGGTGGTCACGGCCAGCCCGTCGACCACGGGGAGTTCCTCGCGCACGCGCCGGTCGGTGACCACCAGCGGACCGCCGAGGAGGGTGTCGACGTGGGCCAGTTGGGCGGCCCAGCGCTGCGGGTCGGTGCGCAGCGGCACCAGCGGGCAGACGGTGACGCCGCCGAGCAGGCAGGCCCAGAAGGCCGGGAGGAAGTCCTCGGGCCGTTCCAGGAGCAGCGCCACGACCCGGTCCCGGCCGACGCCGTTCTCCCGCAGGGCGCCCAGCAGGCGCAGGGCGTCGGCGAGGAGGTCGGGGTAGGTCTGGAGGGTGTACTCGGCGGGGTGCTCGGCGGAGCCGTAGCGCACTCCGTGGTCCGGGAACCGGGCCGCGGCCCGCAGCAGCAGACCGCTCAGGCCGGCGCCCGCCTCGGGTGTCGTCCGGCTCGTCGTCATCATGCCTCTTCTCAGGTGTTCGGTGGCGTCTCGTGCGCGGGAGGGGCCGGAGGGGTCCTAGCCGAGGGCGGCCAGTACGTCGTCGGCCCGGTCCCGGATGCCGTCCCACGGCTGGGGGCGGGCGACGAGGCCGCGTGCCTCGCGCAGGACGCGGGGCGGTATCCCGGTGCCGAGGACGCCGCGCAGCAGGCCCTGGCGGAAGTAGAAGGCGACGACGCGGGGGCGGTCGGGGTCGCCGAGGTCGGCGTACCGCAGTTCCACCCGGTCCGCGCCGTGCAGCAGGCCGTACGCCTGGAGCTTCAGCGCGTACTGGTCGGACCAGAAGTAGGGCACCGGCGCGTACTCGCCGCGCTGCTCGGGTATGCCGTCCAGCTCGGCCAGCAGGTTGTGCGCGGCCACGGCGCCCTGCTCGGTGGCGTTGATGCGGTGCTCGGTGCGCACCCGTTCGCCCTGGACGGGGTGGTGCCAGTGCGCGACGTCGCCGGCGGCGTACACGCGGGGCGCCGCCGCGCTGTACGCGTCGCAGTGGATGCCGCGGTCGACGGTGAGTCCGCTGTCCGCGAGCCATTCGGTGTTCGGCGTGGAGCCGATCGCCACGACGACGGTGTCCGCCGGGACCGTCTCCCCGGAGGCGAGCTCGACCCCCGTCACCGCGCCCCGGGCGCCGGCGAGTCCCGTCACGGTCTGCCCGGTGCGCAGGGTGACGCCCTTGCCGCGGTGGACCCGGTCGAGCAGGGTGCCGACCTCGGCGCCGAAGACCCGCTCCATCGGCACCGGTTCGTCGGTGACGACGGTCACCCGGTGGGCGCCGCCCTTGGCGAGGGACGCGGCGACCTCCATGCCGAGCGGGCCGGAGCCGATGACGGCGACCGTGCCGCCGGCCCGCAGGCTGGCGCGCAGGGCGGCCAGGTCGTCCAGCGTGCGCAGCGTGTGCACACCGGACAGTTCCCCGGCGCCGGGCAGGGTGCGGGGCCGCACGCCGGTGGCGATGACCAGGCCGTCGTAGCCGAGGACCGCGCCGTCGTCGAGGGTGACCCGGCGGGCGGCGGCGTCGAGTCCGGTGGCGCGGACTCCGAGGCGCAGGTCGAGGGCGCACTCCTCGAGCGAGGCGGTGTCCCGCATGGCGGTGCGGTCCTCGTCCCACTCGCCGGTCAGCACCTGCTTGGACAGCGGCGGGCGTTCGTAGGGCAGGTGCTTCTCGTCGCCGACGACGACGAGGCGTCCGTCGTAGCCCTTCCGGCGCAGGGTCTCCGCCGTCGCGATGCCCGCGGCGGACGCGCCGACCACGACGATCGTCCGAGGGCTCACCGCACCACCCGGAGAGCCGCGCCGGGGCAGGCCGTGACGGCCCGCAGCACCGCGTCGTGCAGGACGGCGGGCGGCTCCTCGTCCAGGATCACCACGACACCGTCGTCCTCGTCCTGGTCGAACACGTCCGGGGCCAGCACGGCGCACTGGCCCGCGGCACAGCACTTGTCGTAGTCCGCGACAACCTTCATCTTTCCTGTCACCTTCGCCTTTCACGTGTCATGCGATGGTCGAGAACGCCTGGGTCATGAACGAGCCGGAGCGGGCCGGGCCGTCCGCCGCGGGCGCGAGGATCATCCGCCGCATCTCCTGGAGGAACGGCGCGGGCTCCAGGCCCAGTTCGGTGTCCAGCGCCTGGCTGATCCGGCCGTAGGCCTGCAGTGCCTCGGTGCGGCGGCCGCTGCGGTGGAGGCTTTCGATCAGGCATCCGTACAGCCACTCGTCCAGTGGCTGGGCGGCCACCAGGGCGCGCAGCTCGCCGACCAGCTCGCGGTGGTTGCCGAGCTGGAGATCGGCGACGATCCGCTGGTGCAGCGCGTCCTGCCGCTGGTCCTCCAGCCGGGCGACCTCCTGTTCGAGCACCCGGCCGTGCGCCACGTCGGCCAGTGCCGGCCCGCGCCAGAGCGCCAGCGCCGCGCGCAGTTCCCGGGCCGCCGCCGCGTAGTCCCGTTCCTTCAGCAGCGCGCCGCCGCGCCGGGCGGACACCCGGAACTCCGCCACGTCGGTGCTGTCCTCCCGCGGCTCCAGGACGTAGCCGGAGCTGCTGGTGCGGATCACCGCGCCGTACTCGCCGGCGCCGCGCTCCGCGAGGAAGCGGCGCACGTGGTAGATGTGCGTGCGCACCGTGGGCACGGCGCTGTCGACCGTCTTCTCGCCCCACAGCTCGTCCATGATCTGATGCAGCGTCACGATCGTGCCGGGGTGCAGCAGGAAGAGGCAGAGCAGCTTCCGCACTTTCGGTCCCCGGGGCACCGCGATCCGGTCCTGCGGCAGCCGAGGCTCCACCCCGAACGGACCGAGCATGGTGAACAGAGCCACCCCGCTCTCCTTCCCTGTGTCTCCTCGCGGTCCGGCGGTCAGCGCGGGCCGCGCCGCCGGGTGGCGCGCACCAGTGCGCCGTTCTTCAGCTCGAAGACCGCGCCGAGGGTGGCGTCGGGCCTGACCTCGACGGCGCACGGCCGGTCGATGCCGAAGGTCCGGTGGATGTCGGCGCCCGGATCGTTGATCTCGTCGATGCCGGCGTCCTGGGCGGCGGACGCGGGGATGCGGGCGCTGAGGAGTACGGCCTTCTGGTAGGCGGAGCCCTGCCCGCCGCCCTCGGCGAGCAGCCGCCGGGCGGCCCGCCGGGTGCTCTCCAGCCGCTCCGGGACCCGGTTGTCGGCCGCGAACAGCAGCAGCACCGGCGTGTCGAGCGCCACCTTGTCGTGCAGCCAGGTCCGGTCGGGCCGGCCCTCCAGCGGCACGTCGGGCAGCCGCATGCCACTGGCCAGTCTCCCGGTCCGGGAGCCGTCGCCGGGGTAGGCCAGGGTGAGCTGGGCCTGGCGCGGCGCGACGAACCGGTCGAGGAGGCCGGCGCGGGCGGCGCCGTCCAGGGCGAGGTCGCGCAGGTTCCTGCGCCAGCCGTCCAGGGTCCACATCCGGGTCTGCCGGTCGCTGTCGGCGACCACCGCGGCGGCCGTGTGCCGCCGCTGTCGGTCCCATTCCTCCAGGGCGGCGGGGGCGAGCTGCTGCCGCTGGATGGCCGCCAGCCGCCAGGCGAGCGAACTGGCGTCCTCCAGGCCGGTGTTGAGTCCCTGGGCGCCGGCGGGGCTGTGGATGTGGGCGGCGTCGCCGGCCAGCAGGACGCGGCCCACCCGGAACCGGTCCGCCATGCGCCGGTGGACGCGGAAGATCCCGGTCTGCAGTTCGCCCACCGCCCGGATCGGCACGGTGCACCGGGTCCGGGCCAGCCTCTGCGCGGTCTCGGCGAGCTGTCCTTCGGGCACTTCCTCGCGCAGGCCGAGGAAGACACGGGCCTTGCCGTCGGGCAGGCTGGTGACGACCAGGATGCCGGAGGGGTCCATGAAGTAGTGCGTCTCGTTCTGCGGCAGGCTGGTCTCCCACACGCCGTCCGCCACCAGGAACCGCGCCGGGTAGGTGGCGCCCTCGAAGCCCACGCCGAGGCACTGGCGGACGGTGCTGTGCGCGCCGTCGCAGCCGACGAGGTAGCGCGCCGTCGCCTCGGTCTCCTGCCCGTCGGTGCGCAGCACGGCCCGTACGCCGTCGGCGTCCTGGGTGACCCGGACGAACTCCGTGCCGTACTCGACCTTGCCGCCCGCGTCCGCGAAGCCCTGCCGCAGCACGTCCTCGGTGGCGCTCTGCGGCAGGGTGACCGGATAGCGGTACCGGCTTCCGTCCAGGCTGCCGAAGCCGATCCGGATGATCCGTCCGCCGATGTAGTACTTCAGCGCGCCGACCGTCAGCGACCGGTCGAGCAGCGGGTCGACGAGCCCCATGCGGTGGAAGCTCTCCAGGGCCCGCGGCCACAGCGCCAGGGACTTGGAGTGCGGGTGGTGGGTGGGGTCCCGGTCGACGACGCGTACGGAGATGCCCCGGCGCAGCAGGTCGACGCCCAGGGCGAGGCCGACCGGTCCCGCCCCGACGATGAGCACCTCGGTCTCGGACTGCTCCAGCATGCTGTTCCCTTCCCCGTCAGCGGGATGTGTTCCTGGTGTGGTCACGGCGGGTGGTCTCCTCAGGGCACGAGCACGACACGGCCCCGGCTGGCGCGTGACTCGACCAGATCGTGGGCCCGGGCGGCCTCGGCCAGGGGCACGCGCGCCGCGACCACGGGGCGTACGGATCCGTCGGCGACCAGGCCGAGGAGCCGCCGGGTGCCGGACTCGGCGAGGTCGGGGCGGTGGCGCAGCAGGGTGGCCATGCTGAAGCCGGTCACGTACTTCATGCCGAGCACGTCCAGGAACGGCAGGACGGGACGCGCGGTCGGGCTGCCGGAGGCGCCGTAGAAGACGAGCCGGCCGTACGGGGCCAGCAGGGCGACGTCGTCGTGCAGCAGGTCGCCGCCGACGCCGTCGAGGATGACGTCCACGCCCGGCCCGTCCACGGCTTCGCGCACCCGCTCGGCCCAGTCGGGGCGGCCGTAGTCCACGCAGACGTCGGCTCCCAGGGACCGGGCGAACTCCAGCTTCCCGGCCGAACTCGCGGTGGCGATCACGGGTTTCGCGCCGAGTGCCTTGGCGATCTGCAGGGCCATGTGGCCCACGGCGCCGGCCGCCCCGTGCACCAGCACGCTCTCCCCGGCCCGCAGCCGCCCGGTGTCGACGATCTGCATCGCGACCCGTCCGGTGGAGCCCAGGACCGTGGCCCCGGCCGGGTCCAGGCCGTCCGGCAGCGGCATGATCCGGTCCACCGGGGCGATGACGTGGTCGGCGTAGGCGTTCTGCGCCTTCCACACCACCACGCGGGTGCCGAGATGTCCGTCGGGCACCTCGGCGCCGGCCGCCTCGACCACGCCGACGACGTCCGCGGCGGGGCAGGCCGGCAGCACCGGTGCGGACACGGGGTGCTCGCCGCGCCGCCGCTGCACATCGGCCTGGTCGACGCCGATCGCCTCCACGCGGACCAGTACGTCGCCGGGCCCGGGACGCGGGACGTCCGCCTCCTCGATTCGGAGAACACTCGACGGCCCGAATTCGTGGTACCGAACGATGCGCATGGGCTGGCGGTCCCCTTAGGAATTCAGTCGGGCAAGATCGGAATTGGCAAAAAACATACCCCGCGGTGACGCGCCGTAGAAAGTCAACAAAAGAAGCACGTGAAATCGGCGAACCGGAGTGCCGCGTACCACCAAAGAGGCACACCGGATACCACATAGGTGGGGATTATCGGCCCGTACGCCGCCGTACGCCGCCGCATTTCTTAGTCTCCGAGGGAGCCTTCAGGTTAGCGGCGAGGAAAGGTGATGCTGTGGACAGCGTCCGGGAAGTTCCCGTGGAAGCAGAGCGCCCGCTCCAAGCGGCGCCGGTGTCGAAGCCCGGCGGGCGTGAACTGACGTGGGTGGCCTGCCTCGCGGTCTACTGCGTGGGATTCGCCGCGTTCGGCGTCTCCCGGTACCTCACCTTCGACCCGTCCAACAGCAGGCTGGGCATACGCACCGACCTGCCCTGGCACTACCCGCTGTTCGTCGTCCACATCTACACCGCCGTCATCGCCATCGTGCTGGCCTGGCTCCAGGTCTGGCCCTGGTTCCGGGCCCAGCGGCCGCGGGCGCACCGCATCGTCGGCCGCGTCTACTTCTTCGCCGGCGTCTTCCCGTCCGCGGCGCTGGCCCTGCCCGACTCGCTGCTGACGACCAGCGGACCGGACGTGTCCACCGCGCTGCTCGCCATGGACGCCTGCTGGATCATCACCGGTGTCGCCGGTTACCTGACCGCCCGGCAGCGAAAGTACGCCGACCACCGCAAGTGGATGCTGCGGAACGTCGCGATGACCACCTCCACGGTCACGCTGCGTCCGCTCAACCTCATTCTGGTGGCCGTCGGCCTGAACTACGAACAGGCCTACGCGTCGGCTACCTGGGGTGCGGTTCTCGGCCATCTCCTGTTCGTCGAATGGTACCTGCTGCGACCGAAGCGGAAGCGGCGCCCCGTCCCGAATCCCCGCTGACGAACGCCCTGTTTCCTCGTTCCTTCCCCGCCCATTCTCCGAGACGGGCAACGGCCTCCTGGGGGACACGTATGCGTACCGCCCGAACGATTCCGGACGACCGCGCCGGCACACCGAGCGAGCCGATCGCCGTCGTCGGCCTGGCCTGCCGGTTCCCCGGCGCGGACCGTCCGGCGGCCTTCTGGGACCTGCTCCGCGACGGCGGCAGCGCCCTCGCGCCGCCCGCGCCGGAACGCCGGCTCGCCGCCCGGCCCGGCGGCTTCCTGGACGACGTCGCCGGGTTCGATCCCGAGTTCTTCGACATCTCGCCGCGCGAGGCGGCCGCCATGGACCCGCAGCAGCGGCTGGCGCTGGAGCTGGGCTGGGAGGCGTTCGAGGACGCCGGCATCGTCGCGGGCGACCTCAGGGGCCGGCGGGCCGGCGTGTTCGTGGGCGCCATGTGGGACGACTACGCCACGCTGCTGCACCGGGCAGGCCCGGCCGCCGCCACCCAGCACAGCATGACGGGCCTGCACCGCGGCGCCATCGCCAACCGGGTGTCGTACACCTTCGACCTGCGCGGCCCCAGCATGGTGATCGACACCGGGCAGTCGTCCTCGCTGGTGGCGGTGCACACCGCCTGCGAGAGCCTGCGCCGGGGCGAGTCGGTGCTCGCCCTCGCCGGCGGGGTCAGCCTCATGCTGGCACCCGAGAGCACCGTGTACTCCGAGAAGTTCGGCGCGCTGTCCCCGGACGGGCAGTGCTTCACGCTCGACGCGCGCGCCAACGGCTACGTGCGCGGGGAGGGCGCCGGTTTCCTCGTCCTCAAGCCGCTCTCGGCGGCCCTGGCCGACCACGACCGCGTGTACTGCGTCATCGAGGCCGGCGCGGTGAACAGCGGCGGGGCGAGCGAGGGCCTGACGGTGCCGCGGGCCGGCGCGCAGGAGGCGGTGCTGCGCGAGGCGTACGGCAGGGCCGGTGTCGACCCGGCCGACGTGCAGTACGTCGAGCTGCACGGCACCGGGACCAGGAAGGGCGACCCGGTCGAGGCCGCCGCGCTCGGCGCGGTGTTCGGCGGCGGGTCCGGCGGGCGTCCCCCGCTGTACGTCGGTTCGGTGAAGACCAACATCGGGCACCTGGAGGCCGCGGCGGGTGTCGCCGGACTCATCAAGACGGTCCTGAGCATCCGGCACCGTCGCATCCCGCCGTCCCGCAACTTCTCCGAACCGCACCCCGACATCCCGCTGGACGCGTGGCACCTGCGGGTGCCGACGGAGCCGGCACCGTGGCCGCGCGAGGACGCGCCGCTGCTGGCGGGCGTCAGCTCGTTCGGCATGGGCGGCACCAACTGCCACGTGGTGCTGTCGGACCGGCACCCGGTGGCCCCGGCGGACGAGGCGGCGGCCGGCGGAGGCGGCGCGGTGATGTACGACGGAGCCGCTGAAGCGGCGGCCACCGGTGAGGACGCGGCGGAGGCCGCCGCCGGCGAAGGCGCGGAGGCGGTGGCCGCCGGGCGCGAGGCGCAGGAGGCGGTTCCCGGGGCCGCCGCGCCGGTGCCGTGGGTGGTGACGGCGCGCTCCCCCGGCGCGCTGCGCGCCCAGGCGGCGCGGCTGCGCGAGCACGTCGCCGCCCGGCCCGGCCTCGGCGCCGAGGCCGTCGGCTACACGCTCAGCGCCCACCGCACCGCGCACGAGGAACGCGCGGTGGTGCTCGGCCGCACGCCGGAGGACCACCTCGCCGGGCTGGACGCGCTGGCCCGCGGTGTGCCGGCCGCCGGCCTGGTGCGGGGCACCGCCCGCGACGGCGGCCGGACGGCGTTCCTGTTCTCCGGACAGGGCAGCCAGAGGCCCCGGATGGGCTACGAACTACACGCCTCCTTACCGGAGTTCGCCGCCGCGCTGGACGAGGTCTGTACGGCGTTCGACCCGCATCTGCCGCACCGTCTCAAGGACCTGCTGTTCGCCGGGCCCGGCACCGCCGAGGCCGCGCTGCTGGACGAGACCGAGTACACCCAGGCCGCGCTGTTCGCCGTGGAGAGCGCCCTGTACCGCCTGCTGCGGGCGTCCGGGGTGGAGCCGGACTACCTGCTGGGCCACTCGATCGGCGAACTCACCGCGGCGTACGCCTCCGGGGTGCTCGGCCTGGCGGACGCCTGCGCCCTGGTCGCGGCGCGCGGCCGGCTGATGCAGCGGGCCACCGCGGGCGGCGCCATGGCCGCCGTCGAGGCCGGCGAGGAGGAGGTCGGCGCCGTACTGGCCGCGCACGGCGACCGGGTGTCCATCGCCGCGCTCAACGGACCGCGCACCACGGTGGTCTCCGGGGACCGGGCGGCGGTGGCGGAGGTCACGGCGCACTTCCGGACCGCCGGCCGCAGGACCAAGGAACTGCGGGTCAGCCACGCGTTCCACTCCGCGCACATGGACGGCGCCCTGGAGGAGTTCCGCGCGGTGGCGGCCGGGCTGACCTACGGCACACCGAAGATCCCCGTGGTCTCCAACGTCACCGGCCGCCTCGCGACAGCGGCGGAGCTGGCGTCCGCCGACTACTGGACCCGGCACATCCGCGCCTGCGTGCGCTACGCCGACGGTGTCCGGCTGCTGCACGCCGAGGGAGTCACCGGCTACTGGGAGCTGGGTCCGGGCGGGCTGGCCGCGATGACCCGCGAGAGCCTCGCCGACGCCGGCACCGCGCCCGGCGGCGTGGTCGTCCCGGTGCTGCGGGACGGCCGGCCGGAGGAGCTGACCGTCGCCACCGCGCTCGCCGAGGCGTACGTGCGCGGAGCCGCGGTGGACTGGGGGGTGCTCACCGGGTGGACGCCCGCGCGGGTCGAGCTGCCCACCTACGCCTTCCAGCGCCGTCCCTTCTGGTTCGAGGAGCCCGGCGGCCGGGCGCGCGAGGACACCGCCGCGGCGGCCGGCTCCGCCACCGGTGAGACGGTCGGCTCGGCCACGGGGCACGCGGACGGAACCGCCCCCGGTCACACGGACGGCACCGCGACCGGTCCCGTGACCGGCGCCGCGCCCGAGCCCCGCCCGGCCCCGGAGTCCGCCCCCGGTCCCGCCCGCGAGCCCGGTGCCGAGCCGCTGGAGCTGGTGCGGACCTGTGTGGCGACCGTGCTCGGGTACCTGTCCACGGACACCGTGGACACCCGCCGGACGTTCAAGGAGCTGGGCTTCGACTCGCTCACCGCGGTGGAGTTCCGCGACCGGGTCGCCGAGGCCACCGGGCTGACCGGGCTGCCGCCCACGCTGATCTACAACTTCCCCACCCCGGCCGGTCTGGCCGGCTTCCTCCAGAGCCGGCTGTCGGGCGAGCAGTCCGCCGCCGAGGCCCCCGCGGCGGCCGTACCGGCCCGGCACGACGAGCCGATCGCGATCGTCGGCATGAGCTGCCGCTTCCCCGGCGGCGTCCGCTCGCCCGAGGACCTGTGGCGCCTGGTGGCCGACGGCAGGACCGGACTGTCGGCGTTCCCGGACGACCGCGAGTGGCCCGACGTCGAGCTGCGCGACCCGGAGAACCCGGACGTGCGCTACGCCAGGACCGGCGGCTTCCTGCACGACGCCGCCGCCTTCGACGCCCCGTTCTTCGGCATCAGCCCGCGCGAGGCGCTCGCGATGGACCCGCAGCAGCGGCTGGTGCTGGAGACCTCCTGGGAGGCCCTGGAGCGGGCCGGCATCGACCCCGGCGGCCTGCGGGGCCGTCAGGTGGGCGTGTTCACCGGCGCCACCGCCCAGGACTACGGGCCCCGCCTCGGCGACCCGGACCACGGCACGCACGGCTATCTGCTCACGGGCAGCACCCCCAGCGTCGTCTCGGGCCGCGTCGCCTACGCCCTCGGGCTCGAAGGCCCCGCCCTCACCGTGGACACCGCCTGCTCCTCCTCCCTGGCGGCGCTGCACCTGGCCGCCCGCTCCCTGTCGGCGGGCGAGTGCGCGCTGGCGCTGGCCGGCGGGGTGACGGTGATGGCGACGCCCGGCATGTTCGTGGAGTTCGCGCAGCAGCGCGGTCTGGCGCCCGACGGGCGGTGCAAGCCGTTCGCCCGGTCCGCCGACGGCACAGGCTGGAGCGAGGGCGTCGGCATGGTGGTCCTGGAGCGCCTGTCGGACGCCCGGCGCCACGGCCACCGCGTGCTGGCGGTGCTGCGCGGCTCGGCCGTCAACCAGGACGGCGCCAGCAACGGGCTCACCGCGCCCAACGGCCCCTCGCAGGAGCGGGTGATCCGCCAGGCCCTCGCCGACGCGGGGCTGGCCGCGGGCGACGTGGACGTGGTGGAGGCGCACGGCACCGGCACGAAGCTGGGCGACCCGATCGAGGCGCAGGCGCTGCTGGCCACCTACGGGCAGGGCCGCGACAGCGGGCGGCCGCTGCGGCTGGGCTCGGTGAAGTCGAACATCGGCCACACCCAGGCGGCGGCGGGAGTGGCCGCCGTGATCAAGATGGTCATGGCGCTGCGCCACGACAGCCTGCCCGCCAGCCTGAACATCGACGAGCCGACCCCGTACGTCGACTGGTCCGCGGGCGCGGTGGAGCTGCTGACCGAGCCGCTGCCGTGGCCCCGCGGCGAGCGGACGCGCCGTGCGGGCGTCTCCTCGTTCGGGATCAGCGGGACGAACGTCCACGCCATCCTGGAGGAGGCCCCGGCCGAGGACGGGCCGGCCGCGCCGGACCCGGCCGCCGGGCCGCCGCCCGCCGTGGTGCCGTGGCCGCTGTCGGCGCGGTCGCCCGAGGCGCTGCGCGGCCAGGCCGCCGCGCTGCGCTCGTACCTCGCGGACCGGCCCGGCCTGTCCCCCGTCGACGTGGGCCACTCGCTGGCCACCACCCGCGCCGCGCTGGAGCACCGCGCCGTCGTGGTCGGCGGGAGCCGGGAGGAACTGACGGCCGGGCTGGACGCCCTGCTGGCCGGCGACACCGCGGACGCGGTGGTGCGGGCGGTCGCCGCGGCCGACGCGGAGCGGGTGTTCGTCTTCCCCGGGCAGGGCGCGCAGTGGGCCCGGATGGCGGTGGAACTGCTCGACACCGCGCCGGTGTTCGCCGCGCGCATGCGGGAGTGCGCCGCCGCGCTGGACGCCGTGACCGACTGGTCGCTGCTCGACGTGCTGCGCGGCGAGCCGGGCGCGCCGACCCTGGAGCGGGTCGACGTCGTCCAGCCGGTGCTGTTCGCGATGATGGTGTCGCTGGCCCGGCTGTGGGAGTCGTACGGGGTGCGGCCGACGGCCGTGGTCGGGCACAGCCAGGGCGAGATCGCCGCGGCCTGCGTGGCCGGCGCGCTCTCGCTGGCGGACGCCGCGCGGATCGTGGCGCTGCGCAGCCGGGCGCTGGTGGCGCTGTCGGGCCGGGGCGGGATGGTCTCGGTGGCGCTGCCGGACGCGGAGGCGCGGCGGCTGCCGTGCTGGGACGGACGCCTGGACGTGGCCGTCGTCAACGGCCCGTCGTCGGTGGTGGTCTCCGGTGAGCCGGCGGCCCTGGACGAACTGCTGGCCGTGTGCGCCGAGCGCGGGGTCCGGGCGAAGCGGATCCCGGTCAGCTACGCGGCGCACTCCGCGCAGGTGGAGGCGATCCAAGAAGAGCTGATGGAGGCGCTGCGCGAGGTCACGCCGCGCGCCGCCGGCATCCCCTTCTACTCCACGGTGACCGGGGACGTCCTGGACACCACCACGCTCGACGCCGCCTACTGGTACCGCAACCTGCGTGAGACGGTCCGCTTCGAGCGGACCATGGGCACGGTGCTCGCCAAGGGGCACACGCTCGTCCTGGAGATCAGCCCGCACCCGGTGCTGCGCGGCGACATCGAGGAGGCCATCGCCTCGCGGGGCGCCCGGGGCGCGGTCGTGGGCTCGCTGCGCCGGGACGACGGCGGTCTGCGGCGCTTCGTGACCTCGGTGGCCGAGGCACACGCGCACGGGGCGCCGGTGGACTGGTCCGGGGTCTTCGCCGGGACCGGCGCGGCCCGGGTGGAGCTGCCCACCTACGCCTTCCAGCACGAGCGGTACTGGCTGGCGCCGCCCGCGCCCGCCGCCGCACCGGGCGGCGCGGACGAGACGCACTCCGCGTTCTGGGACATCGTGGCGCGCGGTGACGCCGACGGGCTCGCGGCGGAGCTGGCGCTGCCGGACGAGGCCGCGCTGCGGGCCGTGCTGCCGGCGCTGTCGGCGTGGCACGAGCGGCAGCGGGCGGCCGCGTCGGCCGATTCCTGGCGGTACCGGATCACCTGGCGGCCCGCGCCGCACACCCCGGCCGGGTCGCCGGCGGGCGGCTGGCTGGTGCTGCTGGACCCGGCGACCCGTGAATCGCCGCTCGCCGCCGCCGTCCTCGGCGCGCTCGGCGACAGCGCGCGGGTGGTGCCGGTGGATCACTACGGCGCGGACGGCGGAGCCGACGGGCTGGCGGCCGTACTGCGGTCCCTGCCGGCCTGCGGCCCGGAGCCGTCGGGTGTGCTGCTGCTCGCGCCGCCGACGCCCCTCGGGGCCACGGTCCCGTCCCGCTCCGGCGACTGGCCCGGTCTGCTGGGCGTGCTGCGGGCGCTGGGCGAGGCCGGAGTGACGGCGCCGCTGTGGTGTGTCACCCAGGGCGCCGTGGCGGTCGGCGGCGAGGAGCTGGCCGCCCCCGTGCAGGCGCAGCTGTGGGGTCTGGGGCGGGTCGCCGCCGTGGAGTTCCCGCAGCGGTGGGGCGGCCTGGTCGACCTGCCGGCGGACCTGGACCCGGCGGCGGCCGGCCCGCTCGCCGCGGTGCTGGCCGATCCCGGGGGCGAGAGCCAGGTGGCGCTGCGGACCGAGGGCGTCTTCGTGCGCCGGCTGGTGCGCGCGCCCAGACAGACCCGGCCCGGCGGCGACGAGCCGCGGTTCGGCGGCACCGTCCTCGTCACCGGCGGCACCGGTGCGCTCGGCCGGCACACCGCGGCCTGGCTGGCGGACCGGGGCGCCGAGCACCTTGTGCTGGTCAGCCGCAGCGGCCCGGCGGCACCCGGGGCCGACGCCCTTCAGGCCCTGCTGTCCGAGCGGGGCGTGCGGGTCAGCACGCTGGCGTGCGACGTGTCCGACCGGGCGGCGCTCGCCGCGCTGCTGGACGGTCTCGACGCCGCCGGCGACCGGATCAGGGCGGTCGTGCACACCGCGGGAGTCATCGAGAACACCCCGCTGGGCGAGCTGACGCCCGAGCGGTTCGCCGAGGTGCTGCGGGCCAAGGCCGACGCGGCGCTGCACCTGCACGACCTGACCCGGGACCGGGAGCTGGACGCGTTCGTGCTGTTCTCCTCGGTGTCGGGGATGTGGGGCAGCACCGGCAACGGCGGGTACGCGGCGGCCAACGCCTTCCTGGACGCGCTGGCGCTCCACCGGCGCGGCCTGGGGCTGCCGGCGACCTCGGTGATCTGGGGTCCGTGGGACGGCGACGGCATGATGACCCGGGGCGGCATGGCCCAGGCCGTCGTCCGGCGGGGTCTGCGGCTGCTGGCCCCGGAGCCGGCGACCGCCGCGCTGGGCCGGTGCCTGCTCGGCGACGACCCGACGCCGGTGGTCGCGGACGTGGACTGGGAGGCGCTGGCCGGCGCGTTCGGCGCGACCCGGACGACGGCGCTCTTCGCCGACCTGCCCGAGGCCCGCGCGGCCCTCGGGGAGGCGCGGCCGGCCGCCGAGGAGCCCACGCAGACGCTGGCCGGGCGGCTCGCCCCGCTGAGCCCCCTCCAGCGCCGGGAGACGGTCTCGCTGATCGTCCGGACGCAGGTGGCGCGGGTCCTCGGGTACGCCGGGCCGGACGCCGTCAGCGAGGAGAAGCCGTTCAAGGACCTGGGCGTCGACTCCGTGATCTCGGTGGAGCTGCGCAACCGGCTCCAGGCCGACACCGGGCTGCGGCTGCCGGTCACCGTGGTCTTCGACCACCCCACGGTGGCGCAGCTCGCCGACCTCCTGCTGGCCGCGGCCGGCACCGGGGACGACAGCGCGTCCGACGACGCCTCCGGTGCCGGGGACGACGCCTCCGTGTCCCGGGACGCGCCCGGGTCCGACCGGGAGCGCGACCGGACCCGGCGCATCCAGCACGCGCAAGAGCGGATCAACGACATGGACGCCGACGACCTGGTGCGCCTCGCGCTCGGCGAACGGTAGCCACCGCCGGACATCCAGCTCGTTCCGACGCAACAGAAACTGTGAGGGGACATGGCCACGTCGCCGGAGAAACTCGTCGATGCGCTGCGCGCGTCCGTGAAGGAGACGGAGCGGCTGCGACAGGAGAACGAAGAGCTGATCGCCGCGGCGCGGGAGCCGATCGCCATCGTGGGGATGGGCTGCCGCCTGCCCGGCGGCGTGGCGACGCCCGACGACTTCTGGCGGCTCGTCGCGGCCGGCGAGGACGCGGTCTCGGACCTGCCGGCCGACCGGGGCTGGGACCTGGACGCCCTGTTCGACCCGGACCCGGACACCCCGGGCACGGTGTACACCCGCCAGGGCGGGTTCCTCACCGACGTCGCCGGGTTCGACGCGGAGTTCTTCGGGATCAGCCCGCGCGAGGCGGTGGCCATGGACCCGCAGCAGCGGCTGCTGCTGCAGACGGCGTGGGAGACCGTGGAGCGCGCCGGGATCGACCCGGCGTCCCTGCACGGCAGTCGTACCGGCGTCTATGTGGGAGCCGCGTTCCAGGACTACGCGACCCGGGTCCGGACGGCCGAACTCGGCGAGTACGAAGGCTATTTCCTCACCGCGGGAGCGGCGAGCGTACTCTCCGGCCGCATCGCGTACACCCTGGGTCTTGAGGGCCCGGCGGTCACCTTCGACACCGCGTGTTCGGCGTCGCTGGTGGCGATCCACTCCGCCTGCCAGGCGCTGCGCCGCGACGAGTGCACCCTCGCGCTCGCCGGCGGTGTCACCCTGATGACCACGCCGTCGCAGCTCATGGGCTTCAGCCGGCAGCGCGGGCTGTCCCAGGACGGCCGGTGCCGGTCCTTCGCGGCGTCGGCCGACGGCACCGGTCTGGCCGAGGGCGTCGGCGTCCTGCTGCTGGAGCGGCTGTCGGACGCCCGCCGGCTCGGCCACCGGGTGCTGGCCGTCGTACGCGGCAGCGCGACGAACCAGGACGGGGCGAGCAACGGCCTCGCCGCGCCGAACGGTCCCGCGCAGCAGCGGGTCATCCAGCAGGCGCTGGCGGACGCCGGCCTGTCCGCGGACGACGTCGACGCGGTCGAGGCGCACGGCACCGGCACGAAGCTGGGCGACCCGATCGAGGCGCAGGCGCTGCTGGCCACCTACGGCAGGCGGCGCACGCAGCCGCTGTGGCTGGGCTCGGTGAAGTCCAACATCGGCCACACCCAGGCCGCGGCCGGTGTCGCGGGGGTCATCAAGCTGGTCCTGGCGATGCGGCACGGCCTGCTGCCGCGGACCCTGCACGTCGACGCCCCGACCCCGCACGTGGACTGGTCCGCGGGGAACATCGAGCTGCTGACCGAGGCCGTGCCGTGGCCGGCGGCGGACCGCCCGCGCCGGGCCGGGGTGTCCTCGTTCGGGATCAGCGGCACCAACGCCCACCTGATCCTCGAAGAGCCGCCCGCCGCCGGCGACGAGACCCCCGAGGCCGGCGACGAGAACCCGGCGGCCGGGGCCGGCACACCGCCGCGCACGGTGCCGTGGCTGCTCTCCGCCCGCACCCCGCAGGCGCTGCGGGAGCAGGCCGGGCGGCTGCTGTCCTGGCTCGCCGAGCGCGAGCCGGCGGCGGCCGACGTCGGGTACTCCCTGGCCACCACCCGCTCGGCGTTCCCGCACCGGGCCGCGATCGTCGCGGACGAGGGCGAGGCGTTCACCCGGGCGCTGGCCGCCCTGGCCGAGGACCGCGCCGACCCGCGGGTGACCCTCGGCACCGCCGGCCGCGGCAAGCTGGGCTTCCTGTTCACCGGGCAGGGCAGCCAGCGGGTGGGCATGGGCCGCGCGCTGTACGCGGCCTCGCCCGTGTTCGCCGAGGCGTTCGACGAGGTGTGCGCCGCCCTGGACCCGCACCTGGACCGGCCGCTGCGCGAGGTGGTGTTCGCCGACACGGACGACGGGACGCTGGACCGCACCGCGTACACGCAGCCGGCGCTGTTCGCGGTGGAGGTGGCGCTCTTCCGGCTGCTGACCCGCTGGGGCGTGCGCCCGGACCGGCTCGCGGGCCACTCCGTCGGCGAGGTGAGCGCCGCGCACGCCGCGGGCGTGCTGTCGCTGGCGGACGCCGCGACGCTGGTGGCCGCGCGCGGCCGGCTGATGCAGGCCCTGCCCGAGGGCGGCGCCATGGTGGCGGTGCAGGCCGGCGAGGACGAGGTGCGGCCCCTGCTGGCCAAGCGCGCGGACCGGGCGGACCTCGCCGCGGTGAACGGGCCGTCCGCGGTGGTCGTGGCCGGCGCCGAGGACGCGGTGGACGAGATCGCCGGCCACTTCGCGCGGCAGGGCCGCAAGACCCGGCGGCTGACCGTCAGCCACGCCTTCCACTCGCCGCTGATCGACCCGATGCTGGCGGACTTCCGCGCGGTGGTCGCGCGGCTGACGTTCTCCGCTCCGCACCTGCCCGTCGTCTCCACCCTGACCGGCCGCGAGGTGACGGCCGAGGAGATCCGCGACCCCGAGTACTGGGTGCGGCACGCCCGGGGCACGGTGCGGTTCGCGGACGCCGTACGGGCCATGGAGGCCGCCGGTGTCCGCACGTTCCTGGAGCTGGGCCCCGGCGGTGTGCTCGCGGCGACGGGGCAGGACAGCGTCACCGCCGAGGACGCCGCGCTGAGCGCGACCCTGCGTTCCGACCGGGCCGAGGAGCTGTCCGTCACCGACGCCGTGGCCTGGCTGCACACGCGCGGTGTCGCGGTGGACTGGACGGCGTTCTACGCCGGGACCGGGGCGCGCCCGGTCGAACTGCCCGTCTACCCCTTCCAGACCACGCGCTACTGGCTGACCCCGCCCGCCGCCGCGGCGGCCGTGGGCAGCGCCGGGCTCGGCACGGCCGGCCATCCGCTGCTCGGTGCCGTGGTGGCGCCGGCCGACGCCGACGAACTGCTCTTCACCGGCCGGCTCTCGGCCGAGGCGCACGGCTGGGTGCTGGACCACAGCGTGTTCGGCCGGGCGCTGCTGCCGGGCACCGCGTTCCTGGACCTGGCGCTGCACGCGGGCGAGCGGACCGGCCTCGGCCTGCTGGCGGAGCTGACCCTGCACGCGCCGCTGCCGCTGCCCGAGCGGGGCGGGGTGCTGCTCCAGGTGCGCGTGGGCGCGGCCGACGACTCCGGACGGCGCCCGCTGAGCGTGCACGCGCGCCCGGACGGCGGGGACGACGACGAGCCGTGGACGGCGCACGCCACCGGTCTGCTCGCGCCGGACGAGTCACCCGTGGCCACCGAGGAGTTCGGCGTGTGGCCGCCGGCCGGCACCGAGCCGGTCGACACCGAGGCGCTGTACGCCGTGATGGCGGAGACCGGTCTCGACTACGGGCCCCTGTTCCAGGGGCTGCGCGCGGCCTGGCGGCGGGGCGCGGAGCTGTTCGTGGAGGCCGCGCTGCCGGACGGCGCGGACACCGCGGACTTCGGGCTCCACCCGGCGCTGCTGGACAGCGCCCTGCACGGGGTCGCGCTGAACGTCACGGGCGGCGCCTGGGACCAGGCCCGGCTGCCGTTCTCCTGGCGGGGCGTGCGCCGGCACGCCGCGGGCGCCGCGGAGCTGCGGGCCCGGCTGGCCCCCGCGGGCACGGACGCGGTGTCCGTGCTCGCCGCCGACGGCACCGGCCGTACCGTGCTGTCCGCCGAGGCGCTCGTGCTGCGTCCGGCCGCGCCCGGCGGGGACGCCGCCGCCCGCGACCGCCTGTTCCAGCTGCGCTGGGAGCCGGCGCGGCAGCCCGCCGCCGGCGAAGCCGCGCCGGACTGGGCGGTGGTGGGACCCGACACGCCCGGCATCGCGGCGTACCTGGGCGAGGGCACGGTGTCCCGGTACCCGGACCTGGCCGCGCTGTCCCGGGCGGCGGACGAGGGCGCCGCCCCGGCCGTGGTGCTGCTGCCGCTCACCGCCACCGGTCCGGCGGCCGGCCGCGCCGACGCCGTGCGCGCGGCGGCCCACCAGGCGCTCGACCTCGCCCGCGGCTGGCTCGCCCGGGAGAACGCGGCGGACTCCCGGCTGGTCGTGGTGACCCACCGGGCCGTCGCCGCCGGTGACGAGCGGATCGCCGATCTGCCGCACAGCGCCGTGTGGGGACTGCTGCGCACCGCCCAGTCGGAGCACCCCGGCCGGTTCGCGCTGGTCGATCTCGACGGCGACCCGCGGTCGTACGCGGCCCTGGCCGCCGCCGTCCGCTCCGGTGAGCCGCAGCTCGCCGTCCGGCAGGGCGAGCCGCTGGCCCCGCTGCTGGCCCGGCCGCACGCCGGGCAGGCCCTCGCGGTGCCGCGGGAGCCGGCCTGGCGGCTGGACTCCGAGCGGCGCGGCACGCTGGAGGGGCTGGCCCTCACGCCGTACCCGCGGGCCGGCGAGCCGCTGGCCGAGGGCGAGATACGGGTGGGCGTGCGCGCCGCGGGCCTGAACTTCCGCGACGCGCTCAACGCCCTCGGCATGTACCCCGGCGAGGCCGGAGCGCTCGGCGTCGAGGGCGCGGGCGTGGTCCTGGAGACCGGCCCCGGCGTCCGCGGTCTCGCGCCCGGGGACCGGGTCATGGGCATGATCTTCGGCGGCATCGGTCCGGTCGCCGTGACCGACCACCGCATGGTCGCCCACGTCCCGGACGGCTGGTCCTTCACCGAGGCCGCGGCCGTGCCGGCGGTCTTCCTCACCGCCTACTACGCGCTGGTCGACCTGGGCGGCCTGCGGCCCGGCGAATCGGTGCTGGTGCACGCGGGAGCCGGCGGCGTCGGCATGGCCGCCGTGCAGCTGGCCCGGCACCTCGGCGCCGAGGTGTACGCGACGGCGAGCCCCGCGAAGTGGGACGCGCTGCGCGCCCTGGGTCTCGACGACCGCCACATCGCCTCCTCCCGGTCCCTGGAGTTCGAGGAGAAGTTCCGGGAGGCGGGCGGCGGCCGGGGCGTGGACGTGGTGCTCAACTCCCTGGCCGGGGAGTACGTGGACGCGTCCTTGCGGCTGCTGGCACCCGGCGGCCGGTTCCTGGAGATGGGCAAGACCGACGTCCGGGACGCCGAAACGGTCGCCGCCGCGCACGACGGGGCCCGCTACCGGGCCTTCGACCTGGTCGACGCCGGGGCCGGACGCATCCGGGAGATGCTGGACGCGCTGCTCGCGCTGTTCGGCGAGGGAGCCCTGCGGCTGCCGCCGGTGACCTCCTGGGACGTGCGCCACGCCGTCGAGGCGCTGCGCTTCCTCAGCCAGGCACGGCACATCGGCAAGGTGGTGCTCACCGTGCCGGCCCCGCTCGACCCGGACGGCACCGTGCTGATCACGGGCGGCACCGGCGCGCTCGGTTCGGCGGTCGC
Organism: Streptomyces sp. NPDC017095; assembly: GCF_044332325.1. Classification (NCBI taxonomy): domain Bacteria; kingdom Bacillati; phylum Actinomycetota; class Actinomycetes; order Kitasatosporales; family Streptomycetaceae; genus Streptomyces; species Streptomyces sp. NPDC017095. The sequence continues at coordinate 146,171 of NZ_JBIROU010000018.1, forward strand.
CCGCCGGCTGGTGGAGCGCCACGGGGCGCGCCGGCTGCTGCTGGTCAGCCGCCGGGGCGCCGCGGCACCGGGCGCGGCCGAGCTGGCGGCCGAGCTGGAGGCCCAGGGCGCCACCGTGACGGTGACGGACTGCGACGTCTCCGACCGGGCCGCGCTGGAACGCCTGCTGGCCGCCGTGCCCGCCGCCCATCCGCTGACCGCGGTGGTGCACACGGCGGGCGTCCTGGACGACGGTGTCCTCACCTCGCTCACGCCCGAACGGCTGGACACCGTCCTGCGGGCCAAGGCCGACGCGGCGCTGCTGCTGGACGACCTCACCCGCTCCGCCGACCTGGCGGCCTTCGTGCTGTTCTCCTCCACCTCCGGTCTCCTCGGCGGGGCCGGCCAGGCGAACTACGCGGCGGCCAACGCCCTGCTGGACGCCCTGGCCCACCACCGCAGGGCGGCCGGCCGGCCTGCGGTGTCGCTGGCCTGGGGACCGTGGGGACACTCCGAGAGCATGCTCGGCGGCCTCGCCGAGGTGGACCTGGTCCGGCTGGGCCGCACCGGGCTGGTCCCGCTCACCGAGGCGGAGGGGCTGGACCTGTTCGACGCCGCCCTCGGCACCGCGGAGGCCGTCCTGGTCCCGGCCCGGACCGACCCGGCGGCGCTGCGCCGCGGCACGCCCGAGGACGTGCCGTACCTGCTGCGCGGTCTGGCCGGCAAGCCGCGGCCCCGGGCCGGCCGCGCCGCGGGCGGCCCGGCCGCCGGCGCGCCGCTGCGCGACCGGCTGGCCCCGCTGCCGCCGGCGCAGGCCGAACGGCTCCTGCTGGACCTGGTGCGCGAGCAGGCGGCGACCGTCCTGGGACACGCCGACGGCGCCACGGTGGCCGCCGACCGCACCTTCAAGGAGCTGGGCTTCGACTCGCTGACCGCGGTGGAGCTGCGCAACCGCCTCGGCCAGGCCGCCGCGGCGCAGCTGTCCTCCACGGTCGTCTTCGACTACCCGACGCCGGCCGAACTCGCCCGCCACCTGCGCACGGAGGTGCTGGGCGCCGCCGCCGAGGCGGCGCCGGCCGTCGCCGCGCCGCGCGGGCCGGTGGACGACGACCCGATCGCGATCGTCTCGATGAGCTGCCGCTATCCCGGGGGCGTGGCGACCCCGGAGGACCTGTGGCGGCTGGTGGCCGGGGAGGCCGACACGGTCGGCCCGTTCCCGGCCGACCGCGGCTGGGACACCGACAGCCTGTACGACCCGGACGGCACCCGGCCCGGCACCACGTACGTGCGGGTGGGCGGCTTCCTCGACGACGCCGCGCGGTTCGACGCGGCCCTGTTCGGGATCAGCCCCCGCGAGGCGCTGGCCATGGACCCCCAGCAGCGGCTGCTCCTGGAGACCTCCTGGGAGGCGCTGGAGCGGGCCGGCATCGACCCGACCTCGCTCAAGGGCGACCAGGTCGGCGTGTTCGTCGGCGCCGCGTCCCAGGGCTATCCCTCGGACCCGCGGCAGGCCCCGGACGACCTCGGCGGCTATCTGCTGACCGGCAGCACGGCGAGCGTCATGTCCGGCCGTATCGCCTACGCCTACGGGGTGGAGGGCCCGGCGGTGACGATCGACACCGCCTGCTCCTCGTCGCTGGTGGCGCTGCACCTGGCGGTGCAGTCCCTGCGGCGCGGCGAGTGCTCCCTCGCCCTGGCCGGTGCCGCCGCCGTGATGGCCGTACCCGACATCTTCCTGGAGTTCAGCCGCCAGCGCGGCCTGTCCCCCGACGGCCGGTGCAAGGCGTTCGCCGCCGCGGCGGACGGCACCGGCTGGGGCGAGGGCGTCGGCACGCTGCTGCTGGAGCGGCTCTCCGACGCCCGGCGCAACGGCCATCCGGTGCTCGCCCTCGTCCGCGGTACGGCGGTCAACTCCGACGGCGCCAGCAACGGGCTGACCGCGCCGAACGGGCCGTCGCAGCAGCGGGTGATCCGGCAGGCGCTGACCGACGCGCGGCTGACCCCCGCCGACGTCGACGCCGTGGAGGCGCACGGCACCGGCACCCGGCTCGGCGACCCGATCGAGGCGCAGGCCCTGGCGGCGGTGTACGGCCGGGAGCGGGACGCCGGGCAGCCGCTGTGGCTGGGCTCGGTGAAGTCCAACATCGGGCACACCCAGGCCGCCGCGGGCATGGCCGGACTGATCAAGATGGTGGCGGCGATGCGGCACGGCGTGCTGCCCCGCACCCTGCACGTCGACCGGCCGACGCCCGAGGTGGACTGGACGGGAAGCGGCCTGGCGCTGCTCACCGAGGCCAGGCCCTGGCCGGACAGCGGCCGGGCCCGGCGGGCCGCCGTCTCCTCGTTCGGCATCAGCGGCACCAACGCCCACGTCATCGTGGAGCAGGCCGAGGCCGCCGCCGTCCCGGACGAGGACGACACCGCCGCCTCGCCCGGCGCTCCGGAGCCGGCCGTCGTGCCCTGGGTGCTGTCCGGGAAGACCGAGGAGGCGCTGCGCGCGCAGGCCCGGCGGCTGCTGGACCACCTCGCCGACCGGCCCGGGGCCGACCCGGCCCGGATCGGCCACGCCCTGGCCACGGCCCGCGCCACCCTCGACCACCGGGCCGTCGTCATCGGCGGCGGACTCGGGGAACTGCGGGACGCGCTGGGCGCGCTGGCCGAGGGCCGGGACGCCGACGGCGTGGTCCGGGACACGGCCCGCGCCCGGGAGAGGACGGTCTTCGTCTTCTCCGGCCAGGGCTCGCAGTGGCCGGGCATGGCCGCGGAACTGTACGCCGCCAGCGAGGTGTTCGCGGAGCGGATCCGCGAGTGCGAGGCGGCTCTCGCGCCGTACGTCGACTGGTCGCTGACGGACGTGCTGCACGGCGCCGGGCAGGCGCCGTCGCTGGAGCGGGTGGACGTGGTCCAGCCGGCGCTGTTCGCGGTCATGGTGTCCCTGGCCCGGCTGTGGGAGTCCTTCGGGGTGCGGCCGGGTGCCGTGATGGGGCACAGCCAGGGCGAGATCGCCGCGGCCTGTGTGGCGGGCGCGCTCAGCCTGGACGACGCCGCGCGGGCGGTGGCGCTGCGCAGCAAGGCGCTGGGCGCGCTGTCCGGCAAGGGCGGCATGGTGTCCGTGGCCCTCGGCGAGGCCGAGGCGTCGGCGCTGGTGGAGCGCTGGCCCGGACGGCTCTCCGTGGCCTCGGTGAACGGCGCCTCCTCCACCGTCGTCTCCGGTGACCCGGACGCCCTCCAGGAGCTGGTGGCACAGTGCGCGCAGGACGGGGTGCGGACCCGGACGCTGCCCGTCGACTACGCCTCGCACTCGCCGCACGTGGAGGAGGTGCGGGACGACATCCTGCGGGAGCTGGCGCCGATCGCGCCCCGGCCCGCCGAGGTCCCGTTCTACTCCACGGTCACCGGCGGCAGGATCGACACCGCCGGCCTGGACGCCGCGTACTGGTACCGCAATCTGCGGCAGACCGTGCTGCTGGAGCCGGTGACCCGGCTGCTGCTGGACGACGGGTACGACGTGTTCGTCGAGGCCAGCCCGCACCCCGTGCTGGGCATGGCGATCCAGGAGACCATGGACGCCGCCGGGGCGGCCGGCACGACCGTGGGCTCGCTGCGCCGCGACGACGGCGGCCCCCGGCGCTTCCTCGCCTCGCTCGCCCAACTGCACACCTGCGGCGGCCAGGTGGACTGGGCGCGGGCCTTCCCGCCGTCCGCCGCGCGGGAGACCCGGCTGCCGACGTACCCGTTCGGCGGGGACCGGTACTGGCTGCGGCGCGGCGACGGGCCGGGCGACCTGGCCGCCGCCGGCCTCGGCACGGCGCACCATCCGCTGCTCGGCGCCGTCGTCACGCTGCCCGACTCCACCGGCACCGTCCTGGCCGGACGGCTGTCGGCCGGCGCCCAGCCCTGGCTGGCCGACCACGCGGTGCTGGGCACCGTGGTGTTCCCGGGCACGGGCCTGGTCGAACTCGCCCTGCGGGCCTGCCAGGAGAGCGGCCACGACCTGGTCGAGGAACTGACCCTGGTGGAGCCCCTGGTCCTGGACGAGGGGAGCGCGGTGCAGCTCCGGGTGACGGTGACCGGTCCCGACGGCACCGGCCGCGCAGCGGTCGAGGTGCACTCCCGCGCCGAGGACGCGCCCGCGGACACCCCGTGGCTGCGGCACGCCGTCGGGGTGCTCGCGGCCGGCGGACCGGAACCGGCGGACCCGATGCCGGCGTGGCCGCCGGCGGACGCCGAACCCGTGCCGCTGGACGCGGGCTACGCCGTCCTGGCCGCCACCGGTCTCGACTACGGCCCCGCCTTCCAGGGGCTGAGCGCGGTCTGGCGTTCCGGAGCGGACGTCCTCGCCGAGGTACGGCTGCCCGGCACCGCGCAGGCCGGGACGTTCGGTGTGCATCCGGCACTGTTCGACGCCGCCCTGCACGGCGTGGTCCTCGGCGGACTGCTGCCCGACGCGGCCGAACCGCGGCTGCCCTACGCCTGGAAGGGCGTCCGGCTGCACCGGACCGGGGCCGAGGCGTTGCGCGTCCGGCTGACGCCCGCGGGACCGGACACGGTCCGCGTGACGGCCGTCGACCCGGCCGGCCGGCCGGTGCTGTCGGTGGAGTCCCTGCTGCTGCGTCCGCTGCCCGCCGACCGCCTCGGCAGCGCCCGTGGCGCCCGGCACCGTTCGCTGTTCCGCGTGACCGGCGAACCGCTGGCCCTGCCGGCGGCCACGGAAGCGGCCGCGGGTGCCTGGACCGTCCTCGCCGGACCCGGCGCGGACGGCGAGCCCGGCCGCGGCCTGGCCGCCGTCCTGGAGTCCGGCGGCCGGCAGGTGGACACCCGGACCGGCCTGGACGCCCTGGCCGCCGAGGGCGCGCCGCTGCCCGAGGCCGTCGTCGTGGCGGCCCCGGCGACCGCGCCGGCCGGTGACCTCGCCGCCGCCGCGCACACCGCGACGCACGCGGCGCTCGCCCTGGTGCGGGCCTGGCTCGCCGACGACCGGTTCGAGGGCGCGCGGCTGGTCTTCGTCACCCACCGCGCGATGCCGCTCGGCGACGGCGACGAGCGGCCCGATCTGGGCCAGGCGCCGCTGTGGGGCCTGGTGCGGGCGGCGCAGTCGGAGCACCCGGGCCGGTTCGCCCTGGTGGACACGGACGGCACCGCCGCCTCCGGGCAGGTGCTGGCCGCCGCGCTGGCGTCCGGCGAACCCCAACTCGTCGTCCGCGACGGCGTGGTGTCCGCGGTGCGCCTGGCCCGCGCCGCCGACACCGGCGCGCAGGAACCGGCGGTGTCGTTCGCACCCGGCGGCACCGTGCTGGTCACCGGCGGCACCAGCGGCCTCGGCGCACTGGTCGCCCGGCACCTGGTGGCCGCGCACGGCGTCACCCGGCTGCTGCTGACCAGCCGCAGCGGGGAGCGCGCCGAGGGCGTGCCCGAACTCGTCGCGGAACTGGGCGCGGCGGGCGCCGAGGTCACGGTGGCGGCCTGCGACGTCGCCGACCGGGCGGCGCTGGCCGCGGTCCTCGCCGCCGTACCCGCCGCGCATCCGCTGACCGGTGTGGTGCACGCGGCCGGCGTCCTGGACGACGGCGTGGTCACCTCGCTGACCCCGGAGCGGATCGACGGGGTGCTGCGGCCCAAGGTGGACGGCGCGCTGCACCTGCACGAACTCACCCGGGACGCGGACCTGTCGGCGTTCGTCCTGTTCTCCTCGGCCGCCGGGGTGCTGGGCACACCGGGCCAGGGCGGATACGCGGCCGCCAACGCCTTCCTCGACGCGCTCGCCCACGAGCGGCGGGCCACGGGGCTGGCCGGCACCTCGCTGGCCTGGGGCATGTGGGAGCGGCGCAGTGGTCTCACCCGGGCGCTGACCGACGCCGACCTGCGGCGCATGGCCCGGTCCGGGGTCGGGCCGCTGCCCACCGAGGAGGGCCTCGCCCTGTTCGACGCGGCGCTGGGCACCGGGGACGCCACGCTGGTGCCGTTGCGGCTCGACCTGGCGTCGCTGCTCGCGGCGGGCCGGCCCGAGCTGGTCCCGGCACCGCTGCGCTCGCTGGTGCGGGCGGGGCGGCGCGCGGCCGCGGCCGCGGGCGACGGCCCGGGCGGGACGTTCCTGGCCGAGGTGAACGCGCTCCCGGCCGGCGAGCGGTACCCGGCGGTCCTGCGCCTGGTGCGCCGGGAGGCGGCGACGGTGCTCGGCCTCGCCTCGCCCGAGGAGGTCGCCGACACCCGCGGGTTCCTGGAGATGGGCTTCGACTCGCTGACGGCGGTGGAGCTACGCACCCGGTTGCGGGCCGCCACCGGTCTGCCGCTGCCCGCGACGCTCGTCTTCGACCAGGCGACCCCCGCCAACACCGCCCGCTTCATCCGCGACCGGCTGTTCCCGGAGAGCCGCGAACTCACCGAGTCCGAGGCCCAGGAGCACACCCTCCGGGAGGTCCTCGCCTCGGTCCCGCTGGCGCGGTTCAAGCAGGCCGGTCTCCTGGCGGACCTGCTGCGGCTCGCCGGACAGGACGCCGCCGCGGACCCCGCGCCGGCGTCCGCGGAGGCCGGCATCGACGCCATGGACGTCGACGACCTCGTACGCACCGCTTTCGGCGGCGACACGTTCTGATCTCGGATTCGGTTACGGAGGATTCATGGCCACATCGCCGGAAGCGGTGGTCGAAGCGCTGCGGGCTTCGCTGAAGGAGAACGAGCGGCTCCGCGGCGCGGTCCAGGCCACGGTCGAGCCGATCGCCATCGTCGGGATGGCCTGCCGTTACCCGTCCGGGGTGCGCTCCCCGGAGCAGTTGTGGGACGCGGTGCTGGAGGGCCGCGACGCGGTGTCCGGGTTCCCCGCCGACCGCGGCTGGGACCTGGCGTCCCTGTTCTCGTCCGACCCGGACGAGCCGGGAACCTCCTACGTCCGCGAGGGCGGGTTCCTGTACGACGCCACCGAGTTCGACGCCGCCTTCTTCGGGATCTCCCCGCGTGAGGCGCTCGCCATGGACCCGCAGCAGCGGCTGCTGCTGGAGACCTCCTGGGAGGCCGGGGAGCACGCCGGGATCGATCCGCGCTCCCTGCGCGGAACCGGGACCGGGGTGTTCGCCGGGATCATGTACCACGACTACGGCTCCCGGCCCGGCCTGGACGCCGGCGAGGTGGAGGGCTACCTGGGCACCGGCAGCGCCGGCAGCGTGGCCTCCGGGCGCGTGGCGTACGCCCTGGGCCTGGAGGGTCCGGCGATCACCGTGGACACGGCGTGCTCCTCGTCCCTGGTGGCGCTGCACCTGGCCATGCAGGCGCTGCGCCGCGGCGACTGCTCGCTGGCCTTCGCGGGCGGGGCGACGGTGATGTCGACGCCCGCCACCTTCGTGGAGTTCAGCCGGCAGCGCGGCCTCGCCCAGGACGGCCGGTGCAAGTCGTTCGCCGACTCGGCGGACGGCGCCGGGTGGAGCGAGGGCGTGGGCGTGCTGCTGCTGGAGCGGCTGTCCGACGCGCGCCGCAACAACCGCCGGATCCTGGCGGTGCTGCGCGGCAGCGCGGTGAACCAGGACGGGGCGAGCAGCGGTCTGACGGCGCCCAGCGGGCCGGCGCAGGAGCGGGTGATCCGGCAGGCGCTCCAGGACGCCGGGCTGTCGGCGGCCGAGGTCGACGTGGTCGAGGGGCACGGCACGGGCACGCCGCTGGGCGACCCGATCGAGGCGCAGGCGATCCTCGCGACGTACGGCCAGGGCCGCCCGGCGGAGCGCCCGGTGTGGCTGGGCTCGGTGAAGTCCAACCTCGGCCACACCCAGGCCGCGTCCGGTGTCGCCGGGGTCATCAAGATGGTGCAGGCGCTGCGGCACCGTACGCTCCCGCGGACCCTGCACGCCGAGCGGGCCAGTACAAAGGTCGACTGGTCGGCCGGTGCCGTGGAGCTGCTGACCGGCGCCCGGCCGTGGCCGGACGAGGGACGGCCCCGGCGCGCGGCCGTGTCCTCCTTCGGGATCAGCGGCACCAACGCGCACGTGGTGCTGGAGGAGGCGCCCGCGGCCGGCCCGGACGACGGCGCCGGCGACCCGGCCGGCACCGAGGCGACGGCCGGCGCCGAGAGCGGCTCCGTCGCGCCGTACCTCGTGTCGGGGCGCGACGCGGAGGCGCTCGCCGGCCAGGCCCGGCGGCTGCACGCGTACCTGACGGAGGGTCCGGCGCCCCGGCTGCCCGACGTGGCGTACTCGCTGGCGACGACCCGCTCGGTGTTCGAGCACCGCGCGGTGGTCGTGGCGGCGGACGGGGACGAGCTGGCCGACGGGCTGCTGCGCCTCGCCCGGGGCGAGCGGCCCGCCACGGGCGCCCGCGGCGAGGCGGCGGACGGCGCCCTGGCGGTGCTGTTCACCGGCCAGGGCGCGCAGTGGCCGGGGATGGGCCGGGAGCTGTACGCGCGCTACCCGGCGTACGCGCGGGCCTTCGACGAGGTCTGCGCCGAGCTGGACCCGCACCTGGACAGGCCGCTGCGGGACGTCGTCTTCGGGCGGCCCGGCACCGAAGGGCTGCTGGACCGGACCGGCTGGACCCAGCCCGCCCTGTTCGCGGTCGAGGTCGCGCTGTACCGGCTGGTGGAGTCCTGGGGGGTGCGCCCGCGGTACGTGTCCGGGCACTCCGTCGGCGAGCTGGCGGCGGCGCACGTGGCCGGGGTGTTCTCGCTGCCCGACGCGGCGGCCGTGGTGGCGGCCCGGGGCCGGCTGATGCAGCGGCTGGAGCCGGGCGGCGCCATGTTCGCGATCGAGGCGACCGAGGAGGAGGTCGCCCCGCTGCTGACGGACGGCGCCGGCCTCGCGGCGGTGAACGGCCCGTCCTCGGTGGTGGTCGCCGGGCACGAGGAGGCCGCGGCGGCGGTGGCCGCCCGCTTCTCCGCCGAGGGCCGGCGCACCCGCCGGCTGCGGGTGAGCCACGCCTTCCACTCCCCGCTCATGGACCCGATGCTGGCGGAGTTCGCCGCCGTGGTGGGCCGGGTCCGTCTCGACGCGCCGCGCCTGGCCGTCGTGTCGGCGTCGACCGGCGGCCTGGTGACGGCCGAGGAGCTGTGCGCGCCGGACTACTGGGTGCGCCAGGCCCGCCGGACCGTGCGGTTCCACGACGCGGTGCGGACCCTGGAGGAGCAGGGGGCCGGCACCTTCCTGGAACTCGGCCCCGACGCGGTGCTCACGGCGCTCGGCCCGAGCTGTGCGGCCTCGTCCGACACCGTGTTCACCGCCGTGGCCCGCCGCGACGAGCCCGGGTCCCGCACCCTGCTGGCCGCCCTCGCCGAGGTACACGTCCGGGGTGTCCCGGTCGACTGGGCGGCCGTGGTCGCCGGCGGGCGGGCGGTGCCGCTGCCGACCTACGCCTTCCAGCGGGAGCGGTACTGGCTCCAGCCGGCCGGTGCCGGGGAGTCCGACCGGCTCAACGCCCGGGTCGACGAGCACCGCTACCGCGTGGAGTGGGCGCGGCTGTCCGGGTCCGGCGCCGCCGCCGGTCCGGCGCAGGACTGGCTGGTCGTCTCCGGCGAGGGCGCGGGCGGCCCGGTGGACGAGGTCCTCGCGGCCTGCCGCCGGGCGGGACACCGGGTCCGCCACCTCGTGGCCGGCGAGGACACCGGCCGGGAGGAGCTGGCCCGCCTGCTGGGCGACGCCGCCGGTGCCGAACCGCCGGCCCGGGTGGTGTCGCTCCTCGCCCTGGACGAGCGGCCCGTGACGGACGGCTCGCCGCTGCCGCGCGGGCTGGCCCTGACCACCGTCCTCCTCCAGGCGCTGGAGGACGCGAAGGTGGACGCTCCGGTGTGGGCCCTGACCCAGGGCGCCGTCTCCACCGGCGCCGACGACCCGGTACGGCGTCCCGTGCAGGCGGCCGTCTGGGGTCTCGGGCGGGTCGCGGCGCTGGAGCGGCCGGACCACTGGGGCGGCCTGGTCGACCTGCCGGACACCCTGTCCGAGGAGACGCTGTCCCGGCTGCCCGCGGTGCTCGCCGACGCCGGCGGCGAGGATCAGCTCGCCCTGCGCGCGGACGGACCGCGCGGCTGCCGGCTGGTCCGTTCGCCCCTGCACGGAACACCGGTGCGCCGGACCTGGAAACCGTCCGGCAGCGCCCTGGTGACCGGCGGGACCGGAGCGCTCGGCGCGCACGTGGCGCGCTGGCTCGCCGCCCAGGGGACGGAGCACCTGGTGCTGCTCAGCCGGCGGGGCCCCGCCGCGCCGGGAGCACAGGAACTGGCGGCGGAACTGCGCGCGCTGGGCGCCGAGGTGACGATCGCCGCCTGCGACATCACCGACCGGGCCGAGCTGGAGGGCGTCCTCGCGGCGCTGCCCGCCGGGCAGCCGGTGGACACGGTGGTGCACGCGGCGGGCACGATCGGCGCCGAGACCGCGCTGACCGAGTGCACGCCCGGGCAGATCGCGGAGGTGCTCGCCGCCAAGCTGGCCGGCGCCCGCACCCTCGACGCCGTCTTCGACGGCGGTCCCGGCCGGTCACCGCAGGCGTTCGTGCTGTTCTCCTCCGGTGCGGGCCTGTGGGGCAACACCGGGCAGGCGGCGTACGCGGCGGGCAACGCCTTCCTGGACGCCCTGGCCGGCGCCCGCCGCGGCCGGGGTCTGCCGGCGACGTCCGTGGCCTGGGGCGCGTGGGACGGCGCGGGCATGGCGGGCACCGAGGGCGCCGAGTCCGTGCTGAGCCGGCGCGGGGTGCCGCTGATGGCACCCGAGACGGCGCTCGCGGGGCTGCGGGCGGCGCTGGACCGGGACGAGACCGCCACCGCCTTCGCCGCGATCGACTGGTCCCGGTTCGCCCCCGCCTACAGCCTCGCCCGGACCCGGGCGCTGCTGAACGACCTGCCCGACGCCCAGCGGGCCCTGCGCGGCGACCCGGGCCCCGGGCACGCCGAGGACCTGCGGCAGCGGCTCGCCGGGCTGGACCCGGACGGCCGCCGGCAGGTGCTGCTGGACCTGGTGCGCACCGAGGCGGCCGGCGCGCTGGGGCACACCTCGCCCGACCGCGTGCACGCCACGAAGGCGTTCCAGGAGGCCGGTTTCGACTCGATGGCCTCGGTCGCGCTGCGCAACCGGCTGATCGAGGCCACCGGTCTCCGGCTGCCCACCACGGTGGTCTTCGACCACGCCAACCCGGCCGCGCTGGCCCGGTTCCTGGACGCGTCCCTGGTGCCGGACGACGCGGAGGGGGCGGACGCGCTCGGCCGGCTGGAGCAGTTGGAGGAGCTGGTCGGAGCGCTGGAGCCGGACGACCGGGACCGGGTCGTCGGCCGGCTGCGGACGCTGCTGTGGAAGTGGGAGCGGCCACGGTCCGAGGCGACCGCGGAAGCCGACGTGCTGACGGCGGCCACCGACGAGGAGATGTTCGACATCGTCAACAAGGAGCTGGGGATCTCGTGACCGCCGCCGACGACAAACTCCGCCAGTATCTGAAGCTGGTCACCAACGAACTGCGCCAGACCAAGGAGCGGCTGCACGACGCCGAGGAACAGCGGCACGAACCGATCGCGATCGTCGGCATGGGCTGTCGCTACCCCGGGGGCGTGGACTCGCCGGAGGGGCTGTGGCGGCTGGTCGCCGAGGGCACCGACGCCGTATCGGACCTGCCGGCGGACCGCACCTGGGACCTGGACGCCCTCTACGACCCGGAGCCCGGCCGCCCCGGCAAGACCCCGGTGCGCTCGGGCGCGTTCCTGGACGACGTGGCCGGGTTCGACGCGGAGTTCTTCGGGATCAGCCCGCGTGAGGCGCTGGCGATGGACCCGCAGCAGCGGCTGTGGCTGGAGATCGTCTGGGAGTCCCTGGAGCGCGCCGGCCTCGACCCGCTGGCGCTGCGGGAGAGCCGGACGGGTGTGTTCGTGGGGCTGACGCACCAGGGGTACGCCTTCGCGCCGCGGACGGACGGCCCCGACGAGGTGGCCGGGTACCGGCTGACCGGCAGCACGGCGGCCGTGGCCGCCGGCCGCACCTCGTACATCCTCGGGCTGACCGGCCCCGCCGTGACCGTGGACACCGCCTGCTCGTCCTCACTGGTGGCGATCCACCAGGCCGCCCACGCCCTGCGCTCGGGCGAATGCTCCCTCGCGCTCGCCGGGGGCGTCACCGTGATGGCCACGCCCAACGCGTTCGTGGAGTTCTCCCGGCACGGCGGACTGGCCCCGGACGGGCGGTGCAAGCCGTTCGCGGCAGCAGCCGACGGCACCGGCTGGGGCGAGGGCGCCGGCGTCCTCGTCCTGGAACGCCTCAGCGACGCCCACCGCAACAACCACCCCGTCCTCGCCATAATCCGCGGCTCCGCCATCAACCAGGACGGCGCCAGCAGCGGACTCACCGCACCCAACGGACCCGCACAACAACGCGTCATCGAACAAGCCCTCAC
>NZ_JBIROU010000019.1:0-87396 GCF_044332325.1 Streptomyces sp. NPDC017095
CACCAGCGTCCTGTTCGCCATGCTCCGCGACGGAACCTTCTACGAACCCAGGAGCCCCCGCATCGCTTGACGAAAGACATAGAGGCACCCCCCGCCACCCTGGTAGCTCCAGACGCCGACGCGAGCCCCCCGAAGCCCTCCAAGCTCCGGAAGCACCCGAGGCCGTCCAAGCTCCGGAAGCTCCTGATGCCCTTGATACCCGCGATGCCTCCGAGACCGGTCCGCCCCCCGTTTCGGAACGGGGCGGACGGTGACTCTTGATGGCGTACAGCGCGCCGGTTCGTCACCGACCGGGTCCATGGCCGGATGACGGCTCCCGGGCCGGCAGGCCCGGACCCGGCCGGACCTTCCCGAGCAGTGCGGTGGCGAGATGCGATGAGGACGAGGAACGCGACACGGCGGAAGCCGGACCGGACGCGCACCGGCCCGCGCGCTGTGCCCCCCGCGCGGGCCGGTGCAGCGCGTGGCCGGCCGCCAGGGCGGGCCGCATGACCTTTCTCGCGCGCCTGGACGCCTACCAGCGACGCCACCGCTGGGTGGGCCTGCCGCTCGCCGTCGTCTACAAGTTCTACGACGACCAGGCGCTGTACCTCGCCGCCCTCCTCACCTACTACGGCTTCATCTCGCTGTTCCCGCTGCTGCTCATCCTGGTCGCCGTGCTGAGCGCCTTCCTCAGCGACGATCCCGCGCTGCGGCACCGCGTCCTGGACTCCGCCCTGAGCGAGTTCCCGGTCATCGGCGACCAGATCGGCGAGAACATCCACTCCTTCCACAGCAACGGCGCCGCACTGGCCATCGGTATCGCCGGCAGTCTCTACGGCTCCCTGGGAGTGGCGCAGGCCGCGCAGTACGCCCTGAACAAGATCTGGGCCGTCCCGCGGCACGCCCGCCCCGACCCGCTCCAGTCCCGGCTGAAGGGCCTGCTCTTCCTGCTGCTGCTGGCCCTCGGCCTGTGCGCGCTGACGCTGCTGTCCGTCACGGCCTCGGCGACGTACGTCTTCGGCGTGCGGCTGCGGGGCGGAACGTGGATCGCCGCCACCGCGGGCTCCGTGCTCCTGAACACCGGTCTGCTGCTGCTCAGCTACCGGTTGCTCACCCACCGGGTCCTGCCGCTGCGCCGGCTGGCGGGCGCCGGGCTGGGGGCCGCCTGCGCGTGGCAGGCGCTGCAATGGGGCGGCTCCTATTACGTGAGCCACGTCCTGCGCGGTGCCACGGCCACCTACGGCATGTTCGGCATCGTCCTGGGCCTGCTCGCCTGGCTCTACGCGGGTGCGCTGATCTTCGTCATGGCGGCCGAGGTGGGGGCCGTACGGGTGATGCGGCTGTGGCCGCGCAGTCTGCTGACCCCGTTCACGGACCGGGTGCGGCTCAGCCCGGCGGACCGCCGTGCCTACCAGTCGTACGCGGCCACCGAGGCGTTCAAAGGCTTCCAGAAGGTCCAGGTCCACTTCGAACCGCCGCCGGAACCCCCGCAGGAGAAGCCCTCCGGCGACGACGACCACTGACGGGCTCCGGGGGTGCGCCGACGGAGCGGCCGGCCGACGTTGCCAGGGCACGAGCACCCGCACGCGGTACAGGCGCACGCGGCCCTTGCGGCGCGTCGGCCGGCCGGTCGCCGGTGTCAGGTACGGCGGTGGCGGCGCCGCGAGGCCATTGCGATGGTCGCCAGCCCCAGGAGCAGCGCGATGACGCCCGTGATGATGTTGCTCACGATCGTGCCGGTCGTCGGCGCCGCGTTCCGTACGGCCCACGGGCTGACGATGGTCCACGCGCCGATGGCCGCCGCGACCCAGCCCATACCGAAGGTGCGCTCGTACACCGAGCCGAACGCCAGCGCGAGTATCGCCAGGGTGATGCCGGTGACCAGGTTGCTGACCGCGAGGCGACTGCCGTTGAAACCGACCACCCAGGGCGAGATCGCCATGTACAGGCCGGTCAGCAGGGTCAGGCCCTCCGCCGCTTGCAGCTGGGGCCGCGCGGACACCTCCGCGTAGTGGGCCCGCATTGCCATGAGGTCGGGGTGTTCCTCGATGCGAGAGTGCATGGCCACGAGGGGCCACCTCCCTTCCGTCCGAGTGTTTCGTCCCCTTTTGCGTATCCCGGTACACGCATCCGATTCATTGGCACAGTGCAAAATCTCGGATTTCTCGGCGCCGCCGGGGTGCCTCGCGGCCGGGCCCCGGAGCCACCGGCCCGAGCGCCTGCCGGAGGCGGGATCCTTGCCTACGCTAAAGAAGGGGGTGCGGAGGAGCGCAAGGGCCCGACGCGCTGGGAGGAGGCCATGGCGGAGATCGAGCCCCCTGCCGGGGACCTGGACGATGTCGACGCGGTCACCCGGGCCGTGCTGACGGCCTCGCGGCTGCTGGTGACGGTCTCCGCCAGATCGCTCGCCGAGGTCGCGGAGCGGGTCACGCTGCCGCAGTTCCGCATGCTGGCCGTCCTGTCCAGCCGGGGTGCCACCAAGCTGGTGTCGGTGGCCGAGCTGCTCCAGGTCGCCCCCTCGACGGCGATGCGCATGGTGGACCGGCTGATCACCGCCGGGCTGGCGGACCGCCGGCCCAATCCCGGCAACCGCCGCGAGACCCTGTTGCGGCTCACGGCGGAGGGGCGGCGCATGGTGGAGACCGTGACGGCCCGGCGGCGCGCCGAGATCGCGGCCATCGTGGAACGGCTCCGGCCGGCTCAGCGCCTGGCCCTGGTCGAAGCCCTCAACGCGTTCAACGAGGCGGGTGAGGAACCGTCCGCCTCGCTGGGCGACGACGTGGAACCGAACCCGCTGGGCTGGCCGGTGAACGCGCCGAACGGGCGCGACACCTGACATCCGAGGGCCGCACCGGAATCGCGCCAGCACTTGAGGGCCCCGGCAATCGGGCACCAGTTCACCGATAGGGCATGCCATTGACGAAACTCGCTTTCGGCCGGGGAACTGTTGGGAAACTGTTGGGAAACCGCCGAGAACTCCCCGGCCGGACCCTCTGCGGACCGCAGGGGCTTCCGCCACGGGAAACGCCGCCCTGACCGCGCCGGACGCGGTGAAAGAGATACGCGGCGGAGCCGCCGGACATGCCTCCTCGATATCGGAGCGGCATGTGCGGACCGGTCATTGCAAAGCGCAAGAAAAACAAGTTCTGAGTACAACCAAATGGCGAAAAAGAGGTGCGCGGTACGGACGGGACAAGAGCAGTCTGGCCACGTTCATCGACAGGGCCCGTGCCGGTACGCCGGCTCCGGCAGCCCGATCCCGAGGGGAGTCCGAGGGCGTGGGACGTGGCAAGGCGAAGGCGGCGCGGGTCGCCGCGGAGGCGGCCGAACGGCTTTTCGAGGCCGGGCAGTTATTGCGGCGGGCGCCGACCACGCCCGAGCGGAGGGCCGTCTTCCGCACCGACCAACAGGTCAATGACCAGCCCTATCGCGAGCGCTGGGCGCACGACAAGGTGGTCCGCTCCACCCACGGGGTGAACTGCACGGGATCGTGCTCCTGGCAGGTGTACGTGAAGGACGGTCTGATCACCTGGGAGACACAGGCGACGGACTATCCCTCGGCGGGCCCCGACCGGCCCGACTACGAGCCGCGGGGCTGCCCGCGCGGGGCGTCGTTCTCCTGGTACACGTACTCGCCGACCCGGGTGAAGTATCCGCACGCCCGCGGTGTGCTGGTGGAAATGTTCCGGGACGCAAAGCGGCGCCTCGGCGGCGACCCGGTGGCGGCCTGGGCGGAGATCACCGGCGACCCCGCCAAGCGGCGCCGCTACCAGTCCGCGCGCGGCAAGGGCGGCCTGGTGCGCATCGGCTGGGAAGAGGCCCTGGAGATCGCTGCCGCCGCCCATGTGCACACCCTTCAGGAGTACGGTCCGGACCGGATCGCGGGCTTCTCCCCGATCCCGGCCATGTCGATGGCCTCGCACGCGGTCGGGGCGCGGTTCCACGCGCTGCTCGGCGCGCCGATGCTGTCGTTCTACGACTGGTACGCGGATCTGCCGATCGCCTCGCCGCAGGTCTTCGGCGACCAGACGGACGTACCGGAGTCGGGCGACTGGTGGGACGCGGCCTATCTGATGCTGTGGGGCTCCAACGTGCCGGTCACCCGGACCCCGGACGCCCACTGGATGGCCGAGGCGCGCTACCGCGGGCAGAAGGTCGTCGTGGTCTCGCCGGACTACGCGGACGCCACCAAGTTCGCCGACGAGTGGCTGCACCCCCACCCGGGCACGGACGGCGCGCTGGCCATGGCGATGGGGCACGTGATCCTGCGGGAGTGCTTCGTGGAACGCCAGGTGCCGTACTTCACGGACTACGTGCAGCGGTTCACCGACCTGCCCTTCCTCATCGCCCTCGACGGCGACGGGACACAGGGCCGCACGCCGGGCGCCTTCGTGACCGCCCGCGACCTGGACCTCGCCCCGGGCGCCGAGGCGGCGGCGCGGCGCTGGATGCCCGTCGTGTACGACACGGTGACCGGGCGGCCGGCGGTGCCCCACGGCACGCTGGGCGACCGCTGGGGCAAGGCGGGCGAGGGCCGCTGGAACCTCGACCTCGGCGGCATCAAGCCCTTGCTGAGCTGCTACGGGCGGGCGGACTCCACCACCGCGCGCGTGCTGCTGCCCCGCTTCGACGAGCCGGGCGCCTCTCTCACCCGGTCGGTGCCGGCCCTGCGCGTCGGCGGCCGCCTGGTGACCACCGTCTTCGACCTGATGCTCGCCCAGTACGGGGTGGGCCGCGACGGTCTCGACGGACAGTGGCCCGCCTCGTACGAGGACGCGTCCGTGCCGTGCACACCGGCCTGGCAGGAGGCGATCACCTCCGTGTCCGCGGGCGCCGTGGTGCGCGCGGCGCGGGAGTTCGCCCGCACCGCGGAGCAGACCCGGGGCCGCTGCATGATCGTGATGGGAGCGGGCACCAACCACTGGTTCCACTCGGACACCATCTACCGGTCGTTCCTGTCGCTGCTGCTGCTCACCGGCTGTCAGGGCGTCAACGGCGGCGGCTGGGCGCACTACGTGGGCCAGGAGAAGGTGCGGCCGTACGCGGGCTGGCAGCAGCTGGCCACCGCCTCCGACTGGGTGCGCCCGTCACGGCAGATGGCCGGCACGCCGTACTGGTACCTGCACACCGGCCAGTGGCGGTACGAGAAGTTCACCGCGGACGCCCTGGCCGCGCCGGCCGGGCCCGGAGCCCTCACAGGCCTGCACACCGCGGACCTCGTGGC
This sequence comes from Streptomyces sp. NPDC017095, assembly GCF_044332325.1. Taxonomy (NCBI): domain Bacteria; kingdom Bacillati; phylum Actinomycetota; class Actinomycetes; order Kitasatosporales; family Streptomycetaceae; genus Streptomyces; species Streptomyces sp. NPDC017095. The sequence goes on from NZ_JBIROU010000019.1 coordinate 5,207, forward strand.
CCGCTCCGCACGCCAGGGCTGGATGCCGTCGTACCCCACCTTCGGCGCCAATCCGCTCGCCCTGGGACGGCGGGTCCGGGAAGCGGGCGCCGACCCGGAGGCGTGGGTGGCCGCCGAACGGGACGCCGGCCGGCTCTCGTACGCCTGCGAGGATCCCGACGACCCGGTCAACTGGCCGCGGGTGCTCACCGTGTGGCGGGCCAACCTGATCGGCTCCTCCGCCAAGGGCAACGAGTTCTTCCTACGGCACCTGCTGGGCGCCTCCGACAACGCGAGCGCCGAGGAGGCGCCGCCCGGGTGCCGCCCCCGGGACGTGACCTGGCGGGAGGAGGCGCCGCGCGGCAAGCTGGACCTGCTGCTCGCCCTCGACTTCCGCATGACCTCGACCACGCTGTTCGCCGACCTGGTCCTGCCCGCGGCGACCTGGTACGAGAAGCACGACCTGTCCAGCACGGACATGCACCCGTTCGTGCACGCCTTCTCCCCGGCGATCGACCCGCCCTGGCAGGCCCGCACCGACTTCGAGATCTTCCACGGCCTGGCCGCCGAGGTCAGCCGCCTGGCCAGGGGACGCCTGGACGTCGGCTACGACCTGGTGGCCACCGCCCTCCAGCACGACACGCCCGGCGAGGCCCCGCCCGACGGGCCCACCGCCCCGCGCCTGACCCTCGTCAGACGGGACTACACCGCCCTCGGCGACCAGCTCGCCGCCCTGGGGCCGCTGGCCGAGCAGGAGGGGATGACGGTCAAGGGGGTGACCGTGCGCCCCGGGCCCGAGGCCCGCTGGCTCGCCGCCCGGTGCGGCACCGCCACCTCCGCACCGGTGCGCGGGCGGCCGCTGCTCGACACCGACGTCAAGCTCTGCGAGGCGATCCTCGCCCTGTCCGGCACCACCAACGGCCGCCTCGCCGCCGAGGGTTTCGAGCGGCTCGCCGAACGGTGCGGGCAGCAGAGCGGCTTCGGGGAACTGGCCGCGTCGGTGGCCGAACGGCGCATCACCTTCTCCGACACCCAGACCCGCCCGGTCCAGGTCGGGGCCAGCTTCGAGTGGTCGGGCAAGGAGGGAGCGGACCGCCGCTACGCGCCCTTCACCGTCAACACCGAGCACGCCAAACCCTGGCACACCCTCACCGGCCGGCAGCAGTTCTACCTCGACCACCCGTGGATCGCCGAGTACGGCGAACAACTGCCCGTCTACCGGCCGCCGTTGGATCTCGCCGCCCTCGGCGAACAGCCCCGCGCGGACGACGGCGGCACCCGGTCGGTGACGGTCCGCTATCTGACGCCGCACTCGAAGTGGTCGATCCACTCCGAGTACCAGGAGAACCTGCTGATGCAGACCCTCGCCCGCGGCGGCCCCGTCATCTGGATCAGCGTCCAGGACGCCGAGGCGATCGGCGTCGCGGACAACGACTGGATCGAGGCCCAGAACCCCAACGGCGTCGTCGTGGCCCGGGCGGTCGTCTCCCACCGCATGCCGGCCGGCACCGTGTTCATGTACCACGTCCAGGAACGCCTGGTGAACGTCCCCCTGTCCGAGGCCACCGGGCGCCGCGGCGGAGTCCACAACGCCCTCACCCGGCTGCTGATCAAGCCCACCCACCTCATCGGCGGCCACGCCCAGCTCTCCTTCGCCCCCAACTACTACGGCCCCACCGGCAACCAGCGCGACGCGGTCACCGTGATCCGGCGGCGCACGCAGAACGTGGAGTACTGACATGCGCGTCATGGCACAGGTCGCGATGGTGATGAACCTCGACAAGTGCATCGGCTGCCACACCTGCTCGGTCACCTGCAAACAGACCTGGACCAACCGGTCGGGCACCGAATACGTGTGGTTCAACAACGTCGAGACCCGCCCCGGGCAGGGCTACCCGCGCGGCTACGAGGACCAGGACAAGTGGAAGGGCGGCTGGCGGCTCAGGCACGGACGCCTGGTGCCGCGCGGCGGCGGCCGGGCCCGCCGCCTGGCCCGCCTGTTCGCCAACCCCGAACTGCCGTCCCTGACCGACTACTACGAACCGTGGACCTACGACTACGAGAACCTCATCTCCGCGCCGCTCGGCGACGACGTGCCCACCGCACCGCCCCGCTCCCTGATCGACGGCCGCCCCACCCGGATCAGCTGGGGCCCGAACTGGGACGACGACCTCGGCGGCGGCCCCGCGCACCTCGCCGGCGACCCGGTGCTGCAGAAGATGAACGAGCAGGTCCGCCTGGAGTACGAGCAGGCGTTCATGTTCTACCTGCCCCGCATCTGCGAGCACTGCCTCAACCCGTCCTGCGTGGCCGTGTGCCCCTCCGGCGCCCTGTACAAGCGGGTCGAGGACGGCATCGTCCTGGTGGACCAGGACCGCTGCCGCGGCTGGCGCATGTGCGTGTCCGGCTGCCCCTACAAGAAGGTCTACTTCAACCACTCCACCGGCAAGGCCGAGAAGTGCACCCTGTGCTACCCGCGCATCGAGGCGGGCCAGCCCACCGTCTGCTCCGAGACCTGCGTGGGCCGCCTGCGCTATCTCGGCGTGATCCTCTACGACGCCGACAAGGTCGGCGAGGCCGCCGCCACGGAAAACGAACAGGACCTGTACGAAGCCCAGTTGGGCTGCTTCCTCGATCCGCACGACCCCGGGGTCGCGCGCGCCGCCGAGGCGGCCGGCATCCCGCACGACTGGATCACCGCCGCCCGCCGCTCGCCCGTGCACGCCCTGATCAACACCTACAAGGTGGCCCTGCCCCTGCACCCGGAGTACCGCACCATGCCCATGGTCTGGTATATCCCGCCGCTGTCCCCGGTCGTGGAGTCGCTCACCGCCACCGGGCACGACGGCGAGGACCCGGCCAAGCTGTTCGCCGCGATCGACGCGCTGCGCATCCCCGTCGCCTACCTCGCCGAACTGTTCACCGCCGGCGACCCGGCCCCGGTGGAGGCGGCGCTGTGCCGGCTCGCCGCGATGCGCTCCCACATGCGCCGGATCAACCTCGGCGAGGAGCAGGACCCGGCCATCGCCCGCGCCGTCGGCCTGGACGCCGACGGCATCGAGGCCATGTACCGGCTGCTCGCGCTCGCCAAGTACGACGAACGCTACGTCATCCCCACCAGCTACACCGGCACCGTACCCGCCGACGACCTCGACGCAGGCTGCGGTCTGGACGGCCCCGGAGGCGCCGGCATGTACGACGCGGACGCCTTCCACGCCCCGCCCGCCGCCGAGCCCGAACACGCCGGGACCTCCCTGCGCGGCAGGGTCAACCTGCTGAACTGGAACGGCAAGGGCCGCCCCGACGGCCTCTTCCCGCGCGGCGCGGACGGCACCCGGTGAGCCGCCCCGTCGTCCTCCAGGCCGCCTCCCTGCTGCTCGGCTACCCCGACCAGGACTGGGTCCGGCGACTGCCCACCGTACGCACGGCGCTCGAAGCCGTACCCGGCGCGGAGACCGGACTCCTGCTGGGGTTCTGCGCCCACGCCCGGGAGACCGAGCCGCTGACGCTGGCCGCCCGGTACGTCGCCACCTTCGACCGCAGCCGCCGGCGCTGCCTCTATATGACGTACTACACCGACGGCGACACCCGCCGGCGCGGCACCGCACTGGCCGGCCTCAAGGCGCTGTACCGCGAGCACGGCTGGCAGCCGGCCGAGGACGAACTGCCCGACTTCCTGCCGCTGATGCTGGAGTTCGCCGCCCGCACCCCGGACGCCGGGACCGCGCTGCTGACCGAGCACCGGCCCGCCCTGGAACTGCTGCGCTTCGCCCTCACCGCGCACCACAGCCCGTACGCCGACGTCCTGGAGGCGGTCTGCCGCTCCCTGCCCGGCCCCCGCCCGCCGAGCCGCGAGGCGGCCCTACGGCTCGCCCGCACCGGCCCGCCCGTCGAAACGGTCGGCCTCCTGCCGTACCCGCAACGCGCCCCCCACAGCCCGCACGTGGAGGAGACCTCCCGGTGAACCACCTGCACATCGCCCTCTGGGGCGTCCTGCCCTATCTGGTGCTCGCCGTCCTGGTCACGGGCACCGCCTGGCGCTACCGCTACGACCGGTTCGGGTTCACCAGCCGCTCCAGCCAGCTCCACGAACACCGGCTGCTCGCGATCGGCGGGCCGCTGTTCCACTACGGACTGGTCTTCGTCGTGGCCGGCCACGCCATCGGCCTGCTCGTTCCCGAGCCGCTCACCGAACGTGTCCGCGTCCACGAGTGGCTCTACCACGCCAACGCCCTGCTGGTCGGCGGCACCGCGGGCCTGGCCACCCTCGCCGGGCTGGCCGTCCTGCTGTACCGGCGGCTGCGTGTGCCCGCCGTCCGGGCCGCGACCAGCCGCAGCGACCGCGCCGTCTACCCGCTCCTCGGCTGCGTCCTGCTGGCCGGACTCGCCGCCACGGCCACCACCCTCCAGCCCCACCCCTACGACTACCGCCGCGGTGTCTCGGTGTGGTTCCGCTCGGTGTTCACCCTCGACCCCGACGTGCCCGCCATGGCCCACGCGCCGCTCGCCTACCAGGTGCACGCCCTGCTGGGGATGGCCCTGTTCGCGCTGTGGCCGTTCAGCCGTCTCGTCCACGCCTTCACCGCGCCGCTGGGCTATCTGACCCGCCCCTACATCGTCTACCGCTCCCGCGGCGCCGGGCAGGCACCGGCCGCGCCCGGCTCCGGCCCGGACCACACCCGCCGCCGGCCGGCCCGGGGCACGCTCACGCGCCGCTGATGCGCACCCGGCTGCACGAGCGGCAGGCGCCGCTGACGCGGATACGACTGGACGAACGGTGCCGGGGCCTGCCTCCCGCGTGCTTCGCGCCCGTCATGGCCACCGGCATCGTCTCCCGGGCCCTGGACCGGACCGGCGCCCCCACCGCGTCCGGAGTCCTGTTCTGCGTCGCGGCGGCCCTGTACCTGCCGCTGCTGACCGCGACCGCCGTGAAAGCCGCCCGTCACCGGGACGTGCTGCGCGCCGAACTCCGCGACCCCGCGCGGTTGTTCGGCCACTACACCCTGGTCGCCGCCAGCGGTGTCCTGGCCGCCCGGCTCGGCGCGGGCCCGGCCCGGATCGCGGGCTGCGCGCTGCTCACCGTCGCCGTGACCGTATGGGCGGCGCTCGCCCGTGCGACGGTGCGGCTGTGGCGGGCCCGGACACCGGCCACGCTCCACCTAGCCGACGGCACGTGGTTCCTGGCGGCCGTCGGCCTCCAGTCCGTCGTCATCGCCCTCACCAGCCTGCGCCCGGCACGCCTCGTACTCGCCGGGGCCCTCGTGCTGTGGGGCGTCGGCGTCCTGCTGTACGCGGGCACGCTCACCGTCGTACTGCGGCGGCTGCGCCGCGACCCGCCGCCGCCAGCCCGGCTCGCTCCCAGCTACTGGATCACCATGGGCGCCGCGGCCATCAGCACCCTCGCCGGCGGCCAACTCCTCGCCCACGCAGAGCTGCTGCCGCAACCGGCCCGCGGCCCCCTCGGCGACACGGTCGTCACCCTCTGGACCTGGGCGACCCTCCTGATACCGCCACTGCTCGCCGCCGGTCTCTGGCGCCATCGGCACCACCGGGTGCCGCTCGCCTACGAACCGGCCCTGTGGTGCATCGTCTTCCCCGCGGGCATGTACGCCACCGCGACCGCCCAACTCGCCACGGAACACCGGCTCGACGCCGCGCTGCTCCCTCTCGGGCCGCTCGCGTGGGCGGCGTCGGCGGCGTGGCTCATGGTCACCGCCCTGCGTCTCGCCGGCCGGCCCCGCCCGCGTTTCCGGCCCGCTCGCCGGCCGGCGGAGGCCGGCGGCCGGTCCCGCGGTCGCTAGGACCCGGCGCGCGACTCCCGGCGCAGGCCGGGCGGGCGGGTGCCGCCGGCCTCCGCCGGGAGTCAGGGACAGGTGCGGCCCGGGGTCAGAACGTGACGTCCGAGCAGGCGTAGAACGCGTTGTCGGTGTCCGCGATGGTCCACACGCCGAGGATGACGTGATGGCCGCTCAGCCCGCTCGGCAGGGTGCCGCTGTGGCTGAGGGTGGCCGGCGGCTGCTTGCCGCCGTAGGGGACCGTCAGGAACGGCGTCGTGTTCAGGTCGGAGCGGCTCAGGGCGTGGTCCTCGTTCCAGCCCTGCTTGGTGACGTAGTACCGGAAGTCGGTCGTCGCGTGCCGCGCCTCGAACTGCCAGCGGAAGGTATAGCTCTGGCCGCCGGTGACCTTCGTGGTGGGCCAGGCGGTGCCCTTCGGGGTGCGGGCGCCGTTGAGCTGGCCGAACCGGGTCTCGCCGCCGGAGCAGAGCTGTCCGTCCGCCGGGCCCGCCGCCGGGAAGCCCTTGGGGCCCTCGACGCTCTGCGGCTCCCACTGGATCTCGCCGCAGCCCCGCACCGTGCCGTTGGCGCACAGCAGTTGCCTGCTGACGGGCAGGTCGGTGTAGCCGTGGCTGCTGGCGCCGCCGGTGGACAGGACGAAGGCGCCGGCGGTGGTGAGGCCCAGTACGGCCGCGTACAACTTGGCCTTGGTGCGCATGTAGCCGCTCCTCGGAACGTGTGGGGAGTGTTCGGTGAGCCGTGCTTGGTCTAGACCAAGCCCAGGCTATTGCGGCTACTTGAACATGTCCATACCAATGCCGGCGCTTTACGGGGCGGTCCCCTCGGGCGGCTTCACACCGGCCACCCCGTAGAGGATCTTCGTGAAGGTCCCACTGCGCATCCGCACGCCGTACCCGCGGCCCAGGGACCAGGCGACGAGATCGCGGACGTGGGGCACGACGCCGAACACGTCGACGGGGACGCCGTGCGCCGCGCACGCCTCGGCCAGCCGGTGCGGCGCGATGAAGAAGCGGTGGTCGTGGGTGCCCTTGGGCGCGGCCCAGGTCAGCGGAAGACCTTCGCCCAGCGTGATCACGGACAGCCGCGCGAGGAAGGTGTCCGAGATGGTGTCCATCACCAGGGTGCCGCCCGGCTTGAGCAGGCGGCAGCACTCGGCCACCACGTCGAAGGGGCGCGCGACGTGCTCCAGGCAGTACCCGGCCACCACCACGTCCGCGCAGCCGTCCGGCAGCGGGATGGCGTGGATGTCGTGGATCAGCACCTCGTCGACGCCGTGCCGCAGGGCCACTTCCGCGCTCTTGGTGGACACGTCCACGCCGACGTGGCGGTAGCCCTTGTCCCTGATGTGCGGGTGGAGCAGCCCGCCGCCGCAGGCCACGTCGAGGAGCAGGCCGCCGGGGCGGCTCGCCGGGGGCACGTGCTCGGCGCGGGCCCGCGCGCCCCAGTGCAGGATCGCGAGCGGGCCCCGGCGCTGCCACCACAGCGACGACCAGGTGTCGTACTCGGCGGGCTCGGGCCCCTCGGGAGCCGCCGTGATCGCGCGGGTCTCGGGGGTGCTGGTCACCGTCGTCCCTCCTGTCGCGCCGGTGTGGCGGTGGGCTGCCCTGGCCCGCCGGGGTCTGTCGGTGCGTCCTCGCGTACGGACTTCGTACGTTGTGCGGACGCGGTGTGGCGGGCGTGCAGGGCGATCGCCCAGAGCGCGTACGCGGTCGCGCGGACGTCGGCCGGCGGGTGGGTCCCGCCCGGCGGGCGCCCGGCCGGCGTGGCCCAGCCGCCGTCCTCACCGCGCACCGATTGACGCCCGACTCGGAGGTTCCCAAGCTGTAGAGGGGGCCGCTGAAAGGGGCCGTGCTCGTGAGCGGTGGGCAGAGTGGACTGACCCGGCTGCTGACCGCAGCGGAGCGGGCGGCGCCCGTGGACGCCATCGACGTGATCGCGGACGACCTCGGGCGGTGTTTCGGGGCCCGCCAGGTGTCGTTCCTCATCGTGGACCTCACGGGAAAGGCGGTGGCGCGGCTCTCCACCGCGCCGGGTGTGGAGGGCGGCCGGGAAGCGGAACGGATCGGACTGTTCGGCAGCGTCTACGAGGAGGTGATCCGCACCCAGCGGATGTACCAGGAGGCGACCGGCCGGGGATGGCGGGTGATCGTGCCGATCACCAACCGTGGCGACGCCATCGGGCTGCTGGAGATGTTCCTGCCCGCAGGCCCCGGCGAGGACGTCCTCCGGGCGATCGGGGACGTCGCCCACGTCTTCTCCTACGTCGTGATCGCCAACGGCCGCTTCACCGACCTCTACACCTGGGGCAAACGCTCCCGGCCTCCCACCCTGGCAGCCGAGATCCAGTACCAGCTGCTGCCCCCGTCCCTGTCCTGCGAGGCCGCGCAGTTCACCCTGTGCGGGCACCTGGAACCCTCCGAAGACCTCAGTGGGGACACCTTCGACTACGCGGTGGAGCGCGACACCCTGCACCTGTCGGTGACCGATCCCATGGGCCACGACATCGACGCCGCCCTGGCCGCCACGGTGCTGGTGGGAGCCTTGCGCGGTGCCCGCCGCGCGGGAGCCGGTCTGGCCGAGCAGGCCGAGCGCGCCGACCGGGCCCTGGCCGGCCACGGCGGCGGGCACGCCACCGGGCAACTGCTCCGCGTCGACCTGCACACCGGCCGGGCCCGGCTCGTCAACGCGGGCCACCCCTGGCCCCTGCGCATGCGCGCGGGACGGGCGGAGGCGATCACCTGCGAGGTGGACCACCCCTTCGGGCTGCCCGTGTCCGTGCCCCACCCCTACCGGGTGCAGGACCTCGACCTGCGCCCCGGTGACCGTCTGCTGATGATGACCGACGGCATGCTCGAACGGCACGGGGAGAAGGTCGACCTGCTCGCCCTGCTGGAGCGCACCCGCGACCTGCACCCTCGGGAGGCGGCGCTGACGCTGACCTCCGCGGTCCGGGACGCGGCCGAGGGCCGGCTCGAAGACGATGCCACCGTGATGTGCCTGGACTGGCACGGCCCCCGGGACACCCGGCGGCACGTCAGCTCCGGCGCGGACACCCACCAGGCCTCGGCGGGGCGCCCGCGAGAGCAGCCGTGACCGGGACACGCCCCCGGACGGCGGGGGAGCGGCGCCGGCGCGCTGCCGGGTCCGCCGGCGGCCGGGGCGGCGCGGAGAGCCCCACGGCGGCGGTCCCGCCCGGTGCCCGCGGGCGCCCGTCCCCTCGTACCACCAGGTCACGGAAGTGATCGACGGGAGTACGGTGGGCCGCGTGACCTCGCAAGACTCGCTGCGGCCCCAGTCCCTCATGCTCACCTTCCTGGGCGATCAGGTGCTCGGCCGGGACGTCTGTGTGTACTCGGGCAGTGTCATCGACGTCTTCGCCCGCGCGGGCATCGGGGAACAGGCGACGCGCTCCACGCTGACCCGCATGGTCCACCGTGACCTGCTGCGGCGTCAGCGCGAGGGCCGCCGCATGTACTTCGGTCTCACCGAGCACTCGGCGGCCGTCCTGCGCGACGGCGAGCACCGCATCTGGCGGACCGGCGCCGTCAACCGCGACTGGGACGGCACCTGGACCCTGCTCGGCTTCTCGCTGCCCGACTCCTGGCAGCGCCAGCGCCACGACCTGCGCTCCCGGTTGACCTGGAGCGGTTTCGGCCCGCTGTTCAACGGCCTGTGGATCGCGCCCGGCGCGGTGGACGTGACGTCGCTGGTGGCCGAGCTGGGCCTGTCCGCCCATGTGAAGGTGTTCCGCGCGCACGCCGACACCGGCACGGACATCGCCGCGATGATCGAGGAGACCTGGGAACTGTCCGACCTGGCCGCCCGCTACACGGCGTACCTGCGGCGCTGGGAGCCGTGGGAGACGCGCCTGCCGGACGCCGACGACGCGCTCGTCCTGCGGCTGCGGCTCCAGGCCGAGTGGCTGCGGCTCGTCCGCCGCGACCCCCGGCTGCCGGTCGGGCACCTGCCGCACGACTGGCCAGCGCAGCGGGCCGAGAAGACGTTCCGGGCGGTGCACGAGCGGCTCACACCGCTCGCGGACGCCGCCGCGGAGCGCCTCCTCGACCTGGTGCCCGTGCGCGCGGCTCAGACGTAGAAGCGGGACAGGCTCCGCAGCACGGCCGCCGGCTTGCCGCCGCCCTCGATCTCGAGGGTGCCGTCGACGGCGATCTGCACCCCGCCCGGCACGTCCTCGACCTCGGCCAGCCTCGCGGCGAGCCGGATCCGCGACCCGGCCCGCACCGGCGTGGGGAAACGGACCCGGTCCAGGCCGTAGTTGACCTTCGTCGTGACGCCCCGGACGTCCAGCAGCTCGGTGAAGAGCGGGATGAAGAGGGACAGGGTGAGGTAGCCGTGCGCGACGGGAGCGCCGAAGGGGCCGTCCTTGGCCCGCTCGGGGTCCACGTGGATCCACTGGTGGTCGCCGGTGGCGTCGGCGAACAGGGCGATGCGCTCCTGGGTGACGTCGATCCACCCGCTCGTGCCGAGGTCGCCGCCGGCCAGCTCCTTGAGTGCGTCGATGCCGTGGACGGTGATGCTCATGGGGCTTTCCTTACCTGGGAGGCGGAGCCGTACCGCTCGCGCAGACGGGACTTCAGGAGCTTTCCGGAGGCGGTGCGCGGGAGTTCGTCCGCGACCACCAGCGACTTCGGGATCTTGTACTTGGCGAGGCGTCCGGCCAGGGACGCGAGGATGCCGGCCGGGTCGGGCGAGGCGCCCTCGCGGGGCACGACGACCGCGCGCGGCACCTCGCCCCACTTGTCGTCCGGTACGCCGATGACCGCGCACTCGACGATGTCCGGGTGGGACAGGAGCAGTTCCTCGATCTCGGCCGGGTAGACGTTCTCCCCACCGGAGATGATCATGTCCTTGATGCGGTCGACGATGTAGACGTAGCCGTCCTCGTCGACGCGCGCCGCGTCCCCGCTGCGGAACCAGCCGTCGGCGAAGGCGGCGGCCGTCTCCTCGGGCAGCCCCCAGTAGCCGGGCATGACGTGCGGCCCGCGCACGACGACCTCGCCGGTCTCGCCGACGCCGACCGGGGTGAGGTCCGGCCGTACCACCCGGGCGTCGCTGAAGAAGTGCGGCACCCCGGCCGAGCCCGCCTTGCCGACCGCGTGCTCGGCGTCCAGGAACAGCGTGCCGGGCGCGGCCTCGGTCATGCCGTAGCCCTGGAGGAAGGTGAGCCCGCGCTCCTGGTACGCCGCGATCAGCGGGGCCGGCACCGGCGAACCGCCGCACGTCAGGATCCGCAGCGAGGACAGGTCCGCCTCCGCCCAGCGCGGGTGCCGGGCCATCAGGTCGAACATCGTCGGCACCCCGAACATGAAGGTGATCCGGTGCCGTTCGACCAGGCCGAGGACGGCGGCCGGGTCGAAGGACTCGACCAGGACGCAGGTGCCGCCCTTGAGCAGGACCGGCAGGGTGAGCATGTTCAGGGCGGCGGTGTGGAACAGCGGCGCGCAGACCAGGGCGCGTTCCGCGGCGATCAGATCGTGGTCGACGAGGACGTTGACCGCGTTCCAGGTGAGGTTGCCGTGGGTGAGCACGGCGCCCTTGGGACGGCCGGTCGTCCCGGAGGTGTACATGATGAGGCAGACGTCGTCGGGACCGACCGGTTCGTCGATCGGGTCCTCGGGGGCCTCGGCGAGCGCCGTCTCGTACGCGGTGCCGACCTCGACACGGGTCCGCAGGCCGGTGCCGGCCGGCAGTCCGTCCACGAGTTCCGCGTACCCGGGCCCGTGGACCAGGACCGCGGCCCCGCAGTCCGTGAGCTGGTAGGCGATCTCGGGCCCGGCGAGACGGGTGTTGAGCGGCACGAAGACCGCGCCGAGCATGCCCGCCGCGAACAGGGTCTCCAGGAAGGAGGGGTGGTTCGGGCCGAGATAGGCGATGCGGTCACCGCGCCGTACGCCCCGGGCGCGCAGGGCGTGGGCGAGGCGGGTGGTGCGGGCGTACAGGGTGAGGTAGTCGGTCGGCCGCCCGTCGTGGAGCAGGGCGGTGCGGTGGGGGGTCTTGCGGGCCCGGCGCACGGGCCACGACCCCAGTCCCTCGTTGCGCATCGTCGCGCCCCTTCACGGTGTCATCAGCCCGAGCAGCCGGGCGGCGTTCTCCTTGAGGATCTTCGGCCGCACCTCGTCCTTGACCGGCAGCTCTCGGAAGTCGGCGAGCCAGCGGTCGGGGGTGAGGACGGGGAAGTCCGAACCGAACAGCACCTTGTCCTGCAGCAGCGAGTTGGCGTACCGCACGAGCTGCGGCGGGAAGTACTTCGGCGACCAGCCGGACAGGTCGATGTGCACGCCCGGCTTGTGCGTGGCGACGGCGAGAGCCTCGTCCTGCCAGGGGAACGACGGGTGCGCCAGGATGATCTTCAGGTGCGGGAAGTCGGCGGCGACGTCGTCGACGTACAGGGGGTTGGAGTACTTCAGCCGGATGCCGCCCCCGCCGGGGACGCCGGCGCCGATGCCGGTCTGCCCGGTGTGGAACAGCGCGATGGTGCCCGTCTCCTCGATCACCTCGTACAGGCCGTACGCCAGCGCGCGGTCGTTGGGGAAGAAGCCCTGGATGCTGGGGTGGAACTTGAAGCCCTTCACGCCGTACTCCGCGACCAGGCGCCGGGCCTGCCGTACCCCCGCCCGGCCCCGGTAGGGATCGATCGAGGCGAAGGGGATGAGCACGTCGGCGTGGGCGGCGGCCGCTTCGGCGACCTCCTCGTTGGGCACCGGCTCGGTGCCGGTCGCGGACTCGGCGTCCACCGTGAAGATCACGGCGGCCATGTTCCGCTCGCGGTAGTAGGCGGCCGTCTGCGTGAGGGTCGGCTTCCGTTCGCCCTCGACCTTGAAGTAGGCGGAGGAGGCGGCGTGCAGGCCGTCGTCCAGCGAGGAGTGGCCGCGCGAGGAGACCTCCGCGTGGGTGTGGACGTCGATCGCGACGAGTCCGTCGAGGTTCATGGCGGGGGCCATCACGCCTCCGGCAGCTTCGGCGCCGGGATGCCGGCCGTCTCGGGCTCGGCGCCGACGGAGGTGTGCCAGACGCCGGCCAGGGCCTCGGCGGTCCAGCCGCCGTCGGCGTAGGCGGCCCGGATCTCCCGCGGGTGCGACCAGAGCGTCACCTTGTCGCCGCCGATGCCGATGGCCTGGCCGGTGATGCCGCGGGCGGCGTCCGAGGCGAGGAAGGGCACGAGGGCCGCGCAGTCCTCGGGGGTGCCGAAGCCCTCGCCCTTGCGCAGGAAGTCCGGCAGCGGCTCGCCGTTCCTCATCGCCCCGACGTACGGGGCGAAGGCGGGGATGGTCTCGGTCATCGCGGTGGCGGCGACCGGCACGATCGCGTTGACGGTGATGCCGGCGCGGGCCAGTTCCAGCGACCAGGTGCGGGCCATGGCGACGATCCCGGCCTTGGCGGCGGCGTAGTTGGTCTGTCCGAAGTTGCCGCGCTGGCCGGCCGGGGAGCCGACCAGGACCAGGGTGCCGCCCTCGCCCTGCTCGCGCATCCGCACGGCGGCGGCGCGGGCGCAGGTGAAGGTTCCCCTCAGATGTGTGGTGACCACGGCGTCGAAGTCGTCGTCGGTCATCTTCCACAGGACCTTGTCGCGCAGGATGCCGGCGTTGGTGACGAGCACGTCCAGTCGCCCGAACGTCTCGACCGCGCGGGCGACCAACCGGTCCGCGGCCTGCGCGGTGCCGACGGCGGCCGGCTCGGCGACGGCGGTCCCGCCGGCCTCGGTGAGGGACTTCGCGGCCGCCTCGGCCACGGCCCCGTCGATGTCGTTGACGACCACGGAGGCGCCGTGGGCGGCCAGGGCGCGGGCGTAGGCGAGGCCGAGTCCCCGGCCGCCGCCGGTGACCACGGCGACCTTGCCGGTCAGATCAATGCTGGGCACGAGCGAGTCCCTTCGGAAGGGGGTGCGCCTGCGAGACGCACTGGGTGCGGTTCGCAATCGAAGCTAAGAGCAATAGTTGGCGAGGTCAATAGTTGTGGCTAACCGGTCGATGCGACAATCTGGGGCGGTACGCAGAACGCCCCCGCGCGGGGCCTTGACCAGGGAGTCCGCCATCGCCCGCGAGCAGCACGCCACGAACCCCGCTCCGATCGACGCGCACGAGCCGTGGATGCGCGCACTGCGCGCCGATACGGGCTACCTCCTGTACCGCCTGGGCCTGCGCTCCGGGCAGCTGTTCAACGCCTCCCTCCAGGAATCGGGGCTGCGCCTGCGCCACTACGCCGTGCTGCGCTTCCTCGCCACCTCCGGCGGCGCCCTCCAGCGCGAACTGAGCGCGCGGCTCGGCTACGACCCGAGCGCGATCGTCGGCCTGGTCGACGACCTGGAGAAACCGGGCTTCGTCGAGCGCCGCCCCGCCCCCGACGACCGGCGCAGCCGGATCGTCGTCCTGGCCGAGGCCGGTCGCGCCTTCCTGCGCGACACCGACGAGGCGGCCCAGCGCGTGACGAACGAGCTGCTGGGGCCGCTCACGCCGGCCGAACGGGAGACGCTGCACGCGCTGCTGCTGCGGCTGACGGAGGGCGGCCTCGGCTGACCGGATCCAGGCGGCGGGGGAGAGGTCGATGTCGTGCAGATGATTGACGGCCGTCGCGTTAGTGCCTAGCTTCACCGGGGTGCCGGCGCGGTCCCCCGCCGGCGCCCCGAGCCACGGCATCAGGGAGCGCCTCGTGCAGCCATCCCCCTCCTCCGCCGGACAACCCTCCCCTCCCCAACCACCGCCGGACCCAAGGCAGTTGCGTCGCGTCGCACTGTCCGGACTGCTCGGCACGGCCGTCGAGTTCTACGACTTCCTCGTCTACGGCACCGTCGCCGCGCTCGTCTTCGGCGACCTGTTCTTCCCCGCCGCCGACCCCGCGGCCGGCACCCTCGCGGCCTTCGGCACCTTCGCCGCGGGCTATGTCGCCCGCCCACTGGGCGGCATCGTCTTCGGCCACTTCGGCGACCGGCTCGGCCGCAAGTCGATGATGCTGCTGACCATGACCGTGATGGGCTGCGGCAGCTTCCTCATCGGCGTGCTGCCGACGTACGGCACGATCGGCGTGTGGGCGCCCACGCTGCTGATCGCCCTGCGCGTCGTCCAGGGCATCGCGATCGGCGGCGAGTGGGGCGGCGCCACCCTGATGGTCGTCGAACACGCCGAACACACCCGCAGTCCGCGCCGCGGACTGTGGTCCGGCCTCACCCAGCTCGGCGCCCCGCTCGGCTCCGTGCTCTCCGCCGGCACCGTCACCCTGGTCTCCGCGCTGCCCGACGACCAGTTCCGCGCCTGGGGCTGGCGCGTGCCCTTCCTGCTGAGCATCGTCCTGCCGGCCACCGGCCTGTTCGTACGCCGCAAGATCGCGGAGAGCCCGCTGTTCGCACGGGCGCGCCGGGAACCGGCGGCACGGCCGCCGCTCGTGGAGGTGCTGCGCCGGCCGGGACCCGTGCTGCTCGCCGCCTGCGCCGGCATCGGGGCCTTCACGGCCCAGTCGCTGCTGACCGGCTTCATGATCTCCTACGCGGTCGACCACGGCTACGCCCGGCCGCAGGTGCTCGGCGCCGTGACCGTGGCCTCCTGCGTGGCGCTGCTCGTGCTGCCCGCCGCCTCCGCGCTGTCCGACCGGGTGGGCCGCCGCCCCGTGATCCTCGCCGGCGCCATCGCCTCGGCCGCCCTCGCCTTCCCCGTGCTCGCCCTGGTGGACTCCGGCTCCCCGGGCCTGCTGATCCTCGCCCTCGTCCTTGGCCACGGCCTCGCCCAGTCCACGATGTACGGACCGCTCGGCGCCCTGCTCACCGAGCTGTTCGGCACCCGCGTCCGCTACACCGGCGCCTCCCTCGGCTACCAGGCCGCCACCCTGGCCGGCGCCGGGTTCTCACCGCTGATCGCCGGCAGCCTCGTCGCCTCCTCCGGCGGCAGCGGCACGCCCGTCGCCCTGCTGCTGTGCGGCGGCGCCGCGGTCACCGCACTGGCCGTATGGCGCCTGCGCGAGACACGCACCGCCGCTCTGGACCCCACCACGCACCGCACCGCCGCCCCCGCCCCCGAAGGGACACCCCGTTGAGGACCCGCACCCGCACCGCCGTACTGACCCTGATCCTGAGCGCGGCCGCCGCCCTGCCCGCCCTGCCCGCGCGGGCCGCCACCGACAGCCACCTCACGGGCCGGCTCCCCTCCGGCGCCGCGTACCTGATGGACGTGCCCGCCGCCTGGAATGGCACCGTCCTCCTCTACAGCCACGGCTACCGCGCCGTCGGCTGGTCCAACCCCGCCGAGAACGCGCCCGCCCCGGACACCCGCGACAAGCTGCTCGGCGAGGGCTACGCGCTCCTCGGCTCCTCGTACGCGACGAACGGCTGGGCCGTGACAGACGCCGTACCCGACCAGCTCGCCACGCTCGACCTGTTCACGGAGAAGTTCGGCCCGGCACGGCGGACCCTGGCCTGGGGCACCTCCTACGGTGGACTGGTCACGACGACGCTCGCCGAGCGGCACGCCGACCGCTTCGACGGCTCGCTGTCGATGTGCGGGCTCGTCCAGGGCGGCGTCGCCAACTGGAACAGCACACTCGACCCGGTGTTCGCGCTGAAGACGCTGTTGGCACCCGGCTCCGGCATCCCGCTCACCGGCTTCGCCGACCAGCCGGCCGCGCGGAACGCCGCCGACGCGCTCACCGCGCATACCGACGCCGCCCAGCGGACTCCCGAAGGCCGGGCCCGCATCGCGCTCGCCGCCGCCCTGCACGACATCCCCGTCCACAACGACGCCGCGCAGACCAAGCCGCGGCCGGCCGACTGGGACGCCCAGCAGGCCAACCAGTACCAAGCCGTACGAGGTCTCCTCCAGGTCCCCGCCTTCAGCTGGCGGCAGGAGGCCGAGAGCCGGGCCGGCGGCAACCCCTCCTGGAACACGGGCGTCGACTACATGGCCATGCTCCGCCGCTCGCCCTTGTACAAGGAGGTCACCGAGCTGTACAAGGAGGCGGACCTGTCCCTGCGCGGCGACCTCGCGCGTCTCCACCGGGCACCCCGGATCTCCGCCGACACCCCGGCCGTACGGTGGATGCGGCGCACCAGCGTCTTCACCGGCCGGCTGACCCACCCCCAACTCGACATCCACACCACCGGCGACGCGCTCATCCCGGTGCCGTCCGAGAGCGCCTACCGGCGGGCCGCCACCGCAGCGGGCGCGGGCCCGCTGCTCGGCCAGGCCTACGTCGACGGCCCCGGACACTGCGCCTTCACCACGGGCGAGACGCTCGCCGCCCTGCACACCCTGGAGCACCGCCTGGACACGGGCCACTGGGACACCGCGCCCGGCGCCCTCAACTCCCGCGCCCACCAGGCCGATCCCACGACCGAGGCCCGCTACGCGCCCTACCACCCGGCGCCCTATCCGAGGCCCTACGACCTCGCCCACCCCGGGGACAGCGGCCCCACGAAGGCGTGACGCGACGGTGCGGACCGGCCGGGTGGCCGAGGTGTCTCCCGGGCGGAGGACCCGCGGGCGGCGGCGAGACCGCTACGAGGCGACCGTGCGCGCGGCGGCCGCCGGAGCGTGGCCGCGGCCGGCGGACCGAGGCGCCGCGGACCCGGGCCGGGCCGGCGGGCCGGGCCTGCGCACCTCGTACTGGAAGCAGCCGAACTCCACCGCCCGCACGTGCACGAGCGCGACCGCGGGGTCGGCGAAGGCCGCGTCCAGCGCCTGGTCCACGGTGAGCTGGGCCTGCCGCGGCTCCTTGGGCAACCGCACGACCGCGCCCCCCAGGATCCTGCCGTCACCGCTGTAGCGGCGGAAGACGCGCAGCGCCCCCGTCTCCGCGAACGGATAGCCGCCCGCCGGATCCGGGCCCTGGCAGCGGCCGGTGTGGATGAAGACCGGACCCACCTCGTCGTAGGCCCCCGGGTCGGCGCCCGTCTGTGCGGCCCACCGGCGCAGCGGGGCGTACGACACCAGCGAGATGCGCTCACCGGCACGGCTGCGGCGCAGGCAGCAGCGCAAGGGCGCTCCGTCCATGTCGTACACGTAAGGACGGGGGACCACACCGGCGTCGTCGCCCCGCCGCAGCTCCTCCAGAACGTGTGGAGGGATGGCGGCCGGCTGATACGTCACTGTCGTCATGCACACAGACTGCGCGGCGCCCGGCACCGGTGCTGGCGGGAATCAGACATCAGGTTCCGGACAGGGCCCTTACGGACAGTCTGTGGCCGGTGCTCGTCGTCAGGATGCTGGGCGGCCCAGTGGGAGGAGGTACTGGACCGGCTCGTCCAGGCCGTCGAGGCCGAGGACTTCGTGGGCCAGGTCGTCGTGGAGGCCGCCCAGCGGGACGGTGGACAGGCCGAAAGCCGCCGAGGTGAGCAGCAGGTTCTGCGCGAGGTGGCCGGCCTCCAGCAGGCCCAGCCGCAGCGCCCGCAGGCCGTAGCGACCGCGCAGCAGACCGAGGTCGAGATGGACCGCGAGCACCGCCGGGGCCTCGTCGATGCCCACCGCGTCCGGGTCGTCCGCCGGCCGCGAGAGGTACGACGACAGCGCCTTCAAGTCGGCGACGGCCGGCGCCGGGCCGATCGGGAGCAGGGCGCGGCGCTCCGGCACACAGTGGTACGTGCCCGCGGCCAGCCCCGCGACGTCCAGCGCCACCAGGCGCACCCGCACGCTGTAGAGGGCGCCGGCGCTGGGGTACGGGCGGTGCCGCAGGGTGCGTACGGTGCCATCGGTGAGGGGCCGGTGGGTCGTGTGGCTCTGGGCGTACGCGGACCACAGCACCCCGCCCAGGGTCTCCGCGTCCAGCGGCCCGCGCAGCGGTCCGCGCACGGAGACGCGCCGGCGCAGTGTCTCGGCGAACGACAGCTCCGGCAACGCGGCCGCGGGCAAAGGGCGTTCGGCCGCCAGCCGGGCCGCCGAGGGGGCCGGCGGCGGCGACAGGTCGCGCAGCGCGGTGTCCTCGGCCCGCCCGATGCGGAACTTGCTGCGCTCCAGGTACTGGTAGTCGGCCGCGCGGTGCCCGGTGGGGAAGAATCCCGGGTCGTCCTCGGTCTCCAGCAGGGTGCGGGCCGCGAGGTGGCACACGGCCCGTTCCTCGTCGGGCGTCACACCGAGCCGGTTGAACAGCATGTGCAGTTGGGAGGCCCACACCCAGGGCAGCCGGGCGTCCTGCCCGGCGGGCACGGCGTCCCGCAACCGGTCGTCCGCGGCACCGACCCGGCGCACCCACTCCGCGAGCCACGGCGCGGCCGTGCCCGTGTCCAGGCCGGTGCGCACGGCCGCGGCCCGCCGTACCAGGCCCGGCCGCTGGGCGGCGAACACCGAGTTCACCCGGGAGTGGACGGCGGCCCCGGGCAGCGGTTCCACCTCGGTGATCCAGCGCCAGGAGGCGGCGTGCCGGCGCAGCCAGCCCGCGGCCCGCAGTTCGTCCAGGCCGAGCGCGTGGGCGGTGGCCTGCGCGAGGTCGAGGGCGAGCGGGAGCCGGGCGGCACGGTCCGGGGTCGCGCGCAGAGCCTCGACGGCCGCCCGGGTGGAGTGGGCGAACAGCTCCTCGGCGAGGGGCAGCGCAGCGGGGCCCCCGTACCGCTCGGTCTCCGGGACGTAGGGCACCTCGCGCACCTCGCCGTGCCGCGGCGGCCAGGGGCCGGTGAACTCCGCCGGCCGGACCGCCGCCAACTCCGCGAGCCGCGCCGGCAGTCCGGCCACCGCAGCCGCGGGCAGCGGACCCCGGAAGCGGATGCGCAGATGGGGGCCGCCCTCGCCGTAGCGGATGAAGAACCAGGCGGCGCCCGGACCGGCGGTCAGTGCGTCCATCAGCGGGGCGAGGTCCTCGGTGACGAACGCGTCCGTCCCCGCGCCGCCGGTGTGCAGCGCGAGGTGGAGGCTGTGCCAGGGGAGCGCGGAGTCCTCGGGCGCGGCCCCGGCGGTGGCCGGGCGGGGGCGGTGGCGGGCGGTCGTCATCGCGTCCTCACGGGAAGGGGTGGGGGTGCAGGGGCAGTTCGTCGCGGCGCGGCGGCCGGCCGGCGCGGCCCAGCCGGTGGGGCACCGCCAGCAGCCGCTCCAGTCCGGCGGTACGGCGGTTGACGTGCCCGAAGGTCATCGGCAGCGTGCCGGGGACGATCACCTTGGCGCAGTGCAGGCCCAGTCGGTCGCGTACGCCGGGCTCGTCCTGGGTGACCGCGACGACCTCCAGGCCCTCGGCGGCCAGCCGAGCGACGGTGCGGTCCAGCAGCCGGGTCAGGTCGGTCACCGGCTCGGGCGCCCCCGGCCACCTCTCGTGCCACGGCACCTCCGCGGGACCGGCGGACAGGAAGTCCAGCCGGGGCTGCGCCTCGGGCAGCGTGTTGAGCCCGACGTGGTCGTCGAGGTCCAGCACCAGCTCGGGGCGGTCCAGCATCGGCCGCAGCCGCTCCGGGTCCCGGGGGCCTCCCGAGGCCGAACGGCGCGCGGCCTCCTGCACGTTGGTGACCACCTCCGCCACCGCCGACCGGATCGCCACCCGGGGATCGTGGTGGGCCCCGGCGGCCAGGAACGCGCGGGGCGCGCCGGGATGCGTGCCCTCGTAACGGCAGAGCGAGATCACCACCGGGACGCCCAGGTCGTTGGTCGCGTCCAGCAGGGTCAGGCGGTAGCGCAGCAGTGCGGCGCGGTCGGCGAGGGCGGTGACCTCGGGGTCGTCGGCGGGGACCGCGACGCGGGGCAGCGGGGTGCGCGCGTACCAGGCCATCAGGAAGGCGTCGCGTTCGGCGACCTCGAACAGCCCGTACAGCGCGGCCTCCTGGGGACTGTTGCCCAGTCCGCAGCCGTTGGAGGACTCGTACACCACCCGGGGCCGGTCCGGGCCCGGCACGTCCCAGTACGCCACGTGCTCCGGCACCGCCAGCGCGCGGCGCTCGGTGAGCGACCAGCCGTACACCCAGTCGAGCGCGAGATCCTGCGCGTACGGCACGGTCCGCCGCGCGGGATGGCCGGCGAACTCGGGGTCCGGCAGGCCGAGCCGGACGGGGTCCAGCACGGCGTACCCGCCCGCGGCGACGAGATCGGCGTACGAGGCGCGCAGCACGGTACGGCGGCCGAGGGGCCGCATCCCGGCGAACCGCTCCACGCTCTCGAACAGGGCGATCCGTTCGCTGGACTCGAAGTCGCCCGACCGGCCGTACCCTCCGTCGTCCACCGAGCGGCCGTCCGTCACCCAGGCCGTGGTCAGCGCGAACGCGGAGTCCTCGGACCGGAAGAGCCGGCGCACCGGTCCGAACCGCTCGTCGTGCAACGCCTCCCGCAACTGGACAGGTGTGGTGCGGGTGTTGGGGGCGCGCAGCACCGACGGGTCGGGCAGCGGCCGGGGACCGGCCGGCAACCGGGCGCCCGCGGGCGAGTCGTCCGGCAGCGACCGGCACACCGGGCAGCCCCCGACCGGCCGGACACGGTGGCTGGACCAGGTGTACCGGTCACCGTGGAGGACGTGGACGACGGCCCGGTCCTCGCCCCCGGACGGGCCGGCCGTGCCGGGACCGGGCGCGCCGGGACCGGACGCCAGGGGGGCGGCCCCGGACGGGTCGGTTGCGCGCGGGCCGGTCCCGGGTGGGCCGGCCGCCAGCAGGTCCGCCGCGAGCCGCAGTGCCGCTTCGGCCAGCGGCGGGGTCCCGGTGCCGCCGAGTGCCAGCCGCGGGCTGTGCCACGGCACCCGGCCGCCCGCCGTGGCCAGCCGCTGGTGCTCCGCACAGGCGACGCAGGCCCGCGCCCCGGGGTGCAGTACGGGCCCGATCACGGTCAGCGCCCCGTCCTCGCGCACCGGCACGAACCGCACCGGGTGCGCCAGGGCGTGCCTGCTGAGCCGCTCGGCCAGCGCGAGGTCCCACTCCGTCAGCCGCACCACGGCGGATCCGCGGACGGTCGTGAGCGCCGCCGCCGGATCGAGGACCGGGACGGGGAGGCCGTACGCGTCCGGGGCGTTCATCGCGGACCTCCGGTTCCGGTGAGGACCGTGAACCCGGACGCGCGCAGCGCCTCGGCGAGAGGCGAGCGGCCGGTGTCCCGCCACGGTGGGGGGCACACGCCCGTCAGGCGGCGCAGCGCGGCACGCAGGGCCGGCTCCCGGGCGGCGATCCCGGCCAGCCAGACATCGGCCCAGCCCTCGTCCGCCCAGCCGGCCGGCTCGGCACCGGCCGCGGCGAGCGGGGCCGCGGCGCCGCTGAGCGCGGTGTGCCGCGCGGCGCCCGGCACGTGCTCCGCCGCCATCACGCGGGTGACCGCGTCCAGCGCGGCGAGAGCCACGGCGTCGGCCGCGGTGGCCTCGACGGCCCGGCTCACCGTGCCGTGGCCGGCGCCGGCACCTCCACCGGCCGGCCGGACCCGGACGACGGCCGCGTGGACGTCTTCGGCACCGAGCCGCCGGACCGACAACTCGGCGGCACGGCCCATGCGTTCGGTCAGCACGGTCCACCAGTGGCGGGCCTGCGGGTGGGTGCGCCAGGCGTCGTCCGCGACGCCGTTCGCGGCGGCCGGTCCCGCCTTCGGCGCGGGCTGTGCGGCTTCCCGATTCATGCCGGCCAGGACGGCGCGGCGCAGCGCCCGGCCGTGGGCGTGGTCGGGGTCCGCTCCGACGACCGGCGCCGACGGGCCGTCGCCCAGGGCGAGTTCGGCAGCCCGGCAGGCCGCGTCCAGCCGGGCGAGGTCCGCCCGTACCGCCCCGGAGACCAGCAGCCCCGCCGGGGTCCGGCACGCCACGAGCGACGCGGGGAGCTGCGGCAGGTCCGCGGGCAGCGGTGCGTCGAGCACGCCGAGACGCGGGTCGCCCAGCTCCGTGACCCGGCGCAGGGCCTCCGCGAGGTCCGGGGCGGGCGGGGCGTCCGGCCGTCGGCGGGCGGCGCGCGGGGCCCCGGCCCACGGGTGGTACGTCGCTTCCGGCGGGTCGGTCCGGGCGATCAGGACGGCCGGATGCCGGGCCGCCGCCGTGCGGGAGGCGTCCTCGGACCCGGCGGGATCGGGCAGGCCGGCGACGGCCGCGAGCAGCCGTCCGGCCGCCGCGCCGGCGAGCAGCGCGGCCTGCGTGCGCGACGGCCCCTCCGCCCCGGCGGCCGCCCGCCGTGGCGCCCCCGCACCGGCGGACGTCCGGGACGGCGTGGTGCCGGTTCCGGTGACGGCGTCGGTGGCCGTGCCGGCCCCGGCCGTGTCGTCGGTGCCGAGGCGGGCGGCGATGGCGGCGGCGTCGCGGCGGGCGCGTCGCGCGGGCCCGGGCTCGGTGACGAAGCCGCCGTCGGCTGCGCAGGACAAGGCCAGCGCCACGGCTCCGGACGGCGCGTCGGCGGTGACCACGGCCTGGTCCGGGGGCAGTCGGCGGTCGGTGGTGACCCGAGGCGCCGCCCCGGAACGGCGGAGCGCCTGGACGAGGCTCACGGCGAGCGGGCCCCGCGGGTCCGGTGTGGCGACGACCGGCCGCGCGGTCCGGATCGCGTCGACCGCCTGCGCCGGGTGGGCGGCCGACGCACCGGGCCAGGGCGGGAGTTCGGCGCCGTCCGGATACTCGACCAGCAGGTCGTGCTCGCGCAGCCGGGCCGTCAGCGTGGCGAGCGCGGCCTCCACCCGAGGGTCGACCGGATCACCCGTGGCGCCCTCGGCCCGGGTGCCGGCGCCGCCCACCGGGTGCTCCACGGGGAGCGGGTCCGTACCGGGCGACTTCGTGGTGAGCCGGTCGGTTCCGGGCGGCTCAGGGGTGAGCCGATCGGAACCGGACGACTCCGTGGTGAGCGGGTCCGCACCGGGCGTCTCCATGGTGAGCCGGTCGGAACCGGGCGTCTCCGTGGTGAGCGGGTCCGCACCGGTCGGCTCCGTGGTGAACCGGTCGGCGAGCAGCCGCCACAGGGCCGGCAGCGCGCGGCTGCCCTCCAAAGTGACGCCGACGCCACGGCCGCGCAGGTGCAGGCCCGCGAGCAGCGGGGTGACGGTCACGCCGGGCCGCAGCCGCAGCCGTTGTACCGGCCCCGGTCCCGGCAAGGGTCCGGCGGCAGGGGCGGGTTCGGGTGCCGGCGGCGCGGGCTCCAGGCCCGGGACGGGGTGGTCCGGCGGGCTGTCCGGCGGGCCCGCCGCGGCGGGAGCGGTCGTCATGCCGGACCCTCCACGCTTGCGATCACCTCGTCGACGCGGGCCTGCCAGGTGTGCCCGGTGAGCTCCGGCACCGCGCGCACGAGCAGGTGCGCGGCGAGGTAACGCTCCACGGGCCGTACGTCGCAGATCGCGAACAGCCGGTAGAGCGCGTTCGTACAGGCCCGGTAGATCAGATAGTCGGGCCGGCTCCACATCGTGCCCCGCGGGTCCGAGCGGCGCAGCCGGCGGTGGAACTCGCTGTACCGGGTGCGTGCGTCCCGGTCCCAGCGTTCGGCCACCGCCGGGTCGCCGAGCGCCGCCGTCCGGTCCCGGTACTCGCGCGGGTCCCCGGCGAGGTCCGCGCCCGCGGCCAGCCGTCCCTCCGTGACGCGCCACGCCTCGGCGGACCAGTCGGCCCAGGCGCGCTCCCAGCCGGCCGCCCCGCCGTCCGCGATCCGCCCGACCAGGGAGGTGACGGCCGGCCCCGTGGCCTCCCACCGGCGCTCGAAGGCCGCCCGCAGCCGCCCGCCCTCGTCCTCGTACACCAGGAAGTCCTCCAGGTGCGAGACGAACGAATAATGGCCGCCGATCAGCCCCTCCGGATGCGCCGCGGCGTGCGCGGCCAGCGCAGCGACCGCGAGCTGCACCCGGGCGGCGGGCGCGTCGCCGTGCCCGCCCAGGAACGCGCACCCGCTCTCCAGCGCCGGCAGCCCCAGCGCCAGCAGGTCGTCGCGGAGCCGGACCCCGTCGGGCCCGATCAGGGCGCGCAGGGACGACTGGTCGACCGGTTCGACGCGGACCGTGCCGTCCGGTACCAGCGGACCGTACGGCGGGGCGATCAGCTCGGCGCGGCCGGCCACCGCGGCCCGGGCGAGGAGTTCGGCCTCGGTGACGCGGGTGGCCGGGGGACGGCCGGCGGTCCGGCTCCGCAGGGTGGCCGCGGCGCGCTCGGCGACGGCGGCGACCGGGCCGGGCGTCCCGCGCAGCCGGAGCCGCACGTGCGGGCCGTACAGCCAGTGGCGCTCGACGTGCGCGGTCAGCCCGTCGGCGGTGGCCCCGCGGGCCAGCGGCAGCACCACCTCGCGCAGCAGCGGGGCCTTGTCCTCGCGGTAGTCGTACAGCACCACGTCGAGGGCCCCGGCGGAGCCGGGCGCCACCGGGCCGGCGGGGGCGGCGGCGCGGTCGGGGCCGGCCGGGGCGTTCATCGGGTGCCTCCTGTGCGGGGGACGGGCTCGGTGGCGGCCCGGCCCGCGGTACGGCGGCGGGCCGGGCGGTACGTCTCGACGACGGACTCGACGGCATGGGCGGGCCGGTCCCGGCCGCCGAAGGCGGGCAGGGCCTCCTCCAGGACGACGCCCTCGGGGTGGCGCGCCAGCCAGGTGCCCAGGCAGCGCAGGTGCAGCGCGTTGCCCAGGTCGAGCGCCTGTGGCTTGGGCGCCCGCAGCCGTGCGACGAAGTCGTCGACGGCGCGTCCGGCCGGGGGCCGCGGCACCGGGTGCACGAACAGCTGTTCCGGCAGGTCCAGCAGAGCCCGCCAGCGGGCCACGGCGGCGGCCGGCACGGCATGCTCCCGCGCGGCGGCCGGCACCTCCCGCTCCTCCGCGGCGAGGTCCGCGCGCAGCGCGTCCAGCGCGCCCGGGCCGAGGTGCCAGCGGCGCCGCGCCAGCACCAGATGGCGGTGGCGCAGCCGTGCCGTACGGACCACCTGGCCGCCCGGCGCGGCCAGGACGTGCCGGGGCAGCAGCGGGCGGAAGTCCACCACGCCCGCCGGGTGGTCGCAGAGGTACGGCGCGAGCCGCTGCGGCAGCATGACCGGGGCGAGGAAGCCCAGGTAGAGCACGTCCAGCAGGTCGCCGGTCGCCCGTACCCGGAACCGCAGCCGGTCGGAGGCCGGGTCGTGGACGAGATCGAGGTCGGCCTCGGCGAGGGCCGTCCGGCCGCGGTCGGGGCCGATCTCCTCGGCGAGCAGCAGCGGGTGCAGGTTCGCGTTGAACCCGCCCACCGGCCGGATCTGCGCCGCCCGCGCGCCCATGAGGCCGCGCCGGACGCGCTCGCCGACCGCGGCCGCGGCGCTCGCCGGCAGGGCGTCGAGGAAGCGGCTGGTGAACCGGCCCCAGCCGCCGTAGACGTGGTTGACGCACAACAGGCTCGCTTCGTGCGCCCGTTGGACGAAGCAGGAGTAGCTGAGCGGCCGGGCGGCCGTCCAGTCGGGCAGCCGGGCGGCGAGGGCGCGGACGGGCCCGGCCGGCAGGACGATCTCGGGGACGCCCTGTCCGTCCGGCCCCGCCGCCTCTCGCGCCAGTACGGCGAACTCTTCGCGCAGTCGCGCCAGTCCGGTCAGTCCGGCAGGCAGCTCGGGGTCGTCGGACCGCCGGGCCATATGGCGGCCGGACTCCTCCCAGGCGGCGGCGGTGTCGGCGCCGAAGTCCCACGGGTCACGGCAGACGCCGCCCACTCCGTACCGGGCGACGAAGCGGTCCCGGGCGACCCGGCTCATCACGTGTCCGAGGTCGAACAGCTCGGCCAGCGCGGTGAGTTCGGTGAGCGCGGTGCGATCGGCCGGAGTGAGCGGCTCGAACCCGGCGGGCCGGTCCTCGTACGGCACTCCCGGCGCGCGTCCGCCGGCGCCCGGCGCGGCCGGCGGGCGTCCGTCCAAGTGCGGTGCGAGGAATGGGTGGTTGAGCGGGTCCGGTGTGGCGGACGGGTGCCCGTGCGGATCCGGTGCGGGGAACGGGTGTCCGTGTGGGTCCGGTACGGCCGGCGGGTGTTCGTCCAAGTCCGTTGCGGCGGACGGGTGTCCGTCCGGGTCCGGTGCGGCCGACGGGCGGTGTGGGGACAGGGGGGCGGGGACGACGACGTCCTCGGTGAGGACCGTCAGCGGGGCCGCGTCGGACGGGACGGGCCGGCCGGCGTCGGCCAGCAGCTCGTGCCAGCGGCCGGTCAGGGCGGCGAGCAGGGCGGGGCGCTCGGTGGCGGGGGCGTCGCGGAACCGCCGTGTGTCCTGGGCGAGCCGGGTGATCCGGTCGGCCAGGGCGGCGTCCGCGGGCCAGGCGCGCAGCCAGTCGGCGAGTGCCAGGAGGACAGCCGGGTGCTGCGGGTCGACGGGCTCGGCGGGCACGAGCAGTCCCGAGTCGGCGAGCCGGTCCACGAACTGCGCGACGGCGGAGTCGCCGGCCGTGCGTCCCAGCCCGGCCGCGAGCCGGGCGGTCAGCGCGCCGAGGGTCAGCGGACCGTCGGCGAGGGCGGCGGCCAGCGTGTCCAGCGCGGGGCGGGCGGCCACCTCGACCGCGTCCTCCTGGCTGACCAGGTACCGGCCGCCGGCGAACAGCGCCTCCGCGCGGGCGAAGCGGGCCCGCCCGTCGGTCACCCGCGCGGTGCTCGTCAACCGGTGGGGGAGGGCGCGGCGGCGGCGCGGCTCGTCGAGCAGGGCCGCGGTGAGCGCGGTGACGAGCGTGCGGTTCTCCTTGACGACGGAGACGGGGGCGGTGGGTGCCGTACCGGGCGCGGACGCGAAGGCGGCCGTGGCGGCGGCACCGGCCGTGGTGGCGAACGGCTCGGCCGCCCACCCGACGGCCGTGAACCACGACAGGGGACTGGTCTTCGTACTGGCCCGCAGGGCGTGCCGGAGGACCGAGGCCTCCTCCTTGCGTGCCCGCCGCCCGGTCGCGTCCCGGCCGGCCCGGCCGACCGCCCGCAGCAGGTCGGCGCTGGTCAGGGCGACGGCGCGGGCGAAGGCGGGGGAGCGGCAGAGGTCGGTGAGCGCGGCGCGCTCGGCGGCCAGGGCGGGCGGGACGGCCGTGCCCAGCTCGGCGAGCAGCCGGACGCGCGTCTCGCGCAGGGCGAGCCACTCGGCGAGCCGCGGCACCCGACCGGGAAGGGTGCCGAGCCGGCCGAGGAGGGCGGGGCGGGGCTCGCGGCCGTTGTGCAGGGCACGGCGGAGCGGCAGGACCACCTGGCGGTGGAAGTCCTCGTCGTGGGCGGCGCGCGCGGCGAAGAGGTCGTCGCACAGGACGGTCCGCAGACCGGCGTCCCGGGCGGCCAGGGCGGTGAGCCGGGAGAGCAGGGCCCGCACGGCGGCGGAAGGGGCGGTCTCGGCGGAGTACGCGAGCAGGGTCGTACGGACCAGGGCGTACGGCGCCGTCCGCTCGTACGGCTCCGCCGCGCCGCAGCCGTCCACCTCGTCGGCCGGCTCCGCCGGGTCGCAACGGTCCACCTCGTCGTACGGGTCCGCCGTGCCGCAGCCGTCCACCTCGTCGTACGGGTCCGCCGGAGTGTCTGCCGCGACCGGTGCGGACGGGCCGGCCCGGCCGGGCGGCGGCACGCGCACCGGGGCGGCCGGCGGGACGGGGTACGACATGACAGGGGCTCCCGGCGTACGGCTCGGAGGGCGGACGGGATCGACGCAGCGGACGGGATCGACGGGACGGCCGGAACACGAGCCGTTTCGCACCCGCCGGCCTCGCGGGAGGCGAGACCGGCGGAGCATCAGGGCGGCACCTGTGGCCCTTCGGACGTGAAGGGCCTCAGTCCGTCCGGGGCCTGCGCGGGGTCAGAGGGCCACAGGTCCGTTCTCCTGCGGCTGCGCACAGGACGACGAGGCCTGGCAGGAGCACGAACCCCACGAGGCGCCGTTCTCGGGCAGCGCGGCGGTGTCGCGCAGCGACGTCACGGTCAGGTCGCTGAGGTCCAGGTCCGTGTCGAGGGCGAGGTCCTGAAGCTCCAGGGCGTCCTGCTGGTCACGGGACATGACGAACTCCTTCGGGAGGTAGGGGAAGAGCGGAACGCGCCGGCGAGATGCCGGTGCGTACATGCCGGAAGACGGCATGGCTGGGAACTGCGCTCACAGCGGGAGAAACCGAACGATCATTCGCCTTACAGCAGTCGAGTGTGGTGTCGGGCGGGAACGGCAGCAAGACCGATCCGGACATTGGCCCGTTGTGATCGTCCCGGTTCGCCGCGTCTTGGCCTGGTGCGGCACGGCGGTACGGACGCGGTCGGTCCACCTCTGATGGAGGCGGTGTAGAGACCCGTGTCCTTTCTGTGAGGGATCTTTCCCGGTTGTCCATGGGGTGAGTGCGGATTCCGCCAGGCGGACGTCGTGCCTCCGGCGATCGGGAGCCGACTCCTCCGGATATCCCGGCGCGAATCGGACCCGTCGGAGTGGCGCACGTCATACGCCCAGGGGTGCGCTATCGGTCAACTTCGGCTGCGCGGTGGCCCGGACCGGCGGCACGGAACAGCGCAGCGCTACTACGACCTCGTCGCCGACATCCACCGGCTCAGCTATGGGCTGCCGACCCATTACGACGGCCTCACCCAGACGACGACCGAGCAGGGGCGCCTCATCCAGGTCAGGGTGCTGGACACGAACGACCGCCACCTCGCGTCCGTCTACCTGTGGGCGGACAACCTCTACGTCGCCGGCGTCTACACCCCGTCCACCAACCGGCACTTCGCCCTCAACGACCGGACGGCGCAGTTCATGAACGCGCTCGGCACCGGCAGTGTCGGTCTCGTCGGCAGCGGCAACTACGGCGACCTCGCGGGCGGCAACGACAGGCAGACCCTCGTCCCCGAACCCAACACCATGTACCACGCGATGCAGGTGCTCGGCCGGGCCGACGGGGACACCGGGTCCGGGACAACATCCGCAACTGGCACCAGACCCCGCTGGGAGCCGACTCGGGGCCCCGCCCCGCCGAGGTGAAGCCGAGGGTGCCCACGGCACGGAGTCGGACACGGAGTCGGAGGTGGTGCCGGACGCGGTGCCGGACGCTTCGGACGCTGGGCGGCGGCGATGGAATCACGGCGAAGCCCGGCCCGGTGGCGGCTCATCCACGGCGGTGGGCCCGGGCGAGATGGCTCTGCAGACGGGCGTGGCGGAACTGGTGGACCGCGCCGGCCTGCCGCAGGACACCCCGCTGGTAGGCGTCGTCCAGGAAGGTGACGACCGCCCAGGGCAGGTGTCCGGTCAGCGGCAGCCAGATGCGGGTGAGCACGCACCACTGGCCCCAGGCGGTCAGGCTCAGGGTGTAGCCGAGGGCGCCGCCGAGACCGCTGATGACGCCGAGCCGGAGACTGGCTGCCGGGTCCAGGACGAGTTGCCCCAGGTGCCCTTGCAGCAGGTCGACCACCAGCCCGGCGCCGAGTCCGACCGTCGCTCCGAACACGGGTGTCCAGACGACGAGTTGGGTGAGCGTCGTCCTGCGGTCCGTGCTCAGGACGCTGCGCGGGCTGACGGCGGAGACGATGTCGAGGGGCGTTTCGAGGAGGCCGATGAGGCAGAAGGTGAGCCCGGTGCCGCCGGCGAAGACAAGACCGTAGACGATCGCGTCGACGAGCACCAGGTACAGCCCGGACGCGAGGCCGGTTCTCCAGAGGTACGCGTGCAGCAGACCGATCAGACCGCCGTAGGAGAGGCCGAAGAACGCGCCGCCCAGGGTGCCGATCACCAGCCGGGGCCCGGCCGTCCACGTGGTGGCCGGCGGCCGGCCGCGGATGCGCAGGCGTACGGCCGACGGCGTGACGTCCTTGCCCGTGACCGTGTACGTCAGCCAGTGCACGAGCCCGAACAGGAAGCCGGCGAGGAGCCCGACGACGGCCCCGTCCAGGAGGGCCCCGACGAGCGAGCCGTGGAAGGCGAGGGCGACCAGGCCGTCGACCAGTGCGATGGCCAGTCCGGTGACGAGGGCGGTGACCAGGGAGCGGGTGGAGCGGCGCAGACCGTGGCCGAGCCGCCACCAGGCCAGGTCGGGGGTCTCCAGCTCGGCCAGGTGGCGGGCGAGGTAGCCGAGCCACTTCCGGGCCCGGTCCGCGTTCCAGTCCCGCCCGTCCGGCCGGGGCGCGTGGTAGACGGTGGGGAGGAAGCTGTCGAGCAGGTGCTCCTCCACCGCGCGCACGCTGCCGAACCGTTCGGTGTCGAGCAGGACGGCCGGATCGTACTGCGGGGTGTCGCTGTAGACGGTGCGGGCGAGCGCGACCATCAGCGGGGTCGCCAGGGCCGTGGCCAGCGGGCCCGCCGGTCCGTCCGGTGACGGCTCGCGCAGCTTCTTCAGCACACGGTCCCAGGCGCCCCGCCCGGGGTCCGCGGGGTCGGACTTGCGGGTGGTGCGGGGCAGGTAGTGGTCCAGGTCGTCGACGGTGAGGTCGGTGAGTTCGACCGAGGCGGCCGAGGTCAGCACGTCGGTCTCCGCGACGGCGGCGGCATACTCGGCGGGGCGGCTGGTGAGCAGGAGGGGGAGGGTGGTGGCGTTGAGGGCTTCGAGCGCGGGGCGGCGCAGTCCGTCGGCCATCTCGTCGAAGCCGTCCAGTACCGGCAGTACGCGGCCGGAGTCGACCAGCGCGGCGGCCAGGCTCACCCTGCCGGGCCCCCGGGCGGCCGTGCCGGGGTGGTCGCGCGTCAGCTGGTCGGTCAGCCAGTCGCGCAGGGTGCGGGTCGTGGGATTCCAGGCACCGATGCTGAAGATCACCGGAACGGGTTCCGCGGGCTTCCGCGTCTTCAGGTGGTCGAGGACGAAGCGCAGGGTCAGGACCGTCTTCCCGGACCCGGACCTGCCGAGGACCACCAGCCGCCCGGAGGGGATGCTGCGGTAGGTCCGCGCGATCCCGTCCAGATCCCCGCTCAGGTCGAGCGGACCGCTCGCGGCCCCGGGCGGGAGGCGGCGGATGTTGGCCCAGTGGTCGGTGAGGGTGTCGGGGGCAGCCGTCCAGCGGACCGGCAGCGGAAAGGGATCCTGGATCCGCCGGTGTTCCTCCTCGCGCTGCCAGCGGGCCGCCACCGCCTTCGCCAGCTCCCCGGCCGCCTCCGCCAGGGCGTCCCCCGCCCCCGCTACACCACCCGGGCCGCCCGCAGCGCCGGCGCCGCCGCCCGGCACACCCGCGCCGTCGGGAGCGTTCGCACCACCGGCCGGTACACCAGTGACGCCCGGGGTGCCCGCGCCGCCGGCCGGCGATCCCGGGCCGTCCGCAGCGCCCGTGCCACCGCCCGGCCGTCCCGCGTCGCCCGGTGTGCCCGGACCACCGCCCGGGTCCCCCGGGACGGCGGCGCTCAGCAACTCCTCGCGGTCCGCGCTCCGCAGGGCCAGCGCGTCGGCCAGCTGCCGCACCGTGGTCATCCGCGGGTTGCCGCGCTTGCCGGTCTCCAGACCGCGGATGGTGCTCACGCTGACCCCGGAACGCCGTTCCAACTCGTCCTGCGTCAGCCCCGCCTCCTCGCGCAGCCGCCGCAGGACCGCGCCGAACCCCCTGGCCACCATGCCCGGCCTTCCCCCTGAGTCGTCAGCCTTTCCGCAGGTGGGGACTGTAGCGCGGGCACCGGTCACATATGACCGGTTCCATGCTCTGTCCACACTTCCCGCACGGCGGCGAGCCTCGACGGCATCGAGGTGGCCGACCGGGGCCAGTGCGCCGACCGGTCCGGAGAACAGGGAGTCGCCATGCCGACGACGATCGCAGCCCGGGGCACCCCGGGCGGTACGGTCCTCACCGCCCAGGAACGCGAGGTGCTGCGCGCGCTCGGCTGCGGCCTGGCGGACACCGAGATCGCCGCCGTCCTCGACCTGCCCGAGTACGTGGTGGCGGAGCGGGTCGGCCGTGTCCTCGGAAAGCTGGGGCTGCGGGACCGGGCCGCCGCCATCGTGCGCGCCTTCGACTGCGGTCTGGTCGTCCCCGGACAGGGCCCGCGCGGACCGGCGCCGGGGACCGCCGCCGGACGGCGGACGGACGACGGCGGTCCCCGGCTCCGGGTGTCGGTGCTCGGTCCGCTGCGGACGAGCCTCGCGGGGCGGCCCGTGGACGTCGGACCGGTACGGCAGCAGGCCGTGCTGGCGGCGCTGGCGCTGAGCGCGGGGCGTTCCGTCAGCCGGCGGCACCTCCTCGACGCCGTGTGGGGCAGGGACATGCCGGACGGCAACGTCGTACCGGTCTACGTCTACCGGCTGCGCAAGAAACTGCGTCTCGGGGAGCGTCCGGACTCGGTGATCCGGCGCGACCGGTACGGATACGGACTGGTCCGCGATGTGGCCGAGGTGGACGTGCTGTGCGTGGAGGACCTCGCCGCCCGGTCCGGGGAGGCCGCACGCGCCGGTGATCTGTCCGAGGCCGTGCGGCTGTGCGCCCGCGCGCTGGAGCTGTTCCGCGGTGAGCCGTTGGCCGGACTGCCCGGGCCGCTGGCCGAGTCGGAGCGGCTGCGGCTCACCCGGCGCAGGGTCGCCCTGGCGCAGCGGGCGGCGCAGTGGCAGATGCGGCTCGGCTGGCACGACGAGGCGATCACCGGCCTGTCCGCCCTGGCCCTGGAGGAGCCGCTGAACGAACCGGTCGCCGCGGCGCTGATGCACGCGCTGCGGTGCGGCGGCCGGCGGGCCGAGGCGCTGGCCGTCTACGACCGTGCCCGCCGCCACCTCGCCGACGACCTGGGGGTGGCGCCCGGCGAAGAGCTGTCGCTGGCCCGGCGGGCGGTCCTGCGCGGGGACGCCGCCGGCACCGCCGGCCTGCGGGCGGGCGCGGCGTGAGCGGGGAAGCCGTCCCCCGCGGACGCGAAGAGGAGCTGCTGCTCGCGCGGGTCTCGGCGGCAGCGGGCCGGGCACAGCTCGGCAGGCGGCTCGTCACCTACCGTCCGCCGCGCGCCGAACCCGGGACCGGGCGGACCGCCGGCGCGGACACGCCTCGCCTGCCGGGGGCCGGCGGCGGGCCGGTGGCGCGGGTGCGTCGCCTGCTGCGGATCGGGGGCGGCTCCGTGGCGAGGGCGCGTCGTCTGCCGCGGGTCTGGGGCCCGGTCACGGGCACGGGTGCGCGGCTGGACCTGTACGAGTACGGGATGACGGCCGCCGCCGGCGGACGGGCATGTCGGGTCCATGTCGTCCGCTTCGACACCACGGTGGTGCACCGGCGCAGGGTGCTCTCCTCGCGGGGCGTCACCCGTGCCCTGTCGCTCGTCGACGTCGACGGTGAGCGGATCATGCTGCGCTGCGGCGACTTCGGCCGGCCGGAGGAGTGGTGGCCCGCGATCCGCCGAGGCGTCGTCGACGCGCAACTGCCGCACGCGCTGGCCGCGCTGCGCCGGGGGGCACGGCTGGCCTTCGGTCCCGTATGGCTCACCCGGGACGAGGTCGGCTCGGGCGGGAGGGCTCTGCGCTGGGCGCAGGTCCAGCGGATCGAGACCGGCAACGGTGTCGTCGCCGTCCGCGTCGCCGGACGCTGGCAGGTGTGGACCGCCGTCGCGTCCGGGATCCCGAACCTCTGCGTCCTGCACGCCCTCGCCGAACACCTCGCCGGTGCCGCCACCGACGACTGACGTACGGCCCCTGCCTCACGGGAACCTTCCCGGCCGCACCCGGCACCCGCCGGCCCGGCCGGGGCCACCACCCACGAACGAGACCCACGAACGAGACCCACGAACGAGAAGGAGACAGTGATGGCTGACGGATACCGGTACCGGTGCGGCGAGTGCGGCCACCGGACCGCCTGGGGAAGCGAATCCACGGGAGCGAAGGCGATCGAGGCCCACTACGGCCGGAGTCATCCGCGTGTCGTCCCCGGCGGGACGGTCGAGTTCCGCAAGGGATCGTCTTCCGGAGGCGCCGGATGCCTGATCGCCCTCGGCGTCCTGGTCCTGCTCCTGATCATCGCCTCCCGGCACTGACCGCCTCTTGGTGCGGCGGACCCGTTCGCCCGAGCGGGTCCGCGCTCGCCCCCGTTCCACGGCCCCCGCCCGCCCGGCGCCCACGCGCCCATAGCCCCGTTCCACGGCCACCCGCCCGCCCGACGCCCGCACCTCGACGCCCCGACGACCCGACGACACGCCCCCCGCTTCCCCGGCACCCCCGGGGACACGCCCCCAGCGCCCCGGTCTCCCCAGGGACGCGCACCCAGCGACCCGGCACATCGAGCAGACACAGGAGTACGGCAATGGAAGAACTGGTGCACCTGGCCGCGTCGACGCTCGTCAGCGCGGCGGCGACGGCCGGCTGGGAGCGCGCGCAGCGGGCGCTGGGCGGGCTGTGGCGCCGGGCGCACCCCGAGCGGGCGGACAGGGT
Organism: Streptomyces sp. NPDC017095; assembly: GCF_044332325.1. NCBI lineage: Bacteria > Bacillati > Actinomycetota > Actinomycetes > Kitasatosporales > Streptomycetaceae > Streptomyces > Streptomyces sp. NPDC017095. The sequence continues at coordinate 40,055 of NZ_JBIROU010000019.1, forward strand.
GCTGGCCGAGCTGGGGGAGGCGCGCGCCGAAGTGCTCGCCGCCCGGCGCAACGGGGACGAGCGGGCCGAGCGCGAACTCGTCGGCGAATGGCGGACGCGGCTGCGTCGGCTGCTGACCGCCAACCCGGACATGGTGCTCGAACTGCGGCGGCTGATCGACGAGTTGGGACCCAGGACCGACACGGACGCACCGCCGGCCGGCGGTGTCCGGCTGACCGCCCACGCGTCGGGGCGCTCGCGCGTCACCATGGCCGGACGTGACATCAACATCACCAAGAGGTGACCCGGTGAACTCCGCGAGGACGGACGGCCCCGGCCGGGAGGGCGCCGGCGGCGGACCGCACATCAGCGCACGCGCGGACGGCCGGGCCACGATCACGGTGGCCGGACGCGACATCAACACCACCTACTTCGTCAGTGCCTCCTCGGCGGTGCTCGCCGTCCTGCTGGCCCTCGTGGTCCTGCTCGGCATGTGGCAGCCGTGGCAGGGGACGGCCGCGGCCGGCGACCGGAAGTCCACGGAGACCGCCGGCGGACCGCAGGTTCCCGGCGCGTCCGCCGCGACGACCGCTCACCCCGCGCAACACCCGTCCGCCGAAGAGGACTCCGAGGAGCCGGAAAAGCCGGAGACGCCGCAGACTCCGCAGCACCGGGAAACCTCCCCGAGCCCCACGCCCAGTGCCTCCCCGACTCCCGGCCCGCCCGATCCGGCCGACGTGGCGTTCGCGCGCGCCGGCGTCGGCACCTGCCTCGACGTGTACGACGCGGGCTGGGGCAGACTGAACCGCGAGTGGCCGGTCCCCGTCGACTGCGGTGCCGGCTTCGCCTACTCGAAGGTCACCATGGTGACGACGTACGCCGCCAAGTGCCCCGCCGGCGCGGGCCGGTGGGGCTGGGGCCACATCAACGACGACGGCTCGTCCACCGCCTTGTGCCTGGACCGCGTGTTCGCCGTGGGGCAGTGCTTTCCCGCGACCCTGAGCAGACAGGCCGACGGAACCCTGAGGGGCGAGGGGCAGTTGTTCACCGTCTGGGGCTGTGACCGGACGCAGGTGCCGCACGGCAGGAACGCCATCATGGCGATCACGGCGGTGCCGAACGGCGGCGGCTGCCCCCGGCGCCCCGACCGGCAGACCCTCTCGTGGCGGGTCTTCGACAACGCGGCCGAGATCTGCGCCGTACAGACGACGCGCTGAACCGGGTCGCCGGGAACAGGTGTCCGGTCCGGGAGCCCGCATGCGGATTCCCGGACCGCGGACGGCTCCGGCCGTACGGCGCCGTCCCCGTGAACACGACCCCTCGCGGGCCGGGTCGACCATAAGGTGGCGGGTGTGACCCATGGTGCTGCGTCCCCTTATGCGACCGGTGGCGGCGGTGTCCGGCTGGAACACCGGTACGCGGCGACCTTGGTGGCGGCTCTGCTGACCGAGGACCCGGTCGGCGAGCTGGGGGACGGCGTCGTTCCGCTGGGTGTGCGGTTGCAGGCCAGTGACATCAGTCCGGTCGACGACGTGGTGGTGGAGGGGCGTTCGGCCGACGGCCGGATGCGGCGGGTGTCCATCGGGGTGCGCAGGGACCCGGAACTGACCGCGGGCGACGAGAAGTCGGTGCCGCTCGTGCGGTCCTTCCTGCGGGTGGTCACCGGGCACTGGGACGAGGTGGCGGCGGGCCGCTGGCGCGTGGCGCTCGCGGTGGGCGTCTCCGGCACCGCCGTACGGCAGACGGACGCGCTGGCGCGGATCGCGCAGTCCGTGTCCTCGGCGGCGCGGTTCCGGGAAGCCGTCGCCCGGCCGGGGGCGGCCAACGCCGCGGTGCGCCGCCGCCTGACCCATCTGGACGCCCTGGTCGGTGCGGCCGCCGCAGGCGACCCGGAGCTGTCCGGCGCCGACGCCCGGGAACTCACCTGGCGCTGGCTGTCCGCCCTGCGGGTGCGGCAACTGCGCCTGGAGGGCGTGGACGAGACCGACCGCACCACGGCCGTCTCCGCGCTGCGCCGGATGGTGGCCGACGGGTCGGTGGAGACCGCCGACGCCGTGTTCGGCGCGCTGGCCGAACGGGCCGGCGCGTGGGCCTCGTCCGCCGCGCACCTGGACATGCCGCTGGTACGGCGTGCCCTGAGCGGCTTCCCGCTGGGCCGGACCGCTTCCTGCCACCAGGCCTGGTCGGTGCTGGACGCCATGGCCCGCCGTCTGCGCGAGGGGACCCGCCCCGACCTGCGGGCCGGCGAGGTGCGCCTGGAGCTGGACCGGGCCGGGGAACGGGCGTGCCTCGCCGACGCGATGGTCCGCACGGGCCGCACGGGCGCGGGTCTGGTGGTGACAGGGGAGCCGGATGTCGGCAAGTCCGCCCTGACCGTCCGTACGGCGCGACAGCTCACCGAGGACGGCGCGGCCGTGGCCTGCCTGAGCCTGCGTGACCTCCCCGCGTCGGTGGTGGAGACCGAACATGTCCTGGGCGGACGGCCGTTGGCGGAGGTGTTCGCGGCGGGAGAGGTCCGCCCGGTGCGGCTGCTCGTGGTCGACGGCGCCGAAGCCGTCCTCGAGGGCCGCCGGGACCTGCTGCGGGAAGTCGCCGTCGCCGCGTTCCGGGCCGGGCTCGGGGTGGTCGCGGTCACCCGGAGCGACGGAGCCGCACGCGTGCACGAGGTGCTGGGGACCGCCACGGCACAGGCGGGCGGGACCGGGGCCGTGACCCGCTACGTCGTGGCACGGCTCACCCTGGCCGAGCGCCGCCGGCTCGTCGACACCTTCCGGCCGTTGATCCGGCTCAGCGCCGATCCGCGCGCCGAGTGGCTGGTGGGCCGGCCCGGTCTCGTGGACGTCCTGCTGCGGGCCGGCACCGTGCACGAGAGCAGCGAACTGCTGTCCGAGGCCGATGTGTTCGCGGCCGTGTGGAACGGTCTCGTCCGCAACGGCGAAGAGCACCCGCCCGGCGCCGCGTCACCGGACGAGCGGGAACAGGCGGTGCTGGCCGTCGCGCGCCGCGCGCTCGGCCTGCCCGGCGAGGCGCCCGCGGGGGCGCTGCCGGGGCTGCGCTCGGACGCGGTGCTGCGCGCGCCGGCCAATCCCGCGTTCGCCGCCGGTGACGAGTTCGCCACGGACCTGACCCGCGACTTCGCCCTGTGCCGGCTCTTCCTGACCACCGGCTGGGACCCCCTGCGGACCGCCGGGGCACCCCGGTGGACCATGCGCGCGGTGCGCCTCGCCTGTCAGGCGAAACTGCTGTCCGGAGACCAGGCGGCCGTCTGGCGCGACCTGGACCGGGAGTTCGGCCGGCTCGGCGAGGAAATGGGGGAGCGGTGGACGGAGGTCCCGGCGGAGGCGCTCCTGACCCTCGGCGACGCACAGACCGCGATCGAGCACGTGTGGGACGACCTCGCCGCCGACGGCCACCGCGGACTGAGAACCCTGCTGCGCCTGGCGGACCTGCGCTACGTCAGCGACTCCGTCGCCGACCCCTTCACCCTCGCCTCCGTGGTGGCCTCGGCCTACTGCACCGATCGCGACCTGGGGCAGCACGACCCCTCGGCACGAGGAGGGCTGGGGGAGTCCGTCCGTACGCTCGTCCTGGCGTGGCTGCGGGGGATGGCCCGCGACACTGAGGGAACCGACCCGCTGCGCCGACGGGTACGCGACCGCCTGCTCGCCGCGCCCCGGGACCGCCACGACGAGTTCGCCGTCGAAGCGCTCGCCACGCTGGGCCCCGACACCGACGAGCACTGCGAGCAGTGGCTGCGTGAGGTGGCGGCGGCCGCCCCGGGCCGGCTGCACGCGGCCGTGGAGTCACTGGGCGCCGTCTTCCTGGCGCGGACGCACTCGCGGCTGCTGCTCGACCTCACCGAGGCCTACTACCTGCACCGTCCGGAGCCGGGTCGCCGGGGCGGCGGCGCGGCGCGCGACGACGGAATCCGCCGCCACCGCCACCGGCCTGCTTTCGGCCCGCCGTTCGCCGCCTGGCACCTCGGGCCGTTCTTCTGGCTGCTGCGCGAGGCGCCCGTCGACACCGTCGCCCTGATCAACAGGATGCTCGACCACGCCGCCACGGTCCGGGTGGGCGCCCACCGGCAGCCCGGAACCGGTGCGGACGCGCCCGCCGCCCCGCCGGCCGGCGTCGACATCGACCTTCCCGGCATCGGCCCCCGCCGTTACGTCGGCGACGGACAGGTGTGGAGCTGGTACCGGGGTTCGACCGCCGGCCCCTACCCGTGCATGAGCGCGCTCATGGCCGTCGAACGGTACGTCGACCAGCTCGCGGCGGCGGACGTGCCCCTGCCCGCGATCGTAGGGCTGCTGCTGGACAGGTGTCACAACCTCGCCATGGCGGGGCTGGTCGTCGGCCTGCTCGTCCGCCACCTCCAGTCCGCCGGAGACCTGCTCGACGCCTGGCTGACCGCACCGGCGGTGTGGCGGCTGGAGTCCATCCGGGCCGCCGGCGAGGTCCAGGCCCTGGCGCGGTGGACCGGCCCGGACGAGGCCTTCGGCGCCGACCGGCGCGGCTGGACCCTGCGCGACGCCGCCGCCGCACTGACCGTGCGCGCCGTGGCGGCGCGCGACCGGCAGCGGCTGGACACCCTCGCCGGGGTGGCCGACCGCCTGGTCGCCACCGCCCGGGCCGGGGTCGGCGACGGTCCCGGCGACCGGCCCCTCGTCGTCCAGGGATGGGCGTCGGTGCTGCGGCACGAGAACTTCTCCGCCCGCCGGGCCGCCGACGGCTCCCTCGTGTGGCAGTACGAGCCGCCCGCCCCGGTCGCCGAAGCGCTGGCCCCCACCGCGGCCGCGTTGGCCGCGGGCGGTGAGGCCCTGCGCCTGGCGCACACCTACACCGACCGTGACGGACACCCCGGCGGCTGGCCCGCGGACGCGCTCCTCGCCGACCTGGCGCGCGCCCGGCGGTTCGCCGCCGACCCGCCCTCCCGCACCCCTCTCGGCCCCCAGGACGCCCCGGCCGCCGTCGCGGCCGCCGCCGTCACCAGCCACGCGCGCGGCCTGACCACCGTCCCCGACGACGACCTGCGCTGGGCGGCGGACACCCTCCTCACCGCCGCGGAGACCCCGCACACCGGCGCCGACGCAGCGGAGGCGTGGGTGTCTCCGACGAGCGCCGCCCGCTCGGCCGCCCATGCCGTCCCCGTCCTGCTCCTGGCCCCCTTCGACCACCTCGGCATCGCCCCGGACCGGATCGAGGAGGCCGTCACCGCCCTGGTCACCCGGTCCGACGCCCTGCGCACCGCCCTGGCGACCGACTCCGCCGCCGTGTGGGACGCCCCCTGCGCCGAGACGCACGACGGCACCCCGTGCCGGCGGCACGGACCTCTGTGGTCCGCCGTCGGGACAGTCCTCGGCCACTGCCGCCTCGGCCCCTGGGACCGGGCGGCGCAGCGCCGGCACCCCCGGTTCCTGCCGCCTCCCCACCACCGGACCCTGCCCGCCGTCCCGCCCGCCGACCTGCTGGTGAACCGGCTCGCCCTGCCGCTCGCCTGCACCGCGCACGCCCGCACCACCGCCTGCCTGGCCGCGCCAGCCGCCGCCCTGCTGCCGGTGCTGACGGACGCGCACCGCCACGGCTGCGCCCACTGGGCGGCCGAGGGGTACGACGGCTACCGGGCCCCCGAGCGCGAACTCGTCGTCCGCACCCTCGTCACCCTCGCCGCCCAGGGCAGCCCCGAACCCCTCACCGCGCACCTGCGCACGTTCGCCGCCAACGCCAACGCCCTGCAACAACTACTGCACGACGCCGCCACCCTCTTCACCTACGAATCCCGGCTGCGCGCCCTGCTGCCCACCGTGTGGCCGCACCTGCTCGGCACCACCCTCGAAGCCCTCGACGCGGGCGCCGGGCCGCGCCTGCACGGCCCCTGGTCCGACTACGCCATCGCCGCCCTGCTGCCGACCCCGCAACTGCGCACCGCCGACCTCAGCCCCGACGACACCCTGGACCGGGCACGCCGTGACTGGATCCCGCCCGAGGCGCTGGCCGGACTGGCCGGGCGATGGCTCGTCCTGGCCCGCGGCGAACCGAAAGCCGCCGACGCGCTGGCCCGGTTCGCCCGCACCACACCCCGCACCTGGCAGTCCGTCACCGGCCTCACCTGGCTCGAACGCCTCGTCGACGGCCGCTACGACGCCTTCGCCGACCGCTGTCCGCACCTGACCCACTGGCTGACCGAACTCCGCGAGACGCCCCTCCCGGACGCCACCGCGCTCGACCGGTGGCGCCGCGTCGTCGACGGCCTCGCCGCGGCCGGCGACAGACAGGCCGCCGCGCTCCAGCGCATCGACGAATAGCCCCGCCGCGCGCGGCGGTCCCTACCGCGCACGCGCCCGCCGTGGCGGCACTGCCGCTGCGGGAACCGGGCGACGGCGGCGGGGCCTGGGAGCGCCTCCGCGGCAGCCCGGACCGGCTCACCCCGGCGCCCCGAAAACCCTGGCGGCCCTGGTCGGGAGGCGGCCACCGCCACCCCCGACCAGGGCCCCGGGCCGCCCCTCAGGGCACGTCCGGCACGGTCACTTCGATGCCGGACGCACCCAGTCGGGGTCGTCCGCCGACAGACGGTGCACGCTCACCGCGGTCACCGCGAGCAGCAGCAGGGCCAGCGCGAGGGTGAGCACCAGATGGCCGTGCAGGATGAGGACCGTGCCGACGAGGGCGCCCAGGAACATCGCCAGCACCGACAGCAGGCGCCGGCCCGGACGGGGAGCCTCGCCGCCCGCCGGGGCGGAGTCGGCCGCCAGCCCCGTCAGCGTCAAGGTCAGCACCGTCGTCGTCAGGTCCGGGACGGCCAGCCGTCGCGCCACCGCGTTCTGCAGACCCATGGCGAGCCCCAGGAACACGATCAGCGCGTAGCGGACACCGGTCGTCACCTGCCCGTTCCCGGCCGCGGCGACCGCCAGGGCCACCGCGACCAGGACCGTCTGCACACCCGTCGCCGCCCGCAGCAGGTGCCCGCGGTGCGCGGCGTAGCGGCCGCCGACCCGGCCCCCGGTGAGCGCGCCGGCGAGGAACGCGGCCAGCGAGACCACGGACGCGAGCGCGGACAGGCTCGTGGTGCCGCCCAGCGCGAACCCCAGGAACACCACGTTGCCGGTCATGTTGGCGACGAAGACGTGTCCGAGCCCGAGGTAGCTGACGGCGTCGACGAGACCGGTGACCAGGGTCAGCGTCAGCAGCAGGGGCGGCAGCGGCCCGTGCCGGTCCTCCCGGGCCGGCACCAGGGTGCGCAGCGCGTCATTCAGCAGCCGGCGCATACGGCCCACCTCCCGCCGTGACGGACGGCCGGTGCAGTACCACCCGGGTGAGCAGTCCGCTGCCCGGCCCGGCCAGCAGCGCGGCCACGGCGACCCACACCGGCCAGGGCGTCAGCCCCAGCACCCGGTCGAGGGACCACCGGCCCGGCCCGGACAGGGCGAGGGCGGCGGAGACGACGACGAGGACGAGCGGATACTCGTAACCGTCGTTCTGCACCCACAGCCCCTTGTGACGTTTCACCGTGCCCGCCACCGTCATCACGCCCATGGCGGCCATCGCGGCCAGCGGCGTGAGCAGTCCGGCGGCCAGGAACAGGCCGGAGCCGACCTGACTGGCCCCGGCGACGAGCGCCGTCAGCCGCCCGCCGCGGAACCCGTCGCGGCGGAACTCCTCGGTGCCGCCCGCCAGCCCGTCGCCCCCGAGCCGGAAGCTCACCTTCTGCACTCCGTGGCCGGCGATGAGCAGACCCACCGCCAACCGCAGGAGCAGCACTCCCGTGTCCATCGTTCTCCTGCCTGTTCCCTGCCTGGTTTCCTGCCGGACCGGTGGGTCAGCCGGCCGCGTGGGCGCCGATGACGGCCTGCGCGTAGACGATGCCCAGACCGTAGGCGCCGGCGTGCTCCTTGACCACGCCGGTCGTCGCGGCGTACGTCTCGGTGCGCGCCCAGTCCCGCTGGAGCTCCAGCAGCACCTGCACCCACGTCACCGGGACCGCTCCGGCCTGGAGGACCCGCTGTACGGCGTGCTCGTGGGCCTGCGGGGTGACGCCGGCGGAGGCGTCGGTGACGACGTAGACCTCATAGCCCTGGGCGAGCGCGGACAGCGTGGGCAGTACGACGCAGACCTCGGTCCACAGGCCGGCGATGACCAGCTTCGAACGGCCGGTGGCCTTGACCGCGTCGACGAAGGCGGCGTCCTCCCAGGCGTTCATCGTGGTGCGGTCGACGACCTCCTGGCCGGGGAAGACGTCCGCGAGCTGGGGCAGGATCGGACCGGAGAAGGACTCGGCGGCCACGGTGCTGAGCACGACGGGCACGTCGAACGCCTTCGCGGCCTTCGCCAGGCCCACGGTCGCGTTGATGACGGCGGTACGGTCACCGCTGCCCGCGCCGAAGAACATCTGCGGCTGGTGGTCCACGAACAGCACCGCGCAGTTGTCCGGGGTGAGCAGGTCGGGGCTGGGGGAGGGGGTGACGCCGGTGATGTCGACCATGGGAAAGACCTCTCATCGGTGTAGCGATATCGATGAAGTGATATCGATGAAGTGATATCGGTGACGTGGTGTCGGTGAAGCGGCGACGCGGCGGATGTCCGCGCCGCACACCCCCGTGAGAACCTCCGGGGCCTCGGACGAGGCCGGGGTCTCAGAGGGAGAAACAGGGGTCGAACGGCGCGGTCCCCACCGGCGGGACCAGCCCGCGCGCGATGCGCCATGCGTGGTGCTGCCCGGACTCGGCGACCGCGTCGGTGACCGCCGCCGCCTGGCGCACCCCGGACGCGGAGCGCCCCTGGTAACCGCCGAAGTGGGCGACCGGGCTCCAGGCGGGGCCGACGGGCGGCAGCTCCTCGTCGAGGCCCTCGTACTCGCCCGCGGCGTAGACGATCCGGCCGCCGGTGACGGTCAGCAGCGACTCGATGTGCGCGATCTCCGGCTCGGGCACCGCGAAGTAGTCCTCCGACAGGATGGCGAGGTCCGCGTAACAGCCGGGCCGCAGCACGCCCTTGACGTCCTGCTCACCGGTGAGCACCGCGCCCGCGCGGGTGAACATCGTCAGCGCGGTCTCCCGGTCGACCCGGTTCGCCGGCGGGCGCAGGACCAGGTCGCCGATGGAGCGGCCGCTGACCAGCCAGTGCAGGGCGACCCACGGGTTGTAGCTGGAGACGCGGGTCGCGTCGGTGCCGGCCGCCACGGTGAGCCCGCGGTGCAGCATGGCCCGGATCGGCGGGGCGTCCGCGGCGGCACCGGGGCCGTAGCGGTGCAGGAAGGCCTCGCCCTGGAAGGACAGCCGGTTCTGCACCGACATCGCTCCGCCGAGGGCGGCGACCCGGTCGAGGCTTTCCGGCGAGGCGGTCTCCGCGTGGTCGAAGAGCCAGCGGTTCCCGGCCGGGAACAGCCCCTCGGCGGCCAGCTTCTCGAACACCGCGAGATCGCGCCGTATGGTCTCGTCGTAGGTGGCGTGGAGGCGGAAGCCCCAGCCGTGCTCCATCAGCAGACGAACGGCCTTCTCGAACTCCGCCTCGTAGTCGCCGGCGAGCTGCGGACGGGGCTGGCCGAAGTTCTCGAAGTCGGCGGCCGCCCAGGTGAGGTTCTCTCCCGCGCCGTTCAGCCGCAGCCACGCGTCGCCGTCCTCGGGGCGGACCATGCCGGTCCAGCGGGTGAGGTCGGCGACCTCCTGGCCCGCCGTCTGCGGGAACAGGTGATAGGCGATCCGCAACGACAACTGGCCGGCCGCGGCGAGTTCGACGACGGTGGCGTAGTCGTCGGGGAAGCTCTGGAATCCGCCGGCCGCGTCGATCGCCGAGGTCAGCCCGAAGCGGTTCAGCTCGCGCAGGAAGTGCCGTGTCGAGGTCTTGCGGTGCTCCTCGTCCAGCACCGGGGCCTTGGCCAGCGTCGAGTACAGGACGAGGGCGCTGGGCGCGGCCAGCAGCATGCCCGTCGGCTCCCCGTCCCGGCCCCGCACGATCTGGCCGCCCCGCGGATCGGGAGTGTCCCGGGTGAACCCGGCCGCCTTGAGCGCCGCCCGGTTCAGGACCGCCGACTGGTACAGGTGCAGGACGAACACCGGGGTGTCCGGGGCGGCGGCGTTCAGTTCGGCCACCGTCGGCAGCCGGCGCTCGGCGAACTGCTCGGCCGACCAGCCGCCGACCACGCGCACCCACTGCCCCTTCGGCGTCCGCGCGGCCTGCTCCCGCAGCATCGCCAGCGCCTGCCGCAGACTGCGCACGCCGTCCCAGCGCAGCTCCAGCACATAGTGCAGGCCGCCGCGGATCACGTGCAGATGGGCGTCGTTCAGCCCCGGGACGACCCGGCGGCCGAGCGCGTCGACGACCCGGGTGTCCGCACCGATGTGTGCCGCCACGTCCCGGTCGTCGCCGACGACGGTGACGACGCCCCCGCGTACGGCGAGCGCCTGAGCCCGGGGCCGGTCCGGGTCCAGGGTGTGGATCCTCGCGTTGCGGACGACGAGGTCCGCGGCATTCTCCACGGCGCGCGGCACCAGTCCGCCGACCGGCATGGTTGACATCGGTGGGAACCCCCAGGGAGAAGTAGGACACGGGTGGTGTCACGGCCGGAGCGGTCCCTGGCCGGACACCCTGCACGGTAGGAGTGCTCGCGGCGCCCCGATGTCCCCGCAGCGCACCGCCGTTGACCTGTCAGCGCACGGCGCCGACGGCCGCGAGAAACCGCGTGCGCTGTGGGAGAAGGGACCGTGCGCGCGTCGGCAATCCCCGCTTTTCCGGGCGCTTTAGCGTGAGCCGCCGGCCGTACCAGCTGAAGAAAGCAAGGAATCAGACATGCCCGACGCCGTAGAGTCCGTCAAGCCCGCCCAGCCCGTGCTGGAGCCCGCGGCCGCCGCGTTCGCCGAGGCCACCGCCAACCCGCCCTACCTGTTCGACCTGTCCCCCGCCGAGGGCCGCAAGACCGTCGACGAGGTGCAGTCCGGCGAGATCGCCAAGCCGGCCGTCGACGAGGAGTGGGTCACCGTGCCGGGCGGTCCCACCGGCAGCGTCCGCGCGCGGATCGTCAGGCCCGCCGGAGCCACCGGCACCCTGCCGGTGATCCTCTACATCCACGGCGCCGGCTGGGTGTTCGGCAACGCCCACACCCACGACCGCCTCGTACGCGAACTCGCCGTCGGCGCCGAGGCGGCCGTCGTCTTCCCCGAGTACGACCTGTCGCCGGAGGCCCGCTACCCGGTCGCCATCGAGCAGAACTACGCGGTCGCCCGCTGGATCGTCGACGAGGGCGCCGGCAAGGACCTGGACGGCACGCGCCTCGCGGTCGCCGGCGACTCGGTGGGCGGCAACATGACCGCCGCGCTCACCCTGATGGCCAAGGAACGCGGTGGCCTCCCGCTGCTCCAGCAGGTGCTGTTCTACCCGGTGACCGACGCGAACTTCGACACCCCCTCCTACCACCAGTTCGCCACCGGCTACTTCCTGCGCCGCGACGGCATGCAGTGGTTCTGGGACCAGTACACGACCGACGAGGCCGAGCGCGCGCAGATCACCGCCTCCCCGCTGCGCGCCTCCACCGAGCAGCTGGCCGGACTGCCCCCGGCGCTGGTCATCACCGGTGAGGCGGACGTGCTGCGCGACGAGGGCGAGGCCTACGCCAACAAGCTGCGCGCGGCCGGGGTCCCCGTCACCGCCGTCCGCTTCCAGGGCATCATCCACGACTTCGTGATGCTCAACGCGCTGCGCGAGACGCACGCCGCCGAGGCCGCCATCGCGATGGCCGTCCGTACCCTGCGCACCGCCCTGCACGGCGTCTGAACACCGAAGGAACCAGGAACCACGCCATGACCACTCCCACCGTCCTCCTCGTCCACGGCGCGTTCGCCGACGCCGGCAGCTGGACCGGCGTCATCTCCCGCCTCCAGGACCACGGCATCCCGGTGATCGCCCCGCCCAACCCGCTGCGCGGCCTCGCCGCCGACGCCGCCTACGTCGCCTCGGTCGCCGCCCAGATCGACGGCCCCGTCGTGCTGGTCGGGCACTCCTACGGCGGCGCGCTCATCACCGTGGCCGGCACCGCCGAGAACGTCGTCGGCCTCGTCTACGTCGCCGCCTACGTGCTGGAGGAGGGCGAGAGCCTCGGCGAGCTGCAGGGCCGCTTCCCGGCCTCGCCGCTGGTCAGCAGCCTCAAGCAGTGGACGTACCCGGTGCCGGGCGGCGACCCGGCCGTCGAGGTCACCATCGCCGAGGACGCCTTCCCGTCCGTCTTCGCCGCCGACGTGCCGGCCGAGACCACCAAGGCGCTCGCGGCGGCGCAGCGCCCGCTCGCCGCCGCGGCCTTCGAGGAGACGGCGGCCGCTGCCGCCTGGAAGACCAAGCCGTCCTGGGCCCTGGTGGCCGCCGCCGACCAGGCGATCAACCCGGAGGTGGAGCGCTTCGGCGCCGAGCGGGCCGGTGCGACGGTCGTCGAGCTGGAGGGCGCCTCCCACGCGGTGGCCGTCTCCCGGCCCGAGGCGGTCGCCGACCTGATCCGTGCGGCGGTCCGCGCGACCGGCTGACCGGCCGGCGGACCCGGAACGGCCGCGCGAGCGACTCCCTTCGCTCACGCGGCCGTTCGGCATGTCCCGACGCTTTCCGGGCGGTCCGGTGCGCTCTTCCGGGGCGGTCCGGAGCCAGTCCTCCTCCGGGTGGTCCGATGCGCATGTCCGTCTGCGCTGAAGCGCACAGGGACATGCGCTCTGGGACAAGGCGACCAGGCGTCCGGCGCCTAGCGTCAGCGGTGTACACCACGCACCAACCGCAGGAGGCACATCATGACCACCGACACCCCGGGCACCGGCAGCCAGCCCCGGCTGCACCAGAAGGGCCGCGTCATCCAGGAGTTCGGCACCGTCAAGCAGTTCCCGCTGGCCCTGTCCTACGAGGCCCGGATGTACTCCTGCCAGCGGCTCAACAAGGTCCTCGCGGACACGCAGATCCTCTACGGCCTCTACAAGAAGCACCACTGGCTCATGCGCGGCGCGACCTTCTACCAACTGCACCTCGTCCTGGACCAGCACGCGACGCAGCAGCTCGCGCTCGTCGACACGCTCGCCGAGCGGGTCCAGACGCTGGGCGGCGTGGCCGTCGGCGACCCCCGTCACGTCGCCGAACTCACCTCGGTCCCGCGCCCGCCGGACGGTGTCGAGGAGGTGCCCGCGATGCTCTCCCGCCTCCTGGAGGCACACGAGATCATCCTGACCGACGCGCACGACGCGGCGTCGCGCGTCGCGGAGCTGGGTGACGACGGGACCAACGACCTGCTGGTCTCCCAGGTGATCCGCACCGGAGAGCTCCAGACGTGGTTCGTCGCCGAGCACTTGGTCGACACGCCCCTCGTGCGCGCGTGACACGTCGGTGACGGGGTGACGGGGTGACGGGGTGACGGGGTGACGGTCAGGGGGACGAGAGGTGACCGACCGTCAGGGCAGGATGGAGTCGACGTACCCGCCGTCGACCCGCAGCGCCCCGCCCGTGGTGGCGGAGGCCTGGTCCGAGCTGAGGTAGACCACCATGTTGGCGATCTCCTCCGGTTCGATCAGCCGTTGCAGCAGCGACTGCGGCCGGTGCCGGCGCATGAACTCGCGCTGGGCCTCGTCCCACGGCAGATCGCGGTCGACCAGCTGGTAGACGAAGTCCTCCACGCCGCCGGTGTGGGTCGGCCCGGCGATGACCGAGTTCACCGTCACCCCGGTGCCGGCCGCCTGCTTGGCGAACCCGCGGCCCACGGCGAGGAGCGCGGTCTTCGACATGCCGTAGTGGATCATCTCCACGGGGACGACCACGGCCGAGTCGCTGGCGATGTACTGGACGCGCCCCCAGCCGCGCCGGGTCATCTGCGGCAGGTACAGCCGGGTCAGGCGTACGGCGGCGAGCACGTTCACCTCGAAGTAGCGCCGCCACTCCTCGTCGGTGATCTCCAGCGGGTCGGCGGAGCCGAAGACACCGAGGTTGTTGACGAGGATGTCCACGTGAGGCAGGGCCTCGGCCAGCCGGGCCGCGCCCTCCTCGTGGGCGACGTCCGCGGCGACGGGGACCACGTCGGCGCCGGGCACCTCGTCGGTCAGCCGGGCCGCGGCGGCGGCCACGCGCTCCTCGTCACGGCCGTTCACGGCCACCCGGGCACCGGCCCGGGCGAGGCCGGCGGCGATGGCCGCGCCGATGCCCTGGGTGGAGCCGGTGACCAGAGCGGTGCGTCCTGCCAGATCGATGCGCATCCCGACGACTCCCTTTCAGACGGGCTCTGCTTGGACCTGGACAGGATGCTAGGCGCGCAGGCGGCCGAAGGACGCGCGCAATGCCGTGACGCGGTGACGCGGTGACTGACGCCGTGCGCTGTGGTGCCGCGCGCTCAGTGGGGAGGCGCCGGGCGCACCGGGTGCTTGCTCAGGACGGAGACCCGGTTGAAGGCGTTGATGGTGATCGCGACCCAGATCACGGCGGAGATCTCGTCGTCCGACAGGACGGAACGGGCGAGGGCGTAGGCGGCGCTCTGGGCGTCGGCGTCCGCCGGGTGGGTGGTGGCTTCGGCCAGGGCCAGCGCCGCCCGCTCGCGCGGGGAGAACAGCTCGGTGTCACGCCAGGCGGGCAGCACACCCAGCCGCTGTGTCGTCTCCCCGGCGCGCAGGGCGGCCCGGGTGTGCAGACCGAGGCAGTAGGCGCAGGCGTTGAGCTGCGACACGCGGATGTTGACCAGTTCGACGAGGATGCGGTCCAGTCCCGCGTCGGCGGCGGTCGCGCGGACCGCTTCGGCGGTGGCCGTCAGCGCACGATAGGCGTCCGGGCTCTGCTTGTCGACGAACACCCGTCCACCGGTGGTCGCCGTCACCGTCTCCGCCACGTGATCTCCCTTGTCGCACGCTGTTCCGATCTCCGTCCTATCATCCCGAGAAAATGTTGAAACTCCAACTTCCTGGGGGAGGGGTGACCCGGGTGACATGGGTGACGCATCGGCGCGGAAACACCGCCGCCTTTTGCTCCGTTCGGCCTGCCCGGTCGGGGTGAGGACCGCTACGGTGGTCGGCCTGGGTGCGCCGGAAACCAGCACGGGGGTGCCATGGGGTGTGAAGCAGCTCCGTCCCACGGCCGGACGGCCGCGACGGACGGACCGCGGGTACGGGTACGGGACGTGGTCCGCGACGTGGTGGCCGAGCTGGCCCCGGAGGAACTGCCGCTGGTGGCGGGAGTGGCCGGGTTCGACGACGCCACGGTCGTACGGCGCCTGGGCAGCCGGCGCCGGCGGAGCGACACCCTGGGCTTCGGGTTCGGCGAGGTCGCCGCGCTGGTGACTCCGGTGGTGTGGCTCGCGCTGAACCAGGCCGCGCAGCAGCTCGTGGGCACCGCGGTGGACAGCGGTGTCGGCAGGGCGCGGGCCGCGCTGCGCCGACTCTCCCGCAGGCCGGCCGAAGCGGTGACGGTCCCGCCGCTGAGCCGTGAACAACTGGCCCTGGTACGGCAGTCGGTCCTGACGACGGCCGCGCGGCACGGCCTGGAAGAGGAGCGCGCGACGAGGATCGCCGACGCGGTGCTGACCAGACTGGTGCTGGCCGGCCCGGAGGATCCCGGACCGGAGCCTGCGGGCCCGGCCAACCCGCCTGGCCCGACCGGTCCGCATGGTCCGGCTGGTCCGACCGGCTCGACCGGCCCGTCTGGTCCAGACGGTCAGGGTGGCCCGGCTGATCCGACTGGTTCAGCTCGTCCGGCCGGTCCCGCTGATCCGACCGGTTCGGCCGGTTCCGCCGGCGCGGCCGACGTCGACGCATGATGGCCGCCTTACCTCCGGATGCCGCTCCCGAGGCGGGAGAACGCCCCGCCCCGGTCCCGCTCGACGAGCGGGTGCTCGTGGCCGGCACGACACTGCGTTTCGTCCTGCTCGTGCTGCTGCTCGCGGCAGCCGGCACCAGCATGGTCCCCGCGGCCGTCCGGCACTTCCTCGCGTCGTCCGCCAAGGCCGACAAGGAGGCGGCCTGCTGGCTGGCGGCAGGCATCGATCCCGGCGCCTCTCTGAACACGAGCTACGTCCAGTACACCCGGAACGCGTCCGCGCTGCGGGACTGCACGGCGCGGTACAGCCAGGACTTCACCGGGGTGTCGCTCGGCGTGGGAGCGCTGGCGCTCGCCGCGGCCGTCGCGGTCTACTGGCTGCTGCCGGTGTGGCGGACGCGGCGCTCCAAGGTGGTGCCCCTGGACGCCATGGACGTACACGGCAGGCTACGACCGCTGCTGGACGAACTGACGGCCGTCGCCGGACTCACCCGCCCGCCCCGCTTCGTCGTCGACCCCGGGGCACGGACCGCCGGCGCCGTCGCGTTCGGCCGCCGGCGCAGACCCACGGTCTGCCTGGACGTCGGTCTGGTCGTCACGAGCGACCCGCGCCGCGACCGGTTCCGCGCCGTGGTGCTGCACGAACTCGCGCACCTGCGCAACGGGGACATCGGGATCACCTACGCCACCGTCGCCCTGTGGCGGGTGTTCCTCGTCCTGGTCCTCCTTCCGTGGGCGGCGGTGTTCCTGGACATCCTCTTCTTCGCCGGCACCGCGGACGTCCGGAGCCGGTTCGCCCCGTTCAACACGCACAGCCTGGTGCTCGGCGGTCTGCTCGTGGGGGCGGTCCACCTCACGCGCGCGGGAATCCTGCGCCACCGCGAGATCCACGCCGACCTCACGGCGGCGCGCTGGGGCGCGAGCCGGGAGATCTGGGAGGCCCCCGTCGCGCGGCGCTCCGACGCGTGGCCGGGACCGCTTCCCAGGTGGGCCGAACTCTGGCACACGCACCCGTCCTGGGCGCTGCGCCGGACGTCGCTGACCGACCCGAAGGCGCTGTTCGCGCTGGAGGCGCTGCCCCTGTTCCTCACCGGGCTCGCGGCCGACATCCTCGTCTGGCACCTCGGGAGCCTGCCGTACGGCGTCCTCGCGGCCAAGGCGGTGCTCGTCGCGGCCCTGGTCGTCGGCGTCGCAGGCGTCGCACTGTGGCGTGCCGTGCTGTACGCCGTCCGCACGGGGCGGCCGGTCCCGTCGGGAGGGCTCGTCGGCCTGTGGCTCGGCTCCGGCATCGTGGTGGGCGAGCTGACCGGCCCGAGAGCCGCCGGGAACCTCTGGCTGCCCCGGCATCCCGAGGCGCTGCTGATCCTCGTGGCCGCGCTGGTGCTGGTGATGACGTGGACCGCGCAGAACGCCGAGTGGCGGATCAGGGCCCTGCGGGCAAGAGCGCTGCGGCCCGCCCTGCTCGTGGGCCTGGCGGTGCCCTCGCTCGCGCTCGCCTCGGTGCTGTACTGGTGGTACGTCCAGGGCGAGGTCCTGACCGACGGCTGGCCGTTCACGACGGCCGGTCTGCTGGGCTCGTACGGCCTGCCCGGGCTGCCACCCGCGCACATCGGCCCGCTGCTGGAGGCCGTCGCGGTGGTGGGTGTCCTTCCCGGCACCGACGCCTCCGCCGGGAGCCTGTGGTGGGCCGGTGTGCTGCTCTGGGCGGTCCCGCTGCTCACGACGGCGGGACGCCCGCCGGTGCGCCGACCGGAGTGGCCGGCCGGAGCGCCGCCGGAGCCGGACGCGCTCCTCGGCACCCACCCACCGGGGCCGGGGCGGCACCTGGCCGCCGGACTCGCGGGCGGGCTCGTCTGCTGGGCCGGGCTGGCCATGGCGCTGGCCCGCCTGCACACGCCGGACCCGTCGGCCGTGCGCATGACGGGGCCGTTCCAGCTCACGCACCTGATGTGGCCCGTCTTCGTGATCTGCGCTGCGATGGCGCTGACCGCCGCCGTCGTCGCCGCGGTGACGGACGGGGCATGGCTGCTGGCCGGGCTGACCGCGGCGGGTGTCACCGCACTGCTGGGCGCGGGCGCCGCCTACCTCCTGATGAGGACGGACGGCTGTCTCGGTCCGCTCAACACCATGACGGACACCTGTAGATGGTGGCCGAACGTGGTGGCCTGGCCCCTGGTGAGAACCCAACTGGCCTACGCGCTGGCCCTCGGGACCCTGGCGGCCGGACTGTCCGCCTTCGCGGGCCATGGCGTGCGAGCGCTCCGGCGACGGGCCGGCCGCAGCGGGCGGAACCCGGCGGCGCGGCCCACCGCGGAACGGCCGCTGAGCCGGGTGTGGCGGCACGGTGCCCGGCTGGCGGCCGTCGCGGTCGTCGTGGCCGGGGCCGGCGTAACAGTGCTGACCGTCCAGACGTCCGGCCCGGCGGCCCGGCCACCGGAACTGATGCTGCGTCAGTCGACGGAAGCTCCGTCGGCGTCGACGGCGCGCGACCAGGGCCAGGCGTGGGCGGCGGTCGGGGGACTGGACCACATCAACGCGCTCGTCGCGGCGGAGCGCGCCTACACCAGCGCGTACGAGGCAGGGGCGAACTCCGCCTCCGACGCCGAGTTCGACGCGGCGATGCGCGAACTGCGTACCTCCTGCGAGGAACTGACCCGGGCGACGAAGCGGGCCGGCGCGTATTTCACCGTACCCGATCCGGCAGGTCAGCAGCTGTGGTCACAACTGCTGGGCCGAAACCGGGAGTTGGCCTCCGCGTGCCGGAAGCTGGCCACGCGGCCCGGCGCCGCGACCGCCCGTGCCGCCGGCACCGCACACCAGTACGCCGTCGACTCGGCGGCCGCGATGACGTATTGGCTCGCCGAGACGGGCGCGATCCGGCCCCGGACTCCGTGAACGACTCGTGAGGGGTTGCCGGGCCGGGTGGCGGTCACGTGACAATCACGCAGAAACCCGGCCGTCCCGGCGGCCGTCGCTACAGTCGCCTCATGGCGCTTGTCGAGGGGGATGCCGCCGGAAGACGCGGGCGGCGCTTACGAGTTGTGTCCGGACGGGTCGCGGTCGTCGCGCTGAGCGGAGCGCTCGCGCTGACCGCATGCGGCAGCGACGGAAACGACGACCGGAGCGGTGGCACCGGGAGCAAGGAAGCGGCCGAGCGGCACACCGTCGTACTGGAGGCCACCTCCGACTACGGCCGGCCGATGGCGATCAACTACTTCGGTACGACCACCGGGCCGCAGGGCATCACCATGATCGGGAAGAAGGGCGAAGGGGACCTGTCGGCGGAATCGCCGTGGAAGGTCACGCTCACCGTCGAGGGCAAGGACCCGTGGGTGCACCTGTCGGCCAACGGGACCGGCTGCCTCGGCCGCGCGACCGGAGGCGACTCCTGCGAAACCGGGGCCATTCCCCGCCGCGAGGACATCAAGGGGACCGGCACCACCACCTGCCGCATCACCATCGACGGCAAGGTCGTGGCGGAACGGTCCTACACCTATCCCACGATCGTTCCCGTCAGCTGCCTCACGCCACGCGGCGGGAAGACCCGGTGAGGAAAGATGACTGACGACCTTGCGCGGCCCGGCACACCGGACGATCCGCCCCTCCCCGCCGCGGGTGAGGACGACGGCGGGCGCGACGGGAACGCCGGCGAGGGCTCGCCCCCGCGCCGCCGCTCACGGCGGCGTGCCGTGCTCCTTGCCCTGGGCGTCCTCGCCGTCGTCGTCGCGGTGCTCCTGTGGATCGTCCAGGCCACCGGCAGCGGACCGGACGGACCCTCTTCGTCCGTGCGCTCCGACCTGCGCCGTTCCGCGGCACTGCTGCGCGGGGCCCCGGCCCTGCACTACACCGGCACCCTCAAGGTGAAGGGGCGCGGCGCGATCCGGCTGGACCTCGTCGTCAGCAACCCCGGCGACGCACTGGGCACCTTGACGATGCCCGGCAGCCCCGCGCTGGACTACGTGGCCATCGACGGCAAGTCGTTCCTGCGCGGGAACACGGAAGCGTGGCGCTCGCTCGGCATGGCCGAGAAGTCCGCGGTGCTCGCGGAACACCCCGCGCTGGTGACACCGGGCCTGTTCTTCTCCCAGGACCTCGCCGCGACCCTGGCGCCTCCCGCACTGGCGAGGATGCTGCTGCTGGAGAAGGTCCCCGACGAGAAGATCACCGTGGGCGACCCCGTCACCGTGGGCGATCACACCTGCACCCCTGTCCACGGCGACGGCACGACCTTCTGTCTGGGCAGGAAGACGGCGGGCGGCGCCCGGTTCGTCGACCGCGTCGGCTTCTCCGGCGGATCGGCCGTCCTCGACATCCAGGCGATGTCACGGGAGGCGGTGCACCGGTTCTCCACCGCGTTCCGGTCCCGGCTCCCCCTGACGCACCAGGCGGTCGACCACCGGATCAAGGTGACCACCCAGATCCTGACCGACTACGACGGCAAGTGCGCCCCGACCCTGTGCGTCTTCACAGCCCGGGTGACCGTCACCTTTCTCGGTCCCACCGCGGCCGCCGAAGCCTCCAAGGCCGTCCAGGTGAACTACGCGTGGTCCATCGACCGGGACGGGGTGCCCGCGCGGACCGGCGCGCAGTGCTCGGGCGCCGTCCTGATCAAGCCGGGCAAGTCGGCCGACCTGTCGTGCGCCGCCACCGGCCCGTCGGTCCCGGCCGGCGGACCGACCGGCGGCCGGTACCGCGGGGAGATCCGCACCTCCGATGTCGCGCTCACCGAGGCGGAGTACCAGCGCCTGCTGCGCCTGGCGGCGGACGACAGCGACAAGATCGCGACCCTCCCCGCCCTGCCCCCGCCCGGCTGACCGGCCACGCTGACGGGCGGTCCGGCCGGTGGTCTAATCCCGGTCGCCCCGCTCGCGGTATCCGTTCTCGACGAGCGCGCGGAGGCGGTCGACCGACTCCTCGTCGGCGGCGCGGGTGCTCCTGATCCAGGCGACCGAGATGACCGCGAGGAACAGGTCGTACCCCTGGACCGACGGGCGTACGCACCCCGTGAGCCGCGCGGCCCGCACGTACTCCTCGGTCGCGGCGATGAGCGTGTCGCAGGGGAGGGTGAGCGGGTTGTCCGGCTCCTGCGCCCGGGCCGCGGCCATCAGCGGTTCCGGCAGACCGCTGAAGGCGCTGAAGTACTCCTCCATGGCCCGCAGCCACTGGCCTAGCGCCTCGCAGGCGTCACCGAGCCGCGCGATCTCCGTGCGGCGGGCCACCAGTTCCTCGGAACGCGTCTGCAGCACGGCCGCCAGCAGCGCCTCCCGGGTGGGGAAGTGCCGGTACAGCGTGGCGGGTCCGACGCCCGCCTCCTTGGCCACCGCCTCCAGCGAGGTGCCCACCCCGTCCCGGAGGAAGTGCCGCTGGGCCGCCTCCAGCAGGGCCGCACGGTTGCGCTGTACGTCGGCACGGGGCTTGCGCCCCTGCTGCCCGGTGGCGTCCATGTGCCCTCCTGCCCCGTGCCGCACGCGATCGTGCGGTCACGTGAACGGAGACCGCCTCCGTACGGGTCGAGCATAAAAGGGAGGCGGAATCCGATCAATTCATCACCCTGTCCTACGCCTCCTCCCGGCCCGGGCCGTGGCTTCCGCCGGGCTTCGCCGCCGGTCCGCCGGCCCCCCTGATCAAGAATCTCTCCGCTATCTCCTACAATGTTCAAGTAATGGGTGAGGTGGAAGGGGCGGGTATGTCCACGCATGAGGCGGCCTTCGGGCCGCTGCTGCGGGAGATGCGGATGGCGAAGTCGTTGACGATCGAGGCGTTGGCGGACGCGTCCGGCGTCAGCGTGCGCGGCATCGGCGATCTCGAACGCGGACGGCGGGCCGCCCCGCAGCGGCGGACGGTGGCCGCGCTCGCCGCCGGACTCGGACTCGACGACACCGAGCGCGAACGGCTGCTCGCCGCCGCCCGGACCGGCCGCGCCCCCGGCTACAGCCCCCTCGGCGTGCGCGCCTTCCCGCGCGGCATCGACGACTTCGTCGGCCGCGCCGACGAACTGGCCGAACTGGAGAAACTCGCCGGCCCGCCCCCGGACGACGACACCGGGACGGAGACCGGGGACACGGCCGCCCGGCCCGTCGTCGTCGCCGTCCACGGCGCACCCGGAACCGGCAAGACCACCCTCGCGCTGCGCGCCGCCCGCCGGCTCGCCGACCGCTTCCCGGACGGCCAGCTCCTGCTGGACCTGCGGGGCACCGACGACGCGCCGCCCGCCCCCTCCGAGCTGATGGTCCGGGTGCTCAAGGCGTTCGGCGTGCCCGACCGCGACCTCGCCAAGTCCGGCCCGCAGGCCCACCCGGCCCTGTACCGGCAGGTCCTCGCCGACCGCCGCTGCCTGCTGGTGCTCGACAACGCCCGCGACGAGGCGCAGGTACGCCCGCTGCTGCCCGGCTCGGGCAGCACCCTGGTCCTGGTGACCAGCCGCCGTATGCTCACCGGACTCGACGGCGTGCACCGGCTGCCGCTCGGCCGGCTCGACGCCGCCGAGGCGGCCGCCTTTCTCGCCTCCCTCGTCGGCGACGACCGCGCCACGGCCGAACCGGACGCCCTGGAGGAGGTCGCCCGGCTGTGCGAGTATCTGCCGCTCGCTCTGCGCGTGGCCGGCAACTGGCTGGCGACCCGCACCGGTTGGAGCCTGCGCCGGCTCGCGGACCGGCTGGCCCGCGAGGAACGCCGGCTGGACGCGCTGTCCGCCGGGGACATCCGCGTGGCGAGCGCCTTCGACCTGTCCTACCGCCAGCTCACCCCCACCGCCGCCCGCCTCTTCCGGCGCCTGTCCCTGATCCCCGGCCCCGACACGAGCGCCGCCTGCGCCGCCCGGCTCACCGGCCAGGACCTCTACGACACCGAGGACACCCTGGAGGAACTGGTCGAGGCCGGCCTGCTCGGCGTCACCGGGGACCGCTACCGGCTCCACGACCTGCTGTGCCTGTACGGCCGGAGCAGGCTCGCCACCGAGGACGGCGCCGAGGAAGCCGAGCGGGCCCGGCGCTCGATGTTCCGGTGGCTGCTGGAGACGGCCGTCGTGGCCGGCCGGTGGTACGAACCCGACCACGGCGCGCCGCCGCCCACCTGGCAGGGCAGCGTGGACCTCACCAGCGCCGACCGGGCCCGCGAGTGGCTCCAGGCCGAAGCGCCCAACTGGCTGGCGGCCCTGCGCGCCGCCGCGGCGGATGGCGCCCACGCCACCGTCGTCGAGGTCGCCGAGTCCCTGCACTGGTTCTCCGACCAGTGGATCTTCTGGGGGCACTGGCCGGAGGTCTTCGCCACCGCCGTCCGCTCCGCCGAGGCGCTCGGTGACCCGCTGCTCGAAGCCACCCAGCTCAACTACTACGCCTGGGCCGTACTCCTGTGCGAGGGCAGGCTCCGGGACAGCCTGGAGTACTCGGCCCGCGCGCTCGCCGCGGCCCGGCGGGCCGGCGACCGCGTCCAGCAGGCGTGGGCGCACCAGTACGCGGGCTGGGCCCACAACCTGCTCGGCGAGACCGGCCCGGCCCTCGACCACCACATCGAGGCCGTCACCCTGTTCGACGCCGCGGGAGACCTGCCCGGCATGCTCCAGGCCCTCACCGGACGCGCCATGGACCTGGAGGGCGCCCGGCGCGGCGAGGAAGCGATCGAGACGTACCGCCAGGTCCTGGCCAGGCTCGACGAGGCCGGTGACCGCCTCGAACCCCACATCGCCGCCGTCACCCGCGTCAACGCGCTCGCGGCCCTCGGCCGCAGCCACGCCCGCCAGGGCCACTGGGAGGAGGCCGTACGGCACCTGCGGACCGCCGTCGACCTGTGCCGCACGGACGGCAACATCGCCCTGGAGAGCCGCTATCTCCGTGCGCTCGGTGACGTACTCCTCGACACCGGCCGTGCCGCCGAGGCACGCGAGGCGTTCACGCGCTGCATCGCCCTCGGCCCCGGAGCCGACCCCCGGCGGGTCGCCGAGGCCCGCTCCCGGCTCGCCCGCCTGGACACGGACTGAACCGGCCCGCCGCCCGGCGCGGGCGACCCCGCCACCCTACGGGCCGGTCACCGGCCCGACTTGTCCCTGCGCGCACGGCACCGTTCCCCGCGCGCACGTCCCGGCACCTCCGCTTTCTGCCTGGAGAGTGCCTGGTGCGCGGCACGGCCGGCTGGTTGATTGCAGGTGAGAAGAGAGAGGAGAGCCACGTGGACCTCGTGCTGTCGACGGACGCGGTGCCCG
Organism: Streptomyces sp. NPDC017095; assembly: GCF_044332325.1. Classification (NCBI taxonomy): domain Bacteria; kingdom Bacillati; phylum Actinomycetota; class Actinomycetes; order Kitasatosporales; family Streptomycetaceae; genus Streptomyces; species Streptomyces sp. NPDC017095. Next base: position 63,978 of record NZ_JBIROU010000019.1, read on the forward strand.
TCAGAGACAGGCCCGACCGCTGGCGGGCCGCCCTCGCCACGGCCCTGGGCCCGATGGCCGTGACACCCCGCGGCGGCGCCCCTCTCGCCGGCCGGATCAGCGGCGGCCGCCTCGGCCGGCTGCCGGTCTGTTCCCTCGAGGCCGACGGCCAGCGCCTCAGCCGCCGGGGACCGGGCGGCGCGAGCGTGGGACTGCTCGTCCTGACGGCCGGCACGGTGACACTGCTCCAGGACGGCCGCAGCGCCGTCGCGGGCGCCGGCGACCTCCTGGTCTACGACACGGCGCGGCCCTACGCCCTGGACTTCCCCGAGCGGTTCGCCTGCCACGTCGTCCACCTGCCCCGCCGCGGTCTGGACGTGTCCGACGAGGAACTGCGCTCGGTCACGGTGAGCGCCGTCAGCGGGACGCAGGGCATCGGCGCGATCCTCGGCCCCTACCTCACCCGGCTCCTGGACCCGGCGGACTCCTACGGCCCCGCCGTCGCGGCACGGCTCGCGGCCGGCGTCGAGGACCTCTTCGGCACGCTGGTGGCCGAGCGCGGCCGGTCCGGCGGCGCCGACAGCGGACGCGGCGAACTCGTCCTGCGCATCCGCGAGCACATCGACCGCCATCTGGAGAACCCCGGGCTGTCACCGGAGACGGTGGCCCTGGCCCACCACATCTCCGTGCGCTACCTGCACCGGCTGTTCGAGGAGGAGGGCATCACCGTGGCCCGGCTCGTCCAGCGTCGCCGGCTGGAGGAGTGCGCACGGGACCTGGCCCGCGGCGGCCGGGCCGCGCCCGCCGTGGCGGCGGTGGCGCACCGCTGGGGCTTCGTCAACCCGGCCCACTTCAGCCGGGCCTTCCGCCGGGCGTACGGGCACTCGCCGCGTGAGTGGCGGCAGCTGAGCGCGGAGGGGCGGACGTCGCCCACCGCGTACGGCGACCACGCACCGGCGCCCGGCACCCCGGGCACCGGCAGCACCGGCTCCCTCGCCGTGCGCACCGCCTCCGCCGCCGCCCGGGACACGGCCCGTGCGGCCTGACGCCGTCCCGGCGCGGACCGTGCCGGCCCCGACGGCCACGGTGCCCCCGGACGCCGGCCCGCCGCCGCGCACGCCGGTCCCGGCGAGCGTCGCGGCCCAGGACCGCCCGGCCGACGGCCCCCCGCCGCCCGACCGCCCGGCCCAGGACCGCCCCGCGCTCGCCGGCCGCGGCCCCGAGCAGGCCCTGCTGCGCCGCGTCCTGGACGGCGCCCGCGCGGGCAGCGGCGGGACGGGCACCCTCTTCCAGGGCGGCCCCGGCATCGGCAAGACGGCCCTGCTGGACTGGGCCCACGCCGAGGCCCGGGCGCTGGGCTTCACCGTGCTGCGCGCCGTGGGCTCCGAGGCCGAGGCCGGCGTGGCGTTCGGCGCGCTGCACCAGTTGCTGTGGCCGCTCACGGGCCGGATGCGCGCCCTGCCCGAACCGCAGCGGCGGGCCCTGGCCTTCGCCCTCGGCGAGGCCGCGGAACCCGTGCGCGGCGGTTTCCTGGTGGGCGCCGCGGTGCTGGCACTGCTCGCGGGCGAGGCACGCATGCACCCGGTGCTGGTCCTCGTGGACGACCTGCAATGGGTGGACTCCTCCAGCGCGGCCGTGTTCGCGTTCCTCCAGCGCAGGACCGCCGAAGTGCCCCTGGCCTTCGTCAGCGCGGGCCGCCCCGAGGGACCCGCGGCCGAGGGCAGACCCGGCACCGTCGTCGACCTGGCCGCACTGGCCGGCGACGACGCCCGCGCGCTGCTGGGCACCCGGCACCCGCACCTGGCGGTCACCACGGCCGAACGCATCCTCCAGGAAGCGGCCGGCAACCCGCTGGCCCTGGTCGAACTGCCCGTACACCTGCACCCGGACCAGGCACGCGGCGTCATGCCGCTGCCCAGGAGGTTCCCGCTCGGCCACCGGCTGGAGCGGCTGTTCGCGCCCCGGCTGGACCGCCTGTCCCGGGAGGCCGCCCACGTCCTGCTGTACGCGGCCCTGGGCGGCACGGCGGCGATGTGGGTGACGCCGGCCCTGCCGGACCGCCCCGACCCGCGGCGCGCCGACGACGTACTCGACGAGATCGAGACCAGCGGACTGGCCCACCTGGAACCGGACGGCCGGCTCACCTTCCGCCACCCCCTGGTGCGCGGCGCCGTCGTCGCCCGGGCCTCCGGCCCCGAACGGCGGGCCGCCCACCGCCGGCTCGCCGCCGAACTGCCGCGCGACGACCCCCGGGCCCTCGGCCACGAGGCGGACGCGACCGTCCTGCCCGACGACGAGCTGGCCGGCCGGCTCCAGGAGGCCGGCCGCCGGCTCGCGCTGCGCGGCGGCGACGCCGAAGGCGCTCTCCTGCTGCACCGCGCGGCCGTCCTCAGCACCGACGCCGAAGCCCGGGCCCGCCGCCTGACCTGGGCCGCGGCCATGGCCGCACGCGGCGGACGGCTGCCGTACGCGGCGAAACTCCTCGAGGAACTGCGCCACGCGCCCGTCCCCGACGACAGCGCCCCGCTGTACGCCTACGCCGTCGTCTACGTCGACCAGAGCCATCACGTCGACTTCGAGTCCTCCTTCACCCTGCTGCCGCGGGCCCTCGCCGCTCTGTCCCGGACCGGACCGGGCGCCGGACCGTTCGACGACCTGGCCGAGCAGGTCTACTTCAAGCTGCTGCTGGCCACGGTGTACACGTCCGACGCGCGCGGCTGGGCCGCCCTGCGGGCCCACCGGCACCAGGTCTCCGCCCTGGCCGACCTGTGCCGCCGGGCCTGGTCCGACCCCGCCCGCACCGCCCACGGCACGGGCACCGAACTGCGGGCCATGGCCGCAGCGATGAGCCAGGAGCAGCAGGCCGGAGCCGCCTGGCTGCTGCTGTGGACCGCCGCGGCGGTCGACATGGCCGACGCCTCCCTGTGGCGCCGCTTCCTGGGCCAGCACGCCTACGCCACCCAGGGCAGCATCGCCAAGGCCGGCGGCTACCAGAACTACCTGCACGGCCACTGGGACCAGGCGGAGGTGTGCCTGCGCGAGGCCGAGGCGGCCGACGCCCTCGGCTACCACTGCAACGCCCTGCTCTTCCGGCACCACTACGCCCACTTCCTCGCCGGACGCGGCGACGAGGACGGCCTGCTCGCGGTGGACCGCGCCATCCGACCCACAGCCGAACGGGTACGGATGACGTTCGTGACGGACCACCTCACCCATCTGCGGGCCCTGGCCGCCCTCGGCCACGGCCGCGACGAGGAGGCGTACACCGCGCTGGCCGGACTGACCCCGCCCGGCGTGCTCCCGGCCGGACTGCCCTGGTTCCACCTGCCGTTCTTCGACTTCGTGGAGGCGGCGCTGCGCACCGGACGGACCGCGCAGGCACGGGCGCACGTGGCGGCCGGCGACGCGGCCCGCATGGGCGACATCTCCCCGCACCACGCGTTCCTGCTGGCCGCCGCCCGGGCGCTCGCCGCACCCGACGAGGAGGCCGACGCGCACTACCAGGCGGCGTACCGCGTGCCCGGCGCCGAGCAGTGGGTGTTCGAACTGGCCAGGCTGCGGCTGGCCCACGGCACCTGGCTGCGCGACCGCCACCGTCCGCAGACCCGGCAGACACTCCAGCGGGCCCTGGAGGCCTTCCGCGCCCTGGGCGCCGGGCCCTGGGCCGAGCGCGCCGCACGCGAACTGCGCTCCGCCACCGTGCGCACCGGCGCCGGCTGCCCGCTCACGGCGCAGGAGCTGCGGATCGCCCAGCTCGCGGCGGACGGGCTCACCAACAAGGAGATCGCGGCCAGGCTGAGCCTGTCCCCGCGGACCGTCGGCGGCCACCTGGCGAAGACCTTCCCCAAGCTGGGCATCGCCTCCCGCGCCGCCTTGGCACGCGCGCTGGAGAGAAACACGCCGTAGCGGCTCACGCGGGCCAGCCGTGCAACGCCTCGTGCAGGGTGTCCAGCACCTGGGTGCGCGCCGCACGGGCCGCCGGGCTGTCCCGTAACCGCTCGAAGAGGAGGAAGCCGTGCACCGTGCCGTGGTAGCGCATCGACACCACCGGCACCCGCACCCGCCGCAGCCGCGCCGCGTACCGCTCGCCTTCGTCGCGCACCACGTCGGCCTCCGCCGTGATCACCAACGTGGGCGGCAGACGGGCGAGTTCACCGTCCGTCGCGTGCGCGGGCGACGCGGTGCTCGCGAGCCGGTCGGCGTCCTCGGGGACGTACTGCCGCCAGAACTGCTCCATGGCCTCCCGGCCGAGGAAATAACCCTCGCCGAACCGCCGGTAGGACGCCGTGTCCATCCGCGCGTCCGTCACCGGGCAGACCAGCACCTGATGCGCGAGCCGCGGCGCGCGGTGCCGGCCGGCCAGCAAGGCCAGCGCCGCCGCGAGGTTCGCCCCCGCCGACACCCCGGCCACCGCCAGCCGCCCGCCGTCCAGCCCGTGTTCGCGGCCGTGCGCGGCCAGCCACCGCGCCACGGCGTACACCTGCTCCAGGGCGACCGGATACCGGGCCTCGGGTGCCCGGTCGTACTCCGGCACGACGACGGCGGCGTCCGCGCCGAGCGCCAGGTCGGCGACCAGCCCGTCGTGCGCGCTCGCGTCGGTGAGCATCCAGCCCAGTCCGTGCAGGAACAGCACCACCGGCAGCGGTCCGCCGGCGCCCGAGGGCCGCAGCACCCGGATCCGGACCCGGTCGCCGCGGGGCCCCGGCACGGCCAGCCACTCCTCGTCCACGTCCGGCGCCCCGCCGTCCCGTCCGACCAGCGGCGCCACCGCGGCGCGCGCCGCCCGCGGATCGGCGCCCCGGGGCACCACGGGGCACTGGTGCAGCCGCACGAAGTCCCGTGCCTGCTGCTCCAGCACAGGGGAGTCCCAGGGTCGACCGGCATCCACGCGCGCACTCCTGACTGGCCGCCATCCGGGACGTGCCGGATGCGGCGAACTGGTCGGCACGGCACGCGCCCCGACGGCTGCCGCACCGACCCTAACCCGCCCCCGTCCCGGCGAACACGCCGCCCGCGCACCGTGACGTGCCCGTGCGCGCACACCCCGGTCCGCCCGTCTCGGCGCAGGTCACACGCGCCCGTTCCAGGACAGGTCATATGACCTACCCCCTCCCCGGTACCCCCGGTCAGGCTGAGGACACCAGGTGTCCGTCCCGCCGGGCCGGACGACAGGAAGGGGCCGTCGTGCAGGACGAGGTCAGCACAGCGTCGATGCCGAGGGCGGAGGGGGCCCGGGAGTGGGAGCGCGCGGTCCGGCGGCGGCTGGCCCCCCTGGACGTCACGTTCCCCTCGGGGACCGCGGACTTCCAGGGCACGCTCGGCTCGGGTGACGCGGGCTTCCTGCGGCTGCTGTCGATGCGCGCGGCTCCGCTGCGGCTGAGCCGTACCGCCCGGCCCGCGCCGGGTGCCGAGGACGGCCATCTGGTCCTGCTCGTGCAGGAGGAGGGCACCGGCGCCCTCCGGCAGGACGGCCGCGAGGCCGTCGTACGGACCGGTCAGCTGGCCCTGCTGGACCTGCGCCGGCCCTTCGCGCTGGACCAGCACACGCCGTTCCACCTGTACGCCCTGCGGATGCCCGAGCGCTCCCTCGGGCCGTCCGCGCCGCACGTCCCGCACCTCACCGGCCGCGCCCTGCCCGCGGCCGAGGGCGTGGCGGCGCTGCTGCGTCCGCTCGCCGCCGAGGTCGCGTCCGGCTCGGGGGCCTTCGCCGACCACGTCAAGGAGCGGCTCGCCGGCCACCTCGCGGACCTCGTCGCCACACTCGTCGACGAGCAGGCACGCGGACCGCACGACAGCGCGCCGGACACGCCGCGGGCCCTGCTGCTCACCGCGATCCGCGCCCACATCGACGCGCACCTGCGCGACCCCGCGCTGTCACCCGCGCACATCGCCGAGGCCCACGGCATCTCCCTGCGCTACCTCCACGTGCTGTTCCAGGACGAGGACACCACGGTGCACCGGCTCATCCAGCAGCGGCGGATCGAGGAGTGCGCCCGCGAACTGCTGCGCCGCGCCCGCGTCAGCCGCACGATCTCCGCGGTGGCCCGCGGCTGGGGCTTCCAGAACGCCGCCCACTTCAGCCGGGTCTTCAAGTCCGTCTACGGATGCTCACCCAGCGAGTGGCGGGACGCCGGACCGGGGAGCGGCGGTCCCCACCCGGCGTGAGGCGGAGTGGCCTGCGCAAAGAGTTATCGATACGACACACAGTGTCATCGGTATGTCGTTCCGGATCCGCGGACGACCCAAGAGGATGGTCCCAGCGCACCCCCGGCCCGGCGGCCCGGGACGAAGGAGTCCGTCTCCCTCCGCCGACGCGGAGCCGGGGACCGCGCGACCGAACTGGCGATCCCGGCCTCCCACGAAGGCCTTGGCCGTAAAACCGTAGAAGGGGAACGAACCATGCGTAGGAACAAGAAGACGGCGGCCGCTGTTTCGGCCGTGGCGTTGCTGTCCGGTCTGCTCACCTTGACCGGCGCCCCGGCGGCCAGCGCCGCCGACGGCTGCAACAACGACAACGGCAAAACCGTGCGGACCGCGTTCGGGGGCAAGGGCCAGGGCATCGAACTCCGGGCGAACGGCTCGGGCGACAGCACCTGCGCCTGGGGCCGCATCGTCGGCGGCGCGCCGGGCATGCACGTCTGGGTGGACCGCAGCAGCGACGGCGGCCGGACCTGGGAACCGCAGCTCGGCTGGCGGGAGATCAGCTCCGGGGGCAGCGTCTGGACCGAGGCGTGGCGGGACAGCAACGGCAAACTGATGCGTGCCTGCGGCGACTCGGGCTACAACACGGCGATCACCTGTACCAGCTGGTACTAGGCACGGCCCGCACACCACGCCGGCCCGGGCCTGACGGCGCGGCGCCGGCCGTGCGCGGCCCGGGTCTGCCGCTGTCCGCCGAGGTCACCCCGGCCGCCCCGGACGGCGGACGCCCGTCCGGTGCGGTGCGGTGCGAAGGTGTGCCGGTCAGCGGATACGACGAGCCCGTCGCCGGACCGGGCGTGTCACCCGTCGGGCCGAAAGTCTCCGCGTCGGGACGACCATGCACGCCGAACGCGGGTATAGGGGCGCCATACCGACAAGTCCCCCCACAGGAGGAACAGACGATGACCGACGACGCCTATCTCGTGCTCGTGCCCGGCGCGGGAGCCACGCTCGGCGTGCCGCTCTCGGCCGTCGGTGCCCTGGCGTGTCTGGAGACACCCGCGGTGCAAGGCTGGCTCCAGGCCCAGGGGGTCACCGCGGGCTCTCCCGACCTGCGGATCGTGCCGCCCGAGGAGACGGCGGCCATCCCCGGGGACGTCGAACGGCTGCCCGTGCCGCTCGGCGAGGAGGAGCTGAGCCGGCTGCGCCACCACATCGTGCCGCCGGACCTGGCGCGGGTGGAGGACGAACTGCTGGCCTACCGTTCCTGCACCGACGGCCGCGACGCCCTGCTCACCCGCGCCCTGGCGGCCGGTGTGCCGGCGCACCGCGTCGCGGAACTGACCGGCGAGGACGTGGCCACCATCAAGGCGATCGCCCACTGAGCATCACGCCCGCGAGCTGTGACAGGGGGATCCGGCGGCACCGCCTCGGCCCGCGGCGGCGCGGAACACCGGCCGGGAACGCCGTGCACCGGGGCGCGGCAGCGGGCCGCCGCGGCCGCGGCCGGACCGTCACGGCCGGCTCCGCAGCCGGTGTGCCCAGACATGCGGCCGGGGCCCGTGGAAGGGACCCCGGCCGAACTGTCCGCGCCGGCCAGGGCCGGTCGCTCGGGTGACGCGGGTCGGGACCCGCTCACGAGGGTCGAGAGCGCCTCGCGGGCGGTCCCGGCGGAGCGGGCTCGCTCCGCACGCGCCGGCCGGGACCGCCCGCCGTGTCACCGCGTCCGTGCGGTGACGGGGTGGTTCAGCAGGCGCCGAGGTCCTGCCAGACGCCCCACTCGCCGGTGCTGCCGGGCTCCTCGCCCGTCGTCCACCACTTGGCCTTCCAGTTGTGACCCTTGTACGAGACCTGCTGGCCGCCGGTGTAGACCTTGTCCTTGGCCCACGGGGTGGCCGTGCACTGGCTGCCGGAGCCGCCGGTGACGGTCAGGGAGTAGGACGCCGAGTGGCTGCCCGAGGTGCCCGCGCCGGTCACGGTGACCGTGTAGGTGCCCGAGGCCGCGGCCGAGGTGGTGGCCAGGGTGAGGGTGGAGGAGCCGCCCGCGGTGACCGACGCCGGGCTGAGGGAGGCGGTGACGCCCGCCGGGGCCCCGCTGACGCTCAGCTTCACGGTCTGGGCGTCGCCCTTCGTCACGGCCGTCTTCACGGTCGCCGTGGCCGACTGGCCGGCCGTCACCGAGCCGGAGGCCGGGGTGAGCGCGACGGAGAAGTCGTTGGACGGGGCGGGGGTGCCGCCACCGGTGAACGGGGCGAAGACGCGCGTGAAGTCCCACGTGTTCTGCTCGATGCCCGAGCAGTTGTCGGCGGCCGCGCCGCCCGGGCAGCCGCCGTTGTCCCGCTGCAGCGCCCAGAAGGACAGGGTGTTGATGCCCTTGGAGACCGCCCAGTCGTACACGGTCCGGGCGTTGGCCAGGGTGAAGGTCTCCGCCTTGCCGAAGTCGTCGACGCCCGGCATCTCGGTGACGCCGACCATGTTCCACAGCTGGGCGGAGGTCTTGGCCGGGTACAGCTTGGCGAGCAGGTCGTACAGGCCCTGGGCGGCGGTCTGGGTGTCCTTCGCCATGTCGTGGGACTGGTTGTCGTAGTAGTCGAACGTCATGAGGTTCACGACGTCGACGCGGGTGCCGTTGCTCACCGCGTTGCGCAGCAGCGCCTCGCCGTTGGCCGCGAGGCCGTGCGTGGTGGTCGGCAGGGTGTAGGAGATCTCCACCTTGCGTCCGTTGGCCGCCGCCCAGTCCTGGACCAGCTTGATGGCCTTGTTGCGGCGGTCGATGGCCGCGGAGTTGTCGAGCGAGTCGACCTCGATGTCCATGTCGAGCCGCGAGATGTCGTAGGTGGTGATCACCTTCTCGTACGCGGCGGCGATCTGCTGGACGTCGGTGCAGCTGTCGGCGATCTCGGTGCCGGTGGTGTCGGCCGTGTACCCCCCGAAGGAGGGAATGACGTCACCGCCGGCCGCCTGGATCGTCTTGATGTCGGCGCCGAAGGTCGAGGCGGCCACCGGCATGCCCGTGTCGCCGTTCCAGTACGGCGTGCAGGAGCCCTTGGTGGCGGTCTGCAGGAACGCCATCGTCAGGTGCTTGGCGCCCGACTGGGCGGACAGGGCGGCGGGGCTCTCGCCGGTCCAGGCCTCGAAGTAGGGGGCGAAGACGTGTTCCGGCAGCGGGGTCGCGGCCTGGGCGGCGCCGGTTCCCGTGAGGGCGAGGCCCACCGCTGCCGCCGTGGTGGCGGCAGCGGTGACGGCCGCGCGGAAGGAACGCACGAGTCTCATGTCAGTCCCGGTGTGTGGAGGAGATGCCAACGTGCTGGGGCGGGGCGGATGTTGCCGACTACTGGAATAACGCCCGCCACAGGGGCGGGTCAATGGTCTGGACCAAAAAGGGACTAGACCAATTTGCCGACCCGGGGCGCCCTGTCCCTGTCCAGGACACCCGGCGGTGGACTGGACCACGCGCGAACGCCCGACCGGCGCGCTCGCGGCCGTGGGACGGGCGGGCGCGCGCCCCCGGGGGGAGCGCGCGCCGCACGGGCCGGGATCACGGTTCAGCAGGCTCCGAGGTCTTCCCAGACGCCCCACTGGCCGGTGGTGCCGGGCTTGTCGCCCGAGACCCACCACTTGGCACGCCAGTTGTGGCCGCCGTAGGAGACGGTCTCGCCGCCGTTGTAGACGTGTGCGGCGTCCCAGGCCGGCGCGGTGCAGGTGCCCCCGCCGCCGTTGCCGCCACCGGTGCCGCCGCCACCACCGCCACCGGTGCCGCCGATGTTGACGTCGACGCAGGAGTAGAAGGCGTTGCCGGTGTCCGAGATGTTCCAGACGGCGAGCACCTTCTGCCGGCCGGTGAAGCCGCCGAAGTTCACCTGCTGGCTGACGTCCGCGGCCGGCTGCTGGTTGTGGCCGTCGAACTCCGCGATCTTCTGGCCGCCGATGAAGTACTGCCAGTTGGTGGTGGAGTGCCGGGCGGTGTTGTGCCACGTGAACGTCGCCGACGTGCCGACCGGCGTGGCCTTCCAGCCCTTGCTGTCGTTGTCGAGCTCGGCGTACTCCGCGTGTCCGCCACTGCAGCTCTGCAGGCCCTTCGGCCCCTCGACGCTCTGCGGTTCGTACTTGATCTGGCCGCAGTCGACGGTGCCCTCGGCGCACTGCTGCTGCCGGCTCGTGGGTGCCGTCACCCAGCCGTGGGCGCTGGCCGTGCTCGCCGGGAGGCTGATGGCGAGGACCGGGGCGATCAGCGCGCCGATCGTGAGAGCCGCTCGTCTTTTCGTGTTCATGCCGTGCCACTTCCTTCGGTGTGTGTCAAAGCCGTCGCCTGTGAAGCCCGCCTTGCCGGGGGTGCGCGAGGCGCGGGGCCGGTATGCGGTCCGCGCGTCCCGCCGGACCGGGCGGGGCACGCGCCCACGTCGACGACCCGGTGCGTGTCGCACGCGCCGGGTCATCGCGCGACCGACGTCACGGGCAGAGGGCGGAGGCGGCTCAGGTCTGGACCTGACGCCTACTAGGTCTAGACCATAGCCGCAGACCGGATGCGGTCAAGAGCCTCGGCAAGGGGAACTGCCCGCCCGGAAGGCGCACTTCACGATCCGGCGCCGCGCGGCCAACTCTCCCGGGTATTGGTCTAGACAAGCCTGGCCGGAATGGTTCACAGTGCGTCTGCACATGCGTGACACCGGACGACACCGGAGGGGCCGCCACACCGCGCGGCACCCGCGAACGCGGCGTCGTCGGACGCGCCGCACCACCCGCCGGAGCACCACCCCCCGCATCCCGCACCGACGCCGTCCGGACCGGCACGCCCGCGAGCGCGACCCGGCCCGTACCGCCCCCCACCGCGACGCAGCTCCCCCGAGGCCGCTGCGTGAGAGAGGAGCACCTCCCATGGAAGCGCTGGAAAGAAGCAAGGAGCACGTGCTCGGCCTGTTCCGGATCGTCGTGGGACTGCTGTTCGCCTGTCACGGAGCCGCCACCCTGTTCGGCGTCCTGGGCGGTCCGCACGGCGCCGAGCCGAAGTTCGCCGAGTGGCCCGGCTGGTGGGCCGCGGCCATCCAACTCGTCGGCGGGATACTGGTCATGTGCGGCCTGGGCACTCGCGTCGCGGCCGTGCTGTGCTCGGGCTCCATGGCGTACGCCTACTTCGACGTGCACCAGGCCCACGCGGTCATGCCCATCGAGAACGGCGGCGAACCGGCGGCCATGTTCTGCTGGGCCTTCCTCCTCATCGCCGCCCTCGGACCGGGCCGTTGGGCACTGGAGTCCCTGTTCCCCTCCCGGCGGCGGTCCGGCACCGGGCCGGCCGGGGCGCCGTGGTCCCGGAACACGCCGACATCCGTGTGAGCGGTCGGCCGGGCCCGGACGGGCGCCGAAAAGAGGGGGGGCGCCCGCAGGACGCCCCCCTCATGCCGCGGCCCGGCCCCGGCAACGCCGTGGACGGCGACGGCTGTCGATCGTGGACCGCCGGCCGCTGCCTACTGGTTACCGCTCACCGCTTACCACTTACCGCACGTCGACGTAGTCGCCCGACGAGCTGACCTCCGGGCTGATCAGGTTGCCCGGGTAGGTGAGACGGTAGTAACCGTCGTAGGTGGCGGTGGTCGTGGCCTTCAGGTGGCCGGCGTCGACCCGACCGCTGAACTTCAGCGTGGTGTAGGAACTCGCCGTCTTCTTGCGGTACTCCAGCTTCGCCGGGGTGCCGGAGGAGAAGGGGTGGTACTTGCCGTCGTTCCAGTTCACGCGGCTGATCAGGCCGGTGACCGTAATGGTCCTGCCCTTCTTGACCGGTTCGGGAGCGGCGTCGGCGGTGAGCTTGACGGAGTGCTGGAGGCGGAAGTCCTTGGCGCTGTCCCGCGTCGCGAGCCCGATCCTGCCCGGGTCCTGCGCGCCGCCGGTGTCCTGGCCGTTGAAGGCGATGGCGTAGATCCCGGTCCGCCAGCCGCCGGCCAGCTCGTCGCGCAGTTCGGCCGGGTCCACCGTCACCGTGGCCGTGCATGTCGCGAGGGTCGCGGGGGAGGCGGGGGAGTCCGCGCAGACCGGCTTGGCCTCGGCCAGGAGGGCGGTCGCCTCGTCGAGCGAGTTGCCGCGGTACAGCTCGACAGCTACGACGAAGTCGGAGGCGTGGATGCCGACGTCCGCGCCGTGCTCCAGCGTGAACGAGACGGCCGCCTTCTTCGCGGTGCCGGTACCGACGACGATGTTCTTCCCGCCGTTGAGCCTGGTGTCGCGGAAGGTGACGTCCAGGGGGTACGGAGTGCCCTGGGCGGTGCCGGTCGGGGCGGCTGCCGTCGTGCCCTGTACGTCGACGTAATCGCCCGCGCCGCTGCCCGGGGCGCTGGTCGAGGCACCCACGAAGCGGAAGCGGTAGTAACCGTCGAGCGAGGCGAGGGCGGTGGCCCTCAGCCTGCCGTCGGCGTCCGCCCTGACGGAGCGGAGCGCGGAGTAGGTGCCGGCGCCCTTCCTGCGGAACTGGAACATCACGTCCGGCGAGTGGTACGCGGTGTACGTCAGCGTCTCCCAGTCCGCGCGGGTGATGGTGCCCGTGACGGTGAGGGTCTTGTTCTTCTTCACCGGCTCCGGAGCGGCGTCGGCGGCGGTGAGCTTCGTGGCGCGCTGGAAGGAGAAGGAGCCGGCACCGTCCTTGTCCTGGTAGTGGCCGTCCTGGGCGGTCACCCGCGCGTCCACGTACCACGTGCCGGCGTTGGCGTTGGTGAGGTGGTCCGTCCTCGGATCGACCGTCACGGAGGCGGTGCAGGTGGAGGTGGTGGCGTCGACCTGGGCGCAGGTGGGTGTCCCGGTCGTGAGGTGCCCGTCGCCGGGGCCGTGCAGACCGAACGCGTCGGCGCTTGTGATGCCCGAATCGTCCGTGGCGGTCACGCTGACGTCGAAGGTGACGGCGGAGGTGCCGATGGCCACCATGTTGTCGCCGTCCACGACCACCTTCGTGATCCGGGTGTCCCCCTCGCCGCCGGTGGCCTGCGCGGCCGGCACGGCGAGAGCGGACAGGGCCAGAACGCCGCCTACGACGGCGCTGGAGGCACGGATGTGCATGTGTTGTCCCCACGTGTGGATCTGGGGAGCCGAACGACTCCGCAGATGTGACCCGAGGAGGAAACGGAAGGTTGTACGCACAGTGAACTTCTGCGGGACGATTCCTTGACGATTCACCCGGCCGGGGCGGGAGGATTCGTCATTGACGGCTGATGGCCCGCGAGATTCCGGCGGTGACGGTCGTGGCGAGGATCCAGCCGGCGGCGGTCAGCCCGTAGGCGAGCCACTGCCCGGTGCCGCGCGGTGCGAAAGCCGCCTCCTGCCCGAAGGTGATGATGGGGACCAGCAGGTCGAGTGTGTAGAAGACCGCGTTGAACGGCGGTGCCTTGCCGGCCTCGAGCGGCGCGGGAGGATGGGCGCCGAAGAAGACCGCACCGCAGACGAGCAGGGCCAGGAGCCACAGGCCGGCGCGCAGGGGCCGGTAGCCGTAGCCGACGGTCACGTCCTGGACGTGACCCCAGGCGCCGCTGTGCGGGGGGAGCGTGGCGCGCCGGTGACGCTGTTTGGCCAGCAGCACGGTGCGTGCCTCGTCCTCGTGCCCGAGCCGGCGGTAGGCGGCGGCGAGCTGCTCGTACGGCTGCGGGAGGTAGCCGTCGGTGCCGCGCCGGAGCCAGTCGAGCCGTTCGGCGGCCGTCAGGGGGTGCGCGAGCGCGTCGTAGGTGGCCTCGGTCAGCCGGAGGCGGGCCGGCCAGGTGTCCGGGGTGTCGTACAGGGTGCCCAGCCGGGCATTGCGCGCGTCGACGGTGCCGTCGACCGGTCGCCGGGTCCGCAGGTCGGTCTCCCGCGCCTGGACGAGCCGCAGCGACAAGGCGGTGCCGCCGGGACGCGTGAGCGTGGCGTCGCGGAAGCTGAGCTGCGTACCGATGCGACTGCCGTCGAGCTGGACGCCGCCCACGACGGTGAGGCCCTGGCCGAGGTCGACATTGCGGGTGACGCTGACGTCGACGGCCTCCAGCGCGACATCGCCGGCGTTGTCCAGCAGGGCGCCGCAGAAACCGATCGCGGCCGAGACCGTGGCACCGGACAGGATGATCCGCCCCTCGGCCCTGAAGCCCGGGTGGAAGGTGAAGTCCTCGGTGATCTGGACGTGATAGGCGTCCAGCGCGTGCCCGCCGGGGTTGCTCAGGGAGGCGCCCTCCAGGTCGAACTCCCCGTCGATGACGCCACCCGAGATGCGGAAGCCTCCCTGGACGGCGAGGTGGCTGCACAGCGCGTCACCGCTGACGGCCACGTGGACCGCGGATATCGCCTCGGCTTTGCGTGCCGTGACCACCGCCTCGCGGAGGTCCAGATCGCCGACGATCTGGGCGCGGTTCAGTACCAGGGCGCCGGTCAGGCGGCAGCCGGCCAGCACCAGCCGGCCGTCGATCCGCGCCGTGTCGGCGGCCAGACCCGGCAGACGGCTGCCGGGCAGGGCCAACTCGCGCATCCTGGCGCCCTGGAGGAGCGGCACTTCGTCGAAGCGGCAGTCCGCCAGGACGACCGGCACGGTGATCTCGGCGAAGCTCAGATCCAGGCGGCCCGTGATGCGGGCGCCGGAAAGATGCAGTGCCGGGCGGTCGCCGGGAGCGGTCCCGGGCCCGGTGCCCAGCAGCAGCGCCGCGATGACGTCGGCCCGTACGGCGGATTCCGTCGCCGGCGCGCCGGCGGGGACCTCGACGGCAGTGCCCCGCGCGAAGGAGTCCCACAGCTCACGTTCCACAGTGCCGAGTTCATCGAGACGCATGATCAGTGATCTTTCCGGTGCGGGCCTCCCGGGACAAGAGCAGCCGTAAGGAATCCGTCAACGTCGTGCGGTCCGCCGTAAGGGAGCCGTCAACGGGCGACCGGATCCGGTCACGGCGGAGGTTTCCTCTAACCGTCCGTTTCACCGCACCTCACTCCAGGAGTTAGCGATGGCCGATCTGGCCTTCGTCGTCGCCGTGCTCGCGGCTTTCACGCTGGTGGCCCTCGTCGCCAAGGGGGTGACGAAGCTGTGACCGCCGAGAACGTCGTCGGCCTGGTCGTGGCCGTCGCCCTGCTGGGCTATCTCGTGCTCGCCCTGATCTTCCCGGAGAGGTTCTGACGGTGACATCAGCCGCTGCCGCAGCGGGCGACCTGGGTCCCGTTTCCGCGGGCGTGCTCCAACTGCTCGCCCTCGCGGGCGCCCTGGCACTCGTCCACGTCCCCGTCGGCACGTACCTGGCCCGGGTCTACTCCTCGAAGAGACACCTGCGCGCCGAGAGCTGGATCTACCGGGGCATCGGTGCCGACCCCGACGCCGAGATGACCTGGTCCGCCTATCTGCGGGGCATCCTCGCCTTCTCGGCGGCCGGGGTGCTCTTCCTTTACCTGCTTCAACGGCTCCAGGGCGTCCTGCCCGGCTCGCTGGGCTTCTCCCCGGTGTCCCCGGCGCAGTCGTTCAACACGGCCGTGTCCTTCGTGACCAACACCAACTGGCAGTCGTACTACGGCGAGCAGACCATGGGCCATGTCGTGCAGACCGCCGGTCTGGCCGTGCAGAACTTCGTCTCCGCCGCCGTGGGCATGGCCGTCGCCGTCGCGCTGGTGCGCGGCTTCACCCGCTCCCGCACCGGTGAGCTGGGCAACTTCTGGACCGACCTGGTGCGCGGCACCCTGCGCGTCCTGGTGCCGTTCGCCGCGGTCGCGGCGGTGGTCCTGGTGGCCTGCGGCGTGCTCCAGAACTTCGCCGGCATCCACGAGGTCGGGCAGTTCACGGGCGGCCCCCGGCAGTGGAACGGGGGCGCGGTCGCCTCCCAGGAGGCCATCAAGGAACTCGGCACCAACGGCGGCGGCTACTTCAACGCCAACTCCGCCCACCCGTTCGAGAATCCCACCGCCTTCACCAACCTGTTCGAGGTCTTCCTCATCCTGGTGATCCCGTTCTCGCTGACCCGCACCTTCGGGGTGATGGCCGGCTCGGTCAGGCAGGGCTACGCGATCCTCGCCACGATGGCCGCCATCTGGCTGGCGTTCACGGCCCTGATGATGTGGACGGAGTTCGCCCACCACGGTCCGGCACCGCAGGCGGCCGGCGGAGCCATGGAGGGCAAGGAGGTCCGCTTCGGGATCGGCGGCTCCGCGATCTTCGCGGTGTCCACCACGCTCACCTCGACGGGCGCGGTCGACTCCTTCCACTCCTCCTTCACCGGCCTCGGCGGCGGTCTCGCGCTGCTCGGTATGATGCTCGGCGAGATCGCGCCCGGCGGCACCGGTTCCGGCCTCTACGGCATGCTGGTCATGGCGGTCATCGCCGTGTTCCTCGCCGGTCTGATGGTCGGCCGTACCCCGGAGTACCTGGGCAAGAAGATCGGCGCCCGGGAGATGAAGCTGGCCGCCTGCTACATCCTGGTCACCCCGGCCCTGGTGCTGGTCCTCACCGCCGCCTCCCTGGCGCTGCCGGGCCCGCCGCACTCGATGCTCAACTCCGGTGCGCACGGCTTCTCCGAGGTGCTGTACGCCTTCACGTCGGCGGCGAACAACAACGGCTCGGCCTTCGCCGGTCTGAACGCGAACACCGACTGGTTCAACACCACGACCGGGCTCGCCATGCTGCTCGGCCGCTACCTGCCCATGGTCTTCGTCCTGGCGCTGGCCGGCTCGCTCGCCGGGCAGACACCGGTACCGGTCACGGCGGGCACCCTGCGCACCGCCACTCCGCTGTTCACCGGCCTGCTGGCCGGCGCGATCCTGATCGTCACCGGTCTGACGTACTTCCCGGCCCTGGCCCTGGGCCCGCTCGCCGAAGGACTGGCCTGATGACCACCCGCACAGAGAACACAGGGATCGCGGGGGCCACACCCCCTTCAGAGAACACAGAGAACTCCATGGGCACAGCCACACCCACCAGAGCGCCGCACACCGACGTCCCCACCGGGCGAAAGCCCGCCGAAGGGCGGGTCGGCGCGGGCCTGTTCGAGCCCGGGCAACTGCTCAAGTCCCTTCCCGGCGCCTTCCGCAAGCTGGACCCGCGGGTGATGGTCAGGTCACCCGTGATGTTCGTGGTGTGGGCCGGTTCCGTCCTGACCACGGTGTGCTCCGCCCGGAACCCGGGGGACTGGTTCGGCTGGACCATCAGCGCCTGGCTGTGGCTGACCGTGCTCTTCGCCAACCTCGCGGAGGCGGTCGCCGAGGGCCGCGGCAAGGCACAGGCCGACACCCTCCGCCAGGCCAGGACCGGCACGGTGGCCCGCCGGCTCCTCCCGGACGGCTCCGAGGAACGCGTCCCGGGCACCGGCCTGACCCCCGGTGACCTGGTGGTCTGCGAGGCCGGGGACGACATCCCGGGCGACGGGGACGTCGTCGAGGGGGTGGCGTCCGTGGACGAGTCGGCGATCACCGGCGAGTCCGCCCCGGTCATCCGCGAGTCCGGCGGCGACCGTTCGGCGGTCACCGGCGGTACGAGGGTCCTCTCCGACCGCATCGTCGTCAGGATCACGGCGAAGCCCGGCGAGACGTTCATCGACCGGATGATCGCGCTGGTCGAGGGCGCGGCCCGGCAGAAGACCCCCAACGAGATCGCCCTGAACATCCTGCTGGCCTCGCTGACGGTCGTCTTCCTGCTCGCGGTGGCCACGCTGCCGCCGTTCGCCGCCTACGCGGGCACGCACCTGACCATGGTCGTGCTGGTCGCCCTGCTGGTCTGCCTGATCCCGACCACCATCGGCGCCCTGCTCTCCGCGATCGGGATCGCGGGCATGGACCGCCTGGTGCAGCGCAACGTGCTCGCCCTGTCCGGCCGCGCGGTGGAGGCCGCCGGTGACGTCTCCACCCTGCTGCTCGACAAGACCGGCACCATCACCCTCGGCAACCGCCGGGCCGCCGGGTTCCTGCCGGTGAGCGGCACCACCGAGACCGAGCTGGCGGACGCCGCCCAGTTGTCCTCCCTCGCGGACGAGACGCCCGAGGGCCGCTCCGTGGTCGTCCTCGCCAAGGAGAGGTACGGGCTGCGCGAACGTCACCAGGGCGAGCCGGCGCACGCCGAATGGATCGCCTTCACCGCCCAGACCCGGATGTCCGGTGTCGACGTCGACGGGCGCGAGATCCGCAAGGGCGCCACCGCCTCGGTCATCGCCTGGGTCGAGGAGCGGGGCGGTACGGCCGGCCACGAGGCCGAGGCCATCGCCGGCCGCATCTCCCAGGCCGGCGGCACCCCGCTGCTGGTCGCCGTGCGGGACGGCCGGGGCGCGCGCGTCCTGGGCGTCATCCATCTGAAGGACGTCGTCAAGGAGGGCATGCGCGAGCGGTTCGGGGAACTGCGCCGCATGGGCATCAAGACCGTCATGATCACGGGTGACAACCCGCTGACCGCCAAGGCGATCGCCGCGGAGGCGGGCGTCGACGACTATCTCGCCGAGGCCACGCCCGAGGACAAGCTGGCCCTCATCAGGCGGGAGCAGGCGGGCGGCAGACTGGTCGCGATGACCGGCGACGGCACCAACGACGCGCCGGCCCTCGCGCAGGCCGACGTCGGTGTGGCGATGAACACCGGTACGTCGGCCGCCAAGGAGGCCGGCAACATGGTCGACCTCGACTCGGACCCGACCAAGCTGATCGAGATCGTGGAGATCGGCAAGCAGTTGCTGATCACACGGGGCGCGCTGACGACGTTCTCCCTCGCCAACGACGTGGCGAAGTACTTCGCGATCATCCCCGCGCTGTTCGCGGCGGTCCACCCGGGCCTGGACAAGCTGAACATCATGCGCCTGTCCTCGCCGGACTCGGCGATCCTGTCGGCCGTCGTCTTCAACGCGCTGGTCATCATCGCGCTGGTGCCGCTGTCGCTGAAGGGCGTGCGGTACCGGCCGACGAGCGCGGACCGGATGCTCCGCCGCAACCTCGGGCTCTACGGCCTCGGCGGCCTGGTCGCGCCGTTCGCCGGCATCAAGCTCATCGACCTGCTCCTCTCCTGCGTCCCCGGGATCGGCTGACCGACATGAACCACTCCGTCACCCACACGGCCCGGCTGCTCGTGGCGGGCCTCAGGGCCCTCCTCATGCTGACCCTCGTGACCGGCGTCCTCTACCCCCTCGTCGTCACCGGCGTCGCCCAGGGGCTCTTCCCCGGCCGGGCGAACGGCTCCGAGGTCACGGCGGACGGCGAGGTCGTCGGCTCCTCCGTGATCGGCCAGTCCTACGGCCTGCCGCCGAAGCAGGGCCGGAAGACCCCGGCCGCGGACCCGAGGTGGTTCCAGGGCCGCCCGGCGAACGGACTCGGCGTCAACAACGTCAACACGCGGTACCACCTGCTCCTGTCCGGCGCCACCAACCTGGCCGCCGACAGCGGGGAGCTGGTCCAGCGGATCGAGGACGCCAAGGCCGCGGTGGTCAGGGACAACTCGGTGCCCGGCTACACCGTCCGGCCCTCCGACGTACCCGCGGACGCGGTGACCTCCTCGGGCTCCGGCCTGGACCCCGACATCTCCCCGGCCTACGCCCGGCTCCAGACGCACCGCGTCGCCGCGCGGAACGGCCTGCCGCTCGCCCGGGTGGAGAAGCTGGTCGAGGACCACACCGAAGGCCGCACGCTGGGCTTCCTGGGCGAGCCCCGGGTGAACGTCCTGGCCCTCAACATCGCGCTGAAGGATCTCGCGGCGAAGCGCTGACGGACCGGTCCGGCGTGTACGCGGGTCGCCGCGGGCCGGGGGAGCCGGTGACCGGGGCGGGAGGGACGCGCGGGGCGTGCCTGCCTGGCCGGATGGCTGTCCGGCCTGGGTGGCAGGCCCATCCCGCCGGGGGAGGGGACGCGTGGCGCGTGGCGCGCCCGGCCGGATGCCCGCCCCGCTGGGTGCCCGGCACGGCCGGGACAGCGGACCCGATCCAGCCGGGCGGGCGGTCTCGTGGAGGGGAGCCGGGCCGGGGCGGCCCGGCTCCGCCGTCGTACGGGTGCGGTCAGCCGGTCGTCAGGGTGGCGTCGTCGAGGACGAAGCTGGTCTGGAGGCCGGAGTCCTCGGTGGCGGTGAACGTGAGCGCGATCTGCCGGCCGGCGTACTGGCTCAGGTCCAGGGTGCGCTCGGTGTACCCGGTGGCCGCGTCGGCGTTGGAGTAGGTCTGCTTCATCGTTCCGTCGACCTTGACCTGGAAGGTGTCGTACACCGTCGTGCCCGACTCGGCGGTGTCGATGTGCAGCCAGTACCTCAGGGTCGCCTTCGTGCAGCCCGCCGGGACGGTCACCGTCTGGGCGACGCTGTCGGTGGCCGCGTAGCCGTACCCCGCGAGCCAGGCGTACCGGGACCCGGAGTGCGCGGACTGGCCGCTGAACGTCCCGATCGCACTGGTGTCACCGGTCCACGGCGTCGTACCGCTCTCGAAGCCGCCGTTGGAGATCGCCTGGGACGGTGTGCAGCCGCCGGCGCCCTTCACGGTCAGCGTGTACGACGTGCTGTGCGTGGCGGTGCCGGTTCCGGTGAGGGTGATCGGGTACGTGCCCGGCGGTACGGCGGAGCCGACGGAGACCGTCGCCGTGGCGGAGGCGCCGGAGGTCACCGAGGCCGGGCTGAAGGAGACCGTGACGCCCGCCGGGGCGCCCGAGGCGGACAGGTTCACCGTCTGCGCCGAGCCGCTGGTGGTGGCCGTGGACACGGTGGTGGTCAGCGAGGTGCCCGGGTCGGTGCTGCCGGCGGCGGGGCTGGCCGAGACCGAGAAGTCGTTCGCCGGTGCGGCGTCCGAGACCGCCTGCTTCCACAGGGTGTAGGCGACGCCGTCGGCGCTGCGGTTCAGGCCGGTGGCGTTGATGTTGGCGGTGGTGTCGCAGGAGGAGTGGTAGCAGCCGTCGTACGCGGCGCCCGCCGTGCCGCCCCACTTGGCCGCCTGCGCCGAGGTCTTGCGGGCGCTCGCGCCCATGGCGTAACCGGAGGTCGGGATGCCGTAGTTCTCGAAGGAGTAGTCGTCGGAGCGGCCCGCGCCCTCGGTGTTCTCCTCGGGCTGGAGGTTCAGCGAGTCCCAGTACGCCTTCATCGGCGCGGCGGCGGAGGAGGTGATGTGGTTGATGAAGTAGCCGCCGTTGGGCGAGGCGACCATGTCGAAGTTGTAGTACGCCTTGATCGCGGAGCGCTGGGCGGAGGTCAGCGAACGGACGTAGAAGTCCGAGCCGTTCAGGCCCTGCTCCTCGTCCGTCCACCAGCCGAAGCGGACGCGCGCCGCCATCGAGGGATCGGTCTGGGCCAGCTTCAGCGCGACTTCGAGGAGGGTGGCGCTGCCGGAGCCGTTGTCGTTGATGCCGGGTCCGGCGGAGACACTGTCCAGGTGCGAGCCGAACATGTACACCTTGGACGCGTCGCCGCGGGGCCACTCGGCGATCAGGTTGGGCCCGGCGCCGCTGGCGCAGCCGGAGGTGCAGGGCTGCTCGGTGACCGTGTAACCGGCGGCCTGCAGCTTGCCCTTCACATAGGCGACCGAGTCGCGGTAACCCTGCCCGGACGACTTGCGGTTGCCGCCGTTGCGAGTGGCTATGGCGTTCAGCTCGGTGAGGTGCGCCTGCACCTTGGTGACGTCGATGTCGGGCGCGGCGGCGGCCAGGGCGGGCGCGTGGGCCGCGGCGGGGAGGTGGCGCGCGGGGGCCGCCTCGGCGCTCGCGGGGAGCAGGGTCAGGCCGGCGGCGGCCGTGGCCAGCGCCAGGCTTGTCAGGCCGGCCAGGGACAGTCTTCGTGGTCGTAGCACCATGTCTCCTTGTGGGGTGGAGGAAACGACAGGTGTGCGGCGGACTCGGGTGAGCCGCGCCACGGCACCTTCATGAGCATGCGCATGCCAAGCCCTCGTCAAGCATGGGCGCACGGGACCGGCCGGATCAACGGCTCCCGCCCGCCCTGCCGGCAGCCGCCGGTGGGGTACCGGACCGGCGTGCCGGGGCCCCGAGGAACCGGGCGGGCGGCCACGAGGTTAACGGCCCGGGGCCGCCTCCCACCCTGGCCGAAACCGGCACGTCCGCTCCCGGCCAGACCGGCGGAGCCCGCCACGGCCGCGGCCGGGACGACGGCTCCTGACAAGTCCTGCTGCCTGCGCGTGTGCTATCGGCAAGTCGTGCGGCCGGCGCGGCGGTTGCCTGCGAGTCCTGCGGCGGCGGGGGTTGCCCACGGCTCCCGCTGGTCGGCGCGGTGGTGGCCCGCAAGTCCCCGCGGCCGGGGCGGAGGTTGCCTGTGAGTCCCGCGGCTGTGCGGGGTCCCGCAACTCCATGTGGCCGACGCGCCAGTTGCCCGCGGCCGGGGGCGGAGGTTGTCTGCAAGTCCCGTGGCTGTGCGGGGTTCCCACAACTCCAGGGGTCGGCGCGGTGGTTGCCTCCAAGTCCTGCGGCTACACATGGCTGCCGACAACTACCGGGGCCGACACGGTGGTTGCTTGCAAACTAGTTTGACGGCCCGTGCGACGGCTGCCCGCGAGTCCCGCGGCGGCGCGGGGCTGCCCACAGATCCCGCGGCGGTTGCCCGCAAGAACCGCGGCGGCGGGGGGTTGCACACGACTCCCGCCGGTCGGCGCGGCGGTTGCCCGCAAGCCGCGCGGCCGACGTCGCAACTGCCCGCAAGTCCGGCGAACCGCCCGGCGGTTGCCGGCCGGAACCGGCATCGGTGCGGCCGCTCCCCGCCCCACCTCGTCGCGGGCAACGCCGGCACCGGCCCGCCTGCTCCTCACCTGCCCTGGCTCCGCTCGCGGTTCCGTCCCCGGTCTCGCCCGTTGCCCCGGCCTCGACTCAGGCCTCGGATTCAGTACCGGTCCCTGGCCTCTTTTCCCTGGCTCCGGTCCCCGGCCTCGCCTCCGGCCTCGGGCCCTGCCCCTGCTTTCGGCTTCGCCCCTGGCCCGGGCCCCTGGCCTCACCTCCGGCCTCTGGCCCGGCTTCTGGCTTCGCCCCTGGCACCGGCCTTCGGTCTGGGACCTGGCCCGGTCCCCGCCTCGACCTCAGCTCCGTCCCCTGGCCTCGGAGCCCGGCCTTCGCGGGTGTGGCCGCTCCCGGGGAGTCCGGTTGTGGCACGCCCCGTCGCAGACAACGCCGGGGCACCGGCACCGGCTCGTCCGCTCCTTGCTGGCCCTGGCCCTGGCCCTGGCCCTGGCCCCGGCCTTTGGCCCTGGCCCCGGTCCCGACCTCGGTCGGCGGCCGCGCCCTCGGCTCGGCCCGGGTCCCGCCCGCGCTCTTGGCCCGGTCCCGCGCCCTCGGCCGCGCCCTCGGCCCGGCCTGGGTCCCGCCCGCGCTCTTGGCCCGGTCCCGCGCCCTCGGCCGCGCCCTCGGCCCGGCCTGGGTCCCGCCCGCGCTCTTGGCCCGGTCCCGCGCCCGC
>NZ_JBIROU010000019.1:87493-133865 GCF_044332325.1 Streptomyces sp. NPDC017095
CGCCCTCGCCCGCCCTCGCGACTCCGGCCTCGCTCCCGCCCCCGGCGCGGCCCCCGGGCCCGGGGGCCGGGCTGGTCGTCGGTTGTGAGGCGCCCGTATCGTGCGCGCATGCATGCGCAGCAGAACCCTTCGCGGGGTCGCCGGCCGGCGGACTCCGAGGCGAAAGACGCCTACCTGGCCATGGTGGAGCGGATCGAGGCATCCGACGCGAGGGGCACCACCGAGCAGGAGGAACTGCGGGACATCTCCGCCGAGTTGACGCGGTGGCTGGCGGAGCGGCGGCTCCTGGACGCGAGCGGCGAACGGCTCAGCCCTCCGGAGCGCGCCCTGCGGCACGTCGTAGCGGAGCACCGGCGCCGCCTGCGGGAGACGGTCGAGGGGCTCAGCCGGGACGCGCGGGCGCTGGACGACGTGCTGTCCCTGCTGGCGGCCCCCCGGCCCGGCCCCCGAGACACCGTGGAGACGGAGTTCTTCACGGACCGCGCACGCACCCGGCAGCGGCTGGAGGAACTGGACGCGCTGAGCCGGGAGGAGTTCCTGGCGATGCGCAACGCCTTCCCCGACGCGCGCGTCCTGGACGCCAGCCTCGTGCGGGACCTGGAGATGGCGGCCAGCGGCATCCGGATGCGCGTGCTGACCTCCCAGCAGGCGCTGCGCTCACCCGCGCCGGCCCGCTATCTGCACGCGCTGATCGACGCCGGGGTCGAGGTGCGGGTCACGGCGACCGTACCGCTCCACATGAACATCATGGACCGTACGGTCGTCGTCATCGGCGTGGGGGCCGGACCGCGGGGCGAGGGCGGCGACGTCATCCTGCACAGCACACCCGTGGCGCAGTGCTTCGCCCAGGTCTTCCTCCACGCCTGGGACCTCGCCCGGCCGCACACGGAGCGGACCACCGGGACGGGGTCCGCCGGGCCCGGATGCGCCGGACCCGAACTGTCCGTGCTCGAACGCGAGGTACTGACGCTGCTGGCCACCGGCGCCAAGGACGACGCCATCGCCCGCCGGCTGGGCTGTTCCGACCGCACCCTGCGCCGCCTGATGCGCCAGATCATGGGCAGACTCGGCACCTCCAGCCGGTTCGAGGCCGGGGTGACCGCCGTCCGCCTCGGCCTGGTCGACTGAACCGGACCGGCTCCCCGCCCCGATGAGGAGGGCCCGGCCGTCAGCGCGGGCCCGGGCTCTCGGCGGTCGCCTCCGCCAGCGTTTTGCGTGCCAGGTCCGGGACCTCGCAGTCGGCGGCCGCGTAGCCGACGGGGAAGAGGATGTAGGGCCGTTCGTTGCCGGGCCGCCCGCAGATCTCGGTGAGGAAGCCCATCGGGTTGGGCGTGTGGGTCAGGGTGCTCAGCCCCATCGCGTGCAGGGCGGCGAGGAAGAAGCCGCACGCGATGCCCACGCTCTCGTTCACGTAGTAGTTCTTGCGCAGCGAACCGTCCGGCAGCGCGGTGCTCTTCTCGGCGAAGCAGACCACGATCCACGGCACGACGTCGAGGTAGCTCTTGTCCGCACTCGTTTCGAGGCGCGCGAGCGCGGCGCGCCACTCGGGCGGGATCCGTCCGCCCTCGTAATTGACCCGCTCCTCCTGCTCGGCGGCGACCCGGATGCGGTGCTTGGTCCCGGTGTCGCCGATCACGGCGAACTTCCACGGCTGGAAGTGGGCCCCGGAAGGGGCGGTGTTCGCCGCGGCGATGGCGAGGTCGACGCACGCGCGCGGGACCGGCTCGGCACTGAAGAACCGCACGCTGCGCCGGCCGTCGAGGAATGACACGAACTCCTTCCCGCGCCGGACCATCTCGGCCTCGTCGTACCGGTCGGGCCGGTAAGGGATGAACGGATGGGTGTGCTGCCTCACGACTGCTCCTCACGGACCGGGGGCCACAGCGTGGGCCACCGGCAGCCGAATAGGCAACAGACACTTCCTCCCGTTGCTAATCTGACAAAGAACGAGGGGCTGAGGTGCCTGGCAGGGCACAGATCGGCAGGTACGGTGGCGCGACAGGGGCTCGACCCGCTCGACGGCCGGATGCTGCGCCTGCTCCGGGAGCGCCCGCGTGAGGGCCTGCTGGAGATCGCCCGCCAACTCGGCGTCGCACGCGGCACGTTGCAGGCACGGCTCGACCGGCTGACCGGCTCCGGCGTGGTGACCGGCTACGGCCCGGACGTGGACGTCGCCGCGCTCGGCCACGGGGTCGAGGCGTTCACCACGTTCGAGGTGGACCAGTCGGCCCGCGCGGCCATCACCGCGCGCTTGCGGGCCGTGCCGCAGATCCTCGAGGCCCACATCGTGACGGGCCCCGGCGACATCTGGTGCCGCATCGCCGGCACGAGCAACCAGCAGGTGCAAGAGGTGATCGACCACGTCCTGGAGGTGCCGGGCGTACGCCGCAGCACGACGGTCATCGCCCTGAGCGCGGTCATCCCGTACCGGGTCCAGCCCCTGGTCGACGAGGTGGCCGGCCGCGCGGAAAGTCGGGACTGAGGGAGTCGGGTCTCAGAGAGTCGGGACCCACGCCGGGGATGACCCGCCACCGCGGTGACCTGGCGCCACCGGTCGACCGGGAACGGGGTCGAGCGCATCCCGCGCCCGCGCCGCCGACCGCCGCGACCCCGCTCCCGCCCCTCACGGCTCCCGCCTCATGCGGTTCCCGCCCCTCACGGTGTCCGCTTCACGCGGTTTCCGCCTCACGGCGCGATGACAGCCCCCGTCCGTTCCGCGTACGCGCGCAAGCCCTCCGTGGTGTCGCCCGCCCAGCCCACGTATCCGTCCGGGCGGACGAGGAAGACGCCCGGACCGTACGAGCGCGGGGGAGCGGGGAGTGAGGGGAGTCCCGGAAGGGTCGCCCCCAGCAGCGTCCAGTGCGGCCCCCGGAACGCGTCGAAGAGCCGTACGCCCGCCACCGTGCCGTCGGGGGCGCGGTCACCCGCGCGCAGGCCCTCGGCCTCCGGGCGCGTGTCGACGCTGAGGGACGACTCCCGGTAACCCACCCCGAGCTGCACCGTCGCCTTGCCGCGCCGCACTTCCCCGCGGTGCACGCCCGTCGACAGCTCCAGCATGGCCACGGCATTCGCCCGGCGCTCCTCCTCGTAGGTGTCCAGCAGCGCGTCCGGCGCCTCCGCCCGCAGCACCGCACCCAGCTTCCAGCCCAGGTTGTAGGCGTCCTGCACGCTGGTGTTCAGACCCTGGGCACCGGCCGGCGAGTGCACGTGCGCCGCGTCTCCCGCCAGGAACACCCGGCCCACCCGGAACCGGTCCGCCAGGGCCGCCCGCGGCCGGAAGCCGGACGCCCAGCGCACCTCCGTCACGTCTGCCGCGCCCAAGTGCGTGTAATGGGCGACGAGTTCGCGGATGCCACCCGGGGAGAGGTCCGGGCGCGTTCCCACCGGCAGGCGCGCCGCCAGCTGGAAGTCCTCCGTCCCGGCCAGCGGGCACAGGCCCAGGACGCTGCCGTCGTCCCCGGGGAAGGCGTGCCAGTGGTCGCGGTCCAGGCCCGTCAGCCGCAGGTCGGCCACCACGAACGGCGCCGGGTCGACCGTCTCCCCGGCCATCCCGACGCCCAGCGCCTGCCGGACGGCCGAGCGCCCGCCGTCGGCCGCGACGACGTACCGCGCGCGCACTGCCGTACCGTCGGCGAACCGGGCCGTCACCCCCTGTCCGTCCTGTGTCAGGGCCGTCACCTCGTGTCCGAAGGCGACCTCGCTTCCGAGCCGGGTCAGCCGCGCGTACAGGACCTCCTGCGTCCGCCACTGCGGGATCATCAGCGGTTCGGTGCAGGGCGTGCCGTCGTCCGCGTCCAGCGTCTCGAACATCGGCTGCTCGCCGATCCGTTCGCCGTTCTTCCAGATCATCCGGTTCGGGTAGCGGCCGCCGGCCGCCCGGATCGCGTCCAGCACGCCGAGGTCGTCGAAGACCTCCTGGGTGCGCGGCTGGATCCCCTTGCCGCGCGACCCCGGGAACAGGTGCTCCCCGCGC
Source organism: Streptomyces sp. NPDC017095 (assembly GCF_044332325.1). Lineage (NCBI taxonomy): Bacteria > Bacillati > Actinomycetota > Actinomycetes > Kitasatosporales > Streptomycetaceae > Streptomyces > Streptomyces sp. NPDC017095. Next base: position 91,467 of record NZ_JBIROU010000019.1, read on the forward strand.
TCCACCACCAGCGCGTCCACGCCCTGCCGCGCCAGGTCGATCCCGAGCGTGAGACCGGTCGGGCCCGCGCCCACGACGAGAACGTCCCTCGCATTTGCCGTATCCATCAGATTTCCCCTTAACGTCGTTAAGTGACGGGTCGAGACTGCACTTAACGTTGTTAAGCTGTCAAGTGTGAGTACGGAGAAACGCACCCCCCTCGACCGCGAGCGGGTCGCCGACACGGCCCTGCGGCTGCTGAACGAGGTCGGCCTGGACGGGCTGACACTGCGCGCCATCGCCAAGGAACTGGACGTCAAGGCACCCGCCCTGTACTGGCACTTCCGGGACAAGCAGGCGCTGCTGGACGAGATGGCCACCCAGATGTACCGGCGGATGGTCGCCGGGACCGTGCTCGACCCCGCCGACACCTGGCGGGAACGGCTGCTCGCCATGAGCCACGGACTGCGGACCGCGCTGCTCGGCTACCGCGACGGCGCGAAGGTGTTCAGCGGCTCCCGGTTCACGGGCACGGACCACGCCCCCGCCCTGGAGGCGAACCTGCGGCTGCTGACCGAGGCCGGGTTCACCCTGGTGCAGGCGGTCGACGCGGGCCGCACGGTGAACGCCTACACCATCGGCTTCGTCATCGAGGAACAGGGCGTACGGCCCCTGCCGGGCGAGCCCCGGGAGGGCTTCGACATCGAGGAACGCGCCCGTCGTATGGCCGACTTCCCCCTCGCCGCCGAGGCCGGCAGGCTCCTCTTCGACGACTACGACCGGCAGTTCGAGGAGGGTCTGGCGCTCGTCGTCGCGGGGATTGGCGCACGGTACGGGATCGGCTGAACGCGCCCCCGGGCCATTCGACGTCTGAGCGCGCACTCCGGGGCATCCGGCGTCTGAGCGCGTCCCCCGGGGCACGCGCCGCTTGAGCGCGCGCTCCCCGGGGCATGCGGACGTGCGCCGCCCGCGTCAGCGTCCGGCTCGCGCCTTCACCTGTACGAGGGACGGCTCGGACCGCCGTCAGCGGGAACCCGCCATACGTGGGGGCATCCGCGAGTCCTTCGTCTCCCGCATGCCCTCAGGCCAGCGTGATCTTTCCCGGAGGTACGTCGAGATCGTCCGCGACGCGTGGTCATCCGTGCCGCCACCCAGCACCCCGTCAGCGCCGACGGCCTCGGCCGCGCGCCGGCCGGTCCGCGCGTCTCCGCCCGGCCGGGCGCCGTACGTCCGGGGTGTCCCCGGCCCTACGGGGAACCGGTCGGCTCACCGTCGCCCGGCGAAGCCTCCCGACGCCACCGGCCGGCCCCGCGCTCACGCAGCCGCCGAAGAACGCCCCACCGCCCACAGCCGACTCGTCCGTCCATCGCCAGGGAAGGACCATGGAGCCCACACCGCCCACCTCGGCCGTACTCACCACGGCCTTCCACGCCTTCTGCGACCTGCACCGCCCCGTCTACCACGCCTACGCCGCCGCACGCCTGCCACAAGAGGAGGCCCAGGTCAGCGTCGCCCAGCTCTTCGACCTCGTCGCCGGCAACTGGACCTGGGTCATGACCAGGCGGTGCCCCTCCGCCTGGGCCTGGGAACGGCACACCCGGGCCGTCGCCCAGCGCGCCGGCCGCACCCCCAGCCCGGCCGAGGACACCGCGCTCCTGCACGACGACCTCCGGCTGAGCATCGACCGCATCGCCACCATCACCGGCTCCGACCCCGCACGGGTCACCGCGCTCCTGGCCGCCGCCCGCCGGCCGCCGTCCCAGCCGACCGGCCCGCCCCGGAACCGCCCTCCGTGCCCGCAAGCCCCCCGCACCGACCGCCGCCGCCCCTGAGGCACCGCGTTCCGGCAGGTCCGGAAGGTATATTCGCCGGGTGACCCCGCTGGCTGGCCTCGGCCCCGGAAGACAGAGAGGCCCCAGCCGTGACTGCTGCCTGGTACGTCCTCATCGAAGAGGACACTCGTGAGACCGAACGCGTCGACGGCGTGGAACTGAGACTGCACCGCTGGATGCTGGTGGGCACTCATCCCATCGACGGGGACGAGGCACAGGCGGTGGCAGCCGCGGAGGACGCGGCGCTGCACTACACACCGCACGTGCTCGCCCGGCACGCCCGGCCCGGAGACGAGCCGGCCCGGCACGCACTGCTCACCCGGGACGGGAGCTGGGTGGTGCTCGTCAGGCAGCGCCACCGCGAGTGTCACATACGGGTGTCCGTCGCACGGCTCATGCATGTGACGGAGGAGAAGGAAGCCTCGCCGAAGAGTCTGAAGGAGAAGATCCGCAGCGCTCTGGAGGGCCCGCCGCCGCCCGAGAAGCCGTGGACGCCGGCCGGGCGGAGCTGAGCGGCCGTCCGGCTGGCGGTAGGCGGTCGGTGAGGCGGGGCCTCCGTCAGGCACCGATGACCGTTGCGGCCAGAGGTGTGGAGGCGGTGGTGCGGGGGTGCAGGCGAAACGGAACACTGCTATCCGCGGGGGACTTCAGGGACCGCCGAGCGGTTCCGAGCCGTTCTCTGTGTCCTCCGCCCCGGTGAGCCGGGTGGCGAGGCGGTAGGAGACGGTGACGTCGCGGTACTCCCGGCCGGGCTCGATCCGGTCGGGGAGGCTGGTGCGGTCGCTGTGGCTCACCGACTGCCGCGCCCCGGTGCCGGGGAAGCGGACGGCCGTCCGCGGTTCCTCCGTGAAGCGGAGACGTTCGGCACGGACCGTCGACCGGAACGAGATGTCCCACACCTCGCTCTCCGTCTCCGCGCCCCCTGTTCACGGCGGCTCGTCCGGTTCCTCGGCGGGCCGGCGGCGACGGGGCCGGGCCGCCGGTTTGCCGTCCTCGGTGCGTGCTCGGCGCGCACGGGTGCCTTCCTGACCCCGGACGGCCCGGCGTCGGCCCTCCTCCGCGGGCCTGCGGACCGCGCCCCGCCCGGCGGAATCGGCGGGGTGCGCGGTACCGGCCGCCGCGGCCGGGACGCTGTCCGCGACGGCCGCACGGCTGTCCCGTACCGCCTCCTCCGCCGCAGTCTCCTTGGCGACCGCCCTCGCGCCGGTGCCGCCGGCCGCCGCGCCCGTCGTGCGGACGGTCCGGCCTGCCTCGTTCGCCACCTCGGTTACCCCCGCGGCTTCCTCGGCCGCCCTTGCGCCGGTGCCGCCGGCCGCCGCGCCCGTCGTGCGGACGGTCCGGCCTGCCTCGTTCGCCACCTCGGTTACCCCCGCGGCTTCCTCGGCCGCCCTTGCGCCGGTGCCGCCGGCCACCGCGCCCGTCGCGCCGACCGTCCGGCCCGCCTCACCGCCGACGTCCTCCACCACGCGCCCTGCACCGGTGCCCACATCCCCGACGGCGCTTCCGGCTCCCTGCCCGACGTCCCGCGCCGCCGAGCCCACGCCGCCGCCCACGTCCTGAACGGCCGCTCCGGCTCCCCGGCCGACGTCCCGCGCCGCCGAGCCGACACCGCGCCCGACGTCCCGTACGGCGGCCCGGGCGCCCAGCCCGACATCCTGCACGGCGCTTCCGGCCCCCGTCCCCAGCTCGCCGATGGCCCGGCGGGCTCCGCCGCCCACGTCCTGCACAGCCGACCCGACGCCCCGGGCCAGCTCGTGCAGGATCTCCGGATTGCGGTCGAGCGTGGTGAGCACACGGTTGATGATCGCCGCGACGTTGTCGAGACGCACCCGGAGCTGGGCCTGCGCGTCCACGCCCGAGATGCCCAGGTGCACCCGGCCCAGCGAGACATCGGCGCCCACGTTCAGTCGTACCAGATCGAGTACCTCGGCCTGGAGCGAGACGTGCGCGCGCAGGTCCTCGACGTCCAGCTCGATCTCGTCGACCTTCAGTACCGGGACGTCGAGGAAGACATCGGGGTCCACACCGGCCCGCAGGCGGACGCCGGCCGTCTCGCCGGCGGGGCCGACCGCGGTCTCACGCGCCGGGGCGGCCCTGCCGTAGGGCTCCGGCTCGACGTCGTACGGCTCGGGTTCGGTGTACTCGTCGATGTCCGCGTCGGCTTCGGTGTACTCGTCGGTCTCCCCGGCGTCGGCTTCGCTGTCGTCGAGTTCGCCGTCGTACCCGTCACGCTCCTCGACGGCCTCCTCCTCGTCCCCGGCGTTGCCCTCCATCACCGCGCCTCCACGAGTCGGCCGTCACATGTGTCCCATTGTGATCCAGGATGGGGATCGCTGCCCTTCCAAGGACCGCCAGGACCGCCGGGAGCCGCCGTGGCCGCCGGGGACCGGGGCCGGTGCCGGATCGCCGCGGGCTTGATCGAATGATTCACCGCCCGTGGGTAACAACTATCAGGCACTGGATGTCCACCCGGCCGGGGCGACAGGAGCCGAGACGCACGCGTGGCGGCCGTCCGGCGGGGGAGCGTCCAGTGGTGCCGACGAGTCGTACGGGGAGAGGACGGCTGAAGGCCGTGAAGAACGAGAAGGAGCCGGTCCTGCCGGCCGTGGTGGACAGTCCCGCGCTGCGCGCCCAGCCCACCGGCCGGCTGGCCGGCTGGCTGCTGCGGCACCGGGTGCAGCCGGTCGGGCCGGCCGCCGGTGAGGGGCACGGCGAGTCGCATGCCTGGTGGAAGGTGATGTGCCTGACCGGCGTCGACTATTTCTCCAGCCTGGCCTACGTGCCGGCGATCGCCGCCCTGGCGGCCGGGGCCGTCTCTCCGCTGGCGACGCTGATCATCGTGGTGCTGACCCTGCTGGGCATGCTGCCGATGTACCGGCGGGTGGCGCGGGAGAGCCCGCACGGCGCCGGATCGGTGGCGATGCTGGAGGATCTGCTGCCGTTCTGGCAGGGCAAGCTGTTCGTGCTGGTGCTGCTCGGCTTCGTCGCCACCTCGTGGATCATCACCATCACTCTCTCCGCGGCGGACGCGTCCGTGCACCTGGTGGAGAACCCCTATCTGCCCCACGCCCTGCACGGTCACGAGGTACTCATCACGGTGGGCCTGCTGGTGCTGCTCGGCGCGGTGTTCCTGCTGGGCTTCAGCGAGGCGGTCAGCGTGGCCATCCCGCTGGTGGCCGCCTTCCTCGCCCTCAACGCCGTCGTCATCGCCGTGGGGCTGGTCCAGGTCTTCACCACCGACGGCGCCTGGGCCGCGTGGACCGGTGCCCTGCGCGACACCGGGGGCGGCTTCGGCGACCTCGCCGGCCCCGCGCTGCTGGCGTTTCCCCTGCTGGTGCTGGGCCTGTCCGGGTTCGAGACCGGGGTGAGCATGATGCCGCTGGTGACCGCCGACGGCGCCGACGCGGAGCAGCGGCTGGCGGCGCGCATCCGCAACACCCGCAAGCTGCTCACCGCCGCCGCACTCGTCATGAGCGTCTACCTGCTGTCCGCCAGCTTCGTCACCACGGTGCTCATCCCCGCGGACGAGTTCAAAGCGGGGGGCGGCGCCAACGGCAGGGCCCTGGCCTGGCTGGCCCACGAGCACGTCGGAGAGGCGTTCGGCACCGTCTACGACATCAGCACTATCCTGATCCTCTGGTTCGCCGGCGCCTCCGCGATGGCGGGACTGATCAACATCGTGCCCCGCTACCTGCCCGGCTACGGCATGGCCCCCGAGTGGGGACGGGCGGTGCGGCCGGTCGTCCTGGTCTACACGGCCATCTGCGTGGGCATCACCATCGCCTTCGACGCCGACGTCAACGCCCAGGCCGGCGCCTACGCCACCGGCGTGCTCGCCATGATGGTCTCCGGCGCGTTCGCCGTCACCGTCTCCGCCGCCCGCCGCCGGCAGCGCGCCCGGAGCACCGGCTTCGCCGCGCTCACCGCGGCGCTGCTGTACGCGCTGGTGGCGAACATCGTCGACAAGCCCGACGGCATAGCCATCTCCGGCGTCTTCATCGCCGGCATCGTCCTCGTCTCCCTGGTCTCGCGGATCACCCGCACCACGGAACTGCGTGCCGACAGCATCGAGTTCGACGCCGCGGCACGCCGGTTCGTCGCCGACAGCCTGGCCTACGACCACTCCCTCAACATCATCGCCAACCGGCGCCAGGCCGGCGACCGGGCCGAGTACGCCGACAAGGAACGCGAACAGCGCGGCGCGAACCCGGTGCCGGGCCGCGCCGACGTCCTGTTCCTGGAGATCGACGTGGTCGACCCCTCCGACTTCAGCGACACCCTGACCGTCCACGGTGTCGAGGTCGACGGCTACCGCGTCCTGCGCGCCCAGGCCCCGGCCGCCCCCAACGCCATCGCCGCGATCCTGCTGGCCCTGCGCAACGCCACAGGCGTCCGCCCGCACTGCTACTTCGCCTGGGCCGAAGGCAGCCCGCTCAAGCACATGTTCCGCTACTTCCTCCTTGGTCGCGGCGACACCGCGCCCGTCACCCGGGAGATCATCCGCAGGAACGAGCCCGATCCCGAGCGCCGTCCCGGCATCCACGTCGGCAGCTGACCCCGGCCGCGTCGGGACCCGGCGGCGATCGGCACCCACCGGCTCCGCCGCGCCTCCGCGCGCGGCGGAGCCGGCTGTCGGCCGGGTGTCGGCGCTGTCGGCCGGGTGTCGGCCGGCTGTCGGTGTGGTCTGGGACCTTTCCGGTGATCCCGCCGGATCCCGTCCGGCAGGCGTGCGACAGACAAGGACTCACCATGACCACGGACGTCACGATCATCGGCGCCGGGCTCGCAGGACTGACCCTCGCCCGTGTCCTCCACGTCCACGGCATCCCGGCCACGGTCTACGAGGCGGAGGTCTCGCCGACGGCCCGCGCGCAGGGCGGCATGCTCGACATCCACGACTACAACGGTCAGATCGCCCTGCGGGCGGCCGGTCTGATCGACGAGTTCCACGGCCTCGTCCTGCCCGGCCGCCAGGCCATACGGTTCCTCGACCGGGACGGGACCGTCCTGTTCGACAAGGCCGACGACGGCACCGGAGGACGCCCGGAGGTGCAGCGCGGGGAGCTGCGGCAGCTCCTGCTCGACTCGCTCCCGGCCGGGACCGTCCGCTGGGGGCGCAAGGTCGGCGCCGTACGCTCCCTCGGCGAGGGCCGCCACGAGGTCGCCTTCGCCGACGGCGCCACCGTCGTCACGAGCCTGCTGGTCGGCGCGGACGGCGCGTGGTCCCGCGTCCGGCCGCTGCTCTCCGACGCCGTACCCGAGTACGTCGGCAGGTCGTGCGTCGAGACGTACCTGTACGACAGCGACACCCGGCACCCCGCCGCCGCCAAGACGGCCGGCGGCGGGTCGATGTTCGCGCTCGCGCCGGGAAAGGCCATCCAGACGCACCGGGAGAAGGGCGGCACCCTGCACACCTACGTGGCGCTCACCGAAGAGCAGGACTGGTTCGACGCCATCGACTTCACCGATGGCACCGCGGCCGCCGAGCGGATCGCCGAGGAGTTCGCCGGATGGGCGCCGGAACTCACCGCGCTGATCACCGACAGCGACACGGCGCCGCTCCTGCGCCCGCTGTACGCGCTGCCGGCCGAGCACCGGTGGGACCGGGTCCCGGGGGTGACCCTGATCGGCGACGCCGCCCACCTCTCGGCTCCGAACGGCGAAGGCGCCAACCTGGCCATGTACGACGGTGCCGAACTCGGCGAGGCGCTCGCCGCGCACCCCGGCGACACCGAAGCCGCGCTCGCCGCCTACGAGCGGGCCATGTTCCCGCGCAGTGCCGAAGCCGCGGTCGAGGGCGACCGGGTGAACGCGCTCCTCTTCGGCGACGACACACCCCACGGCCTGTTCGCCGCGTTCGGCGCGGAGGAGCAGACCCCGCGCGCCGGCAGCTGAGGGCACTCCTCGCGGGTCACGGGCCGGACGGCGGCACCCGCGCCACGCCTCCGCGTGCGCCACGGCCACGTCCGTGCGGACACGGTGCGGCCCGGCCTGAGGCACCCGGGCGTGCGCGGTGCCCGCGGCGCGGTGCGCACGCGGGTGGCGGGGCCCGGCCGCCGCCTCGTAGGTCAGGCGGCCTGCGGGCCCTGGTCCCGGACCCGCCGGCCGCGACCGTCCTCGCTCCGCCCGCGGCCGGGGCGGGCGTCGCGGCGTCAGGGCCTCGCCGCCGGCCGGGGGAGCCGCCCGCCGGCGGCCCCTCTGACGACCGGCCCCTCTGACGACCGGCCCCCCTGACGACCGGCCGCCCGGACCCGCGCGGGCCTGGGCTCCGGCCGGACGGGGTCCGGTGCTCAGGACGCCGTGCAGGTCCCGAGCGTGGGAGCCGCCGCGTTGCCGTTCTTCATGACGGTGAAGCCGAAATCGGTCGAGGCGCCCGCCGCGAGGCTGCCGTTGTAGGTGGAGCGGACCGTCGCGGTGCTGCCGTTCCAGGTCGGGCTGCCGTTCCAGAGCGCGGACACCTGCTGTCCGGAGGGGAAGGTGAGGGTCACCGTCCAGTTCGTGATCGGCGCGGAGCCGGCCGTCACCGTGACCTGGCCGTTGTAGCCGTCGTTCCAGTCGGAGGTCCGGGCGTAGGCGACGGTGCACGCCGCAGTGGGGTCGCCGCCGTTGCCGCCGCCACCGCCGCCCCCGTCACCGCCCCCGGTACCGCCGAGCGTGGTCAGGACGGCGTCGTACGCGGGCTTCTTCGCGTAGTTGGAGTCGAACAGCAGCGGGGTGCCGCTGCTGCGCCAGGAGTACTTGTCGGTGATGCCCCAGACGGTCATGCCGGTGCAGCGGGTGACGGCCAGGCAGGCCTTGACCACGTTGGCGTAGTTGTTGGCCTGCGCGGTGCCGGATCCCTCGATGTCCAGCTCGGTGATCTGCACGTCCACGCCGAGGTCGGCGAAGCGCTGCAGGTTGGCCTGGTAGTCGGACGGGACCGGCGAGGCGCTGTTGAAGTGGGACTGGAAGCCCACACAGTCGATCGGCACGCCGCGGGCCTTGAAGTCCTTGACCATGTTGTAGACCGCGTTGCTCTTCGCGTTGACGCCGTCGGTGTTGTAGTCGTTGTAACAGAGCTTGGCGTCGGGATCGACGGACCGGGCGGTGCGGAACGCCTCCTCGATGAAGCCGTTGCCCAGCTTGTCCTGGAAGGGCGAGCTGCGCCGGGCGCCGCTGGAGCCGTCCTGGAAGGCCTCGTTGACGACGTCCCAGGCGTAGATCTTGCCCTTGTAGTGCTGCATGACCTGGGTGATGTGGTTGTTCATCGCCGTGCGCAGATCGGCGGCGCCCAGACCGGAGACCCAGGAGGGCAGCTGGGAGTGCCACACCAGCGTGTGTCCGCGGATCTTCATGCCCTTGCTCTGCGCGTGGCCGACGATCTGGTCGGCGGCGCCGAAGGTGAAGGTGTTCCGGGTGGACTCGGTGGCGTCCCACTTCATTTCGTTTTCCGGCGTCACCGCGTTGTACTCGCGGTCGAGCGTGCCGGTGTACGCGGACTCGCCGAGGTGGCCCGCCGCCACGGCGGTGCCGAAGTAGCGGCCCTTCGCGGCGGCGGCCGAGCCGAGGGTGCCGTCGGCGGCGGCGGCGCTGTGCGACAGGGCCGTGGCCGTCGTCGCGGCGAGCAGCACCGAGGTGAACACCCCGGCCGCCCGCCTGGGAAGTGCTCTAGACATGAACATGCCAGCTCCGTTTCTTCGAAACTTTCGCATCAGTTATCGAATGTGACGCGCAGATTACGAACCAGCGGGACAGCGGTCAACGGTTCGCGCAGCACTTCGAGCGGTTGGCCGAAGGTCGACCCCGCCTTGGCTCGCGGGGGAGTTGTGCTCCTGTAGGAGTGGTTGACGCCGCTTTCCGGCGCCCCTAACGTGACGCAGCGCGTTCCGAAAGAGGTCCGAATGTTTCGCTGTTCCGAGGTGAAGGAGGCTGACATGATCCGAAGAAGGCCGAGGCCACGGTCCCTGCTGACCGCCCTGCTCGCCGGCCTGGTGTCGCTGCTGGCCGCGCTGACCCTGTCCGCGCCGGCCGCCCACGCGGCCTCCCTGACGGAGGTCACCGGGTTCGGAGCCAACCCGAGCAACCTGCGCATGTACGTCTACCGCCCGGACAGCGCGCCGGCCCGCCCCGCGGTCCTGGTGGCGGTGCACTACTGCACCGGTTCCGGTCCGGCCTTCTACTCCGGCACCGAGTTCGCCTCGCTGGCCGACCGGTACGGCTTCCTCGTCATCTACCCGTCCGTCACCCGCAGCGGCGGCTGCTTCGACGTCTCCTCGCCGCAGGCGCTCAAGCGCGGCGGCGGCAGCGACCCGGTCGGCATCATGTCGATGGTCACCTACGCCGAGCAGCACTACGGCGCCGACCCGGACCGCGTCTACGTCGCCGGCGCCTCGTCGGGCGCCATGATGACCAATGTCCTGCTCGGCGACTACCCCGACGTGTTCAAGGCCGGAGCCGCCTTCATGGGCGTGCCCTTCGGCTGCTTCGCCACGACCGACGGTTCCAGCTGGAACACCGCGTGCGCCAACGGAACCGTGACGAAGACGCCGCAGCAGTGGGGCGACCTCGCCCGCGGCGCCTACCCGGGCTACAGCGGCCCCCGGCCCCGGATGCAGCTGTGGCACGGCACCGACGACACCACGCTGCGCTACCCGAACTTCGGCGAAGAGATCAAGCAGTGGACCAACGTCCTCGGCGTGAGCCAGACGCCCGCGTCCACCGACCACCCGCAGTCCGCCTGGACCCGCACCCGCTACGGCGGCACCGGCACCCAGGCCCCCGTCGAGGCCATCAGCCTCCAGGGCGTCGGACACGCCCTGCCGACCACCGGCATGGCCGCCCGCGCCATCTCCTTCTTCGGACTGGACTCCGCGACCACCCCGCCGCCCACCGACCCGCCGACCGACCCGCCCACCACACCGGCCGGCGCCTGCCGGGTGACCTACACGACCAGCACATGGAACACCGGGCTGACGGCCGCGGTCACCGTGACCAACACCGGCACCGCGCCGGTCGACGGATGGGCGCTGACGTTCACCCTCCCGGCCGGGCAGACCATCACCTCCGGCTGGAACGCCCAGTACGCACCCGCCAGTGGCACCGTCACCGCGCGGAACGCCCCCTACAACGCCACTCTGGCCCCCGGCGCCTCGGCCACCCTCGGCTTCCAGGCCACCCACACCGGCGACGCCTCCGCCCCGACGGCCTTCAGCCTCAACGGAGCGGCCTGCGGGCGCAGCAGCTCTGACGGTCGTCCGTGAACGGCGGTCACGGACGACCGCAGGGTCTGGCTAACGGTCCGGCTCCCGGCGGGGAAGAGCAGGTCAGGCGATCGGGCCGACGAAGTTGCCGGGGTGACTGGCGGCCTCCTGCCGGGTGACACCGCCCCACAGCCAGGTGAGGGTCTTCACGGTGCCGCCGGGCAGGGTGACCACGGCCTGGTCGGGCCGGATGACCTCGTTCCCGTTCTTCCCGGCGTCGCTGAGGAAGGTGATCGTGAACCGCGCGCTCTTTCCGGGCGCGAGGTGCACGCTGTCGCCCCCGGGCCGCTGGGACAGCGTCTCCGGCGGGCCGTCGGTGGTGAGCATGACCGACGGCGCGCCGAGCAGGGAACAGGCACGGTCGCCGCTGTTGCGCACCTGGACCCGCGCCGTCTCCTGCCGGTCGCTGCCACCGCCGGGCCTGGCCGTACCGCCGGCCCAGGACAGCGTGACGTTCTTGCAGGCAGGCGAGCCTGCACCGGGAACCGCCCCGGCGGGGACGGCGGTGGAGAGGGAGGAGACCAGGGCGCCGGCCGCGACGCACAGGGCGATGTTCCGGACACGCTGCATGAGAACCTCCGATGAGTGGGCGGAAGTGGCTGGCACGTACCTGGTACCGCGGAGGGGACGACGGACCCCTCTTGAACCGTGGACCACTGGACACCGAGTGACTGAACGCTGAACCACCGGCCCGTCCCGGCCGCCCGCCGGAACGACTACTCCGGTGCCGCGGCGAAGATCCAGCGGTTGGCCGCCAGGGCGTCGTCCGGCTCCGGGCGCGGACCGCGGCCGTGCCGGGCGGTGAAGTCGTACGGCGTGTGGACGGCCACCGACCAGCCCCGCTCGGCGAGTGCACCGGCCGAGTCGGGGCGCGCCCGGCTGTCGAACAGGGCGAGCAGGTCGATGCCGAGGCGCCGCCGTGCCGCCGTGTAGACGGGACTGGCCCGTACCCGCGGTGACTCGGCGATCTCCTTGATCTCGTAGGCCAGGGAGCTGCCCGCCGCGCTGAGCCGGCCGATCGTGGTCATGAGGCGGCGCTCGGCGTCCGCCGGGAGGTAGAGCAGCAGTCCCTCGGCGAGCCACGCCGTGGGCGCGGCGGCATCGAAGCCCGCGCCGAGCAGTGCCTCGCTCCAGTCGAGCCGGAGGTCGGCCGCGAGGGTACGGCGCCCGGCCGCGGGGACGGCCCCGGTCCGGTCCAGCACCGCCTGCTTGAACGCCAGCACACCGGCCGTGTCCACCTCGTACACCGTGCAGCCCGGCGGCCAGCATAGGCGGAACGCCCGGCAGTCCAGGCCCGCTCCCAGCAGCACCACCTGCCGGACGCCCCGGTCCGCGCGGTGGAGCAGATGATCGTCCAGGACACGGGTGCGCAGGCCGAAGTACCGGCCGAGGCGGCCCCACAGCGGATCTGCCTCACCGGCGGGCACCTGCTCCGGGCGGACCGGCCAGCCGGCCGAGACCGGTGCCGCGCGCACGAAGTGCTCCGCGAACGGGTCCCGGGCCAGGGCGTCGGGGCGATGGGTCTCGATGGCGCGGGCCGCGGCCACCAGCAGGGCGGTACGGGCCACACCCCGGGCCACACCGGCGGTCACCTCGGCGGCGGCACACACAGCCTCTCCTCCCCGGGCCGGGACACGGACGCCGTCCACGCCCGGGGGTCGTCCGCGGTGGTGGTCCGGGCGCCGTACACGAGGCGCATGAACCTCAGCACGGCCTCGTACGGCAGGTGCAGCGCGGCGGTGCAGTCCGCCAGGACGGTCACGTGGAAGCCCTTCTGGAACGCCGTACGGGCGGTGGAGTCCACGCACACGTCCGCGTACAGCCCGGCGAGGACCAAGTGGCCCACGCCCCGCGCGGTGAGGTGCTCCTCGAAGCCGTCGCCCAGGAAGGCGTCGAAGCAGGCGCGCTTGGTGAAGACCCGCTCGCCCGGGGCCGGGGCGACGGCGTGGAACCGCGCGCCCCAGGAGCCCTCCCTGCACGTGGGCCGCTTGCCGAGGGCGCGGTCCCGCAGCCGCCAGGCGGCCCCCTGGAACTCGGGGTCGCCGACGAACCGTACGAAGACCACCTCCACACCCCGCTCGCGGGCTTGGGCCACCGCCCGGACGCACCCCGCGACGGCCGCGTCCAGCACGGCCGGGTCCTCGCCGAACCGGGCCAGGGCCGTCGGGCCGGTGCAGAAGTCGTTCTGCACGTCCACCACGACGAGCGCCGTCCCGGCCGCCTCCCCGCCGGTCACGACCCGCCGACCAGGGCGGCGTCCCGCGGCGTGCCGTCGGGTCCGGGCACGTCGAGGCAGCCGAGCAGCGCGTCGACCACGGCGGTGGTGGAGTGCCGTCCGCCGAGGTCCGGAGTGCGCACCCCGCGTTCGGCCAGCGTGCGCAAGGCCCGCTCGGTGGCCCGCACCGCCCCGGGGCACCCGGCGTGGCGTTCCGCGACGAGCGCGGCCGCGCGGACCGTCGCCACCGGGTTGACCAGGTCCCGCCCGGCGAGGTCGTCGGCGGACCCGTGCACCGTCTGGTACTCGACGAGGCCGGCCAGGCCCGGTGCGAGGCAGACGTTCTCGGTGCAGCGGTTCTCCTGCCGGTCGGAGCCGAACCGGTCGAGCAGCATGACGTGCATGATGTCGGCCCACTCGTTCCCGGCGACGATCAGCGTGCGGTCGGGCAGGCCGTGAGTGATCAGGTTGCGGTTGACCGTGTCGGGCTGGAACAGGTCGACGGCTATGCCGAGCCGGTCCGCGAGGCCGGCCACCCAGGCGTCGAGGGCGCCGTCCAGCAGGTGGAACTTGTACGCCATGACGATGCGGTCGAGGCGTCCGTCCGGCCACTCCCGCCGGGCGCGCCGCAGGGCGTAGGCGACCACGGCCTCGGTGATCTCCCGGCTGAAGGTCATGGTCCGGGTGACCTCGCCGGGCATGTGCCGGTTGTCCCCGGTGTAGAACCCCTGGGCCTGGTCCCGCACGAGGAGCAGGGAGCGCCCGGCGTCGGTGAGGAGGTCCACCTTCACGGCGCGCAGCCGCTGCCGGACGAGGTAGAGGGACTGGGCGTTGACGGCGGTGCGGAAGATCGCCTCGGTGCCCTGCTCGGCCCGGGTCCGGCAGAACCGCTCGTAATGGTCCGCGTCCTCGGCGGTCAGCGCCTGGACTGCGGCCACGTCCCGTTCGGCGCGGAGCGAGACGTAGGAGTGGTACAGGCGAGGGGAGCGCTCGATCGTCACGCCGTGCGGATGCCCGGCGGTCAGCGCGCCGAGGACGCGCTCGAAGACGTCCGCGACCTCCGGTCCCGTGCCCCGGCCCACCGCCAGACCGATGACGGGCTTGGCGACGCGCGCCTCCGTTGCCGGGGCGGGAACGCTGGGGTCGCTCACCGGGCCGTGCCGGCGGTGAGGTGGTCGCCGGGGATGCCGGCCTTCTCCGGGCGGTAGTAGTCCCGGATGCCGTCCGCCCAGACGGCCGTGGGGACCCGGTCGCCGTCGACCGGGCCGAAGGCGTCGAAGAGGGCGTCGATGTTGGGCCGCCGGAACCCGATGGCCGTCATCAGGGCGGTGAAGTGGCCGCGTTCGACCAGGCCGTCGCCGTCCGGGTCGCCCAGGGCGGCCAGGGCGTCCGCGAACGCGTCGGCCGTGGCGTGGAACCGCTCGGGGGCGAGCACCACGGCGGTGAACTCCTCGGGACTGATCCGCCCGTCGCCGTCGGTGTCCAGCTCACGGACGAGCGTCTCCCAGTAGCCCCGGAAGGCGTCGAGCAGTCTGTCCCGCGCCGTGTCCCCGGCCTCGGGCACCGCCGCGACGACCCGCTTGCCCATCAGCTCGAAGTCGTCGGCCTCCAGAACGCCGTTGCCGTCGGCGTCGAACAGGGAGAAGACGAGCTGGACACGGTCGTTCGCCTCGGTGGTGGGCATGGTGCCTCCTCTGGAGCGGCGCTCGGGCGGGGACGCCGCCGTTTCCCCGGGCGGGGCCGCGACGGCCCCATCACTATCGGCCCGCCGTGCGGGCACCGGCGCGGGAAGCCGGACAGGTGCACACGAAAGAAGGGAATTTCCCGGATGACGCATGAAGCGGCATGAGCCGGGAGAGCGGCGCGAGGTGCCGGCGGCCAGGCGGAAGACGGCTGGCGCCTCGTGTCCGCATCTGGGGGACATGTGGCCGTGCGAACGTGGTCCGGGCACCGCGCGGCGCAGAACACTGGTGCCGGCCCGGATCCCGGAACCCCGTCCCCGGAATCGGGTACGAGGTCGTCTCCGACGCGGACCGCGCGGACGTCGTCGCCCTGCACCCCCGGCCCGGCTTCGAGGAACGCATCCTCGCGGCCTTCACCGACGGCATCCGCTCCCGGCCGCAGACCACCTTCGGCAACGTCAAGGCCGGCGTGCTGGAGCACTTCGTGCCCGGCTTCCGGCGGGAGGACTTCGTGCGCGTCATCCTGGACTCGCCCTGGGCCGAGTAGCACGTCCCGGAGTCGGCGCCGTACGCGGCCTGACCGCACTCGTCGCCGCAGCGGCGGGCGTCCCGGCCGGTGCGGCCGGCCCGTCTGCCCTCCTCAGTCCTCCGCCACGCGGATGATCGTGCGGCCGGGGACGCGCTGTCCCGGTGCGAAGGCGGCGGCGGTTTCGGCCAGCGGCCGGACCGCGCCCACCCGTACCCGGAGCCGGCCCTCCCGCAGCCGCCGGACGAGGTCGGCGAGGCGCGCGCGGTCGGGTTCCACGACGAAGAACACGGCCCGGCCGTCGTCGGGGCGGACAGCGGGCGGGTGCGCGATGGTGACCAGCGTGCCGCCGGGGCGCACGAGCGCGGCCGAGCGGCCGAGGACGTCACCGCCGATCACGTCGAACACGACGTCGACGGGGCCGGTGTCCTCCCACCGGTCGGCGTCCAGGTCGAGGAACGCGTGCGCGCCCAGGTCCAGGACGGTGTCCCGGTCGGCGGAGCGGCCCGTGCCGACCACGCGGGCGCCCGCTTCCCGCGCGAGCTGCACGGCGATCGAGCCGACAGCGCCCGCGGCGCCGTGGACCAGCACGCTACGGCCGGTGGCGAGGCGGGCGTGGTCGAACAGGCCCTGCCAGGCGGTCAGCCCGGAGATCGGCAGCGCGGCCGCGAGGGTGTGGCCGACGTCCGCCGGGAGCGGGGCCAGATTGCGGGCTTCCACGGCGACGTACTCGGCGAGCGAACCGTCGCGGGTCCAGTCGGTCAGCCCGAAGACCCGCTGGCCGACGGTGAGCCCGGTGGTCCCGTAGCCGAGTTCCGCCACCACTCCCGACACCTCGTGGCCGGGCACGCTCGGGGTGCGGTCGCGGCCCGCGCGGTCGGACCAGGTCCCGGGCCAGTCGAGTTCTCCCCGGGTGAAGCCCGCGGCGTGCACCCGCACGATGACGTCGTTCTCGGCGGCGTGCGGACGGGGAAGGTCCTCCAGGGTCAGCCCGGTGACTCCGGCTTCGCGGTCTCGGACGGTGATCGCTCGCACGAGGGGTCCTCTCTTGGCGTGCTCGGGAGACGTTCGTGTGCCCGGCCCCGGCCGGGTCACCGCGGCCAGGGGGCGTCCAGGACGCGCTGGACCATGGACGTACGGCGGAATCCGGGAACGAAGTGTTCGAGCACGTCCGCGTTGACGGTCCCGTAGGTGGTGTCCGGGCGGTCTTTCAGGCCGTCGACGAAGGCCTGGAGGAACTCCTTCTTGAAATCGCCGCGCGGATGAGCGGCGACGATCTCCGCGAGCCGGCCGTCGTCCAGCCGGTCCAGCCCCCAGCCGACCGCGTCGGTCAGCACCCCGTAGTTCGTGGCGGCGATCTCCGGGCCCATCCGGCCGGGAACCCCCGGCGTCGAGTGCAGGGCGATCGCCGTCCAGACGGTGTCGCCGGCCTGCCGGGAGAACCCGCGGTCGCGCAGGAACGCCCGCGCGTGGTCGGCGCCGTCCAGCTCGAAACGCTGCCGCGCGCCGGAGAACGGGATCAGCAGGCCGGTGTCGTGGAACATCGCCGCGATGTAGAGCAGCTCGGCATCCGGCCGCAGGCCCAGCTCGCGCGCGTGCAGGGAACCGAACAGGAATACCCGCCGGGAGTGGTGGAAGAGCAGGGGGTTCGTCCGGTCCCGGAGGAAGTCCGTGGCCTCCGCGACGGCCGGGGTCCCGGGGATCTCCACCCCTGCGATGATGTCCGTCATGATGTCCGTGCTTTCCGGTGCGATGTGCTGGGAGCGGACCGTGCGTCCGTTCTCCACGGTGCCGTCCGGCCGGCCCCCGGCGCCGCCTCGGTCCGGCCAGGAACCACTCGAATGCGGTCACCTCAGGATGGTCCAGTGAGCCCGGGTGCGCATCGGGTGGCGACCCTCGTCTACGACGGGGTGAAACTGCTGGACGTCGCCGGTCCCGCCGAGATGTTCGGGGAAGCGAACCTGCTCGGCGCCGACTACCGGATCGTCCTGGTGTCGGCGACCGGTGCCGATGTCGCCTCCTCGGTCGGCATGCGGATGGCCGTCGACGGCAGCGCCGCCGCGGAGCCGGATCCCGGCACGTTCCTGATGCCGGGAGGGGACCTCTATCCGCGCACTCCCGTCCCGCGTGACCTGGTCGAAGCCACCAGCGGTCTGGCGGCCCGCTCCGGGCGGGTCGCCTCGGTGTGCTCCGGCGCGTTCGTCCTCGGCGCGGCCGGCTCACCGGACGGCAAGCGGGCCACCACCCACTGGAAGATCGCCGGCGAACTCGCTGCCCGGCATCCGGGGACCCGTGTCGAACCCGACGCCATCTACGTGCGCGCCGGCACCTTCGACACCGCGAAGTCGCTCCTCGACCAGGGGCACACCGCCCCCCCGGGCGGCGTCCCTGGCCGGCTTCCCCAGCTACGAGGCCCTCCGCCGCGTCTTCGCGCGGGAGCTGTCGCCGGTTCGCCACCGCGCGCCGCGCATCCGCCACGCAGGGCTCAGGTGCAGCCGGGGCCGGCCTCCCCGTGCTTCCAGGCCACGCCGTACGGCGTACGGGACAGCGGCCGGGGCCCGCCGGACGCGGCCGGCAGGCCCCTGCGTCCCCGGCCCGCAGCACCACGGCAGCCGGCCGGCTGGAGCGGGACGGTCCGGCCGTACCGGACCGTCCCGCCGCCGGCCCGCGGCGACGGCGACGCCCTACCGGGGCGCTTCGAAACCGCCGATCTCCTGCTCCAGCAGTTCGGCCAGCCGCAGTGGGGTGCGGTCCTCGAACATCGGCCCGACGAGCTGCACTCCCACCGGCAGCCCCTCGGGGGACCGGCCCGTCGGTACGGCGGTCGCGGGCAGCCCCGGCATGGTGGCCACACCGGCCCACACGAGCTGGTCGAAGTACGGATAGGAGACACCGTCGACGTCGATCCGGCGTTCCGTGGGATCGGGGTGGTGGTCGTGCGGGAACGCGGGAGTGGGCGTGACGGGACACACCACGGCGTCGAACTCGGCGAAGAGCCCCCGCCAGCCGTGGCGGTGCAGTTCGCGGCGGGCGTCGGCCTGGATCCACTCGCGGTGGCTGAACGCTATGCCCCGCAGCCGGGTGGCCTCCAGGCTCCGGTCGTCCGCGTCCAGCCCGGCGGCGCGGATCCGGAGCCGCTCGTACGTCTCGACGGGGAAGCCCGCGGAGAAACCGGAGTACAGCAACTGCATGTAGAGCACCGCGGCTTCGGCCAGGTCGGGCAGCAGCGCGCTGTGCCGCTCCACGCGGGCGCCGCCGGCGGCGAGCGCGCCGGCCACCCGGTCCACGCCCGCCCGCACGGCGGCCGCGGTGGCGATGAGCGGGTGCTCGTCGAGGACGAGCACCCGGAAGTCGCGGAGCCGCTCGTGGCGTGCGGGCGGCAGCGTCACGTCGTGCGCCACACCGAGCGTCAGCGGGTCCGGTCCCGCCATGACGTCGAGCAGGAGCGCGAGGTCGCGGGCACTGCGCGCCATCGGACCGACGACGGCGAGGTCGGGGTCGGCCGGCAGGGCCGGGGTGCCCGGCGGGACCATCCCGCGGGTGGACGCCAGCCCGTGCGTCGGCTTGTGCGCGTAGACACCGCAGAAATGCGCGGGGGTGCGCAGCGAACCGGCGATGTCGGAGCCGATGGACAGCGCGCCGAACCCGGACGCCAGGGCCGCCGCCGACCCCCCGGACGACCCGCCCGCCGTACGGCGGTGGTCCCACGGGTTGTTGGTGGTGCCGTAGAGGTCGTTGAAGCTCTGGATGTCCTGCAGTCCGACGGGCACATTGGTCTTGCCGAGCACCACCGCGCCCGCGGCCTTCAGTCGCGACACCTGTACCGCGTCCTCGGCCGGCAGATGGTCCCGGTGCTGGGGTATGCCCCAGGTCGTGGGCAGCCCGGTGACGTCGTAGGACTCCTTGACCGTCACCGGAACGCCGAGCAGCGGCCGGTCCTCGCCGCGGGCGCGCGCCTGGTCGGCGTCGCGCGCCGCGGCCCGCGCGCGGTCGAAGTCCGGCACACAGATCGCGTTGACCGCCTTGTCGTCCCGCTCGATCCGGGCGATCGCCTCGTCGGTCAGTTCCGCCGAGGTCACGTCACCGGCCCGTAAGGCAGTGATGAGGTCTTCGGCCGTCAGAAAATTCCAGTCCATGGAGCGGACCGTACCGGCCACCGGGTGGAGCCGTGAAATGTCTTTCGGAGCAGGCGGGTTGGGGTCTCCTGCCGGGAGGGTCCGCCCGGCTGTGGCAGGCGGTGCGGAGTCCCTCGGAAATCCGTTTCCCACGGTGTCCCGGCGCCTCTACGGTGGCTCGGTGGAGACTCAGGTGATCCTTGTCAACGGTGGTTCCAGCTCGGGGAAGTCCGGCATCGTCCGGTGTCTGCAGGCGGTCCTGCCGGATCCGTGGCTGGCCCTCGGGACGGACACGCTGGTGGAGGCGGTGCCGGCGTCCCTGGAGGCGTCGGACGGCGGCATCGGCTTCGCTCCGGACGGAGAGGTGACCGTCGGCCCGGAGTTCCGGGCGCTGGAAGCGGCGTGGACCGAGGGCGTCGCAGCGATGGCCCGCGCGGGCGCCCGGGTCATCGTCGACGAGGTCTTCCTCGGCGGAGCGTACTCACAGCAGCGCTGGCAGAAGGCCCTGAGCGGACTGCGGGTGCTGTGGGTCGGCGTCAGGTGCGACGCCGCGGTGGCCGCGGGCCGCGAGATCGCCCGCGGTGACCGGACCGTCGGCATGGCCGCCGCCCAGGCGGCACTGGTCCACCAGGGCGTGAGCTACGACCTGGAGGTGGACACCACACACGCGGAGGCGATGGACTGCGCACGGACCATCGCCGCGCATGCCAAGTGACCGACGGCCGGGCCGCCCGTCGCCGGGTGGCCGGGGACGCCGCCACCCGCGCCCGTCGGGTCAACCACCGCCTGTGCCAGGGGCATGGGTGACGGCGACCGTCCCGCGCGACCACGCCGGACCGGTCTCCCAGCCGTCACGAGCTTGACACAAACGGGCCGGAATGACGTCCCACGCGGCCTCGTTGCCGTCTACATGACCATCGGAGTATCGCTCTCTCATCTCGACCCGATCGACACCATCGTGCAACTCGCCCGAGAGGCCCGTGCATCCGGACTGACGTCCGCCTGGTTCGGGCAGACCTTCTCCTACGACTCCCCGGCGCTGGCCGCGATCGTCGGCCGCGAGGTGCCCGGCCTCCAGGTCGGCACCTCGGCGATCCCGGTCTTCGGCCGTCATCCGCTGCTCGTCGCCAGTCAGGCCCAGACGGCCCAGGCCGCCACCGGCGGCCGGTACCACCTCGGGCTCGCGCTCGGCACCAAACACTTCACCGAGACCGGCTTCGGCATCCCGTACGAGCGTCCCATCGCCCGGCTCCGCGAGTTCCTGACCGCGCTGCGGCCGCTGCTGGAGACGGGCAGCACCGACTTCCACGGCGAGCTGCTGACCGCCAGCACCCCGCTCCCGGCCACCGTGCCCGGCGCCGAACCGCCGGTACCCGTCCTGGTCGCCGCCATGGCACCGCAGGCCCTGCGCGTCGCCGGCACGCTCGCCGACGGCATCCTGCCGCTGCTGGCCGGACCGCGCGCGCTGGCCGAGCACATCGTCCCCGCCGTCACCGCGGCGGCCGAGGCGGCGGGCCGGCCGGCGCCGCGGATCGTCGCCTTCGTGCCCGGCGTGGTCACCTCCGACGCCGAGAAGGTGCGGCGGACGGCGGTCGAGACGCTCTCCTTCTACGAGAGGTTCCCGTCCTACCAGCGGGTCATCGAGCTGTCCGGCGGCACCCGGGCCGTCGACGTAGCCGTCATCGGCGACGAGGAGCACGTCGCCGCCGAGGTACGCCGTTACCGCGACGCCGGAGCGACGGAGGTGGTGTTCACGGCGACCGACCTGGGCGGGGAGGCCGACCAGCGCCGGACGTTCGCGCTGCTGGGCGAACTGGCCGGCGGCTGAGCCGCGAGCGGCGTCCCGTGACCGCCGCGGCGCGGCCCGCGCCGCGGTGACGGACGCAGCGCCGGCGGCGGTACCGGATCCGGCCAGAGGATCTTGGAGAGTCTCGAAAGCGACCCGCACTATGCATGTCTATGTGGAAGGGTGCATACTCTTCCTATGTCCAAGGTCCTCACTTCCCTTCCGGTCGGCGAGCGCGTCGGCATCGCCTTCTCCGGCGGCCTCGACACGTCGGTCGCCGTCGCGTGGATGCGCGACAAGGGCGCCGTCCCGTGCACCTACACCGCCGACATCGGCCAGTACGACGAGCCCGACATCGCCTCGGTGCCCGGCCGCGCGACGAACTACGGTGCCGAGATCGCGCGCCTGGTCGACTGCCGGGCGGCCCTGGTGGAGGAGGGGCTGGCCGCGCTCGCCTGCGGCGCGTTCCACATCCGCTCCGGCGGGCGCGCCTACTTCAACACCACCCCCCTGGGCCGCGCCGTGACCGGCACGCTGCTGGTCCGGGCGATGCTGGAGGACGACGTACAGATCTGGGGCGACGGCTCCACCTTCAAGGGCAACGACATCGAGCGGTTCTACCGCTACGGTCTGCTCGCCAACCCGCACCTGCGGATCTACAAGCCCTGGCTGGACTCCGACTTCGTGACCGAGCTGGGCGGCCGCAAGGAGATGTCCGAGTGGCTGCTCGCGCACGGGCTGCCGTACCGCGACAGCACGGAGAAGGCCTACTCGACCGACGCCAACATCTGGGGCGCCACCCACGAGGCCAAGACGCTGGAACACCTGGACACCGGCGTCGAGACGGTCGACCCGATCATGGGTGTGCGGTTCTGGGACCCGTCGGTGGAGATCGCCCCCGAAGACGTGACGATCGGCTTCGACCAGGGCCGCCCCGTGACGGTCAACGGCAAGGAGTTCGCCTCCCCGGTCGAACTGGTCATGGAGGCCAACGCGATCGGCGGCCGGCACGGGCTCGGCATGTCGGACCAGATCGAGAACCGGATCATCGAGGCCAAGAGCCGCGGCATCTACGAGGCGCCCGGCATGGCGCTGCTGCACGCCGCGTACGAGCGCCTGGTCAACGCGATCCACAACGAGGACACCCTCGCCCAGTACCACAACGAGGGCCGCAAGCTGGGCCGCCTGATGTACGAGGGCCGCTGGCTGGACCCGCAGGCGCTGATGATCCGCGAGTCGCTCCAGCGCTGGGTCGGCGCCGCGGTCACCGGTGAGGTGACGCTGCGACTGCGGCGCGGCGAGGACTACTCGATCCTCGACACCACGGGCCCGGCGTTCAGCTACCACCCGGACAAGCTCTCCATGGAGCGGACCGAGGACTCCGCGTTCGGCCCGTCCGACCGCATCGGCCAGCTCACCATGCGCAACCTGGACATCGCCGACTCCCGCGCCCGGCTGGAGCAGTACGCGGACCTCGGCATGGTCGGCACGGAGCACCCCGCGCTGATCGGCGCGGCCCAGGCCGCCTCCACCGGTCTGATCGGCGCGATGCCCCAGGGCGGCGCCGAGGCGATCGCCTCCCGGGGCGCGGTCTCGGAGGAAGACGAGGCCCTGGACCGCGCCGCCATGGAATCCGGCACGGACTGATCACCCCGCCTCGGCAAGGGGCCCCGCCGGACTGGGACCGGCAGGGCCCCTTGCCCGTGCGCTTCCCTCTTGGACGACGCTGACAGCGCCGCCCCGCCCGCGGTGCGGAAACCACTGGACCACGACTCCCCGCCGCCGTCGGGGCGCGGCGATCCGGGTCAGGGTCCGGGTACCGGCTTCGTGGCCGCGCTCCGGGACCGCGTCCGGGTTCGCGATCCGGCTCCGGCTCCGGGTCCGCGGCCGGCTCCCGGTGTCGGGATGCCTGGACCCGGCTTCGCGTCCGCGTTCCGCGATACGGCTCCGCCCTCGGCTCCCCGCGCCCGGACCGTCGACGCCCGCCTAACGCGGAACGCCCGCCTAACGCGGAGCACCTCCGTGTGGCGGACGCCCGGGACCGCTGACGCCCGTCCGCCGTGGATCGTCCCCGTGGGCGGCCCGTCAACCCGGGTCCGCCGGGCGCCCGCCCACCACGGATCGCGGGCCGTACGGCAGCCCGGCACCGGCTGTGCGCGGCCGTCTCCCAGCAGCGTCGCAGAGTCGTTCAGCGGGGTGTGAGCAGGGCCCGTAGCGCGGCTTTGTCCGGCTTGCCGCTGGGGGCGGTGGGGACCTCGGTGAGGTGGACGATCGAGGCCGGGACGCAGGCATCGCCCACCTCCCGGGCGACCAGCTCGCGCAGCGCGTCCGTCTCCGGGGCGGCGCCGGGCTGCGGGACGACGAAGGCGTGGATCGCCTCGCCGGTCCGCTCGTCCGGTATCCCGACGACGTACGCCTGGTCGACGCCGGGGTGGGAGGCCAGGGCCCGCTCGATGGGGCCCGCGTAGTGGACGACGGCGTCGACGATGACGATGTCGCGCGTGCGTCCGGCCAGCCGCAGGTGCCCTCGGGTGTCGAGCCGGCCGAGGTCCCGGGTGCGGACCCAGCCGTCCCGCAGCACCTCCGAGGTCTCCCGCGGGTCCTCCCAGTAGCCGCAGAACGCGTCCGCCAGCCGGACCCACACCTCGCCCGTCCGTCCCCGGGGGAGGTCCCGGCCGTCCGGGTCGCGCACGGCCATCTCGACGGTGTCGAGCGGTCGTCCCACGCTGTCGGCGAGGCCGGGATCGGCCGCCAGCTCGTCGGGTTCCAGCAGGGTGAGCATCCCGGTCTCGGTCTGGCCGTAGGCGTGGTGGACCACCGGTCCGAGCAGTTCCGCCGCCTCGGTCAGCCGGTGGGGCGCGAGGGGGGATCCGGCCACGACGAGGGCGCGCAGGCTGCTCGTGTCCACGGCGCGGTCGCGTACGGCGTCGAGGATGCCGTACAGCCGCGGCACCGTCGTCATGCAGGCGGTGATGCGCAGGTCGGCGAACACCTCGGGGAACCGCAGGGGCTGTGCCGGGATGACGGCGGTGCCTCCGCCCTGCAGCGCCAGGACCAGGTGTTCGAACATGACGGCGCTGGTGAGCGTCCCGAAGAGCAGGAACCGTGCGTAGCGTGCCGCGAGGCGTCGGGTGCGGTCGGTCCAGCGGGCGGGTTGCAGGGCCCAGCCCCGCGACAGGGCGCCGTAGGTCACCAGCGTGCCCTTGGGCCGGCCGGTGCTCCCGCTGGTGAGGTGGATAACGCCGATGCCGTCGGGCTCGCCCCGCGCGGTGAGGTCGTCGGGGCCGGGGACGAAGGACGCCGGGGGCCGCAGCGCGCCGCCGGTCTCCAGCACCGGGATGCCGTCCGCCGCAGCGGCCAGGTGGGGCCGGCTCGCGGCGTCGTCCGTCACCACGGCGTCGACCCCGCGGGCCAGGATGTCGCGCAGGTGCTCGCCGGTCAGCCCCGGTCGCAGACCGACGACCTGGCAGCCGACGACATGGGCGGCCAGCCGGACGGCGAACGCCTGCGGTGTGACCCCGGTGTCGAGGGCCACGCGGGAGCCCGCCGTCAGGCCCGCGCCGCGCAGGCCACGCACGAAGCCGGCGATCGAGACGAGCACCTCTCCGCGGGTGACCGCGCGTCCCGCGTACTCGAACGCGGTCAGGCCGGGGGCGTCGCGGAACGCGTCGAGCAGTGCTCGCGGGAAGACTTCTCCGGGCTTTTCGTCCACTTCGGCTCCTTGTGGGCCGGAAAAACCGACGTAAAGGCGCTGTGAATGACTGGAAAACGTCCATGCCGGGCAGGGGGGAGCGCACATGACCCGCCAATGACCCGCCCACGTTATCCGACCAGGAGAATTCACCCCATCGGAGGGGGAGTGACCTACATCACGTTGAGGCGGACTGGCCTCGTCCTTTAATCATCAAGTATCGTCTTCGTCGCCCCCACGGAAGGCAGAAAACCATGTCTGATTTAGGACAGGTTGACTATCTCGTCATCGGCGGCGGTCCCGCCGGACTTCAGGCCGGGTACTTTCTAGGGAAAAGCGGCAGAGATTACCTCGTCGTCGAAGAGAGTGACGCTCCGGGCGCTTTCTTCACCCGTTTTCCCAGGCATCGGACGCTTATCTCCTCCAATAAGGTGCACACCGGCTGGAGCGATCCGGAGCTGCGGCTGCGCGTCGACTGGAACTCGCTGCTCTCGGACGAAGGGCCGCTGTTCACCGCCTACTCCCCGCGGTACTTCCCCCCGGCCGACGACATGGTCCGCTATCTGGCGGACTTCGCGCGGACGCACGAGCTGCGCATCCGGTTCAACACCCGCGTGTGTCGCGTCGGCCGGTCCGAGGGCAGCCTGTTCGTCGCCACGGACCAGCATGGCAACGTTGTCCGGGCCCGGCGGATCATCGTCGCGACGGGCGTCTCGCGGCCCTACGTGCCGCCCATCGAGGGCGCCGAGGAGGCCGAACACTACGCCGAGGTGTCCGTCGACCCGGCCGAGTTCACCGACAAGCGGGTGCTGATCGTCGGGCGTGGCAATTCCGCGTTCGAAACCGCGGACAACCTCATCGAGACCGCAGCGGTCATCCACGTCGCCGGCCCCGGCTCGCTCAAGCTGGCCTGGCGGACGCATTTCGTCGGACACCTGCGGGCCGTCAACAACAACTTCCTGGACACCTACCAGCTCAAGTCCCAGAACGCCGTACTGGACGGTGACATCCTGCGCATAGCGCGGAATCCGGACGGCACCTATGTGGTGAGCGTGAAATTCGCCCGGGTCGAGGAAGTGGTGAAGGACATCCCGTACGACCGGGTCATTCTGGCCACCGGATTCCGCTTCGACGCATCGGTGTTCGACGACGACTGCCGTCCCGACCTCGTCGTCAAGGACCGCTTCCCACGACTCACCCCCGCCTGGGAATCCGTGAACGTGCCCGGTCTGTATTTCGCCGGTACCATCACCCAGTCCCTGGACTTCAGGAAGTCCACCAACGGCTTCATTCACGGTTTCCGGTACGGCGTGAAGGCGCTGCACCGCATACTCGAACGCCGCTACCACGGCCGGGAATGGCCGCACACCGTTCTGCCCGCCTCCGCCGGCGCCGTGACGGGCGCGGTCGTCCAGCGGGTCAACCGCACCTCGGCCCTGTGGCAGCTGTTCGGATTCCTCGGCGACGCGGTGCTGGCCGGCACCGACGGCCGGGTGCGCTACTGCGAGGAGGTCCCGGTGGCGCATCTGCACGAGGCCGCCGCCCGCGGCGACTTCGGCGACCTGGCCTCCTACTTCACCGTCACGCTGGAGTACGGCGCCGACCACGACCGGGTCGACCCCTTCGACATCACCGTCCGCAGGACGCCCCAGCAGGACACCGGCGGCCTCGACGCGCGGTATCTGCACCCCGTCGTACGGCAGTTCCGCCCCGACGGCACCGGCGAGACGGTCGCCCAGCACCACCTCACCGAGAACCTGGAGAACGAGTGGGACAACCCCGACGTGCACGTCGGCCCGCTCCGCTCCTTCCTCGCCTCCCGGCTGCCCGCCGGGAACGACCTCCCGGCCGGTGCGGAACCCGCCGCGCCCCCGGCATGACCCGCCCGCGCCCCGCCCGCTCCCGCGACGCGGCCGAGCGGGCCCGCGAACGGCTCCGCCCCGAGCACTACGACTTCATCGCCGGCGGCGCGGGCGAGGAGACGGCGCTCCGGGAGAACGAGGACGCCTTCGGCCGGCTCGCCCTGCTTCCCCGGGTGCTGCGCGGCGGCGCCGGCCGCGACACCGAAGTGGGCGTGCTGGGCCGGAAGTGGCCGGCGCCGCTGTTCGTCTCGCCCACCGCCTTCCACCGCCTCGCCCACCCCGAGGGCGAACTGGCCACCGCGCGGGCCGCCGCCGCGACCGGCACCCCGCTGGTGACCCCAATGGCCGCCACCACCGCCGTCGCGGACGTGGTCGCCGCCGCCCGCGGGACGGACCCGGAGGCCGTGGTCTGGTTCCAGCTGTACCTGCAACCGGAGACCGAGGTCACCGCCGCCCTCGTGCGCCGCGCCGAACGGGCGGGATGCTCCGCGCTCGTCGTCACCGTCGACTCGCCCGTCTTCGGCCCGCGCACCCGTGACCTGCGCAACGGCTTCCACGATCTGCCGCCCGGACTCGCGGCCGAGAACATGCGGGACCTGCCCGGCACCGCGCCGGGCGGCACCCGTGACATCACCATGTGGCCGGCCGGCTGGGACGACCTGGCACGGCTGCGCGAACTGACCGGTCTGCCCCTCGTCCTCAAAGGCGTACTGCACCCCGAGGACGCCCGCGTGGCCGTCGAGCGGGGCGTGGACGCGCTGCTCGTCTCCAACCACGGGGGACGACAGCTCGACGCCGCTCCCGCCGCCGTCGAGGCGCTCCCGGCCGTGGCCCGCGCCGTCGCCGGACGGGTGCCGGTGCTCATGGACGGCGGGGTGCGCCGGGGCACCGACATCGCCCTGGCCCTCGCCCTCGGCGCACGGGCCGTCGGGGTGGGCCGGCCCGTGCTGTGGGCCCTGGCCACGGCCGGGGAGGACGGGGTGCGGGAGACCCTGACGGCGCTGCGCGAGGACTTCGGCCGGGTGCTCGCCCTGTGCGGCGGACACCGGCCCGGGGACCTCACGGCCGACCAGGTGGTCCCGCGCGGGTTCCCGCACCGGCCACCGGAAGGAGAGCGGACATGGTGAGCAGGACGACGGCGGCGGCACTGGCCGCGGGCGGCGCGCTGCTGCTGTCCTCCCCGGCCTGGCTGCCCGACCGGGTCGTCGCCCTGCGGACGAAGGTCTTCGCCCGCGTCAACGGCGACGAGGGCATGCTCTTGCCCGACGCCGTCTTCGGGCCCGACCGTTTCCAGGAGGTCTACGGCCATCCGGCCGCCGCCGGCCGCAGCAAGGGCGCGGCGTTGTCCGACCTGTTCTGGTACTGGCTCGCGCCCGGCGCCGACGTCCACCAGGAGCACCTGGAGGCCGGCCCCCGCTACGACGAGGTCGCCCGGCGCACCCTCGACATCCTCTCCGGCCCGTCGGCGCGGCTGTCCGCCGCCGCGGCCCGGCACACCCGGCAGGCCCTGGAAGCGGCCGGCACCGGCCGCGTGCGCGCGGTGCGGCTGCGGGACCTGATGATGCCGGTGTGGGCCGAGTTCTTCTACGGGCTGGTCTTCGAGGAGCCGTGCCCGGCCGAGGCCCGGCGGCTGATCGTCGCCCACGCCGAGGACGTCGTCAACGCCCTCAAGTGCACCCGCTTGCGCCATATGCGCCGCCGGAACCGGCTGACCCGCTATCTGCTGCGCCGGCTGGCCGCCGGGGACGTGCCCCACGCGCTGCCCGCCGGCCTGACCCGCCGCCAGCAGGCGTTCTACCTCCAGGGCACCTTCTTCAACACCGCGGTCGTCCAGATGTCCGAGGCGATGGCCCACCTCCTGCTGGTCCTCGCCCAGCACCCGGAGACACAGCGGCGGGTGGCGGCCACCCCCGCCGACGACCGCTACCTGACGCACGTCATGAACGAGACGTTCCGCCTCTACCCGCTGTTCGGGGTGGCCCACCGGATCACCACCGCGGACCTCGCCCTCGACGGCCTGCCGGTCATCCCGGCGGGCTCCGTCCTGGCCTTCAGCTACCCCGACTACCACGCCACCGGCTACCCGGACCCCGAGCGTTTCGACCCCGCGCGCTGGGAGTCGCTCTCCGCCCGGGACGCCCACCACATCCCGTTCGGCGTCGCCGCCAACCGGCCCTGCCCCGCCTGGCGCCTGGCCCCGGTCGTCATGCGCGCCGCGACCCGCGAGGTGCTGGCCCGGTACGTACTCGACTCTCCCGTCGGCCACACCCGCTCCATCCCGCACCGCGCCCCCTGCCTGCTCGTCCCCCGCGACCGCCCGCTCCCACGGCCTCTGCGAGGCGTCCTGCGGACGGCGCTGACCGTCCGGGACCGGGCCGAGGACGTCGGACGCAGCCTGCTGCAACTCCTCTTCGGCACCTGGATGGTGCTGGAGGCCCACCGCACCAGGCCCGCCGCGACGTACTTCGCCCGGCACGACACCGAGGGCCGCCCGCTCGACGGCGACCAAGGTCTGCCCGGCACCGGGACGGGGCGGGAGCAGGCCGCGCGCACCTGCCCGTACCCGGGCCGGCGAGCCTGACGGGCCCCACCTTCCCCTCCGCGTCTCCTCACCAAGGAGTCACCGTTGTCGACCACCGAGACGGGTCCGGCGTTCTTCCTCGCCGTGGCCGTCATCCTCACCGTGTGCCGCCTCGTCGGCTGGCTGCTGCGCCG
Source organism: Streptomyces sp. NPDC017095 (assembly GCF_044332325.1). Classification (NCBI taxonomy): domain Bacteria; kingdom Bacillati; phylum Actinomycetota; class Actinomycetes; order Kitasatosporales; family Streptomycetaceae; genus Streptomyces; species Streptomyces sp. NPDC017095. The sequence goes on from NZ_JBIROU010000019.1 coordinate 121,109, forward strand.
ACTGGGCCAGCCGCCCGTGGTCGGCGAGATGGTCGCCGGGGTGGCCCTCGGCCCCTCCGTCCTCGGTCTCGTCTCGCCCGGCCTGGAAAAGGCGGTGTTCCCGGACGAGATCCGCCCCGTGCTGTACGTGGCGGGGCAGGTCGGCCTCGTCGTGTTCATGTTCCTGTCCGGATACGAGTTCCGCACTGACCGGCTCCGGTCGGTGGGCCGCACGGCGGTCCCGGTCTCCGCGGCCGGCATCGTCGTCCCGCTGGTCCTGGGCACCGGGCTGGCCTGGGCGGCGCACGGCACGGTGGACCTCTACCCGGACGGCGTCTCCACGACGGTGGGCGCGCTGTTCGTCGGAGTCACCGTGTCGATCACCGCCTTCCCGATGATGGCCCGGATCATCACCGAACGCGGCCTGACCCACACCCGGTTCGGGGCGGTCTCCCTGGCCTCGGGCGCGCTGGACGACGCCGTGGCGTGGGTGCTGCTGGCAGGAGTGCTCAGCATGGCGGGCGGGGGAGCGGACACCTTCCTGCTGGCGGTGGCCGGCACGGCGGGCCTGGCCGTGCTGCTGTGGCTCTTCCTCCGCGTCCGGCCCGCGGCCCTGGAACGGGCGCGGCAACTGACCGACGACCACATGCTGCTGGTCACCGTCCTGCTGCTGTTCCTCGCCGCGTGGTACACCGACCGCATCGGCCTGTACGCCGTGTTCGGCGCCTTCAGCCTCGGCATCGCCTTCCCCCGCGACCCGGTGGTGACCCGTGCGGTGACGGCCATCGCGCCCATCAGCCGCATCGTGTTCCTGCCCCTGTTCTTCGCCTACTCCGGACTCAACACGGACTTCACGCTGCTGTCCGACGGCCGGCTGCTGCTGTTCACCGCGGCCTGCGTGCTGGTGGCGATCGTCAGCAAGTTCGGTGCCTGCTGGGCCATGGCGCGGCTGATGGGCGAGCCGCAGGCCGTCGCGGTCCGCGTCGGCACGCTGATGAACGCGCGCGGCCTGATGCAGCTCATCGCCATCAACGTCGGCCTGGCCGCGGGCATCGCCTCGCCCGCGCTGTTCGGGGTGCTCGTGATCGTCGCCCTGGTGACGACGGTGATGACGAGCCCGCTGCTGGCCCTGCTGGACCGGCGCGGTCGCACCGACCTGCCGGACCGGACCACACCCGCCGAGACGACCTCCGCCGGCCCTGGCGCGGGCCCGGCACCCACCGGGCACAGCCCCCGGACCCACGGCACCGGCTGACGACGACGCCGGCTGGCGGCCACGCCGTCCGGCCGGCCGCGCGTCCCCGGCTCCGGGCGTCCGTCGCGGCCGCGCGGACACGCGGGCGGCGGGCCGGCCGTCGGTCGCTGGGCCGCCGAGGCCCGTCAGGGCGCATCATGGAGGGCATGCGAACGCTGCCTGTGCTGGTCTACGACGGCGACTGCGGTTTCTGCTCCGCTTCGGTGGCCTTCGCCCGGAGACGGGTCAAGCCGCGCTGCGACATCGAGGCCAGCCAGCGGGCCGAGCTGGACGCCCTCGGCGTCACCCGGCAGCGGGCCGAGTACGAGGCCCTGTGGGTGACCCCCGACGGGCGGGTGTACGGCGGTGCGCAGGCGGTCGCCAGGGCGCTGCTGAGCGCGGGCCGCGGCTGGGCCGTCGCCGGGGCGCTCCTGCGACTGCCGCCCCTGCGCTGGGCCGCCCACGGCGTCTACCGCGTCATCGCCCGCAACCGCCACCGCCTCCCCGGCGGCACGCCGGCCTGTGCCGTGCCCCCCGGCCGGCGGCCGGGAGCCGACTGAGCGGGAGGGCCGTTCGCCGGTTCTCTGTTCGACGCGACAGCAAACGTGCATACGGTGATCAGACCGGGGCAGACGGCTCCCTGGACACGCATCCACCACTCCCGGCAGCGCAGCCGCGTGGAGGGTGCGCGCTCACGGACGTCGCGGGCCCCGTGAAACGGCCCGCCTTTCGGGAAGGTTGTCGCTGTGTTGCTGCCTGCGGAGAAGGAACTGCGTGCGGTGCTGGCCCGCTTCGCCGACGCTCGCTTCCGCCATGACCTGCAGCCCACCGGTCACTCCAGCCGCGAACTGGAGGACGCCACCTACACGCTGTGCGTCATGACCGGCACCCAGTCGGTGGACCAGGCCCTCGCCACCGCCGACGCCCTTCTGGACCGGCTGCGGACGGACCGTCCCGCGGCCGCCAGGGCGACACAGACCCTGGCCGCCTGACGCCAGGCGGCCGAGCCCTCCCCGCGCACCCGAAAGCCTGCCCGGACGAGGCGTGTGCCCGGGCAACGCGCCGCCCGGAACGGCCAGTCCGGTCCGCGGCCCCCGCACCGTGGTTCCCCGGAACCCGGGGCCCGGGGCTCGGAGCGGGGCCTTACTGCGGCGGGCGCGCCCAGGCGCGGACGGCCAGCTTCCCGGTGGTGCCGAGGTCGAGGTGGGGCGTGACGGTCACCGCATCGGCGCCGCGTTCCGCCCGCACCCTGACGTACGGAACGTCGACGGGCGCGCCGTCCTCGGTGGTGTTGCGCCACATCAGCCCGGAAACGGCGCTCTCTCCGGGCTTCAGGACCAGCGGGCGGGCCGGCTCGTCGAATCCGGTCCCGGTGCTGATGCCCCCGCTGCCCCGCACGATCCGGACGCCCTCGACGGGGGACAGGTCCTCGTCGAGGAGTTCGAGGAGCGGGTAGCCGTCGAGGGCGTACGCGCGTGTCCCGCAGTTCTCCAGGTGCAGTCCCACCACGCGCAGCCCCATCGCGGCATCGCCCTGATCGGCGCTCAGGCGGATGCCGGAAGGCGGGCACTGACCGGACGCCGGCGGCGCCTCGCCGGCCGGCACCCTGGTCACCCTGGCGACCTTGACCCGGGTCACCGGCGACGCTCCGGGCACCAGTTCCCCGAGACGGACCGTGCCGCCTACGGTCGCCCCGGCACCGACCGAGCGGACGGTCTCCTCCCTGCTGGCCATGACCTCGCCGGTGTCCGTGGTGAAGGCGAAGAGGACCGTGTACGTCAGGGCCGCGGTGCCGTCGTTGGTGACCTCGTAGGCGGCCGAGACGCCGGAGACGCGGTCAGGAAGCGGGTCGGGGTGGACGGAGAAACCGTCCGGACCTGGGCTCGCGGCGGGCGTGCCGGAGGGGAGGGTCACCGAGGTGATCCGGACGCCGTCCACGGACGGCGCGGTGACAGCCGGCCGGCTCGCGGGACCGGTCACGTCCGGGCCGAGGCTGCCCGGCTGTCCGGAGCCGCACGCCGTGAGCAGCAGGAGTGCGGCAAGAGCCGGCAGGAAGAGACAAGTGGCTGTGCGCATCGGGACACTTCATCAGGGTCCCGGCCGCCGGGCTGTGGCGTACGTCACGACGGCGGGTCAACGGCCCGCTCCGTACGGCCTGTCGGCCACTGCCGCGGCCCGCGCCTGCGCGTTTCGCGGCCAGGGTTCCATGAGGGCGTCGGCGAGGTCCCCGGGACACGGCCGCGCGGAGCCGGCGACGCTCGACGGCCGGCGCGGGGCGGTGCCGGGCGCCCCGTCCCGGACGCCGGGAAGTGCCTCGGCCGGGGGTTCCGCGTCCCCTCACTCGGTGTTGGCGCGGATGCGCGCGAGCAGGGTCCGTAGCTGTTCGCGTTCGTCCGGGTCCACCCCGGCGGTCGCTTCGGCGAGGGCGAGGCGGTCGATCTCCTCCGCCTCGCGGTGACAGCGCCGGCCCTCCTCGGTGAGCCGCAGCAGGAACGCGCGCCGGTCCTGCGGATGGCGGAGCCGCTCCACCAGTCCGTCCCGTTCCAGACTGTCGACGATCGCGGTGGCGGTGCGCGGGGCGATGCCCGCCCTCTCGCTCAGATCCCGCATGCGGAGCGGCTCCCGGGCCCCGGCGAGCATGCGCAGGGCCCGCAGTCGGGCCACCGACGCCCCTCTCGCCCTCAACCGGGCCTCCACGAACTGTCGTAGCCGGTGCGTCGTCTCGTACAGCTCGTCGATCAGGATGTCGCTGCTGCCCTGCACTGTCATGGCGCTCAGTCTCTCCTGTCCGCCCTCGCCCCCGCCATACGCTGAGATCCCTCATAGTGAGTATGCTCAGCATATGCTCCGACGCCACTCCGTGCTGTCCGCCCTGCCGTCCCGTCTCAGCCAGCGCCTGGTCGTCCCCGTCGTCAGCGTCAGCGTCACGTTCATCGCGATCGTCGACGGAGCGATCACCACCGTCGCCCTGCCCTCGATCGCCCGTCAGTTCGGGCTGACCACCGCCGCGCTGGACGGAGTGGTCGTCGTCTACCCGGTCTGTCTGGCCATGGCCATCCCGGCCTCGGCCTGGCTGGTCGAACGGTTCGGCGGCAAACGCGTCCTGCTGACCGCGCTCACCGTCTTCCTCGGTTCGTCGCTGCTGTGCGGGGCGGCGGCCGGGCTCGGCCAGCTCGTCGCCTGCCGTGCGGTGCAGGGCCTGTCCGCCGGTGTCCTCTTCCCCGCCTCCACCGCCCTGCTGTTCGCCACCTTCACCTCGGCGGAGCAGGTGCGCATCTCCCGCTACATGATCATCCCGCAGCAGATCGCGCCGGCCGCGGCACCCGTGCTGGGCGGGCTGCTGGTGGACCACCTGTCCTGGCGCTGGGTCTTCTACGTCAATCTGCCGGTGGGCCTGCCCGCCGTGCTGTTCGGCGCCCTGTTCCTGGCCGGCGGCCGGGGCGGCCGGCCCGGCCGCTTCGACCTGCCCGGACTGCTGCTGAGCGCGGGCGCGCTGGCCGCCTTGATGTTCGGCATCTGCGAGGGACCCAACCAGGGCTGGACCTCCCGCACCATCCTCACCACGCTCCTGCTCGGCGCGGTCCTGCTGGCCGGCGCCGTCGCCGTCGAACTGCGCACGGCCCAACCCCTGCTCCGGCTGCGCCTGTTCGCCGACCGGCTCTTCCGCGACACCAACCTGATCAATCTCATCGGCCTGATACCCATCATGGGCGCCCTGTACCTGACCCCTCTCTTCGTCCAGCAAGCCCAGCACCGCAGCGCGCTGGAGTCGGGTATGACCACGTTCCCCGAGGCGTTCGGCGTACTGCTGACCGTGCAGGTCGCCGGTGCCCTGTACGCCAGGGTCGGTCCGCGCCTGATCGTCGGCTGCGGTCTGGTCGGTCTGGGCGCCGTACTGCTGCTCCTCGCCACCTGCGACGCGGACACGGACCTGTGGACCGTCCGCGGCTACATGTTCCTGTTCGGCGCCGCGATCGGCACCTTCTTCATGCCCACCACGGTGGCCTCCCTGGCCACCCTCGACCGGATCGACCTGGCCCAGGCCACGATGCTGAACACCGTCGTACGCCAGACCGGTGGCGCGCTCGCGCCGGCCGCCGTGACCACCGCCCTCGTCCTCGGCACCCCGCCCGAGACCGCCGCGGCGCCGCCCGTCACCGCCTACCAGCACGCGTACCTGGCCCTCGCCGCGATCGCGGCGGCGACGGCGGTCCTCGCCTTCACCCTGCCCGACGGCCCCGCCCGCGCCGCCGTCCGCGGCAGCACGGCCAGGACCTCCGGGCCCGTCCTGCCCCGACGCCGGCGGGACCGGGTCGGCTCCTGACCCCGGGAACACCGCTCGCGTACGTACGGACCTCCTTCCCGTCCCTGCCGTCCCGCCGGCGCCACGGATAGGGTGAGCGGTGACCGACCGGACCGGGCGGGGACCTGGGCCTGTCTGATTTTCGGGCCGTTGCCCGGGGGGCGGCCGGGGCGTCGTACGCGGCCGTCTCCGCCCTCTTCCACGGGCGTGCCGACGGCAGCCTCCCGCCCGCCACCCGGGAACGCGGACGACTACGACCACCGGAGTGCGCATGACGACGGACAGCCCGGGGACGGACGGGGCGGCGCGCGCGGCCGGTGTGGAGGTGCGGCCGGCCGCCGGATACATCGGCGCGGAGATCGACGGCGTCGACCTGGCCGGGGAACTGGACGAGGCGGTGGTCGCGGTCATCCGCGCGGCGCTGCTGCGCTGGAAGGTGGTGTTCTTCCGCGGGCAGCGCCTCGACCACGCCTCCCATGTCGCGTTCGCGCGCCGGTTCGGCGAGCCGGTCGCGCTGCCCAGGCGGGGCAGCGCCTCCCCGGCGGGTGTGCCCGAGGTCGAGACCACCGCCGACCGGCTGGAACTCGGGGGCCGGTTCGGCATGGAGCACGACGAATGGCTGCGGCGTCGCCGCCACTCGCTGCTGCGCGGCTGGCACTGCGACCACGGTGCCCGGATCGATCCGCCCGCCGCGACGATCCTGCGCGCCGAGGCCGTACCGCCGTACGGCGGCGACACCGCCTGGTCCAATCTGGCCGCCGCGTACGCCGGACTCTCCGCGCCCGTGCGGGAGTTCGTGGACGGCCTGCGGGCCGAGCACCGGCTCGGGGTCGGTTACCAGCCGCGGCCCGGCGACGACGCCTACGTCCGCCACCTGCTGGAGCACCAGACCGCCACCGTGCACCCGCTGGTGCGGGTCCACCCGGAGACGGGGGAGCGGATCCTCTTCGTCAACGGCTACTACGTCGAGCAGATCACCGGGCTCTCCCGCGCCGAGAGCCGGGCGGTCCTGGACATGCTGCTGGAGCAGGCCGTCCGCCCCGAGTACACCGTGCGCTTCCGCTGGGAGCCGGGCAGCGTCGCCTTCTGGGACAACCGGGCCACCGTCCACCTCGCGCCCGGCGACCACGCCCACCTCGGCTCCCCGCGGATCATGCACCGGGTGATGCTCGCCGGGGACGTGCCCACCGGGGTGGACGGCCGCCCTTCGGAGGCGATCACCGGGAGCGCGCCCGGCCACTGGTGAGCCTGGGGCCGTCAACGCCTGGTGGAATCAGGCGAGTTCGGCCACCGCACTGCGAGGCCGCGCCCGTGGACGCGAGGGCAACGAGTCCACGCGGACGCCGCTATGCCCTCAGCGAAGCGGGCAGGCCTGGGCCGGCAGTCTCTGGTTGAGTGCACTGATGAAGATCTTGGTGTTGGGCGGCACCGCGTGGGTGGGCCGCGAGGTATCGCGGCAGGCACTGGCACGTGGGCATCGGGTGACCTGTCTGGCCCGGGGGAAGAGCGGCGAACCGGCCGAGGGCGCGGTGCTGGCCGCCGCGGACAGGGCCGACCCGAAGGCGTACGACAGCCTGAAGGGCCAGGACTGGGACGCCGTGGTCGAGGTGTCGTGGCAGCCGGGCTTCGTCCGCGGGGCGCTGGCGGCGCTCGGCGAGCGGGCGGGCCACTGGTCGTACGTGTCGTCGGTCAGTGCCTATGCCTCGCATGCGCGGCCGGACGCGGACGAGTCGGCGGAACTGCTCCCGCCCGCCCGCGGCGACGAGGTCGACCACGGGCTGTTCGGAGAGGCCAAGGTGGCCTGTGAGCAGGCCGCGACGGCCGCGGTGGGCGACCGGCTCCTCATCGCGCGGGCGGGACTGATCGGCGGCCCCGGCGACCACAGCGGGCGCTCCGGCTACTGGGTCGCCCGCGCGGCCCGCGAGCCGTCGGCCCCGCTCCTGGTGCCGGCCTCCCCGGCCCTTCCCACGCAGGTGGTCGACGCGCGAGACCTCGCGGCATGGCTGCTGGACTGTGCGGAGAACGGCACGACGGGAACGTACGACGCGGTCGGCCCGGTCGTGCCCTTCGGGGAGTGGGTCGCGCTGTCACGGCGGATCGGCGGCCACACCGGGCCGGTGAGGGAAGCCGACGAGGCCTGGCTGCTCGAACAGAACGTGGTCCAGGCCATGGGTCCGGAGTCCCTCGCGCTGTGGGTGGCCGACCCGGACTGGTCCGGCTTCGGCGCCCGCAACGGCGCCGCGGCGAGCGCGGCAGGCCTGCGCCACCGGCCTCGGGCCCAGATGCTGGCGGACATCCTGCGCTGGGAACGGGAACAGGGCCTGGACCGGCCCCGCCGGGCCGGCCTCAGCGGCGAGCGCGAGCGCCACCTGCTGAAAGCACTGGACGAGAGGCGGCTCGGGGGCACGCGCCCGGCCGGAACGGAGTGACCTGGGCCGGGTCCCGCGCGCCCCGGCAGGCGGGGTGCCCGGGACCCGGCGCGTACGCGAGCGCAGGAGCTACTGCTCGTCGAGGACGCCGGGGGTGTCGTGCAGGACCACGCTCTGCCCCAACGGGACCCGGCCCATGCCGATGTCGTACATCGGTGACGTCGGGTCGCCGATGCCGAAGGCGATGCCGAACGCCATGGTGAGTTCGCTCGGAACACCCAGTGACGCGCGGACCGTTCCCGCGTACATGCCGAGCAGGGCCTGCGGGATGCCGTGGAAACCCCGTGCGGTGAGCGAGAGCAGGAAGTTCTGGGCGTACATGCCGATGTCACCGGCCGTCCGTACCCCGTCGCCGAGTCTCGGCATGAAGAGCAGGGCGACATGGGGTGCGCCGTAGAAGCGCAGGTTCTCGCGGAACACCTCCCGCCTGCCTTCGAGGTCCGAGCGCGCTATGCCCCGGGCCCCGTACACGAGCGCGCCGTGCTGGTAGGACCGCTCGCGGTAGACACCGTCGCCGTAGTCGGCGGTGAAGTCGGGGGAAGTCCGGCCTTCCTCCTCCGCCTTGAGCAGTTCCTTGCTCAGGGTGTCCCGGGCCGCACCCGAGACGACATGCACCGTCCAGGGCTGGGTGTTGCTGTTGGACGGTGCCGTCTGCGCGTCCTCCAGCACCCCGCGGATGTCCGCGGGAGACAGCGGGGTGGGCAGGAACTGCCGGGGCGAGTGCCTGGCGCGCACGAGATCGGTGAAGAAGGAGACGGTGCTGGACAAGGAAGTGCCTTTCCGGGACGTGTGGTTCGAGGTGCCGGGGCGGGTGTGTCAGCGGTGGAGGGAGCGGTTCAGCTCGACGGTCTGGTCCAGCGTGGGCGTGAAGGTGAGAGCGGCCAAGCGTGCCATCTGACGGTCGCGCCGGCGCGGGGCCTCGGTCCGGTCGGCCGCGGCGAGGGCCGGTCCCAGCTCCCCGAGACCCAGCTCGGTGCAGTAGGCGGGTGTCATCGGCTGCTGACGCCAGGAGTCGGCCAGCACGCCGGCGTCGTAAGGGTCGAAGCCGCTCTCGTCCACGAGGCGCATGCCGACGCGCCGCGCCTCGCCGGAGTCGGCGGCGACCGGGAGCGCGATGCGGTCCGGGGTGCCCGCCGGTACGCCCTTGGTCCGCAAGGTGCCTGCCAGAGCCGCGTTCCACGCCTTCACCACGGGGTGCCCCAACTGCTCCGCCACCCACAGGCTCTCCACCTGGCCCTGCTCCACCGCGTCCACGGGACCGCCGAGTTGGGGGAAGTAGTTGGAGGTGTCGATGACCACGGTCTCCTCGGGGACGAAGGCGAAGAGCCCGGCCACGTCCGGGACACGGGCGAAGGGGACGGACAGGATCACCACGTCCTTGCCCTGAACGGCCTCTTCCGCGGTCACCGCGCGCGCCCCGAACTCCCGCACGGCGCTGCCGATGGTCTCGGGTCCCCTGGAGTTCGCCACGTCGACGTCGTGTCCGCGGGCGCCGAACGTGCGCGCCAGCGTCGTCCCGATCTCTCCGGTTCCGAGGATGCCGATTTTCATGAGGGGTCCTTCCGGGGGTGCGTCGTCCCCCGGGAGAGACGGCGGGCAGGTGTGATGAGGCACCGGCAGGGCAGGGAGGGACGCCCCGCACGGCTTCCGGGTGCGGCGGCAGCCTCCTCGAGCGCCGCGCGGCCCACGCGAGCTCAGCGGCCCCGCTTGCCTGTGGCACCGCTCCCCACTCTTCGCGCGACGATCCGGCGGGCACTGAAACGGAGGCTGCCTCCGCACGAGAGGAGCTTAAAACGGAGGCTACCTCCGGTCAAGTTCCCGCTGGTGTCGCCGTAGCCGCCGCTGTGGAACGTTGGCGGTGGCCGGCGAGCCGGAGGCGGGGATGTCTCACGCCGGGCCCTTGTACACCTCGGTGACGTTCGGGCGCGGTGCCGGGCGGTGCCGGGCGGCGGGGCCCTCCGCGAAGGCGCGCAGGACGTTGTCGGTCGTGCGGGTTACGAAGGCGCGGGTACGGGCGTCCATCGCGTGGTCGCGGCCGCCGTCCCGGGTGCCGGCCATGAGGGCCTCCACCCAGCGCATGGTGCCGGTGGCGAAGACCCCCGCGCCGCTCGCTGCGGTGTAGTAGGCCGAGTCGCTGTGGCTGCGGCGGCCACCGCACACCAGCGGGGAGTGGGCCGTTATCTCCAGTGGCGCGGGGACGGGCGCGGCGGGGGTGATCCGGTCGTATTCGACGCCGACCAGGTGGTCGAAGCCGTCGCCGGGCCGTACGCCTGTCCCCTCGTACAGCCAGTGGTCCGCCGCGTGGACGACGTACGGCGCGTCCGTCGGATACCCCTCGTAGAGCACTCCCGTGAGCGACGACTCCGGATCCGGCGCCGGAGCGCTGCGGAAGTCGGTGGTCACCTGGGCGGGCCGGGTGGGGTAGCAGGGGTCGGCCCGCAGCGAGGTCTTGTAGCAGACCACCGTGCGGTCCGGCCGCGTCTGCCCGTCCTCCAGGCGGACCCGGCGGAAACAGGTGTTGGCGCCCAGGAACACCAGATTGCTGCCGGCGTCGCGGGCCCGCGTGACGTGCCGGCGCTGCTCCGGGGTCCAGTACTCGTCGTGTCCCAGGCAGACGACCGCGGACGCCCCGCGCAGGACCTCCGGGTCGCGGTGCACGTCGGTGCCGGTGGTGTAGGCGAGCGGTATGCCGAGCCGTTCCGCCAGCACGACCGCGGCCCGTTCGTACACCATGAACTTCTCCGCGCCGTCGGCGTCGTAGGGCCGGTCGAAGCTGACGGCCAGGGAGCGGGTGGCGTACGCGCCGGAGGCACCGGCGTAGAGGCTGTGGCCGCCCCACCGGTTGTAGGCCTGCCAGGTGGCCGGGGCATGCATCAGGACGGTTCGGCCGGCGCCCTGCGTGGAGCGCAGGATCAGCGGGACGTAACGCTGGTGACCGCTGTCCGTCTCCAGCCGTAGCAGGTACGCGCCCTCCGGCCAGCCGGAGGTGCCGAACGTGAGGGTGCGCGGCCAGTCCGCGCGCACGGTGCGGGTGTCCGGCAGGAGGCGGGGCTCCGCCTGGCGGCGGCCCCGGACGCGCTCCGACGTCCACACGAGCCGGGCCTGGGCTCCGCCGTACCAGCCGACGCGGAAGGCCGAGACCCGGAAGGACGCCGCGGTCGTAGAGACGTACAGGCCGCACTCCTCGCCCGGGGTCGCGCTCACCCGGTCCGCGTAGCCGGCGACGGCCGGAGCGGGACCTCGGGAAGCGATACGCCAATCGGGTGTACCCGTACGGTCCTGTTCCGTTTCGGGACGGTGGGAGACGGCCGCCCGCCGGTGTCCGGGCGCGTCGCAGGCGGCGGCCGTCACGGAGGCGAGCCCGAGGCCGGCGCATGCTCCGAGGAAGCGCCTGCGCGGCGGCCGCCGTCCGGGGACCGCCTCGTGTTCCGGTCTCTCCTGCCGGGCGGGACCCATGCTCATGGCGCCTCCCTTGCACACGCTCGTGCGTCACCTCTCTCCGGGCCAAGGTGACAGAACGACGCGGACCGCGCGCCTCGCCCCGGGCCGCGGGAGGTTTCAGGTGCAGGGCATCCGCGCCGGCCAGGGTCTTGGGGTACGAATCTGTGGTGAGGCGACGTGGCGTGGTGCGCCAGGAGGCGGCGGCCTGCCTCACCGCCTTCTCCGCCCGGCAGCTACGCGCTTCTCCGGCCGGCATGCACGCGGCCGTCGCCGGCCGCTGCGGCACGGTCCCTCGCCGCTCCACCCGGACGTGTCGGTTCACCGGCTGAAGTGCCGGGGGCGTCCGGGCGGTTGCTCCTCCCTTGCCGGGTGGATCAGGACGGCGGTGCGGGCCGGGCGTGGCTGCCGGGCCTCTCAGGTGGTGCGGGGGTGTTCGCCGGGGTGGGCGGGGCGGGGGAGTGTGCCGGTGAGGAAGGTTTTGAAGGCCTCGTGGAGTTCGCGGTAGAGGGAGGTGTCCCGGGGGGTGGCGGGGTCCGCCCAGCGGGTGAGGACGCCGTGGTAGGTGTCGTCGATGAGGTGGCCGAGGCGGTGCGGATCGAGGTCTTCGGTGATCTCTCCGCGCTTCTGCCCGTCGGTGAGGATGGCGGTGAAGAGCCGGGCGGTGGGGGAGGGGTGGGTGGTGAGGCGACCGGTCCGGTGAGCGGCGGTGATCATGGTGCGGTTGAGCTGCTGGTGCTGTTCGTTGAGTTCGGTGAGCGCGGCGAGGCAGTGGTGGAAGCGGGTGAGGGTGTCACCGGGCGAGAGTTCGCCGGTCCGGGTGGTGAGGGCGCGGTGGAGCTGGGTGGCGCGGCGGGTGTTCCATTCCGTGATGAGGTCGTCTTTGTGCGGGTAGTGGTTGAAAAACGTGCCGCGGGCGACATCGGCGTGTGCGGCGATGTCGTCGATGGACGTGTTGTCGTAGCCGTGGTGTGCGATGAGTTCCAGGGCTGCGGTGAAGAGGCGTTCCTGCACTCTGGCTTTGTTGCGTTGGCGGCGTCCTTGGGGAGGCGCGGGGGCCGGATTGGTCATGTGTCCCTCCGTGTCGCGGTGCGGGGGCCGGGCGGAGTGTAGGGGTGAAACGGCGCGGGATAAACGGAAATGGCGTGTGGCGTCATGTGAATGGAATATTCCGTTACTTCACAGATGTGACGGACGTCACTGCGGTCGGCTCTCGGCCAGGGGTGCCCGGAAATCGCCCCTGATCCCGCGCGGGTGTGAATGGGGGTCCGTATTGTCAGGGCCGACGGTTCGAAACGCGTCGATGCTTCATTGGTGTAGATGTTAAATGTCTGGTTTGTTCCTTTAAATAGACGGGAGGGTTCCGGTCGGCGG
>NZ_JBIROU010000020.1:0-131888 GCF_044332325.1 Streptomyces sp. NPDC017095
TCCTTACGGAAGGCGAGTGACGGAATGCCGTCGTCCGAACCGAGCACGTCCCATTCACCCTGGTACGACTTCACCGGCGCAATCCGGCGCAGCCGTCGCCCGTCCTCGACCCGCCACCAGACGATCCTGCCGCCCGCGCCCGCGGCCACGGCCAGGTCCCGGCGCGGGTGCGCGGCGACGGCCATGACGGTGTCGGCCCCGGCTGTGTCGCGCAGCACCGGACGGGCCGGATCGCCGACGTCCCACAGTCTGACCGCGGCGTGCGACGAGGCTCCGCTTTCCGGACTGCCGTTGCCGGTGAGCAGGTGCCGCCCGTCGCGGGTGAACGCCACCGAGATGAGTTCGACGTTCCCGGCGACGGACTTCTCGTGGCGCAGCCGGGGCCGGTCGGCGTCGGTCATGTCCCACAGCCGCAGCCGCCCCTCGTCGGAGCCGCTCGCCAGGGTCCTGCCGTCGGGACTGAAGGCGAGGGGGTACGTCGTCCCCTTGCCGGTGCGGCGCTCGGCCCTCTTTCGTGGGTGGCGGGGGTCGGTGGTGTCCCACACCAGGAGGCGGTCGCGTGTCTGGACGGCGAGGAGGTGGGTGCCCGGCTGGAAGGCGAGGACGGCGGCGTCGCCCGGCTTGAGACCGGCGCCCTCGCGGGGAACGGTGGGGCGTGTGATGTCCCACAGCTGGACCCGCCCGCCGCGCTGGCTGGTGGCCAGGACGTTGCCGTCGGAGCGGTAGGCGATGTTGAGCACGGGCTGCTCGACACCGTTCCTGAGGTCGACGGGCACGGTCGAGATGTACGAGGAGTAGAGCGCGGACCTGGTGACCGGGGTCCGCGCGGTGCGGTAGGCGGCCAGGCTCAGCCGCAGCGCTGTCTGAGGGTCCTGTTTCCGCATTCCGTCGGCCTGCCGCGCGAGTTGTTCGGCGATCAGCCGGGTCTCCCGCGCCTCGGCGTCGCCCTGGGCGCGGCGGGCGAGCGCGGCCAGGGCCGTCGCCAGCAGGGCCATCGTGACGACGACGGCGACGAAGGTCCGGTACAGCTTCTTGCGGCGGCGCTCGGCGTGCTCGCCGGCCGCGATGAAGTCCCGTTCCACCGGGCGCAGTCCGAGCGCGGCCCCGTCGTCCGCCAGTACCGCCCGCGCGCCGGCGAGGTGGCTGCCCGCGTACAGCCCGCTCACCGGTCGGCCGGTCTCGGCCCAGGCGTCGGCGGCCTGGGCGAGCCGGCGGCGCACCAGCAGGGCGTCGAGGTCGGCGTTGATCCAGCCGCGCAGCCGCGGCCAGCCGTGCAGGAGGGAGTCGTGGCAGAGCTGGGCCACTCCGTCGTCCAGGACGACGAGTCGGGCGTCGGCCAGCCGGCCGAGCAGGTCACCGGCGCCGTCCAGGTCCTCCAGGGGGACCCGGCGCCGTACCGCCCGGCCCTCGGCGTCGACCAGGTGCACCATCCGCAGCAGGAGGGCGCGTAATCGCTCGCGGCCGTCGGCGTCGAGCGCGTCGTGGATGTCCTCGGCGGTCCGTGCCACGGAGGTGCGGATGCCGCCGGACGCCTGGTAGCCGGCGAAGGTCAGCTCGGCGCCGCGCCGCCGGTGCCAGGTCTCCTGGAGGGCGTGGGCGAGGAACGGCAGGGCGATGGCGTCGCCGGTGCCCACCCGCTCCTGCCGCAGCTCCCGCAGCAGCAGCTCCGGCAGGCCGTCCTCCCAGCGCAGTCCCGCGCTCCGGGCGGGCTGCTCGACGGCGGCCCGCAGCTCGTCGTCGTTCATCACCGGTACGGGGAACTGGCCGGCGCCGACGATCCCGGCCAGCCGGGGATCGCGCAGGCACTGGCCGAGGTAGTCGGCCCGCAGTCCCAGGACCACCCGCGGGCCCGTGCCGTCCGCCGGGCCCTCGAGGGCGCGGACGAACAGCCGGCGTTCCTCGCTGTCCCGGCAGTGGGTGAAGATTTCCTCCAACTGGTCGATCATCAGGACGCGCGGCGCCGTGCGGCGGCCGGCCGGTGCGGTGAACCGTCCGGCGCCCAGGTCGCGTTCCACCTCGCCGGAGGGCCGGCCGACGGCTCGCGCCCAGGCCGCCGTGAGCGTCCGGAAGGGCAGCGCTCCGGGGGCGGGGATCATGAGCACCGGCTTCAGGTCCGTGCTGTCGAGCGCGGCGCCGAGACCGGCCCGCAGCAGCGACGATTTGCCCACGCCCGAAGGCCCGACGAGGACGACGGGGCCGCCGTGGTCCTCCGCGGTGACCCGTTCCAGCAGCCGCCGGGTCAGTTCCTCCCGGCCGAAGAACAGGTGGCGCTGCTCCGGCGGGAACGGCCGCATGCCGGGGTACGGGCAGGGTCCGTCACCGGCCCCCGGTGCCGGTCCCGCCTCCGGGGCGGCGGGCAGGGTGTAGCGCGGGTTGGCGGCCAGGACCAGGTCGCCGAGCCGTCCGACGCTGCCGGCGTGCGGCCGGGCGGGCGAGTCCTCGAAGCGGCGGTCGAGGTGGCGGTGGACGTCGGCCAGGGTGAGCCAGCGCGGTCCGCCGGGCTCGCCCTCCCGGAGCAGTCGCAGCAGTTCCCCGCCGAAGAGGGTGTACCGCTCGCCCTCGGGGGCGAAGGAGGCCGCGTAGTGGGTGGCCGAGGCCAGCAGGAAGCTGCCGTGCGGCCGTACGGAGAGATAGGGGTCCTCGCGCTGTCCGCCGCCCGCGGCCTCCGCGAGGCCCGAGAAGCAGCAGTCGAGGATCACCACCGGGCGCACCGGTGCGTCGGCGAGCCGGTTCTCGATCTCGGCGTACGGGACGGCGTGGACGGTGTTGTCGTGGGAGGGGGTCGCGGATGTGGCTAGATACAGCCTCCCGCCCGGGCCCAGGAGCCCGTGGCCGACGAAGCAGAAGACGAGCGCTCCGCCCTGGGCCTCGCCGATGACCTCCTCCAGCGGGCCGAGGATGTCGGCGGACGATCCCGGATCGGTCACCAGCCGTACGTGGCCGGCGGGCATCCCGCAGGCCGATGTGAGCGTGTCCGCCAGTGCCCGGGCTGTCCGTACGGCGCTCGGCAGGCCGGCGAGCAGTGCCCCCTCGGTGTGCCGGCCGGTGCCGACCAGCAGGGCCCGGCAGTCGCTGCCCGCCAGGTCGCGGGCGTCTCCCCCGTCCGCCGCCATGGTCTCAGACCCGTTCCCCGCTGTTCCCGGCCGGTCCGACCGCGTCCCGGACCACGGCGGTGTCCCGGACCACGGCGGTGTCCCGGACCACGGCGGTGTCCCGGGGCGTGTTCCGCCCGCTCGCGCCGTCCGGTGTCCGCCCGGACGCCTCGACCGTCGCCGCGATGCTCCGGGCCAGGTCACCGGTGGCCTGGGCGGTCAGTCCGCGCACCTTGGTGGCGGAGACGGTGATCTGGGTCTGGTCGGGCAGGGTGATGGTGACGGTCTGGTCGCCGCGCCGGTTCTGGAGCCAGGCCACGACGGCCGCTCCCAGGGCGGCGGTGAGGCCGCCGGGTGCCAGCAGCAGGGTCAGCAGTTCTCCGGACGCGCCCATGGTCCCGGGCTGCGGGGCGGCTGCCGGCTGCCGGACGAGGCGGCCGCGCAGCTCCGGCTGGCGCTGCAACCACCGGTGCAGCTCGCCGGTGGCCGCGGCCTTCCCGCCGTCCGGGCCGGTCGAGGACAGAGTGACTTCCACTTGGCCTCCGTCACGGGAGCGGCTGCTGAGCCAGCCGACAGTACCAACGGCGACTCCGTTCGGTAAGGCCCGGGTTCGGCCAAGTGCCGGCGGGGCAGCGCGGTGGTGTCGCGGGGGCGGGGTGCGGCGAGCGCGTCGTAGGTGGCGTTCCAGACGGCTTGCGTCTGCACTGTGACTGAGCACTACGGGTGGCCTGGCCGGACAACTTCGGTGCACAGCCTTCCTGTGGTCGGCAGGGGAGCATCATGCCCTGGCGAAGAGTCTCGCTTCAGGAGCCGGTGGTCCCGACCGCCCGCCGTCCTCATGCCAGGTAGCGGGCGCCGGCGGCGAGGATGTCGTCGCAAAGGGCGGGCGGCGGGCCCGCCTTCCGGAGGTGTTCGGCGGCCAGGCGCAGTGGAAGCCGTACCGGCCGACGGCCTCCACCTGCTCGCTGGTGGCGTCGGTGAACAGGACAGGCAGGCGGAACACGGCGCGCAGGCCGTCGGCGGCCTTGGCCTCGTGCACCGCGATGGCCTGCTCCAGCGACGTCTCGGTCCGCCCTTCCTGGCCGCTGTCCCCCATTTGGCCCGCACACAGGCGGCTCCAGCCGCCGCTCATCATCCGCAGCGCCTGGTGGGTGCGGGGGTGGCTCCGCTCGCCCAGGAGGGAGAAAGCCAGCCCCAGGAGGGCATCGCCGACCATGAGGGCGCATTCGGTGCCGTAGGCGGCCCACAGGGCCGGCCTACCGCAGCGCACCGGATCCCGGCCCAGGACGTCGTCGTGGATGATCGAGGTGTTCACCAGGAGATCGCCGACGACGGTGGCGGCAAGGCCCCGTTCGACAGGCCTCCCGTCAACACCCGCGCACAGCAGAGGCAGCACCAGACCCCTGCGTCCGACACCACCAGGCTGGCCGGTGACCGGGCCGCCGTTCCGGCCGGCCCAGCCGTAGTGGTGGCGGACGGCATCGAGCAGCGGTGAGGGCAGGCGCTCCACCAAGGCTCTGACGGCCGGATCGATGAGCTTCCCTCCCGCGTCGAAGATCTCCTCGGCCGTACGGCTACCAGTACTCACAGGGTCCCCGGGCGTGAGCCCGGTGACTCCCGTTCCCAGCCGTTCCCCCCATCCCGCGTTCTCGTGGCCGAGCGTGAAGGGCAGTTCGGTGACGAGCCCGGGTGGTGGCCCCGGTGCCTCCATGATGTGCGGATCGGCGTGGCACGCACCCGCGACCTTCACCAGCACATGCCCCGGTCCGGGCTCGGGAACCGACACCTCGCGCAGCTCCGGCGGATGCCGCCACCTGGCCAGTTGAAAAGCCCGCATAGCGATCCCTCACCCACGCGCGCTCAGTCGCGGATCCCGTCGATGTCGACCAGGACATGCCGCGGCCCGCGGAAGATCTGGTTGTGCCGGTACGGCGGCGGGTCCTGGACGAGCCGGGGGTTCTCCACCCGGCGGACGAACTCGCCGACCGCGACCTGGACCTCGAGTCGGGCGAGCGGTGCGCCGAAGCAGAAGTGGATGCCCTGACTGAAGCCGAGGTGCTGGTTGTCGGGGCGTTCGAAGTCGAGTGCGTCGGGGTCGGTGAACCGTTGCGGGTCCCGGTTGGCCGAGCCGTACGCCAGGAAGATCGGCGCCCCCTTGGGGATGGTGGTGCCGGCGATGTCGATGTCTTCCAGGGCGGAGCGGGTGTGCCAGAACTGCACCGACGACTCGAACCGCAGCAGTTCCTCCACGGCGGACACGATGAGCTCGGGCCGGTGGCGCAGCTTCTCCAGCGCATCGGGGTGCCGTAGCAGAGTGAGAACGCTGTGGGCGATGAGATTGACCGTGGTTTCGTGTCCCGCGAAGATCAGCAGCAGGGCGTTGCTCGCGAGGACGCCCTTGGACATGTGTCCTTCCATGCCGTCCTCGTTCACCAGGGCCGAGAGCATGCCCGGACCGGGCTGGTCGGCGTACCGGTCGAGCAGGTCGGTCGCGAACTGCCCGAAGTCCTGCACGGCCTGCCTGCCTCCGGCCAGCCGGCTCCGGACCTCTTCGGAAGTGGCCTCGGGGCCGAAGTCCAAGGCGTCCAGGGCCGTTTCGATCCAGCGGTGGAAGCGTGGCTCGTCCTCCAGTGGCACGCCCAGAACCTTGCAGATCACCGTTACCGGCAGGGGGTAGGCGAAGTCGTCGACGGCGTCGATCCGGGTCTTGCCCCTCATGTCGTCCAGGAGGCCGTCCACGAGGCGGCGGATGTCGGGTTCCAGGTCGGAGATCAGGTGAGGCGCCTGGGGCGGGCCGGCGAAGTGCGGCATCATCTTCCGGCGGTCCCGGTCGTGCTCGGGTGGATCGCAACTGATGATGTTCGGCTCCGTCAGCACCTCCTTGATCGGCTCTGCCGCCTGTTCCCCCGAGCCCTCGTCGCGGGCCGCGGCCGGAGCGGGGCGCTTTCGTGGATCCGAACTCACCCGGGGGTCGTGGAGCAGCGTGACGATTTCCCGGTAGGTGCTGACGACGTAGGTTCCGTCCGGCTGACGTGCCACCGGTGTCTTGCGGAGTTCCTCGTAGAAGGGGTACGGGTTGGCGCGGTTGGCGTAGCGGAGGGCCTGTTGCCAGGGGGTTTCCTCGACCACGAGGCACCCCTCCTTCCTCATGTCGGTGCTGTCCGCCTGCACGCTCGGCCCGGCGGGCCGGGTCAGTGGTGCCGGGACCGGAACTCGGCCGTCCGTTCGCTCGGGGCATGGCCGGTCAGGACGACGTCGGGGATCGCCGTCGGAACCCTGGGGTCCGGGAACTCGGCCGGCATCGGCTTGGTGTCGGCCGGCTGGTCCCAGCCCGGCGGCGGGGGCGGGAACGGACCGGACCGCTCGATGAGCTTCCCGTAGTACTCCAGCCACTTTCCGTGGTCGAAGGTCACGGCCGCGACGATGCGGCCCCGGCGCCCGTAGGCGGCGGCGAAACGCCGCTCCGCCACGGACCCTTGGGTGAAGACGATCTCGTCGCCGAAAGGCGGCACGCCGACGGACTTGATATTGACCCCGAACTGCCCGGACCAGAAGCCGGGCAGCAGCAGATGCGGGCGGTAGTGGGGTTCGAGGTTCACCATGTTGTGCGCCGCGACCTCGGCACCGAGAACGGCGTTGTCCCAGTGCTCCATCGCCAGGAACTGGTACTCGTACAGCACGTGTGGCGCACGCGCTACGTCCCCTGCCACGAAGACGCTGTCGGTGACCACGCCGTTGATGTCGAAGGCCCGACCGCCGGCGTCGCACCCGACGCCCCAGAAACCGGCCGCCAGCCCGGAGTCCTCCAGCCACTCCACGTTGCGGATCGACCCCAGCGAGGCCACCACGACATCGGCGTCGACGACACTTCCGTCGGACAGATGCGCACGCCGCACGTGTCCACCGGAGTCGCCCTCCAGCGACGACACGCCCAGACCGCAGTGCAGGTCCACACCGTGCTCGCGCTGCATCTGCGCGGCGATCTCCCCGATCACCCCGCCTAGCGCACCGACCAGTGGCGCGGAACCCCGCTCGACGACGGTCACCGGGATATCGAGCTCCCGGCAGACAGAGGCCACCTCCGAGCCGATGAACCCGGCGCCGATCACCAGAACCCGCGACGGCGGCTCGGCCAGCGCCTTCTGCAACTGCTCGGCATCATCACGCGAGCGCATCGTGTGCACCCCGTGCAAAGCGGCCTCGGCCGGGTTCGGCCACTGCCGCGCACGCGTTCCCGTGGCGATCAGCAACCGGTCGTAGGGGACCTGCTCTCCATTCGCCAGGCGCACCTGCTTGGTGGCCCGGTTCAGCCCGGTGGCGGCCACCCCGAGCCGCCAGTCCGCATCCACGTCCCGCATGCGGGGCAACTTGGTGTGGTCGGCCGGCACCCAGCCCTTGAGGACCTGCTTGGACAGCGGCGGACGGTCATAGGGCTCGTACGGCTCGTCCCCGATGATGGTCAGGGAACCGGTGAAGCCCCCCTCACGCAGAGTCTCCGCGGCCCGCAGCCCGGCCAGAGAAGCACCCACGACGACGATCCGGCCGCTGGCCCTGAACTCCCGCACCAGCTCCGCGACCGTGGCCCGCAAGGTCATGACGCGTCGCCTCGTTCCTCGCCGTCCAAGCGGTCGATCGCGATCGCCTGCACCGGGCACGCCGCAGCGGCTCGCTCGACCTGCAGGCTTCGCTCGTCATCAGGGTTCGGCTCATAGGTGAGCGCCTCCTGACCGTTCAGCCGGAAGACCTCGTGCGCCAGATACACGCACTGGGCGTACCCCTGACATCGATTCAGGTCCACGACGATTCGCATGGGCAGACTCCTTCGGGCAGGCGCGCTTTGGTCGCCGCCATAGCCGTACCCGTCGACATCGTCGCCGCCCCACCAGCCGTCTCCATCATCTTTCGCGGGTCCCGTCAGGAAGGCGCGAGGCGGATGGCCGTCGCCGGCCCGACAGCGGGGTACGGCGCGGTTTTCAGGTGTCACCACAGCGGTATGGAAGGAACGACCTCTTCACCGGTCTCTCCAAGGCCCTGCGCGTCATTCGCTTGGTCGGGCGCTGTTACCGGGAGGTCGGGAAGCCTGTGAGTAAAAGGAACAGGACGTGTTGTTCACTGCGGCTCGCTCATAAAGCCTAGTCCCGCTTGCGCTCCACGGCATGCCGAGCCCGCCCTCCTGCTCAACGCCTTCCGCCTCACCGCCGCCGGCCGCCCCAGCCTGCCCGGCCTCGCCACCCCCCGGACCACCACGTCCACCGCTACCTCACCGACTTCTCCGCCACCGACGACGAGACCGGCGAACACTTCATCACCGCGCTCTTCCCCGACCTGCCGGACGACGAACCCCTGGCCCGTCTGACCAACTGCGGGCAGGGCCCACTGCCCTCCGACCGTATTGGTCCGGCACCTGCGCCGCGACCTGCTCACTTACACCGGAGGCCGCCTGGGCGACGACGCCCTGGTAGCAGTCCACCGCGCCCGGCACCTTCACAAGACATCGCACATGCTCTGATCCGTCGATCCGCCTGTTGCACAGCCGGCGTGCGCGGAGCGGGGAAATCGTCTATTTGATGCAGAGTGCGGGAATGTTCCTCGACGGGCCCCACCGCGCGGAGAGTACGTCATGGTGAGCACATCCGAAGATCACCGGGGCATCGGCCCTGATCACCCTGTCCAGCAGCGAGGGCGTGACGAGACGGCCGAGGAACGTGCGGACCGGATGTGGGACGACCTGTTGCACGAGGTGCGGGTGGCCTGGGCCGGTGCGCCAATTCTTTTCGGCGTCCTGCTCGTCGCTGCGTTCCAGTACGTCTTCGCCGACCTCGATCGTGCGATTCACGTCGCCGCAGTCACCTTCGGGGCGGCCGGCGCCGGGGCCCTCATCGGCCCGGTGTCCCCGCACCGTATCGTCGCCGGCCACCGCATCAAACCCCGAACGGTGATGCTCGCCGCCCGGATGACCGAGTGCGGTCTGGTGCTGCTCGCGGCGACCACCGTGCTGGCCTTGCTCCTGCTGCTGCGCACGGCTCTCGACGACACGCTCGCCGCGTGGCTGACAGCCGCCTTCGGTGCCTGGCTGCTCGCTGTATCGCTCGTGCTTCCCGTCTGGGCCCGACATCACTACGCCAGTCGCAGATAGCCCGGAGGGCGCGGCCCGCCGATACACCCTCCAGGAGGTGCTCTCGGCTTCGGCGTTCGAGGCCGGAGCATTGCCGGTCGTGGCCGCCTGCGCCGGCGGCTGGGGTGCCGGGCGCGAGGGTGTGAGTGCTCCTCCACGGCGTAGGACCGGGCAGCAGTCCGGCGAGGTTGCCGTTGGCGGTGCCGGTGCCGGTGCCGTGGGTGGTGGTTCCGCTGGTGTGAGACCCGCCGTGATGGGCGCATGAGGTGCCGAATGCACGAGGCAATCGGCAGGACGCCGCCGGCAGCGGCCGGGGCAGCGGCAAAGCCGGCCGTGTGAAGCCCGAGGCAGCTCGCAGCGTACGTCCGTTTCACGCGCCGGGTAACCACAAGGCCGCCGTACCTCTGTGTGGTGAACTGTGCTCCGGTTTGGAGACGTTGATCTCGTCTCGAGCAAGAGAGTGGGAGCAACCGTGGATCTTGGTGGGGGGACGTGGCAGCGGCTGACCGCCGTGGTGCTCGTCATGGCGGTGGCGGCCGGGTGTACGGGGCAGGGCGAAGGCGCGGGCGGCGGAATTGACGAGGACCTGCTGCGGAACCACGACTGGACGCAGATGCCGGGCACCACCGCGCGGAACGACATCCTGCGGATCAGCGCGTTGGATCGGCGCATCGTGGAGCAGGACTCCTCCGGCGGCCAGCCCGACCCCCCGCTGAACCTGGCCGGCCCGCACCTCAGGTCCGATGGCGACTTCACCGTCACCGCGCGCATGTCCGGTGTGGGTGACGGTGACGGCGACTCATGGCTGCGGCTGTACGGACGGGTACCGGTCGTCTACGACGAGTGGCGGCAGGAGCGGCCCTCACTCCGCGTCGGCGTGACCGCCGACGGACAAGTGAAAGTACAGATATGGGACGGCGAGGGCGATGAGCCGGCCACCTCCAAGGAATTCGACTGCGGCTGCTCCGGGACGGTGACGCTCGCCGTGTCGAGCATCGGTGACACCTTCCGCGTGAAAGCCGACGGGCGGCGACTGGGAACCGTGCAAGACCCGGGGGTGTTCGCCGAGGGCACTGTCTGGTTCGGTCTGGAGGCGGACGCGGGCGAAGACGAGCGCCGCGAGGGATGGCGTCTGACGCAGCTGATCGCGCGGGCAGAGAGCGGTGACTCACTCCGCGTGATCAAGGCGCCGCAGCTACGCCAGGAGCAGTCCGACGACTCGCTGCGTGCGCGGGCCGCAGACGTGGGGCGGCCGTTCGACGTCGGCACCGCCCTGGCCGAGAACCCGCTGCTCACCGACTCACGCTACCGGGCGCTCGCGGGGAGCCAGTTCTCCATGCTCACTCCGGAGAACGCGTTCAAGCCACAGTTCCTCCATCCACGCCGGGGCGTCTACGACTTCCGCGACGCGGACCTGCTCGTACGATTCGCCCGCGCGAACGACATGAAGGTGCACGCGCACACCCTCGTCTGGCACGAGGCTCTGCCCGACTGGATGCGGGAGAACGACGATCCCGAGGAGGTACGCCGGACCATGCTCCGGCACATCGCCATGGTCGCCGGGCACTTCAAGGGAAAGGTCGCGGAATGGGATGTGGTCAACGAGCCCATGTCCGACGACGAGAAGAGCTACACCAACGGGGATCTCGGCCTGCGCTCCGAGCAGAGCCCGTGGTTCGAGGCCATGGGCGAGGAGTACATCGACGAGGCGTTCAGGGCCGCCCACCGGGCCGATCCGAAGGCACGGCTGTTCCTCAACGAGTACGGGGTCGAGGAGGAAGGCGAGCGGTGGGACGCCCTTTACGATCTGGTCAAGCGGCTCAAGGAACGCGGCGTGCCGATCGACGGCGTGGGTTTCCAGAACCATGAGTACGCACCCGGCGACCGCACCGACCCGGAGACCTTCCGCAGCCATGTGCGGGATCTGGCGGAGCTCGGGGTTCAGGCGCGGGTGTCGGAGATGGACGTCCCCATAGGCGAGGACGAGGAGGACGGGCGGCAGACCCAGGCTGATGAGATGGCGGGCAAGCTGCGGGTCTGCCTGGAGGAGCCGAACTGCACTTCGTTCTCCACATGGGGATTCACCGACCGGTACGGTTCCACCGCCGACACCAAGATCTATCCTCCGCGCACGGCCGATTCCCTGCCGTGGGACGCGGCCCTGCGGCCGAAGCTGGCGTACGAGCGCCTGCTCGAGGCCTTTGACGAGGCGTGAGGAAACAAACACCCGGGCCCTCAGCCTGCCCACTCTCAGCCCACGGCACGAGAACGGTCCACCGATCGGCGGACCGTCACGAAACTTCCGCGTTGGTCTCCTTGAGCTTGCTGTTCTCGATCTCCAGGACGTGGACGATCCGGGCCGCCTTGAGCGGTTCGAAGGCAAGGACGCAGTTCAAGACTTCCGCGCCCCGAAAGGGTGTCCAAGCTGGTTGTCCGCATCTGGGGCAGTGGAGGCGGTGGCACCGTAGGGGGTGGGGGCGGGTTCACCTCGGGGACCGTCACGGTCAAGCCGGACGAGGTGCTGAATGTGGTCGTCGGCAGCACCACCTCCGGTGGCGGGGGCATGAGCGACGTGTACCGCCCCGGCACAGGCGCCGGGAATGGGCCCCTGCTCATCGCCCGAGGTGGAGGCGCAGGCTATGGCGACGGGCGCGGCGGCGGGCCAGGTGGCGGTACCAATGGAGGCGACGGGAAGGTCCGGGTCGTGGGTGGCCGGGCGGGAACTCCGGCGAAAGGCACGGTGAAGGACAAAGGCGGGGCCGCGGTGTTCATCAGCGATGACACCGGTGTCCCGGCAGGAAAGGGCGGTGGCCTGGGCCGCAATGGCCCATCTGGTGGCGGGACGATTCCGCTGCCCGGTACGGGCGGGGGGCGGCGGCTGGGGCACCGACCCTTACGCCTACAGCTCCGGTGGCGGCGGCCCCGGTTCGGGCAGCACGGCTGCACGCAAGACGGATCCGCTCTACGAAACCGGTGTGGGAGACGCCGGAAAGTCAGGGCAGGTGGTGCTGCAGTGGCGGCTGCCGACAGGGTCGCTGCGGGCCATGTCCCGGGACGGCCAAAGCACCGGCCAAGGCGAGCCATTCCGGGATGCACTGGTGGTGAAAGCACGCTCTTCGGCCGGAAAGACGCTGATCACCGGCGCATCGGTCACCTTCACCACAGCGGGGACGCAGACGGGCCCGGTGACGGTGGCCTCCCGGTCGGGCAGCGCCCAGGTGGTGCTCACCCTCCAGATGACCCCGGCCTTCCCGGTGTCACCGGGTGGCCCGCTGGACGTGCAACTGCTCGGCGGCGGGGAGTCGGATACCCGGGCGTGAAGGTGTCGACGGACGAGGTGAACGGGCCTCTGGGCCCGCAACGCGTCGAGGTGTGCCTGCCGGACGTGGTGGACCCCGTGGACCTGGCCCGCGACGGCACATCCGTGCGCTATCCCCCACTGCACGCCGACGGCGCGCGAAGCCCGAGACGGTCAGGATGCCCTCAGCCGGTGCGCACGACGCGGCCCCGGACGGCTGGACAGCCGGCCGGGGCCGCGGACGAGAACGTGGTCGTGAAGGGCGGTCGCCTACGCGGCGCAGGACACTGTCCCCTCCACAACCGCACCCGATGTTCCCGCCTCCGGACGAGGCGCGGTGCCTCGGGCCGGGCGGCGTGCGTTACCGGGCGCGTGTGACGGTGACCGGCACACGTTGGGGCAGCGGCTGGAAGTCTCCGACAGCGTGGCCTCTTCGGCGAGAGCGACGCTCAGGCCCCAGTGGGGCTTGTCGGCGATCCAGTCGGTGACGTACTGGCAACGGCACCCCGTGGCCGGCGCCAGCCACGTCGTCGCATCCTGGTCCGCCTTCGAAGTCGTTCACGACGCGTTCGGGCCCACGTCCGACACGGTCAGGGGGCGGCGGAGCGGGGCCTGCGCCGAGTACTCGTCGGCGCCGACATCACGGGCGCTGCCGCGCGGGTGGCCGTCGATGTCTTCGGCCAGGATCAGGGTGCCGAGCGTAGCCGCGTCGATCGCGGGGCTGCCCGCCGACAGCCGGGACACTCCGTCGGACTCCTGCCTCAGGAGCGGGTCGACCCGGCGGTATCCGCCGGAGGGGATGCTGCCGTTGGCCGCCGTACCCCACAGGATGTTGCCCTGCCAGTGGAAGCCGCTGGTCTCCTTCATGTCGACCAGAGTGCCGGTGCTGCCGACTAGGAGGTTGTCGGCGACGACCGCGTCCTGCGGCGCGTAGGTCCGCTCCTCGCCCGAGACCGGCCTGGCGTTGCCAACGAAGGTGTTGTGCACGATGACCGCGCGGTCGCACGCGTCGTTGCCGCGGCGCTCCTCGGTCGTCTCGCCCGAGTGGTGGTCGCGCGTGGTGCCGCTGCCGATCACCAGGGCCCGGCCCGACAGACCGCCGAAGTAGTTGTTGACCACCGTGTGGTCGTTGCCGTAGAGGCGTACGCCGTCGGTGCCGTCGAGCAGGTGGTTGGCCTCCACCGTGGACTGGTTGCCGTGCCGCAGCACGATGCCGCCACGGTTGTTGCGCAGCGTGTTGTACCGGATGGTGTTGCCGGACGACTTCACGGAGACGGCCTCGGGGTCGCCGTTGCACCGCTCGAACAGGTTGTACTCCACGACGCCGTTGGCGCTGGACAGTGCGCGGCTGCTGACGCCGAGGCGGATGGGTTCGCCGCCGTTGTCGCCGGCGTAGCTGTGGTCGGAGAAGTAGTTCTTGAAGATGTGCGGCTTCTGGGCCATGGCGGTGGAGCCCGGGCCGTCGACGACGACGAAGATGCCCTCGGTCGTCTTGTCGTGGAAGTGGTTGCGGTCGATCTTGGTGTTGTCGCCCCGCACGACGACCCAGTCGAGTCCGCTGACGTCGGCGAAGCGGAAGTCGTTGCGGGTCAGCCGGATGCCCGTGCAGTTCGCCGGGATCTCCAGGGTGGTGCTCTGCCGGAAGGCGAACCCGCTGATGGTGATGTTGCTCGAGTTGCCGAGGACGAAGCTCTTCGCGCCCTGGAGCACCGCTCCCCCGCGGGTCTGCGCGACGATGGTGATCGGCGCGTCGGCGGTTCCCGCTTTGCCCGAGATGGTGATGGGGTTGTCGGAGGGGACGGTGTAGGTGCCGTCGGCCAGGACGATCCGGTCGCCGGCCTTCGCCTCGTTGATCTTGGTCTGGAGATCGGCCAGGGAACCGACGGTCACCGTGGCCGCCGACGCGCCGGCCGACAGGGCCGGGACGGAGGCGAGCGCGGCGGCGCCCAGCACGGTGCCGGTGAGGAACGTACGTCGTTGCATGATGTCTCCTGCGAAGCGGGACGTGCCGAGCCGGCCCGCCGGACAGGGCGGGTGCCGTCGGCCGGAAGGTGTGGGTGTGGCCGGCAGGGGCCGCCGGGGTCCGGTCGTCCGCGTGACTGCGCCTCGGTGACGTCGTCACCCGGCCGGGCCGGTGAAGTGGCGCCTCGGCGGCCGCCCCCGCCGGGCGTGGGACCGCGGACCTGCTACTTCGGGTCCGGGTTGCGGTTCCAGTCGGTCCAGTAGCCGTTCACGTTGCGCAGGCGGTACCAGCCGAAGCCGTCGGGCATGATGACGTGGATGGCGAACTGCCAGGGTCGCTCGTCCGTGATCACCACGGCGCTCACCGCCACCCCGCCCATCGACTCCCACTCGCTCCAGTCGCCGTCGGAGTCGGTCCAGCGCGTCCACACCGCCCGCTCCGTGCCCACCACGAAGACCTGCTTGGTACCGTCCGGCAGCTTCTTGGTGGTGATGCCGAATTCGCACATGTAGGCATGGCCGCCGGTCTTGCAGCCGTTGGCGGCCTGCGCGGCAGGCGGGACGGCCACGGCGAGGCCCGCCACGGCGGCGACCGCGACGATGGCGGCCTTGATCTTGTTCATAACTGCCTCCCCGGCGGAGGCGGGCACGTTCGGCCCTGCCTCCTGACGTCGTACAGCCAACCCGTCGCTGTCGTGCGCGACCAGGAAGTTGCACCGGCAGAAGTCGTGTCCTGTCCATTCCTGCCGGATTCCGCCCCGCGCCGAAGCCGAAGCGGTGGCGGCGCGGCTGCTTCGGCTCCGGTGCGGCGGCGGCGCGGCTCCCTCGCGTCACGCGAGTCTGCGGAACGTGCCGTGGACCGAGTGAGCATGTGTCGAGAACGACACCCCTTGTCCGTGGGAAGGCGCCCCGTACCACTGTCCGTGGGAAGGCGCCCCGTACCGCGCCTGGTTCGATGCGGGGCTCCCCCGCTCCGGCCTGTCCGGTCCGGGACTACTGCAGGACGACGTCGTGGCCCGGGCCGCCCGTGACGGTGTCCCGTCCGGGGCCGCCGACGACCAGGTCGTCGCCGTCCTCGCCGTCCAGGTTGTCGTCGCCGGGACCGCCGAGGAGGGTGTCCCGGCCGTCCCCGCCCAGGGCGCGGTCCTCACCCGGGCCGGCGTATACGGTGTCCGCGCCGCCGTACGCCTCGATCCTGTCGTCGCCCCGGCCGCCCCACAGCCGCTGGTCCGTATCGTCGCCCATCAGGTGGTCGTCGCCGTCGCCGCCGTCCAGGACCACGCGTCCCATGACCATGTCGTTGCCCGCGTCGCCCCGCACCGTGTGCGCGGTGTGGGCGTGCAGGACGTCGTCGCCGGGCCCGCCCCGCACGGTGCCCACCCCGGGGTCGCTGGTGACTATCTCGTCGTCGCCGTCGCCGAGGAAGACGTCGATCCTGTCCGACCGGGCGCTGCCGGTGGGCAGTTCGCAGACGACGAAGGTCTCGTCCGCGGGATCGAGCCGGCGCCGCGTTCCATGGGGAACACGTGCAGGTCGTTGACCTGTCCCGCGGCGGCGGTGAAGACGATCGACTGGGTGGCCCAGTCGGCGCCGACGCCGGCCTTCGCCCCGGTGGCGGGAGCGGCGGCAGCCGGGGTGGCGGCGAGACCGGCGGCGAGCAGCGCCACGGCGGCCGCGCGGGCGGTGACCGGGTGTCGGTTCATGAGACCTCATCTCGATACGGCGACCGTGGTCGGCCGGACGACAGGGGGATGCGGGGGGGAATCCGGGCGATGCGGGGCGCGGATGGTGTACGCACTGCGTACACCATCCGTACGGTTCACTGTGGCGTGCCCGGCAACGAGGACACACTGCGGCGTCCAGGCGGCCACGCCGTACCAGGGGCGGAGCGCCGTGCGAGCGCCCGGTGCGGGAGGCAGCGTCCGGTGCCGGAGGCGGAGGGCCGTGCGGTGTCCCGGTGCGCTCCGGGGCCCGGGTGTGATCAGGGCGGTGCCGTGCGGCCCCACGGAGCGCGTCAGCGGTCCGCGCCGGTGAGTGCGAACCAGACAGGGTCGATGACGAGGAGGCTGGTCTCTGGGGTGTCCCCGTGTGCGATTCCCTCGACGAGGCGGACCAGCTCGTCCGTCTCCCGTGCATGCGCTTCGGTGCAGAGCAGGGGGCTCTTGGGCTTGCCCAGATGTGCCAGGGCGGAGCGGGCCGCGCGTGCGAGTCGCGCGAGTTCCGGGTCACCGGCGCCCCTGGCACAGATGGCTGCGGTCCGCTCCAGGTGCGTACGGGCACCAGTACGGTCGCCCGACTGCGCCAGGAGGGAACCGAGTTGGAACGTGCTCTGGGCCTTGAGCCGGTCGTCGGTGCCCGTCTCGGCCAGCGCGGCGCCGTCTCCTGTCCATCTGATGGCCGCCGGGCCGTAGCAGACGGGGCACAGTTGCCAGTAGGCCGCGCCGAGTTCGACGGACGCTACGGCCACTTTGGCCTGCGCGCCGATCTGCCCGAAGTCACGCACCGCCCACGCGAGACACGCCGCAGCGCATCCAGGTGCCCGCAGGTCGTGCAGCGCGGTGCGTGCGTGGCGCAGGGCCACCATGCCGCTCCCCCGCCGGTCGCCCAGATCGTGGAACAGGTGCGCGGCCCTGACCAGTGCCGTGGTCGCGGCCTTGCGTTTGCCGCGCCGCTGGAGTACGTCCGCGAGGGCGATGAGTGCCGAGGCCTCGCCCTGCCGGTCACCGTGGCGCCGCGACAGATCGATGTCTTTGCGGTGAGCGGCCTGTGCTGAGGGCAATTCGCCCCGCAGGGCGTGGACGAGGCCGAGGTTGTGGAGTGCCGAGCCGACTGTCCGCGGGCGCCCGGCGTCCGCCGCGACCTCCGCCGCCTCGGAGAGCCGCTCCACCGCCTCGTCCAGTCGCCCGGTCAGGCGGCAGGCGTTTCCCAGGGTGGTCAAGGCCGCTGCGTAGTCCGCCGGCGACAGGTGCCGGGCCGCTGCCACCGCGTGCGTCGCGCAGAGATACGCGTCGGCGCCCTGCCAGTGATCCTCCAGGTAGCGCTGGAGGTTGAGCGTGAGCGCGAGGGCCGACCGGCGACGGTTCGCCATGCGCGCGGCGACGACCAGGGCGACGAGGTTGGCCCGTTCGGTCTCCAGCCAGGCGAGTGCCTCCGCAGCCCCGCCGAACGGTCCAGGGGCGGTGTCCGGACCGGTCCTGCCGTCCAGGAGCGCGTCCGCCGCCGCGGTCAGGGTCGTGCAGTGGTCGTCGAGCCGCTGTGCGGCCGCCGCCACCTCGTCCTCTGCGAGGCCGGCGTCCGGCCCGGGACCGGGCCGGTGCTGCTCGGCCTGCTCGGCGCCGTACAGCCGCACGAGGTCGTGCAGAGACCAGCGCTCGGCATCGTCGACCGGCCGAGGAGCCTTCGCCTCTCCCGTCGGCAGGCTGGTGCGGACGATCAGGTGGTGGCGGGCCAACGCAGCGAGGTGGCGGCGGCAGAGAAGACGGGGAAGGCGGAGCAGGACGGCAGCCGTGGACGTCGAGATGTCGGGGCCTGGACAGGTGGCGAGCAGGCGCAGGGCACGGGCCGCTGCCGCGGGCAGGTGGCGGTACGACAGGTCGAGGCTGGCCCTGACCGCCAGCGGACGGCCCTCCGTGT
Source organism: Streptomyces sp. NPDC017095 (assembly GCF_044332325.1). NCBI lineage: Bacteria > Bacillati > Actinomycetota > Actinomycetes > Kitasatosporales > Streptomycetaceae > Streptomyces > Streptomyces sp. NPDC017095. Next base: position 18,101 of record NZ_JBIROU010000020.1, read on the forward strand.
CCTCCTCCTCCAGCGACAGCGCGTCCAACCGGTCACGGGCTTCGCGCAGTTCCCCGGCGTGGGCGCCCAGGGGCCGGTCCGGGTCCGTGCGCAACAGGGCGGCCGTGATGCGCAGCGCGAGCGGCAGTCCGCCGCACAGGCTCGCCAGCTCCTCGGCGCCGGCCGGGTCGTCGGAACATCGCGGGTCCTCCGTCTTTCCGGCCCGCAGCGCTGCGTCCAGCACCACGACCGCTTCGTCCGTCGGCAGCGGGGCGACGTCCACACGGTGGGCGGGCAGTGAGCCGAGGGCCTGCCGCGACGTGATCAGCGCCCGGTGCGGCGGCTTCGGCAGCAGCATGCCGACCTGGCCCGGATCGCGGACGTTGTCCAGCACGACCAGCAACGGTGTGTTCTGCCCGGCCATGTCGTGCAGCCGCCGCCGCCAGGCATCCAGCGCTCCGCTCTCCGTGCCCGGCAGATGCCGGACCGGCACGCCCATGGCCCGCAGCAACCTGTCCGCGACGGCTCCTGCGGGCACTGGGTCGAGGCCGCTGTACCCGCGCAGGTCCGCGAAGACGGCTCCGCCGGGAAACCATCCACGCCGCTGCGCCTCGTGCGCCGCGTGCAGGGCCAGTGCGGTCTTGCCGACCCCGCCCATACCCGCGATCGCCGACACGACGAGTGCGGACGCGGTCTCCACCCCGGCTGCCCCGGGCCTCAACCACCGCAGCACTGCGTCGGTTTCGGCCGTTCGCCCGGCGAAGTCCGGTGGTGGGGACGGCAGCGTAACGGGACCACCAGCCGGCCTGGCGTCCGGCGTCCGGGTCCGGGGACGGCCACCCGGCGACTCCTCGCTCCGCTCCCTGCGCGCGGCACGCACCAGACGCAGCCACCGCTCCTGTTCACCAGGGATCGGCACCGGGCTTCCCGTGCTCCCGGTTTCGAGACGACAGACCTCCCGGCGGAGGTAGCCGACCAGGTGCAGCAGGAAGGTCTCGCTCTTCTTCCCCGGCACCGAGCGGCCGTTGAGCCAGTCGTCGAGGGTGGACGTGCCGACCCGCGGCGCGGCCGCGCCCCCCAGACGCACCATGCGCTGCAGCGTAGGTTCGCCCGCTGCCCGGCGGGCGTTCGCCAACTCGCCCACGAACCGCTGGATGTGACGCCCCACGTCTACCCCGCCCTCCGCCCCGCTTCACTTCCGGTCCCGTAACTCCCCGGAAAGCCGGCCGCACCCCTGCCCGCCAGGTTAACGGCGATCTGGTGCGGCCACCCGCCGTCGCCGTAAATCCTCCGGACGTCCTTCCCTCGGTCGGCACCTGCCGCACACCGCGGCCGCATTCATCACTTGAGGAGTACGCCATGGCCTTCACGCCCCGGGCACGGACCCGCGCCTGCCTGCCACCCCGCCCGACACCCGCCGGAACGCCGGCCCCGGCACAGAAGCCGTCCCGATGCCCACTCCCGACCGTCACCGCGACGCACCGCCGCCGGCGAACCGCCTGGAACACCACGGCCCAGCGGTCCGGCCTCACCGCGATCACCGGCGCCGCCGATGTCCGATGGCCGGGAGCACGCAAGCGAGCGGCCCGCCGGCCCGCCGGTACGCCGGTACGCCGGTACGCCGGTGAGGACTCCACAGGCACGCGGAGCCGTGACACCGCGAACCGGGACCGGACCGTGGGCGGCGACCCGACGGCGTCGGGCCGGCGAAACACGGCGGGCGGGTACGGGAGCGTGCCGGCGGCGGCCGGCAGTGCCGGGGCCAGCAGGCCGCCGGACGGCGGGGCGTACCCGGACCGGCGAACTGCGCAGGACCAGGCCCGGTGCGGGACCGGCCGGAATACAGGAGGCGGAACCCGCGCGACCGCGGGCTGGCAGCGGGCAACGGCGACACGGCGGCCACGCCTGGCACGGCCGCGGCGGCTGCCGCGCAAGACAGTGGTCTCCTACGGCACGACGGGACTGGCGCAGCACGGCGGCGGGCGGGCAGGCGCAGGGAGATGACGGCGCGGAACAGGACCAGGCGGCACCCAGAGACGGCGGACGGCACCGGCGCGACCGGGCAACAGCGCAACGAAGGACTACGGCTGCGGGCTGCGGGCTGCGGGCTGCGGGCTGCGGGCTGCGGGCTGCGGGCTGCGGGCTGCGGGCTGCGGGCTGCGCGGACGGTACCTGGGCCGGGACCTTCCGGGGACGGCCGGCCGGGCGAAGCGGCTGCGCGGACCGGGGCGTGCGGCAACCGCGCGGGGCGACGGACCGCGCGGTACAGGCAACGGCGTCAGGTAGCGGGCGTGTGGCACAGCGGCCAGGGTGCAGGCCGGGCCGGGGTGTCGACGGCGTGCGGCGCGGCCGCGGGGCCCGCGCGGGCGCGGGCCGGTCCGGTGGGGCGGACAGCAAGGCGGGGACGCCGGCCGAGCAACGCGACGGACGACGGGCGCGGGGCCGCGTAAGGCGGTGGACCGGAAGACGGACGCCGACCGGTGCAAGACCCTGCGCTCCCAGGGCACACCGGACCGGGACGAGCCGGGCGGGCACGGCCCGGCGCCGGAGGCCTACGCCTGACACGGCGACACGGACAGCGCGGACCGTGGACGGCCGGCACGGCGCGGGGTCGGGCGGAGGTGTCGTACTGGGGGATGGCCAGGCGCGGCGCGGGACAGGCAAGGGCGGGTGACCAGCGGACGGCCAGGCTGGCACCCGGCAACGCAGCAGGCATGCAGGAAGTTCGGGCCGCCGGCATGCAGCGGCGGGACCGGAGCGGTCGGCAGACGCCCGGGCCGGGGGCAAGGCGCGTGATGGCCGGCGACACACCACCAGCTCACCACCCGCCCAACTGCTCGGGTAACTGGGCGAGGGCGGCGGCGCGGATCTCCGGGCACGCCGCCGTCATGTCACCGCGACGGACCAGCCGGGCACAGCAGCCGTCCCGCTTCGGCTCGGCTGCCCACACCGGAGGCAGATCAGGCCCGGGCACAGCACGGGTGGGCATGGACTGGGGGAGCGTCCAGGTCACTCCCCCACTGCGTGTTGCCTGCGGGGGTACGCCGAACATCGGAACCGTCCCAGCAGTACGGGAGAGAAGCGGTCGATCAGCCGCATGCCCCGACACGCGGAAGCAGCGGCCGAATCATCTCTCCACGCCTGTGTCACCTCTTACCGCTGTCCACGATCACCGGTGTGCCGTCAGCGTCCGTGCCGCAGGGGACCGCATAGACCGGATTGGCCTTGGCGGCCTCCTTGTAGGCCTCCAGACACTGGTTGTACAGCACCTTGTCGCTGAGCGAGCGTTCGATGATCTTGTTGGCGGCGGAGATGCCCTCCGCCTCGATCCGCTTGCGTTCCGCTTCCGCCTTCGCCGTACGGGCCGCCTCCGTGGCCCGCTCGGTGGCCTGCTCCTGCTGGATCTTCTTGTCGATCTGGTCCTGCAGCCTGTCCGACGGCCGCACATTGCGCAGGTTGACGGTGGTGACGTCGATCCCGCGCGGCGCCAGACGCTCCTTGACCAGGCCGGCGATCTGGGAGCCGATCCGCTCGCGCGCGGAAGCGTACCCCTCCTCGCTGGTGTGCTTGGCGAAGACGTTGCGGATGATCTCGCGGGCGTCGGGCAGCACCAGCCGCTGCTCGACAGCCTCCTCGCTGCCCGCCAGCCGGTACAGCTCAACCGCCTTCGCCGGCACCACGGCCCACTTGACGGTGACGTCGGCGTACAGCACACCGCCCTGCGAGGAGCGGACCTCGACGACGTCCTTGCCGTTGAGATCGAGATCGACCGGACGGGTCGAGAAGGACGTGACGTCGGTGAAGGGCGACTTGAAGTGCACCCCGGACGTCAGCGGCGTACCGGTCTTCCCGAAGGTCACCGGGACGCCGACCTCGTAGGCACTCACCACATGCACACAGGCGAACGCCGCCGCCAGCACCCCCGCCAGGCCGCTGAGCGCCGCCCCCAGCTTCCAGCCCGTCACCTCCCGGTGCCTGCCGACGAGAAAAAGGACGACGGCCGCTATGAGCAGCACAATGGACAGCACGAACACAGGTGATCCCCCTCAGGAAACGTTTCCGCGCCCCCCTGGGACGCGACCCCGGCGCGCATCGTAGCGGCCAGAGGTGACGCCCATACCTCACCAGGGTTCACCCATGGCACGGGCAAGCGAACACAAGATCACCCTCACCCGCCACTGGCCACACGGCTCAACGGCCACCTCACTGCTCGTCATCGCAGCAGACCAACCAGCCTGAACCCGCCCGGCGGTGCGCCCTGTACCCGGCCACCGCCATCGACTTCACCGTCGTCTACATCGCCCACCCGGCCGGATGAGGTCCCTGGACCTGAGAAACTCTCCGCAGATATACACTCGGAGTATATCTGCGGTGTACAGTCCTCGCATGAGTGTTCCTCTCACCCTGTTGGGGCTGCTGGAGCGGGAGCCGAGCCATGGCTACGACCTCAAGCGCGACTACGACGCCTTCTTCAACCGCGGCAAGCCGCTGCCGTATGGGCAGGTCTATACGACTCTGGGCCGGTTGGCACGGGACGGGAAGGTCGTCGCCGGGGAAGCGGAGCCCGGGGTCGGCCCCGAGCGCAAGCGCTATGTGATCACCGAGGCGGGGGCGACGGAGTTCGAGACCTGGCTCACCGAGCCGGTGGCACCCGAACCCAATCTGCAGACCGTGCTGTTCACCAAGGTGGTTCTGGCCCTGATGCTCGGCCGCGACGCCCAGCAGTATCTCGACACCCAGCGGGCCGCCCACCTGCAGCGGATGCACGAGCTGACGAAGCTGCGCCGCACCGGCCCGATCATCGACGCCCTCCTCGCCGACCACGGCCTGTTCCACCTGGAGGCCGACCTGCGCTGGATCGAGCTGACCACGGCCCGGATGGATACGCTCGCAGCGGCGGTGCGCGCATGAGCGCCCTCATCGAGGCCCGCGACCTCACCCTCTCCTTCGGTGAGACCCCCGCCCTGCGCGGCGCCAGCCTGTCCGTCGAGGCCGGCGAGGTGTTCGCCGTGATGGGTCCGAGCGGCTCGGGCAAGTCCACCTTGCTGCACTGCCTGGCCGGCATCCTCACTCCCGACTCGGGTGAGGTGTACTTCGACGGACGCCGCATCGACACGCTGAACGAGGCCGAGCGCAGCGCCCTGCGCCTGGATACTTTCGGCTTCGTCTTCCAGTTCGGCCAGCTGGTACCGGAGTTGACCGCCGAGGAGAACGTCGCCCTGCCGCTGCTGTTCTCCGGCGCGCGGAGGGCGGCGGCGCTCGCCGAGGCCCGGCCCTGGTTCGCCCGGCTGGGTCTGGACGGCCTGGAGCGGCGGCGTTCCGGGGAGTTGTCGGGCGGTCAGGCGCAGCGGGTGGCGCTGGCCCGGGGTCTGGTGGCCCGGCCCAAGGTGCTGTTCGCCGACGAGCCGACCGGGGCGCTGGACTCGCTGACCGGCGAGCAGGTGATGGACCTGATGGTGGACGCGGCCCAGGAGGAGGGCACGACCATCGTCCTGGTGACCCACGAGCCCCGGATCGCCGCGCACGCCGACCGGGAGGCCATCGTCCGCGACGGCAAGGCCAACCTGCTGACGACCGGACGGATCGCCTCGTGATCGCCTTCGCGCTCCGTCTCGCGGTCAGCGGCGGCCGGGAGGCACTCGCCCGGCTGGCCATGATCGCCGCCGCGGTCGCCATCGGTGTCGGACTGCTGCTGTCGACCTTGGCCAGCATGAACGCCGTCGAGCGGACGAACCAGCGGCAGGTGTGGCTCGACACCGGCGCCGCGACCCGCACCGGGCAGACGTCGGCCCACCCGCTGTGGTGGTGGCCGCACGGCGACTACTACGACGGCAAGTCCCTCACGGAGGTCGACATCGCCGCGACCGGCCCGACCTCGCCCGTCCCGCCCGGCCTGACGCGCCTGCCGTCGCCCGGCGAGTACTACGCCTCACCCGCGCTGGCCAAGCTGATCCGCGACACCCCAGCCGACCAGCTGGGCGGCCGGTTCCCCGGGCGGCTCAGCGGCACGATCGGCGACGCCGCCCTGGCCTCCCCGGACTCACTGATCGCCGTCATCGGCCGTACCCCGGACCAGATCAAGGCCGCACCCGGGGCGAGGGCGGTCACCACCATCGCCCGCACCCGGCCACCCAGCTGTGACAACGCCTGCTGGGACAACGCGGTGGCCGGCGACGCGCTGACGCTCATCTCCTCCGTGGTGGCCGGCGCTCTGATCTTCCCGGTGCTGATCTTCATCGCCACCGCGACCCGGCTGTCCGCCGCCACGCGCGAACAGCGCTATGCGGCGATGCGGCTGGTCGGCGCCACTCCCCGGCAGGTGTCGGTGCTCTCGGCGGTGGAGTCCGCGCTGGCGGCGGTCCTCGGCACGGTGGCCGGCTTCGGGCTCTACGCCGCGCTGCGCCCGCTGGTGGCTACCATTCCGCTCACCGGGCAGCAGCGGTTCTTCCTCTCGGATCTGACGCTCAGCGCCCCGCAAGCCCTCGGCGTCGTCGTCGGCGTGCCGGTGGCAGCCGCGATCGCGGCGCGCCTCGCGCTGCGCCGGGTCGCTGTTTCCCCGCTCGGCGTGAGCCGCCGGGTGACTCCGCGCCCGCCGAGCGCCTGGCGGCTGATCCCGCTGCTGGCGGGCCTGGCCGAACTGGTGTACTTCGTCTTCGCCGGCCGTCCGGCGACCGGGAACGGCCAGACGGCGGCCTACCTCCCCGGCTTCCTGGCGGTGATGCTGGGCCTGGTCATCGCCGGACCGTGGCTGACCATGATCGTCGCCCGGGCGGTGGCCCGGCGCACCCGACGCCCGGCCGCCCTGATCGCGGTGCGGCGGCTCGCCGACGATCCGAAGGCCGGCTTCCGCGCGGTCAGCGGCCTTGTCCTGGCCCTGTTCGTGACCACCGCGACCGTCAGCATCATCGGCACCATCAACGACTACCGCGGCACGCTGGGCGGCGACCGGCAGACCCGGACCGTGGTGGAGGCCGGCAGCGACGGCCAGGCGCCGCTGGCCGGAGTCATCCCGGCACGGCTGCTCACCAAGGTGCGCACGCTCCCGGGCGTGCGGGGCGCGGCGGTCGTCCACGCCAACCCCGACGGCATCGGCAAGGCGGTGCACCGGAGCGTCCGACCGGGCGATCCGATCCTGACGGCGCCGGTACTGGTGACCTGCTCCGACCTGGCGCGGACTCCCATGGTAGGCCGCTGCCCGGCCGGTGCGAGCGTCGCGGCCGTCGACTCCTACGCGTTCGTCAGCCTGCGGTCTCACCCGAGCGTGCCGTGGCCCGCCGCCGCGATCGGCACCGCAGCCGTCGCCAAGCTGCCGGTGCAACTGCTCTACGTGGCCACCGACGGGTCGACAGCCGCCATGGAACGCGTACGGACCGTGCTCGCCATCGCCTACCCGCATCAACAGGTCCGCACGGTGGGCGACTGGGGCACCGGCTTGCAGCAAGAGCTGGCCGGTTGGCGGCAACTGGCCGACGTGGTACTGCTGACCACCCTGCCGATCGCGGGCTGCAGCCTGGCGGTGAGCGTGGTCGCGGGCCTGTCGGATCGCCGGCGCCCGTTCGCGCTGCTGCGGCTCACCGGCGCGCCACTACGGGCGCTGCAGCGGGTGATCGTACTGGAGAGCACTCTGCCGCTGCTGGCGGTGGCCGCGCTCTCGATCGGTACGGCCTTCGCCGCCTCGGCCCTGTTCCTGGAATCGCAGATGCGCTACGACCTGGTGTCGCCGGGCGTGGCCTACTACGCGCTCGTCGCCCTCGGCCTCGGCGCCTCACTGGGCATCATCGCCTCGACTCTCCCCCTGCTCAAACGCATCACCGGCCCACAGGCCGCCCGCAACGGCTGACACGCCCACTCCCGCTACGACCCCGGACATCCCTTCCCACCGGCGTCCGGGGCTGAGGGAACTCGTCGCACCTCGACAGCGGTCGTCTCCGCATCCACAGCCAGGAGCCCTGACGATGCGCATCTCCCCACACTGGCGACGTCGAGAACCAGACGCGAGCCCCTGACCGTGCCGTCCCCCACCCGGCGAGACGGGCTGCGCGCCCGGATTCCGTCCACGACACCCCTACTCGGGAGGATTCATGACCGTCACCGCGTCCACCAGCCGAAACCCGATGACGCGCCGTCGCATGCTCGGGGCAGCACTGACCGCTGGACTCGCGACGGCTGCGCCGCTCGGAGTCGCGTCCCGCGCGTGGGCGGCTCCGACCACCTCCAGCCCGGCGCAACTCACCCTGCCTGCGCCCACCGGGCCTCACCTGGTGGGCACGGTGCCGCTCCACCTCGTCGACACCTCACGCCCGGATCCCGTCACCGGTCCGGGGCATCACCGCGAGTTGATGGCCAGCGTGTGGTATCCCGCCCGCAGGACGGAGGACTTGCCGCACGCCCCCTGGATGGCCGACGGAGCGCTGCGGGCGTTCCTGACGGACGTCGGCTTCCCCATCGACCCCGCCCTCGGCCCGCTCACCGCCGGACGCATAGGCGCGCCCGTGCACCGTACGGGCGACCGCCTGCCCGTCATCTTGTACTCGCACGGCTCGGGCAGCCACCGCAGCGACCACACCATCATGGTCCAGGAACTCGCCAGCCACGGCTACGCCGTGGTCACCGTCGACCACACCTACGATACGTTCACCGAGTTCCCCGACGGCCGGGTGCTCACCCCGGGTGACGTCCCGATGTTCCCGAAGGACTACGCCGCGGACCTCCGGTTCCTGCTCGACTGCGTGGAGGAACTCGCCGCGGGCCGCAATCCCGACGTCGACGGCAAGCCACTGCCCCCCGGCCTGCTCGGCGCCCTCGATCCGCGGTGCATCGGCGCCTTCGGCTGGTCGAAGGGCGGCACCGCCACTGCGCTCACCATGCTCGCCGACCGGCGCGTCCGCGCCGGGCTCGGCATCGACGGCCCGATGCAGCCGACCATCACCGCCAACCTGGACCGGCCGTTCATGATGATGTCCGCCGTCTTCACCCGGGCCGCCATGCCGGACGTCGCCACGTTCTGGACACACCTTCGCGGCTGGCGGCTCGACATCCAGGCCGACGGAGCCATCCACCAGTCGTACGGCGACAACGCGACGCTCGTCCCACAGGCAGGCAGGATGCTCGGCATGACCGATCAGCAGGTCCAGGACATGATCGGCACCCTCGTCCCGGCCCGGTCGGTACGGATCCAACAGGCTTACCCGCTCGCCTTCTTCGACCTGCACCTGCGACACCGCCGAGGGCATCTGCTCGACGGCCCGAGCGCGGCCTTCCCGGAGGTGAGGTTCTTTCGAGGAGACACGCCCTGATCGCCGGGCGGGCGAGCGGAATGACGTTGCCCGGGGCAGGTTGGTCCTGGCTGCGAGGTCTCCGGAGGTGTTCGGCAGGGTCGTGTTGACGCCCTGAGCCGGGCAGACCCAGCCCACCCGGCAAGCGACACGGGACCGCTCAGGACGTGGGCGGGGAGCTCGTGGTGGCCGGGTGAGGGGTACTCCGGGGAGGAAGGTCGCCTGGGGTGCGTGCCGTTGCGCGGGTGGACGGTGACGTTGGCCGTCGTGCCGTAGACCTCGGCCAGGAGCTGGGGTGTGGTGTGGCCGGAACGGGATCCACGCCGGTCATGACCGGACGCCCGCCCGGCGGTACGCACCGCCGGGAATTGCCGGTCGCCGGGCACCAGCCGCCACGTATTCCGATGCATACCCGCAACGGCCAGTTTAGCGAAATCAGGTCACGGAATGGCTGAAAAACCGTGCAACAAATGCCAGTTGAGACGATCATTCATGCGCGAGTACGATCCCGTCGGACATGTGCCGTTGGCAGTCATCGACGGGACCGAACCAGCCTGTTGCCTTTCCACACAGGGAATCGAGGTTCCGGCGCGGCGCGCGAAAGAAGGAGCCCGCCGGTTCTCGTGGACACCAGATCAGGGGAGAATTCGTGTCTCATATGCGCAAGATCGTGGTCGCGGCTGCTGCGGCCACCTCCCTGACCCTTGTCACCGTCGGGGCGAACGCCTCCGCCGACACGGGCGCGGACAAGAAGACGGTCGCGAAGTCCGATCTCACGGACGGCATCACCGGCACCTGGTACAACCAGCTCGGCTCGACCTTCACGGTGACCGCGAACGCGGACGGCAGCCTCACCGGCACGTACGAGTCCACCGTCGGCAACGCCGAGAACCGCTACGTGGCGACCGGTCGCTATGACACCGCCCCGGTGGACGGCAGCGGTACGGCCCTCGGCTGGACCGTCTCCTGGCGCAACAGCTACCGCAACGCCCACTCCGCGACGACCTGGAGCGGCCAGTACTTCGGCGGCACCGCCGCACGGATCAACACCCAGTGGTTGCTCACCTCCGGCACCACCCCCGCCAACCAGTGGCAGTCGACGCTGGTCGGACATGACGAGTTCACCAAGACCAAACCGACCGCCGCCGCCAGCGCCGCCGCCCGCAAGGCCGGCGTGAATTCCGGGGTGCCCTCCCTGAAAAAGTGACGCACTGGGCCCTCCCGGGAGACGCGAGGGCGGCGCGCCGAACAATTCTTCTCCGGCACCCCGCTCTCGTACGCAGGTGAAAGGGTCTGCTCGGCGGCAGCACCTCTCCTATAGGCAGTGTTTTCAAAAAGCGCGCAGGCCCCGGTCGGCGAAGACGATCAGCCACGCGAAACTCTCGTCGATGTCGGCGCTCCACTGGAAGCCATTGGCCACCTGCAAGGTGGCGAAGCCGTGGAAGAGGCTGCGGAGGGTGCGCAGGGCGTGGTCCACGTCGGGCTCCGCGATCTCGTAGCCGCGCAGGATGGCGGTGAACGCGCCGAGCAGCCGCTGCCCCGCGGCGGCCAGCGGGTCGTCCGGGCCGGACGGTTCCTCGCCGATCGTCGCGGCGTACCGGCCGGGGTGTTGCAGGACGAAGGCGCGGAAGGCGCGGGCCGCGGCCTCCAGGGCGTCGCGGCCCGCGTACCCCTGGACCGCGCCGCCTACGGCGGCGGCGGCCTCGTTCAACGCCAGGGCCGCGATGCGCCGGTTGAGGTCTTCCTGACCGCTCACGTGCTTGTACAGGGACGGGGTGCGCACGCCGACCCGCTCGGCCAGCGACCCCATCGTCAGGTTGGCGAGGCCCACCTCGTCGGCGAGGGCGGCACCGGCCGCTACCACGGTCGCCCGGTCCAAGCCGGCCCTAGGCACGGGCGGCGGCCGATCGGAGGAAGGCGAGCATTAGCGAGACCACCTGATCGGGGAACTGGTCGTGCGGGTAGTGCCCAGCGCCCTCGATCATCTCAAGGCGGCCGAGGCCGGTCGGCAGGGCGTCGACGATTGCCGCCCCTTCGGCGTGAGGGTCGGCCCAGTCGGGGTCGAGCGTGCCCATCACGACCAGGACCGGGCAGCGGACGTTGCCGAGCTGCGCGCCGGCATCGGTCGGGGCGCTGTGGCCCATGCTCTGCAGGGCCTTCATCCGTCCCGGCTCGCGCAGCAGGGAGTCGATGCGATCGAGCTGCTCGGCCCAGTCGGCCGGCTTCACGCCGGGGTAGGCCACGTCGAGGTAAGAGCGCCACAGCGGCACACTGCCCAACAAGCCCGCGCCGAGCAGCCGCGTCATGCCCCGCCGGAAGCGCTTCACCCGCAGGTCACCGAGGCTGATCGACTGCTTGCGGGTGAACGGCGCCAGCTCGACGACCGCAGTGATCAGCGAGGGCTCCTGTGCCGCGGCGATGGTGGCGGCGCCGCCGGAGATCGAGTGGCCGACGAGCACGGCCGGGCCGCCCAAATGGCGGATCACGGCGAGCAGGTCGCCGGCGATCGCAGTACGGCTCCAGGCCGGCCAGCCGACGCTGGACTCACCGCAACCGCGCAGGTCGACCGCAGCGACCCGATGGCCCGCCGCCACCAGGGCCGGCATCACAGCACGGTACGCGGCGCGGCTGACGCCCATGCCGTGTGCGAGAACGATCAACGGGCCGGAACCCGTCACCTCGTAAGCGATCGTGCCGCCGTCGACGGCAAGGTACTCGGTCATGGCATCCCCCAAATCTGGCTAACTTCATTAGCTAGAAGCTAAATGGATTAGCCAAGGCTGTCAACACAGATCCCCACACGGCCAGGAGGAACGCCGAAGTGTTCTCTGAGACAGGCGAGTCCTCCGTCGGCCGCAGCGCCGCCGTCGCCAAGCACGGGGCGGCGTGGACGGGCGAAGCGGCACCGGCGCAGTGCGCCCGCACGCCCCCGCGGGCACGCGTCTCGTCCTCCGGCCCGGGTAGGTATGGGTCTTCCGGCTACGGTCGCGCCCGCCCTGCGACCGTCGCGTCGACAGATGCGGAAGGCGCCATCGCGCCGACGGTGACAAGCGCCTGTACGACCGGGCGCCGCGCGGTTGCTGTCCTGCGCCACGCCGGTACCACCGATCGTCGCTCCTTCTCGTGACCCGAAAGGAATCGACCGTGTTGATGTCGAAGGCCGACAGGCCGCCCACGGTGCCGGGTGCCCGGCCGCTGGACGGGCGCCTTCTGCCGCTGCTCACCGATCCGTTGGCCCTGCTGGCCGCGCTGCCGCACAAGGACGATGCTCGCCCGCCGGGCAGTGGGCGGTGACGTGACGGGGCTTCGCACAGCCGTCACCGACTTCGTCGACCACCAGACCGTTCTCCGCATGATCGTCCCCGGTCTGAACCGGCTGCCGACCGCACGCAATCGCCGCTACCGCAGCAGCGAGGCCAGGCTGCTGCGGTTCCTGGACGAGGAGATCGCTGCCTACCGCGAAGACGGAAGAGATCACGGCGACCTGATGTCCCTGTTCACCACATCCGCCGACGGCGACCCGCTCAGCGACCGGGAAGTGCGTGACACGGCCATGACCGTGCTCCTCGGCGGCGTGACGGCCGTGGCCGTCGGCCACGTCGGTCCCGGAGGTGACGGCCGGGCTTCCCCTCACGCAGGGCGTGATCGCCGAGGTCCTGCGGCGGCGTTCTCCCAGCTGGATCTTTCCCCGCGTGGCCACCAGGGACACCGTCATCGGCACCCGGCACATCCCGGCCGGCGCGCAGTTGCTGCTGAGCCCCTACGTGCTGCACCACCGTCCCGATCTGTTCCCCGCGCCGGAGAACTTCGATCCCCACCGCTGGGACGGGCGCGACCCGCACCGTACCGAGGGGTGGCTGCCCTTCGGGGCGGGGGCGTCCAAGTGCATCGGCTACGAGCTCGCCTTCATGGACCTGCCCCTGTCCCTCGCCCTCATCGTCCGGTGCTGGCGTCTGGAGCCCGGCCCCGTGCGTCCGCGGCCCCGGCTGCACCTGGAACCCCACGGCCTCACCCTGCGCCTGACCGAGCGGAAGACGGGCTGATCCGCGAGCGCAGCATGCATGGCACCGGGCTTGCAGGGTTGCCCGCGCGCACCGACTGATCCTGCTGCTCATCCGAGAGGAAGAATTCATGCCCTTCTCACCAGCGTTTCGTGTTGCGGATGGGACTGCCGGTGTACCGTCAGAGCCAGCTGTCATGGTTCCGAAGTACCGGTCGCCCGTGAGCGTGTACACGGGCGACTCTGCTGTTCAGAGTCTCTGAGGGCCAGGGCGATCACCTCCGGCTCCCGCGCGGCGCGGGAACCGACTTCCAGTCCCCTTGGAGGGTAAATGGCCAGCGGAACCGTCAAGTGGTTCAACTCGGAAAAGGGCTTCGGCTTCATCGAGCAGGACGGCGGCGGCCCCGACGTCTTCGCCCACTACTCCAACATCGCCAGCTCTGGCTTCCGTGAGCTCCAGGAAGGCCAGAAGGTGAACTTCGACGTCACCCAGGGCCAGAAGGGCCCCCAGGCGGAGAACATCACCCCCGCCTGAGCTTGCACCTGCACGGCACCCGCCCCGCGGCACCCGCTGGGCGGGTGCCGTGTGTCCGGCAGCCGACTTCTTCCGCTCCTGAACGGCTTCCAGCCACTCGGAAGGCGTCGGTACTCGTCCTGCCGACCCCGTCGGCACTCGCCTGGTTCGGTCCAGTACGCGCCGACGCATGCGCCCTGCCTGCACACGACGAGCGGATGGGGCACCCAGGGCACTCGGGTTGCCTTGCGCACCGGGCCGAACGGGTCCATCACCATCGAGCCGCTCTGAACGGTGGTGGACCGCCTGCGCGTCGCGTGCACGAAGCTGCTGGACGGTTGATCTGCGCGCTGGGCGACTCCTACGGATGGGTCGCGGCGGGCCGGGTCGTCGCCGCGCTCGGCGCCGCCTCGTACACGCCCCAGGCTTCCGCCGCCGCCGCGTCCCTGGTCTCCGAGGAGCGCAGGGGCCGGGCGCTGGGCATCGTCATCGGCGGCCTCACCCTGGCCACCGCGCTGGGCGTGCCGATCGGTACCTGGATCGGCGGCCTGGCGGGCTGGCGGGCTGGCGGGCCACGCTGTGGGCGGTCGCCGCGCTGGGCGCGGTCGGGCTGCTGGGCGTATCGATGCTGCCGAGGCTGGCGCCCGCAGGGAGGCACCCGCTGGCCGAACGGCTCTCGGATCTGCGCAACCCGGCCGTCCTGATCACCCTGACGGTCACCCTGCTCGCCGTCACCTCCGAGCATGTGGTCTACACGTACATCGGCCCGCTGCTCCACGATGCCACGCACGGCGGGCGGGCGCTGTCGGTGCCGCTGTTCGTCTTCGGCGTCGGCGCCGTCGCGGGCAACGCCATCGCCGGGATCGCCACCGACCGGCTGGGCAACCGGGTGGTGCTCCTGCTCGCCGTCGGCGGCACGGCGGTGGACCTGGCCCTGCTGCCCCTGTGGTCCGGGTCCCTGGCCGGCGCGGGCGTCGCGCTGTTCGTCTGGGGCGCCACGGGGTGGATGTACCTCGTGCCGCAGCAGCACCGGCTGCTTTCGCTCAGCGAGGCCAGCGGCCCCTTCACCGTGGCGCTCAACAGCTCCGCCCTGTACCTGGGCATCGCCATCGGCGGCGCGGTCGGCGGCCTCCTCGTCAACACCCGCGGCCCTGAGTGGACCGCCGTGCCCGCCTTCGTCCTCGCGGCCGTCGCCGTCGCCGTCGCGGCCCTCACCTACGGACGCCCCACCCCCACCGGACCGACGCGGGAGACACGCAGTGATCCCGCGAGGCAAGGAGTTTCCGACAACGAGTGACCGGCCTGCCGACGACCCCGTCGTCATCACCGGGATAGGCACCCTGCTGCCCGGTACCGGATCGGCCGCGGAATTCTGGCAGCACGTCTCGGGCGGGCGGTCCCAGATCGTGCCCCTCACCCGGTTCGACGGTCCCGCCGAGGGGCTGCCCGTGTACGCGGCGGCCGAGATACGCGACTTCGACCACACCGCCCGCCTGCCCGGCCTCGACCCCTCCCACGCGCGCAAGTACAGCCGGGAGATCCTGATCGCGATGTCCGCGCTCGTCCAGGCCCGCGACGACGCGGGCCTGGGTCAGGGCGACGTCGATCCCCGGCGGCTCAGCGTGATCTTCTCCTCGTCGCGCGGCCCGCTCTCCTGGTGGCAGCAGGTGCTGCGCGGCGAGGACCCGGCGGCGTACGAGGACAAGGGCGCCATGTTCCGCGGGCTGCCCGGCACCCCGGCCAGCCTGGCCGCCATCCACACCGGGGCGCAGGGCCTCGTCACGACCGTCAGCAATGCCTGCGTCGGCGGCCATCAGGCGATCGGCTTGGCCATGCGGGAGCTGCGGGCGGGCAGCAGCGACGCCGTCCTGGTCGGCGGCCACGAATTCCCCATCCTGCCCGAGGTGGCGCACTGCTACCGGGCGCTGGGCAGCGGTGTGCTCTCCGCGGAGTCCGAGGACCCGTCCCGCGCGGTGCGCCCTTACAGCACCGACCGCGAGGGGTTCGCCCTCGGCGAGGGCTCCGTGGTGCTGTGTCTGGAGCGGGAGTCGACCGCCCTGCGGCACGGGGCCCACGCCCGTGTCCTCGCTCACGCCTCGATGAACGAGGCCGACCACCCCACCACCATGAACCTGACCGGCAAGGTCACCGCCGGTCTGGTGGTGGAGGCCCTGGAGGAGGCCGGGCGCCGCCCGGACGAGGTGGACTACTTCTGCGCCCACGGGACCGCGACCCGCTACAACGACCTCGCCGAGAGCCGGGCCCTGCGTGCGCTGTACCCCGGACGCGGTCTCGGGGCGCTGCCCCCGATCAGCTCCAACAAGCCGATCTACGGGCACACCTTCGGCCTGGCCGGGATCATCAACGCGGCCTCCACCGCTTCGATGCTGCACCACCAGCGGCTGGCGCCGACCATCAATCTGACGACGCCCGACCCGGAGTGCGACCACGATCACGTGGCGGAGGGCGTCCGCGACACCTCGTTCGACCTCGCGGTGTCCATGTCGTTCGCCTTCGGGAGCCAGACGTCGGTGCTGGCGCTGGGGGCGGCGGCCTGAGATCCGCACGCCGGCCACCCCGGCGTACCCCGTGCGCGGGGCGTCCCGCCGATGGGGTACGCCGTCAGCCGGCACCCGTCAGATAGTCAGAGACCGCTACGTTCGCGGTGTCAGGTGCCCAGCGCCCGGTCGGGCTGGACCGTGCGCCAGGGCGGCCCCGTCGCACTGTGGGACGCCATCGAAGGCGCGCTCACCGCCTGGCAGGAGACCCAGCCACGCGGCGGTCGGCGTGGGCCGGCCAGGAGCGAGCGCGTACAGTTCGGCGAGCACGGCGGGGACGGTTCGTGGGCCAAGCGGTCGGATCGGCCGCCACCAGGCGCTGCAGCACGGTCGCGTAACCGGCGGCGCCCGAGACGCCGGCCGGAGAAGCCGCGGCGGCCAGCTCATGCAGGTCCTCCGGCCCGATGGCGGCTGAGCGGGTACGCCTGGAGACCGCCGGCGCACCGTGGGCGGGTCGTTTACGCGCTCGGTGGTCTCGTGCGCAAGCCTTCGAGGAGGGCGGTGAGGTAGCGGTGTGCGATGTCGACCCGGTCGGCAGGGGTGCCGCCGCGGACGCTCACGGCGTGGGCGATGCCGCACATGAGCGGGACGAGGTCGGCGGCGGCCAGGTCGGGGCGGATCACGTCGGCGTCGCGGGCCCGGGCGAGGAGGGTGGCGCCGGCCGTCGCCAGTGACTTCTTGAGTTCCGTGGTGCGCGGCAAGGCGTCCGTGGCCGCGGCGGCGACGGGGGGCAGGGCGGCGTCGGTGACCTGCGCCTCGACGGTGTGGAAGAGGAAGCCCGTCAGGCTGGCCCAGGGGTCGGCATCGGTCAGCGCCTGCCGGCCGTGGACGGCCAGGGCCTCCAGGCACGGCGCGGCGACGGTCTCCAGCAGCGCCTCGGGCGTGGCGAAGTGCCGGTAGACGGTGCCGACCCCGAGCCCTGCCCGGCGTGCGACGTCGTTGAGCTGCAACGGTGTGCCCTCGTCGACCAGGTCGCGGGCGACGGAGACGATCCGCTGCCAGTTGCGGGCCGCGTCCTTGCGTAGAGGCGTAGTCATGCGGCCATGCTAATCGGATGGTTCATCCGGATAGTTCCGCCGCCCGTCCGGTACCCGCAGCGCCGCGCTGCCGTACGACGCTCAGGCGGGGGCGAGCGGCGCGTGCCGTTCGCTGAGCCGGCGCACGGCTTCGGCGACGCGGGGGTCGGCCGCAGCCCGGTGCGGGGGGACCGGGTGCGCCTGGGCGCCGATGACGATGCCGGTTCGGCCCGTCAGCGTCTCGTCGGTGGCGGCCGCGATGGAGGGCCTGGCCGCGGCGGACGCCGGACCCGAGGTCGAGCGTTCGAAGGTGCGGCGCACCAGGGGCCACAGCAGCCGCAGGGCGGGCGAGACGATCTTCGGGTCGGTCATGGTGCCGTTGGTCATGTCGGTCGCGGCCCCTCCGGGATCGGCGGCGAAGACCGAGACGCCGGTGCCGTCCAGCCGGTCCGCCAGGTCCAAGGTGTAGGCCAGGTTGGCCAGCTTGGCGCGACCGTACCAGTGGAAGCCGTAGTAGCCGCCTGGCGGCTCGATGGCGTCGAACACGCGCTTGGCCACGGCGACCGCGCCCGACGTCACGTTCACGATCCTGCTCGGCGCACCGGCCGTGAGGGTGGGCAGCAGCAGTTCGGTCAGCAGGTAGGGCGAGAGGTGGTTGACGACGAACGACGCCTCGACACCGTCCCGGGTCCGGCGCTCGGCGAACATCGCCCCGACGTTGTTGACCAGCACCGTCAACGGTTCGCCCGAGGCGCCGCGGCCGTCCGCGATCGTCCGGGCGAGCGCACGTACCTGGTCGAGCGAGGCGAGGTCCGCGGACAGGAACCGGGCCGGGTGCACCGGGCCCGTCGCGTTGATCCGCTCGACGGCCCTGGCTCCCCGTCCGGCGTCGCGCCCGACCACCGTGACCGCGAACCCGGCGACGGCCAGGCCCAGCGCCGTCTCCAGGCCTATGCCCCCAGTTCCGGCCGTGACCACTGCTGTCTTCTTCATGTGCTCCTCCACCCCGGGCAGCCAACCGGATAGCTCATCCGCTTAGCCCCGGACGGTAGCACACATACGGATGAACTATCCGGTTGAGGCTTCGGCGCAGTGGCGGTCCGCCCGCCGACAGGAGACAGGCGGATGCCTGGGGAACCGCGTGACCCTCGACAGCCAGGGGCAGGTACGCGACGGCTGCGCGCGGGCTGCTGATGCGGCCGGGTGGGGGTGGGCAGCGCCCACCCGGTATGCGGTGCTGCGCGGCAGACCAGGCGCGTGGTCCGGGCCGGCTGTGGTGGCCGGGCCCCGGCTGCCGGCTCGGCGCCGGTGGCGGGGGTCCGAGTCCGGGTCCGGTCAGGCCGGTTCATGATCAGGGCCGTCGGCGCCGTGTGGACACACGCACGGCCCTCCGCGGCGATGCCCGCCGCCTACGAAGCCGACCCCTCGCTCACCGCGTTCAAGCTGGACTTCGTGACGGGCCTACAGGAGATGCTGGCCACGCTCACCGCGGGCACCATCGCCCGCGCCTCCGCCTGAACCCGGTTCTGCCCCACTCGCCTCGGAACGTCGGCGCGCGTCATCACGCAGGTGTCGGCGAACGGCACGTCCAGGCAGTAGCCGTGGGCCGCGACGGTGGCGGGGGTGTCGTCGCCGAGCGCCCGCAGCGTGCCGCCGTAGGGACAGCCCGTCTCGCAGCCATCCTCGCGGCGGTCGAGGCTGGCGGTGGTCAGGTGGTGCAGGTGAACGCCGCTGTCGGCGATCCCGCCCGGCGCAGTCGTCACGGTGCCGGACTGGTTCGATTACACGGCCGCAGCTCCACCAGAGAAACGAAGACGTGCTCCTTGCGGCGCAGCGGACGCTCGGTGGGCAGGCCCGCGATGGGGGCGGGGCCGTCGAGGGAGCCGTCGCGTGCGGCTTGGGCGTGGGCGGGGTCGTACCGGCCCGGGCAGTCCAGGCAGGCCCGGCCGGGAGCGGCGATCTGGGCGCGCCATTCGGCGCGGCGCAGACGTCCGCCGTGGTAAGGCCCATACCGCCATGAGGGCCAGGTGCTCCAGCTTCATGCCGACAGGGCGCCTGAGGACGAAATCCCGGCTGACTGCCGGAAGCAGCTGTTTCCTGGAGGGGCGCCTATCCGGAAACCTTGAGTTCGAGCTCGCAGTCCAGTGTCTGTGTGTAGGCCTGGCCGCCCTGCTCATATGCGAAGCGGCATTCGCGGACTGTATCTTTTGGCGGCGCAGTGATCTTTATCTTGGCCCCATATGCGCCATACTCAAGAACCCTAATACCGGAAGGGATGTGCTCGACGGAGACATCCTTGATATCGCTTCCGAGGAGGTGTTGTACGGCACGGGAGAGCGAAGTACCAGCACGGTGCCTGTGATCATGGAGTTGCGACGTTCTGTGATCACTGGGGAGACCTGTGCCCGTCCTTCCAGCATGGCTGACCGACCCGCGGATCGATTCGCGGTGCCGCTGCCCGAGCTTCCCGCGGTCGATCCGGCCCAGCCGCTGGTGGGCGCCGTAGGGTTAGCGGCCGATCTTGTCGAGCTCGGCGAGATCGTCGTCGGACAGCGGGAGTCCCGCGCCGGCGGCGTTCTCGCGCAGGTGTGCCACCGATGAGGTGCCGGGGATCAGCAGGATGTTCGGCGACCGCTGCAGGAGCCAGGCCAGGGCGACCGACATGGGCGTCGCGTCCAACCGGGTGGCTACGGCCGTGAGTGCCGAGGACTGCAGCGGGCTGAAGCCGCCGAGAGGGAAGAAGGGCACGTAGGCGATGCCCTGCTCTGCGAGCTCGTCGATCAGGTCGTCGTCGTGGCGGTGGGCGAGGTTGTACATGTTCTGCACGCACACGATCGGCGCGATCGAGCGTGCCTCGGCGACCTGTTCCGCCGTCGCGTTGCTCACGCCGAGGTGCCGGATGAGGCCCTGCCGCTGGAGGTCGACGAGCGCCCCGAACGCCTCCGCGAGCGAACCGGGCAGGGGGCCCTGGGCGTCGCCGAGCCGGAGGTTGACCACGTCCAGCGTGTCGAGGTCGAGGTTCTCCAGGTTCTCGGTGACGGCCCGGCGCAGCTCTTCGGGCTTGCGTGCCGGGGGCCAGCCTCCCTCCTCGTCGCGGGTCGCCCCGACCTTGGTCACGATGTGCAGCGAGTCGGAGTACGGGTGCAGCGCTGCGCGGATCAGCTGGTTGGTGATGTGCGGCCCGTAGGCGTCGGCGGTGTCGATGTGGGTGATGCCGAGACCGACGGCCTCGCGGAGAACGGCGAGTGCGCCCTCGCGGTCGGCAGGCGGACCCATGACCCAGGGGCCGGCGAGCTGCATGGCGCCGTAGCCGAACCGGGTGACGGTCAGGTCGCCCAGGGTCCAGGTGCCGCCGGGAAGCGATGCGGAGGGGGTGCCCATGGTGTGCCTTTCGTGTTGAGCCCGGGGGATGGTGCCTGACAGCGCCTTGCACCACTATTGGTGCGTAGCTTCTTGTCGGGAAGTAGGCACTTCGAAGTGCGTAGGGCACCCACGGGTGAGAGGAATGGTCCATGGCGACGATGACGGCAGCCCAGCAGAGGGCACAGGCCAAGGTGGAGTACGACGCCTTCGTGGCGGCCTGCCCCAGCCGCAAGCTGCTCGACCGCATCTCGAACAAGTGGGTCACGCTGATCCTGGCCGCACTCGGTAGCGACAGCGCGCATCAGCCCGGCGCCGACTGCGCCGGCGGGCCCCGGGTGATGCGCTACTCGGAACTGCAGCGCCTGCTGGCCGGCGTCAGCCAGAAGATGCTCACCCAGACGCTGCGCTCCCTGGAGCGCGACGGCCTGGTGTCCCGCACTGTGGTGCCGACCGTGCCGGTCACGGTCTCTTACGAGCTGACCGCTCTCGGCCTGTCGCTGTACGAGATGATGCGGGGCCTCAAGGGCTGGGCCGAGACGCACATGGACGATGTGCTTGCCAACCGCGAGACCTACGACACCCGCGTCGCCTGAATCGCACCAGGGTTGCTCATCAGCGCCGTCAACGAGCAGAGTGGCTTGGGTATTCGCAGCACTACAGCCGCCGCCAGGCCGCTGGGGCTGGTCCGACGCGCGGACGGTGTCGGACAAACGCGGAATGGGTGGGCGGGGCGTCAGCCTTGGCGGCCGGGGAGCATGGCCAGGGCCTGGGATCGCTGTGCGACGAGGTCGTCGTAGGTGCCGTCACGCTCGGCCCAGCGGTGCATGAGGACGCCCTTCACGAGGACCTCGTGGGGGGTGGGGTCCTGCGAGAGCAGGTGCATGACTTCGGTGGCGAAGTCATCGAGCGGCAGCGCGTGCGCGACCACCTTCTCCTGCCCTGCCCTGGCGACGGCCGGGGGGACAAGCTCGACGACGCCGACACCGGTGCCGTCGAGTTGTGCGCGCAGTGCCTCGGAGTAGGCGTGCACTGCGGCCTTCGAGGCGGCGTAGCTGGGCATGGGCGGGAACGGCAGGAAGGCGATGCCGGAGGTGACGGTGATGAAGGTGCCGGCGCCCCGCCGGACCAGGTGCGGGGTGAAGGCGTCGATGACCCGGATGGTGCCGAGCAGGTTGGTGTCGATCGTCGTTGCTGCCGCCTCGAAGTGCGCGGGGTCGCGCAGGTCCTCCAGGAGCATGACGCCCGACATCGTCACCACGGTGTCCAGCTCGGGGTACCGGGCGAGCGCGGCGTCACGGACAGACGCGACAGAAGAAGGGTCGGTGACGTCGATGCCGAACGTGCCGAAACCTTCGTCGGCGAGTTCCGAGAGTGCCTTGTGGCTGCGGCCGCCAACGGCCACGGTGCTGCCCGCCGCAGCGAACCGCCGGGCCAGCTCTCGCCCGATGCCCGAGGTTCCGCCGACGATGAGAACGGTACGGTTGGAGAGGTTCACGAGATCTTCCCTTCAGGGCGCCGCCGGCGTTCAAGGGCCCGCGGCACCGGCAGTGATGGTCTGCGTCTCTTTCGAAACAGTGCTCTCGCAGTCTTGACGGCATGCGCCGGGTGGGCCAGGGTCCTGGTCTTCCCTGGTCCTGCCAGGGCCCCCTCTGGGACACGCGCAGATGGCGGTCGCACTCTCCCCCCGCCTGCAGCCCGGCCAGAACCGGCTTCGTTCTCTCCTCCTCGATCCTGAGGAACAAGCCTTCCACCAGGACTGGACGAAAGCCGCCGCCGACTTCATCGCCGCCCTTCGCACCACCATCGGGGACGACACCGACAACCCCCGGTTCGTCGAACTCGTCGGAGAACTGGCACTGTCCAGTCAGCGGTTCCGTGTCCTGTGGGCCCGCCATGACGTCCGCAGTCTCGACGGCGGCACGACCACCGTTCACCACCCCGTCGTCGGTGAACTACGCCTTCACCGCGACAAACTCGCCATCGCCGACGTCATCCTCGTGGTCTACTACCCCGACAAGGACAGCGACAGCGACGAGAAACTGCGCCTCCTCGCCGCACTCTCACACACCGAGTCCGCCGGTACAGCACACGACAGACCGGCGGACGCCCCGCGCCCAAGGACACTCTGAAGAGCACGCGCCGCCCCGGCGCCGCAGCCAGAACGCCCGCACCATGCCGCACGTCGCCCGCCAGACCATCTCCACCCTCACCGACAAGATCCTTGAGGGCACGGCCGAGTGGCGGAGCAGGCCCCGCGACGCCGTCTATGCGGTCGTCTTCATCGACGCCACCCATGTGAAGCTCCGCGATGGTGCCGTCGCCAACCGGCCCGTCTACGTGGCCCCTGGCCGTCACTACCGAGGGCCGGCGGGAGATCCCCGGCCCTGCGGGCCGGGGATGGCGGCGAGGCAGCCAAGCACTGGCTGCACATCCTCACCGAGATCAAGTATCGCGGCGTGAGTGACGTCCTCATGGCGGTCTGCGACGGACTCAAAGGCCTGCCCGAGGCGGTGGAGTGGTGCATCCGCTGCGGAACAGCTTCCGCTGTGCCCGCCAGGACTGGGACAAGATCGCCCCGCCTTCGACGGCCGTCTGTCAGCAGCCCGGAAGAAGCCCCCACCACCCCGGTTACACCGCTCGTTTGACAGACCCCGTACCGGAGGGAAGTCGCCGGCGCGGACCGGACTCCGAAGTGGCTTTCGCGGGGCGGCAGTTCGCCTCGCCCGGAGTCTTGACCGGGCCCGGTTGGCGGCTATGGTCTAGACCTAGTACATCAGGTCTGGACCAGCGTCGGCTCCACGCCCGGCCCATGGCGGCGGTCCCGGCGTACACCGAAGGAAGTGGCATGGCATGAGCGCGAAAAGACGAGTGGCTGTCGCCGTCGGCGCGCCGGTCGGTCCCCTGCTCGCCGTCAGCCTTCCGGCGAGCTCGGCCAGTGCTCATGGCTGGGTGACCCTGCCCACCAGCCCGCAGGAGCAGTGCGCCGAGGGCATCGTCGCCTGCGGCCAGATCACGTACGAGCCGCGGAGCGTCGAGCGACCCAAGGGCCTGCGCGATTGCGGCGGCGGACACGCCCAGTACGCCGAGCTCGACGGCGACGGCAAGCCCTGGCGGGTCACACCGGTCGGCACGAGCGCCACGTTCACCTGGCACCACACGGCCCGGCACGCCACCAGCGACCGGCAGTACTTCATCGGCGGCCGGAAGATCGCCGAGTTCGACGGCCACAGCCAGCAGCCGGGCGCCGACGTCAGCCAGCAGGGGGACTTCGCCGGTTTCACCGGCCGACAGAAGGTGCTCGCCGTGTGGAGCATCTCGGACACCGCCCACGCCCTCTACTCCTGTGTCGGCGGCACCGGCGGTGGTGGCGGTGGTGGTGGTGGCACCACGTGCACCGCGGCGGCCTGGGAGACCGTACGCGTCTACGACGGCAGCGACACCGTCTCCTACGGCGGCCACACCTGGCGTGCCAAGTGGTGGGTGACGGGCGACAGGCCCGGCACCACCGGCCAGTGGGGCGTCCGGGAGGACCTGGGCGCCTGCCCGGCCTGATCCCGGCCGCGTCGGCGCGCGCTCCCGGGAAGCGCGCCCACCCACGCCCGGGACATGCGGCGCACGGGCCGGCCCCGCCCGGCCCGGGTGCGCGCGGACATGGAGCACCCGGCGCAACGCTGTCGGTGGCGGGGCCTTCGTCAGCAGGAGGGGCGGGTCCGTGGAGACGGCACAGCCGGTACAGACCTGGGCGGAGTTCGGGCGGCGGCTGCGGGCCTGGCGCAGACAGGCCGGTCTGACCCAGTCGCAGCTCGGACTGAAGGTGGGGTACCACCACAGTCTCATCAGCAGGCTCGAAGCGGGGCTGCGCGAACCGCCGGCCGGGATCGCGGGCCGGCTCGACTCCGTCCTGGGGACCGGCGGCGAACTGGCGGCGGTCGTCGCCGCCCCGTGCGGGACGCCGTACCGCCCCGAGCGCCCGCCGGCGGACCCACGGCTGTTCGCGCCGGTGCCGGGCGGCGGGGAGGCCCTCGCCGGCCAGGACCTGCTCGATCCCGCGCTGTGGCCGTCGGAACTGCCCGCCGAGGGGCTGGCGTGCCCGCTGCACGGCACGGCGGGCTGCGCGGTGCCCGACCGGGCGGGGGCGCCGGACCTGCTGGACGGGCTGACCGCGCCGCAGGGCGGGTTCGACGTCCCCACGGGCAGGGAGCCGGAGCTGCTGCACATGCTCACCGCGGTGCTGGCCTGTCTGATCCGCGGCGCGCTGCACCGGGGCGCGTCCGACGGCGTGCCCACGGTGGAGCGGCTGTTACGGGCACTGGTGCGGTGGGCCGGGGAGGTGAACTCCACCGGCCGGCTGCCGTACGGGCAGCTCCGGCTGGCCGCCCAGTACGCCCAGGTCGCCGGGCGGCTGCGGATGCAGCGCGGGCAGAGCAGCATCGGCATGGCCTGGTTCGGCCACGGCCTGGGCTGGGCGGACGCGGTGCACGACGTGCCGGCCCGGGCGACCCTGCTCAGTGACGTGTGCACCCTGGTCCGGCTCGACCGGGACGCCGGGTCGGCTCTCGCGTACGCCGAGGCCATCGGTGCGGTGGACCCCGGGCGGCGGTGGGTGGTCACCCTCTCCCACCTGTACCGGGCACGCGGGCACGCGCTCGGCCACGACGTCGCCGAGTGCCGGCGGCACATCGCCCTGGCGCGGCGCCGATTCGCCCGCCTGGGCCACCGGGACCGCCTGGAGGCGCCCTGGCTGTCCGGCGCCGAGGGCGAGATGAGGGTGGAGTCGGCGATCGGCGGGGCGCTGCGCGACCTCGCCGCCGCGACCGGCGACCGGGTGACGGCGCGGCGCGCCGTAGACGCCACCGCGCGGTCGTGCGCCCAGCTGCCGCCGCTGATGCGGGAGACCCGGCTGCTGCTCACCCTGCGCCTGGCGGACAGCTGGGCGTGTGCGGGTGACCCGGGCGCGGCGGTCGCCCTGGCGACCCCGGTGCTCGACGAGGCGGTGTCCTCGCGCGAGTTGATGGTCAACGCCGAGTTGCGCGGACTGCACGGCAGGCTGTTCGCCCGCTGGGGCGACGTGCCGGAGGTCAGGGAGTACCGCGAGCGGCTACCGGCCCTGGGGACCTGAGCGCGTTCCGCGGCCCTGGGCTGTGCCGGTTTTTGACAGGACGGGACGGCGGGCCGCGAGCCGTTGACCCGGGCGCGGGGCGATGTGAGGGTTCGGCCAGCCCGGGGTGGCATGCCACCCCGGCCCGGGCGGGCGGAGACACCGACGTACCGCGGACTCCGGCGAACCGGTTGGCATGCGCATGCCTATTCGGGTGCCGGGTGTGCCTCACGACCTCTCACAAGGAGCAACGATGCTGAGAAAGCTGGCGGTGGCCGGGACATCCCTGGCCCTGACGCTGGGAGGGGTGGTGATGCCGGCCGCCTTCGCCTCGGCCGCGCCCCACGTCGCGCCCCCGGCGGGCAAGCCGGAACCGACCCCCGTCGCCAGAGCCGTCGCAGCCGCCGACCAGGCGGCACGCAGCGGCCTCGACGCGCTGGCCAAGGGGCCCGAGGAGCAGTACGACCGGCGGCAGGTCACCCCCTGGGTCAAGGGCCTGTACTCCGTCGCCTACGAGCGCACCTACCGGGGCCTGCCCGTGGTGGGCGGCGACGTGGTCGTCCTCGCCGACGGCGGCGGCCGGGTCCGCTCGGTCCAGTCCGCCACCAAGGCCAGGATCGCGGTCTCCACCAAGGCGCGGGTCACCGCCGCACAGGCGGTCCGCACCAGCCGGGCCGGACTCGCGAAGACCGAGAAGGTCGACTCCCGGCGGCTGGTGGTGCGGGTCGAGGGCGACCGCGCCACCCTCGCCTGGGAGACCGTGCTGACCGGATACACCAAGGCGAACGTCCCCAGCCGGCTGCACGTCTTCGTCGACGCGCGCACCGGAAAGGTCGTCGACAGCTACGACGACGTGCGGGCGGGCAGCGGCACCAGCAAGTGGAACGGCCCGAACCCGCTGACCATCGACACCTCCCGGTCGGGCTCCTCCTACGTGCTGCGCGACACCACCCGGCCTGGACTGCAGTGTTCGGACTACAGCGGCGGCCTGTTCACCAAGGCGACCGACAACTGGGGCACCGGCAACCCCACGAGCAAGGAAACCGGCTGCGTGGACGCGATGTTCGCCGCGCAGAAGGAATCGGACATGCTCAAGAACTGGCTCGGCCGCAACGGGCACGACGGCAACGGCGGCAGCTGGCCGGTCCGCGTCGGCCTCAACGAGCTGAACGCGTACTGGGACGGTTCCACCATCACCATCGGTCACAACAGCGCCAACGAGTGGATCGCCGGAATCGACGTGGTGGGCCACGAGTTCGGCCACGGCCTGGACTCCTTCACCCCCGGCGGCGCCAACCACGAGAGCGGACTGGGCGAGGCGACCGGCGACATCATGGGCGCCCTGACCGAGGCATACGCCAACGAGCCGGCGCCGTACGACACTCCCGACTACACCGTCGGTGAGATGATCAACCTCCAGGGCCGCGGCCCGATCCGCAACATGTACAACCCCAGTCAGGTCGGCAACAACCCCAACTGCTACTCCGCGTCGATCCCGCAGACCGAGGAGCACGCGGCGGCCGGCCCGCTCAACCACTGGTTCTACCTGCTGGCCGAGGGCTCCAACCCCGGCGGCGGGAAGCCCTCCAGCCCGACCTGCAACAACTCCACCGTCAGCGGCGTCGGCATCCAGAACGCGGGCAAGATCTTCTACGGCGGCATGCTGCTCAAGACCAGCGGCATGACGTACAAGCGCTACCGCACCGCCACCCTCACCACGGCGAAGAACCTCGATGCCAGTTGCTCGCTGTTCAACTCCACCAAGGCCGCCTGGGACGCGATCAGCGTGACCGCGCAGACCGGCGATCCGGTCTGCACAGGGGAGCAGACCGACTTCTCGCTGGGGCTCAGCCCCGCCTCGGGTGACGTCAACGCGGGCTCCTCGGCGCGCGCCACCGTCAACACCAGCACCGTCTCCGGCAGCGCGCAGCAGGTCTCGCTGACCGCTTCCGGCGCGCCGGCCGGGGTGAACGTCTCCTTCAGCCCGGCGACGGTCACCTCCGGCAGCAGCTCCACGATGACGGTCTCCACCTCGTCGGCCACGGCCGCCGGAACCTACCAGATCACGGTCACGGGCACGGCCGGCACCAGGACCCACACCGCCCAGTACGCGCTGAGGGTGGGCGGCGGTGACGGCGGCAACCCGTCCACCCCGCCGGACGTCGACGTGGCCAAGGTGCAGGCCCACCTGACCCAGCTGAACACCATCGCCTCGCAGAACGGCGGCAACCGCCGTGCCACGACGGCCGGTTACCGGGCCTCGCTCGCCTACGTCAAGGACCGGCTCCAGACGGCGGGCTACACGGTCACCGAGCAGAGCTGCACCTCCGGCTGCACCGCGGGAGCGGGCAACAACCTGGTCGCCGAGTGGCCGCAGGGCGACGCGGACAACGTCTACATGTTCGGCGCACACCTCGACAGCGTGGCTGCCGGGCCCGGCATCAACGACAACGGCTCCGGCTCCGCCGCGCTCCTGGAGACCGCGCTGACCCTGGCCCAGTCCCACCCCACCATGAAGAACCGGATCCGCTTCGCCTGGTGGACCGACGAGGAGCAGGGCATGAAGGGCTCCGGCTTCTACGCCCGTTCGCTCTCCACCACCGAACGCGCCCGGATCAAGGCGTACTACAACTTCGACATGGTCGCCTCGACCAACGCGGGTTACTTCGTCAACAACCTGAACTCGGCCGCCGCGGCGCCGATGAAGGCCTACTGGGACTCCCTGGGCCTGGCCCCGCAGGAGAACGTCGAGGGCCAGGGCCGCTCCGACGACTACTCCTTCCAGCAGGTGGGCATCCCCACCTCCGGCTACGCCACCGGCGCCTCGGACGTGAAGTCCGCCGCCGAGGCCGCCAAGTGGGGCGGCACCGCGGGCCGTGCCTACGACTCGTGCTACCACTCCGCCTGCGACACCACCGGCAACATCAACGCCACCGCGCTGAACCGCAGCGCGGACGGCATCGCGTACACGATCTGGAAGACCGCCGTCGGTGACGCACCCGCACCGGCCGACGACTTCTCGGTCTCCGCCAACCCCGCCACCGGCACGGTCTCGCCCGGCTCGTCCGCCACGGTGACCATATCCACCGCCACCACCAGCGGAAACGCCCAGAGCGTCAGGCTGTCGGCGTCCGGCGCCCCGGAGGGCGTGAGCGTGTCGTTCAGCCCGTCCTCGGTGACCTCCGGCCAGTCCTCGACCGCCACCGTGCAGGTCGCCGCGGGCACGGCCGGCGGCACGTACACCCTCACCATCACGGGAACGGGGGAGGTCAGCCACACCACCACCTACACCCTCACCGTGTCCGGCGGCAGCGGCGACACCACCTGGCAGCTGGGCGCCACCTACGCGGCCGGTGACGTCGTGACCTACGACGGCGTCAGCTACCGGTGCCTCCAGGGCCACACCGCCTACCCGGGCTGGGAGCCGCCGAACGTCCCCGCCCTGTGGGAACGCGTCTGACGGTCGCCACCCGGCGGGACGCAACCGCACACCCGCACATACCGGCCCCGGCCGGCCCTCGCGGAACGGGGGCCGGCCGGGGCCCCGCCATACGCGACGCGATCACGTGCGGAACAGCCTCCGCAAGCCACCTTGCCCGGCGTGGCGCGCGGAGACGCTGCGGAGGACGCGGAGGTGACGGGCCCGTCACGCCCGTGCGGGCACACTGCGCCGGGGTGTCCCTGAGGCGCCGGGCGCCTGGCACCACCGGCCTGTTGGGGAGGGATCGCGTCCGATGCCAGTGCCGAGGGCTCTCGCGGTACGGCCGACGGCACCGGCAGTGGTGTCCGCGCCGGCGAAGCAGCGGCCGCAAGCGGCCGGTTCCGCGTCGTCCCCGGTGCACGCCCCGTCGAACGCGGCGGTGACGGCCGCCCTGGCGGGCGCGGCCGGGCCGGTGACGGCACCACCGCCCTTGCCGGGGCGGCCGCCGCTCGCCGCGCAGGACATGCTCGGCAACGGCGCCGTCGCGGCGGCCGGCCGCGCCGGGACGGGTGCCGGACCGGAGGCGACCGCCGTCGCACCACCGGGTCGGCATACGGAGGCACAGGCGGTTTCCGGTGCCGTACCGGAGGCGGAGGCCGCTCCTGGTGCCGGGGCCCAGGTGAAGGCCCGGCCGGGTCCCGAGGCGGATCCGAAGTTCGTGTCGCTGAAGAAGGACGTACAGCACAAGAAGCGGGCGCTGGCCGCCTCGCACCCGCCCCCGCGTGCCGAGGCGACCTCGGCGCAGGAGGCGTCGGTGCCGCCCAAGGACGACGCGGAGGCGCAGGGCAAGACGGCCAACGCCGAGAAGATGAACGAGGCCAAGCCCAAGGAGTTCGACAAGGAGGCGTTCATCAGGGCGGTGGAGAAGGCCATCGCGGACAAGGCCCCGAAGAACCTCGACGAGGCGGACAAGTTCGCCGGCTCCGGCAAGGCCGGCGAGGTCCGCGCCGAGGTGCACGGCAAGGTCGGCGAAGGCAGGTCGGACTCGGCGGAGCAGATCGCCACCACGACCGCCGCCCCGCCGGACACGTCGGCGGCCGTGCCCAAGAAGGTCGTGCCGATGAGCCCGGACCGGCCCCCCGGCACCCCGCCCGCGCCGGATGCCGCCCAGGCCGTCCCCGACAGGCTGCCGCCGTCGGCCACCGACCTGTCGGCCGGACCCGCCCAGGTGAACCGGCGGATGGCCGCCGCCCAGGTCACCGAGACACAGCTGCGCACGTCCAACGAACCCGCCTTCACCCATGCCCTGGGCGAGAAGAAGTCCGCCGAACAGCACTCCCACACCACCCCCGCACGGCTGCGCGCGCACGAGACGGCCCAGCTGCACTCCTCCACCGCGCAGGCCAGCCGCCTGGGTGCGGCCGCGCTGGGCGCGATGGGCGCCCAGCGTGTGCGTACCGGGCAGCAGATCCATACGGGCAAGAGCGGCGCCAAGAGCCGGGACGAGGAGAAACGCGCCCAGGTCACAGCACTTCTGCAGGGCGTGTTCGACACGATGAAGAAGGACGTCGAAGCCATCCTCGGCGGCCTCGACACACTCGTCGACGAGCAGTTCACCCGGGGTGAGAAGGCGGCCAGGGACGCGTTCACCGCCGAGCACCGGCAGAAGATGGACGAGTACAAGGACCGCCGGTACTCGGGCGCGACGGGCAAACTGCGCTGGCTGCGGGACGCGTTCGCCGGTCTGCCCGCCGAGGCCGACAGGATCTTCGAGACGGCCCGCGACGCCTACGTACGCCGGATGCGGCAGGTGATCTCCGAGATCGCCGGCACCATCGGCACGGAACTGAACCGGGCCAAGGCGCGTATCGCCCAGGGCCGCACCGAGATGCGGGACGCGGTGCGCAGACTCCCGGACGATCTGCGGGCCCTGGGCCGGCAGGCGGCGGCCGAGTTCACCGACAAGTTCGACGCACTCACCCAGACCGTTGACGACAAGGGCACCGAACTGGTCGACACCCTGGCTACCAAGTACACCGAAGCCCTCAAAGCCGTCGACGACGAGGTCGCCGCGGAGAAGGAGAAGAACAAGGGCCTGGTCGCCAAGGCCGTCGACGCGGTCAAGGCCGTCGTCGACACCATCCTGGAACTCAAGCGGCTGCTGCTGGCGGTCCTCGCCAAGGCCGCCCAGGCAGTCATGCTGATCCTCAAGGACCCCATCGGTTTCCTGCGCAACCTGGTCTCCGCCGTCGGCGCCGGCCTGCGGCAGTTCCTGGCGAACATCGGCCGCCACCTGCAACAGGGCATCCTGTCCTGGCTGCTGGGCAAGACCGCCGAGGCCGGCATCGCGCTGCCCGCCACGTTCGACACCCAGGGCGTGGTGAAGATGCTCGCCGGCCTGCTCGGCCTGACCTGGCAGAACATCCGCGCCCGCATCACCCGCAAGGTCCCCGAACCAGCCGTCGCCGCGGCCGAGACAGCGGTCCCACTGCTCGCGGAGGTCCGCAGACGAGGCGTGGCGGCGATGTGGGAGGACCTGCAGACGCGCGTCGGCGACCTGCGCAAACAGCTCCTCGACCACGTCATCGCCTATGTCACGCCCACCCTCGTGGTCGCCGGGATCATGTGGGTGATCTCGCTGCTCAACCCGGCATCCGCGTTCGTCCGGGCCGTCAAGCTGATCATCGACTTCGTCCGGTTCATCGTCACCCAGGCCCGCCAGATCTTCGAGTTCGTCAACGCGGTACTGGACGCGGTCATCGCCATCGCCCGAGGCGGCACCGGCGGCGTCCCCGCCCTGATCGAACGCGCCCTGGCCCGCTCCATCCCCGTCCTGCTCGGCGTCCTCGCCGCCGTCCTGGGCGTCGGCGGCATCGCCGGCCGGGTCCGCACGATCGTCCAGCGGTTGTCCGCCCCGGTCGACAAGGCGGTCGACTGGGTCATCGACAAGATCGTCGGCCTGGTGAAGAAGCTGTGGGCCAGGCTCAAGCCGGCCTTCGACAGGAAGAACCCGAAGAAGCGCGGGCCGGAACGGGACAGGCCCGGGCGGCCCCGCGGACGCGGGCCGGGCCGGCGCCGCAAGCGCCGCGACGACCGTCGAAGGCCCCGGCGCGGGAGGCGACCGGACCGCAGGCGGAAACGACCCGACGAACGGTCCGAGGCGGCGAAGCAGCGCGCCCTGGACGCTGCCGTCCGTGACGCCACCCGCCTCCTCGGGGAGGAGGGCGCCACGGTGAAGACCGTGCGACGCGGCCTTCCAGCGATCAGGAAACGGCACGGGCTGACCCGGATCAAGCTGGTTCGGGAGACGAAGGAGAAGTACCACATCGATCTGGCGATCAACCCCACTGCCAGAACCCGGCCCGAGGACCTCGGGGAGAAGTTCCCGTACGAGATCAAAAAGATCGCTCCAGATGGCGGGAGGGTAGAGACCACCCCGCTCTCCCGTGTGATCAAGAAGCTCCGGAAGATCACCGTGCCGATGCGCGGCGCGGATTCCACCGTCGGCTTCGTCGTGAACATGGCCGCTACACCGGGCGAGATCACAGCGGATGTGGCCTCCCGCTACCTCGACGAGGCTTGGCAGGACTCCGAAGGGAACAGCGCGGAGGCCATGGCGCTGACCAGGGTTGCGGTCGTCATCGGCATCAACACCTTCGAACGACTCGACCGCAACAGCGGCAAGGCCGGCGGCAAGGCCGGCATCCTGGCCGCGATGGACCGGATCGCACCAAAGGACGGGCAGCTCCTGGGGGTGTTCGGATTCCTCTGGACACCCCGGTGGATGCATCGCGAGGGCCGCGAAGTCGCGCTCTCCGAGGTACGTCATGCCTACGCACAGTTGTCTCACCGCGAGCAGGAAGCCGCCATCGCCGCCAACGAATCCGGGTGGCGCGACGGGAAACTGCCCTACGGCGTCTTTCGCGGAGAGGTGCTCGGGCACTCCTTCACCGAACAGGCCGTGCGCATCCTCAAGGCCGCCAACACCCGGGTCCACATCGTCAGCCAGGACGCCGACACCGGGGTCGCCGCCGCCAGCGGGGTGGGTGTCCTCCGCGCGTACCAGCAAGTACTCGACTCCATGAAGCGGCACCCCCTGCTCACGATCGGCGGCTACCACTTCGAGGGCTTCAAGTGGGGTGAGAAGGACCATCCGCACATGCGGCAGATGACGCTCCTTTCCAACGAATTGGACCGGGCCATCCGGAAGGCCATCACCGAGGAACACCCGGAGATGCTCTATCCGACCGAGCCGAACATGCTCATCAAAGCGTGGGACGCGAAAGGCGCCGGCGGCGTCTTCCAGGACGCCCGGGCCCGCGGCCTGCTGGCCGTCCAGGGACAGCTCTTCGGGCTCCGTGGCGCGGAGGGCCGCATGCTGCGCATCCGGCTGATGGAGCTGTTCGGCACGGATTTCGCCGTGGCCTACGCGCCGGAGGCGAGCACCGGCACCAGCCCGCTGCCGGAGAACGAGGACCGAGCCTTGGCCGTACGGCCGAGGGCCGTCGAACTGGCCAGCGAGGGGAAGATGCGGAAGAGGGGGAGCCTGCCGGACAAGGAGCTGACCAGCCGTATCCGCGTCAGTCACCGGGCGTACGCGGTCATCCTCCAATCGCAGACGACCGCCAGTGCCCATAACCTGACGAGGGAACTCCTGCACAGCAACCCGATTCTGTCCCAGCGCGTAGCGGCACAGGACAAGGCGACGGAGAGGTTCCAGCGCACGCTGCGGAAGAAGACCTTCGAGCACGTCGAGAACGTCATCCTGCTGATGGCCGACAACCCTGGACTGACCGAGGGGAGTGACAGGATCCAAGGTGAGTTGCAGCGGCTCGGCCGGGATGTCAACGGACTCCTCGACTCGATGGCCGTGCGCGACGACGAGCACCTCAAGCAGGCCGTCGAGAGGGCGGACGCCATCGCCAGGGAGGTCATCTCGGCACTCACCGCCCCACAGCTCGAAGACCTCTGGACGCGCCTGCGCAAGGTACTCGATGACATCATGAGTGCCTTCGCGGAGAGGAACCGAGGAGGCGGGCAATGACCCCGGAGGATATCCGCCGACTGCGGGCAGAGGCGTCACGCGGCCACTACGCGTCCATGGCGCGGCTGGCACGGGCGCTGTACGGGAGCGGACTCGGGCACCGTGAGGTGCTCCGCGAATGCTACGGCGTCGCGTTTCCCGAGGAGCTCTTCGTCGTCGTCGACGCCGGGCTGTGGTCACTGAATCTGCTGGCGTACTTCACCAACCAGCCCTGGCAACTGGCCATCCCGCTCGACCGGGGCGGCCCGACGGACACACCCGACCCCATGGCCGACGCCGAGGCGCTCATCCTGGCCCGCGACCCCGACCTGGTCCCGCTCCTCCAGATTCCCGCTGCCGACGCCGCGGACGACGACCGCATCATCTGCTACCGGCTAGCGGAACTCCGGGCGGGCCGCCCCACGGTCTTCTCCCTCGACGCGGGCGCCTATCCCACCACGGACGTTCGTGAAGGCGCGGCGGTACGCTGCGGCGAGTCCATGCTCGCGGTGCTGTACGAGGAACACTCCTCATCTCTCCGCTCGTTGGAGCAGGAGTGGGAAAGCCCGTGGAACCGGGGCGCGGGCTCGGTCTCCGGGGGTGAGGTCACATCGGCCCGCGCTTCGCTGGAACTGGTCGAGGAACTGCGGCGCAAGGCGGCGGCCGGGCGCCGGTAAGGCCCTTGAAGGCGTTTCCCGGGGCCGGTTCAAGCGCCCTGGATACCCTGGCGTTCCGGCGCCGCTGCCATGACGACCGGCACAGGGGCGACAGGGCCCGTCTGCGTCGCCGCTCCGGCCACGATGGCGTTGCCGAGCTGGTCCTGGGTGGCGGCAGACGGCGTCTTGGCCGGCGCGTGTGTGCTGTGGGCCAGTGCCGCGTCGCTCACCGGAACCGGGCCGGCCGGCCCCTGATGGGCGGACGGCGCGATCTCCTGGGCGCGCGCCGGCGGCACCGGTGCCGCCAGGCGGCGCAGGGAGAGCGGGGGTTCGGCGGGCAGCGTCGGTGTCACTCCCGGGAGGCGTCGTCGAGGTCGAGCAGTCGGGCGTGGGGGCCCAGTTCCGTCGGGCGGAGCAGGCGGGCCTCGCGCTGGAACTGGCGGGCGACCCCGAGTACCACATGCCGCATGGCGATCGCGCCGCCGCCGTCCGCCGCGGCGAGCGCGGCCGTGCGGGCCGCCGCCGTGATGGCGGCGCCGGTCATGTCCAGGCGGGCCAGCGCGTCCAGGTCCACGTCCGCGGCGAGCGGGGCCTGCTCGGGGAAGGCGAGGCGCCACAGCCTGCGCCGCTCGGCCACGCCCGGGCGGGGGAAGTGGACGACGAAGTGGAAGCGCCGGGTGAACGCCGGGTCGATGTTGTCCTTGAGGTTGCTGGTGAGGAGCACCAGGCCGTCGCTGGCCTCCAGGCGCTGCAGCAGATAGCCGACCTCCATGTTGGCGTACCGGTCGGTGCCGTGCTTGACCTCGCCGCGCTTGCCGAACAGGGCGTCGGCCTCGTCGAAGAGCAGCACCGCGTGGCTCTCCTCGGCCTGGCGGAAGGCGGTCTCCATGTTCTTCTCCGTCTCCCCCACCCACTTGGAGACGACCTGCGCGAGGTCCACCTTGAGCAGTTCCAGGCCGAGCATGCCGCTGATGATCTCGGCGGACAGGGTCTTGCCGGTGCCCGGCTCCCCGGTGAACAGCGCCTTGACCCCGCCGTGCGCCGAGCGGCGGGCGAAGCCCCAGGTCTCGGCGATCCGGGGCCAGGCGCGGAAGGCCGAGACGATCTCCATGATCTGGTGGAACTGGACGGGGGGCAGGACCAGGTCGTCCACGGTGCGCCGGGGCACGATCGCCTGTACGGCGCTTCCGCCGCGCCCGCGGGTGACGGTGGCGATGGCGGGTTCGACGTGGTCGGCGACCGGTCCGGGCCGTCCGTTGCCCGCCAGGCGGGCCCCCGCGTCCGCGACCGACGCCACGGCGCGCAGCTCGCCGCCGCTCATGCGGTACCGGACGGCCAGGTCCTCCAGGAGGCTGCCGTCCAGGGACGGCAGTGCCGCCGACCACATCGCCCGCCGGTCGGTGAACCCCGGGACGGGGACGGTGAGTTCGGCGTAGGCGCGGGCCGCGAGCAGGGCCGCCGGACGCCAGGGCTTGAGACCGGTGAGGCACACCGGCGCGCGGGAGCGGAGCAGCACGGCGGCGACGATGTCGGCGTGGCCCTGCCGTTGCGGCTCGCGGTGCAGGTCGTCGGTGGGGATCCACAGCACCGCGCCCAGCGCGGCGGCCGTGCGCAGATCGGCCTCGGGGTCGGTGGTGAGGGTCCGCAGCGGCGCTCCGGCCGCCCGGGCCAGGGCCTGTGCGGCATCGAGCTGGTCGTCGGGCGGGCAGCCCCACAGCCCGGCCAGGTCGATGCCGCCCGCGCCCAGCGCCCGGCCGAGGCGGGTGAGCCGCTCCGAGGCCAGATGCGGGGGCAGCTCCTGCGGGCCGGGCGGCACGACCTCGCCGGGGTCGTGGCCGAGCAGTCCGACGTCCGTGCCCCAGCCCAGCAGGAAGTCCAGCACCCCCGGGCCCAGGAGGAGTTCCTGGGCCAGCTCGACCGCGGCCTCTCCGTGCGTACGCACCAGTCCGTACCGGCGCAGCGGCCCGGCCGGCCCGAGTGAGCGGCGCAGGGCGAGGCGGGCGGCCGGGGCCGGCGACCCGGCCGCTCCCTCCGGTCCTTCGGAGCCGGCGTCGGAGCCGGCGCCTGATCCACTCAACGCGCCCACCGTGAGCAGCAGTTCCACGCTGGGCAGCCGGCGGTTCAGGTTGTCCACGATGTAGGCGTAGATCCGCTCGTAGCCACGGTCCAGTTCGGGCGCGGCCACCAGGAGCAGCGCGTCCTGTTCGGCGCGCGACAGGCCGAACCGGGTGGCGAGCGCGTCCAGCGGGAGGGTCCGGCCCTCGGCCGACGCCTTCCGCCTCAGCTCCCGTTCGCCGTCCGGCTCGGGCCGTCGGGGGGCGTACGGCTCGGCCATCGCGTCGGTGAAGGCGCCCACCTCGCCGAGCAGCACATCGGCCTGTTCGTCGGTGACGCAGTACGGCGTGAGGTCCGGCCGGGTGAGCCGGGCCGCGATCCGCGCCTGCCGTCCGACGGCGGCGCGCAGTGCCCGGTGGATGTCCGCGAGGCGGATCCGCAGGTGTTCCAGTGCCGGTTCGCCCATGCGGGTCAGCCTCCCGAGAAGGTCAGGGCCCGGCCGCCCAGCCAGTCCACGCCGGGCACGTCGGCGAGCAGTCCACCGCGCAGCAGGTCCGCGTGGCGCCGCCCCATCGGAACGCGCACCCGGACGGCGGCCGGCTCGAACCGTACGGTGGCCTCCAGGTCGGCGAAGCGGTGCAGGGCCGACAGCGGATCGGGGATCTCGCGGTCACGCCAGAGTGTCCAGGCCATGGTGGCCAGGCCCAGGGCGGCGGCGAGGGTGACGGAGCGCTCCAGTGCGCCGTCCCGGGCGAGCGGTACGGCCCGCCGCTCGGTCACCAGGGCGGTGACCAGGTCCGCGAACCGGTCGGTGTGGCCGGGCAGTCCGGTGGCGAGGTGCGGGTCCGCCAGCCGCCGTGCGGCGCCCGTCCACAGGGGCGTGCGCCAGGGCAGCCGGGTGACGGGGTCGCCGCGCAGGGGCCGTACGGAGGTGAGAAACGCGACGCCCGCGCGGTCCAGTTCGCGCAGCGAGCCGTGGGGGAGGCTGCCTCCGCAGACCAGCACGGGCGGCCGTCCGCACGCCCGCCAGTGCGGGAGCAGCGCCGCGGGGTCCGCCGCCCAGGCGATCGGGAACATGCCCTGGGCGTCGGCCAGGAGGAGTCCGTCGTCGGTCCCGGTGAGCAGGAGCGGGTCGGCGGGGTCGTGGCCGCGGCACACCGAGAGCGCCAGGATGCCGTCGAGCACCGGGAGCGCGGGTCCCACGGTGCGCGCGAACGCGGTCAGCCGCTCCTCGGGGACGGGCGGTTGGAGTCCGGCGAAGGCGGCGGCGGTCTCGCGGTCCGCTTCGTGGCGGCGCCAGCCGCGTGCGGTCACGCCCAGCACCTTGTAGGCGAGGGCCGCGGCGAACAGCGGTGCGTCCCGGATGAGTTCGACACCGGCCAGTGCGGGGCCGACCGCGTCGAGGTAGCCGATGCGGGCCAGGGGTCCGGCGAGCAGGAACGGCAGCACGGACCGCACGCGCACCTCCCCGGCGGCGGGGACCGTGACGGCACCCGGCGCCGCTCGCGGAGGCGGTTCCCCGGCCGTCCGGTCGTCCTCGGCCGGCTCGTCGTGCTCCGGTGCCGGGGACCGCAGCAGCCGGGCCACCCCGTCAGGCCGCGCGGAGGTCACGTACTCGGCGAGGAGCCCGGACAGGGCCGCGGCGCCGGCGTCCGCGGCCCCGGTGCGCAGCGGCTCGGGCAGCGGATCGGCCGGCCCGCCGGGGCGGGCGCGCACGGCGAGTTCCGTAAGGAGCCGGGCGGCCAGCGTGTCGTCGTCGCCGAGCAGGGCCAGTGCGTACACCTGGAGCGACCTTGCGGGCAACAGCGCGAGAAGCGCGTCCAGTTCACCCCGTTCGGCGAGTTCACCGAAGAGCGCGGCGGCCGAGGGCGTGTCCCGGACGGCCGCCTCGGCGCGGAAGGACTCCTCGAACGACAGGGCGTCCGGTGCTTCGCCGGGGGCCTCGGTCATCACGGCGGGCGCGAAGTGGATCTCGGCGGGCGCGCGGGACGGGCCGGGCCAGGCGGTCCCGGTCCGGCCCATCCGGACGGTGACGGTCACCGGCTCGGTGATCTCCACGTCCGGGCCGTCGCCGGCCAGTTGCCCGGCGAAGTGGTCCGCCAGCAGTTCCGGAACTGCGTCGATCACCTGCCGCACCAGGCCGCGCGGGTCCGGCCCCCAGCTCCACCCGCCGCGCCGGACCACGGTCACCGTGCACCGGTGTACGGCGATCTCACCGGCCTCCGCGTCGAGGGGTGCGGTGGGCGCGGTCACGTCACCTTCGCCTCCTCCAGGCGGCCCGCCCAGCCGGCCACCAGCACCAGGACGCCGTGCTTGCCGCCGGGGCCGAGGGTCACCGGCAGGGTCACCTGGGATCGCTGCGCGGGGATCTCCCCGGCGAGCACATGGGTGTCCTGGTCGTCGGAGACCAGGGCGACCACCTTGGCGGGCCGGGCCTGCGCGACCTGCACGGTGACGGTGAGCCCGGTCGCCGACAGCGCGACACCGGCGCCGCCGGTCCAGGCGGCCAGGCGCACCAGCGTGGGTTCGGGCCTGCCCTCGGGACCCAGTTCGACTCCGAACGCCAAGGGGTCGGCGAGGGCCCCCGGTTCGTCGTCCACGGCCGCCACGGCGAGGTCCCTGGCGTCCAGCGGCAGGGCGGCGACGCTGCCGTCGTCGAGAAACACGCGCATCGGCAGCGCGCGTCCGACGAGCGCGGCCACATCGGCCGGGGCGGCGGCGCCGGTCAGGGCCAGCGCGCCCACCACATGGCCGGTGCCGGCCGTGTACACCACGGTGAGAGCCATCGTCAGCCGCCTCCGTTCGTTGCCACGATCGTCGCCAGGACGAGGAAGTCGACGGCCCCGGGCCGTTCGACGACCTTGGCCAGCGCGACATCGGCCGACCGTGTCCGGCACCTGACCCGGCGGTCGCCGTCCACGGCGGCCTCCACCGCGGTGACCAGCGTGGTCCTGGTGGCCGTCGGCGGTATGCGCGGGGTGAGGTGCACATGGATCACGACCCGGCCGTCGGCGATCTGCTCCGGGGCGATGCCGGACGGCAGCGGGAGCAGCATCCCGTCGGTGGCCGTCCCGGACGTCACCAGGGTGCTGCCGACCGGCATCCGGCCGCTGAAGCTGCCCTCGATGGTGAGGTTGCCGTTGGCCGCGAGGGTCATCAGCGGGGCGACCGTACCGCTGCCCCGGTAGAGGCCGAAGACCAGGCTCGGCTGGTCTCCCCCGGACAGGACGAGCGCGGGCTTGCCCTCCTGGGCGGTCGGGCCGGTGCGCAGGGTCAGCGCGCCCGACGCGGCCGAGACCGTGTCCGCGCGTACCCCGGCGAAGCGCACCCCGACGCCGCGCGCCCTGGCCTCCACCCCGCTGAAGTGGCCGTCCGTCCAGCGGACGTAGCCGAGCAGGACGAGCCAGCGGACGGGCGGGGCGGCCGGCGGGGCGCCGATCGCGGGCGGGCGCTGCTCGTCGGCCAGCCGCTCGTCACCGAGGCGCCCGAAGAGGATCTGGTACGACTCCTCCACGCGCGCCTCGGGCGCGCCGCCGGCGCACCCGACGGGCCCGG
The DNA here is from genome assembly GCF_044332325.1 of Streptomyces sp. NPDC017095. Classification (NCBI taxonomy): domain Bacteria; kingdom Bacillati; phylum Actinomycetota; class Actinomycetes; order Kitasatosporales; family Streptomycetaceae; genus Streptomyces; species Streptomyces sp. NPDC017095. Next base: position 58,614 of record NZ_JBIROU010000020.1, read on the forward strand.
GTGCCCGGGCGGGTTCCCGGTCGGCCGTGGTGAGGAAGACCGGATAGGGCTCGTCCGTCGGCTGGTCGGTCCCGTTGACCTCCTCGAAGTCGCTCTCGCGCAGCACGACCGGCTCGGTGAGGACCACTTCGCGGCCGGTGCCGTCGACGGCGATGCCCGGCGCCACGCTCACCTCGACGTAGCGGGCGTGGGTGAGCGGGTCGGTGCGGCCCCCGGTGACCAGGCCGAGTCCCTCGGCGATGCCCCAGTCGTGCAGATGGCGCGCGTGCCGGCCGGACGTGCCGCGCGCGTACTCCACCGTGGCCGACAGGTCCGCGGCGGCCAGCACCTGGCCCTCGTGGAAGGCGGGGCGCAGCGGGCCCGTCACGGCGTCTCCCCGGACTTCGGGCTACGGGAGGGGCGGGTGCGCCGGGCCGGCGGCTTGGCGGGCCCCTCCGGGCCGGTGGACTCGCCGGAGGGCTCGTCGGCACTCCCCTCCAGGTGCGCGAGGCGGTCCCCGAGGTCGTCCGGGACCCGCTCACTCAGCCGGCCGACCTCGCTCCGCGCGGTGCCCAGTTGGGCGCGGAGCCCCTCCAGGGACGCCGTGAGTTCCGCCACTTGGGTGCGGAGTATGGACAACTCCCGGATGCTGTCGGTCACTTCGCCGGGAGTGGTGTAGACCTGTTCGTGCAGCGCCTTGGGCGGTGTCTCGCCGGGTGCCGGGGTGAGCAGCAGGGAGAGCATCTCCTCCAGGTCCCCGCTGCGCGGCCAGTCACCGAGCAGCCCTGCCGCGTAGGGGCGCACGATGTCGCCCTGCGGCGGGAACGCCGGCTTCTCGGCGCGCGGCAGGGGCGCGCGGCAGACCCGCTCGGCCAGTTCGCGCAGCCGGTAGAGCTTGGGCAGCCACTCGCCGTACGCCCCTCCCCCCGGCAGCACCTGCTCGCGGGTCCCGGAGCACACCCGTACGACGTCGCAGCCGTCCAGCTCCAGCTCGGCGAGGAGCACGTCGGTGTCGGTGCAGTCGCCGCACGGCGGGCCGAGGGTGGCGCACGCCGCGTCGGTCAGGAAGCGCCGCAGCGCGGCCGTGAGTGCCGCCGCCGCCTCGGCGATCCGCTGCACCTCGGCGATGGCCGCCTTCTCCGTGCTGTCCGGCGGCGGGGCCGGCAGCAGCGGCGGTACGTCGACGGCGGCGACCTCCGTGCGCAGCCGGCCGTCGCCGGTCTCGCCCACCTGGTCCAGCCGGGCCAGCAGCCACCCCCTGATCAGGCCGAGGTCCGCGCGGAACGCCACCCGCAGCGCATGGCTCAGCGGTGTCCCCCGGGCCACCATGCGCACCTCCAGCGGGGCGTCCGGGTCGCCCCCCTCGGGCACCACCCGGGCCGCGGTCTCGGTGACGACCGCACCGGCGAGGGCGCGGTGCAGCGGGTCCGGCCAGGCCGCTTCCGAGTCGGCTCCGCGGAGCCGCTCGCAGGCCGCGCCCAGGACGCCGCGGGCCTCCTGGACGATGGCGAGGTCCGGGTACTGCGCCGTGAGCCGCTCCTGTCCGGCGGCGTCGTAGGTGTCGTAGCGGGCCACGCCGGCGGCGAGCGCGCGGACGTGCTCGGTCATCTCGCGGGCGGCCGGCGCCGGCGGCGGCCCCTCACCGCCCGCGTGCTGCCGCAGCCAGGCCAGGGACGCGGCGTACCGCTGGGCGTCGGCCGCGTCGAAGCGGAACGTCCGGCCGGTGCCGGCCGAGGCGGTGGACAGGGTGTCGGTGTAGTACTCCAGGCGCCGGTCCCGGGTGCGGGCGCGGTCGGCCCGGGCCAGGTCGCCGATGCGCGCGAGCAACCGGGTGCCGGGGTTGTGGCGGTGGTCCTCGAAGTCGTCGTACCTCACGACGAAGCGGAACCCCTCCTGGATCCGGGAGGGCACACAGCCCGGCGACGGGCAGGGCTCCTCGGTGGCGTAGGGCGCCACCGGTTCGACGGGCGTCTCCTGGTAGCGCACGTAGAGGCCGTAGCGGCGGTCGCCCTCGTCGTCGCAGTTCTCCCCGCAGTCCACGCCGAGGGCGTTGACGCGCTGTTCGCGTACCAGGGCGCCCACGTCGACCTGTTCGGTGCAGGGAACCACGATGTCGTTGCCCGCGCAGTCCAGTGCGTGTCCGGGGTGGACGGTGACGGTGCCGCCGCCGCACGGGGCGCAGGTCACGCCGAGGCCGCAGATCACCCCCGGTCCGTACAGCGATCGGTTGTGCAGCCTGCCCTTCGCGGTCGTGTAGTCGACCAGCAGACCGAGGTCGTCCTCGGTCAGCAGCTGGCCCGCGAAGAAGCGCGGCCGTACGAAGGCGGAGGACCGGGTGACGTCACCACCACAGCCGCATGCGCAGTCTGTTCGCATGATCAGCGCTCCTTGACGAAGAACCAGCTCTCGAAGACGTCCCCGCCCGCCCCGGTTCCGGACGTCCAGGGACCGATGCCGGACGGCGGGAGGTCGCGGCCCCCGCGGGCCGCCGCCGGCGTGTCCGGGGCGGCGTCGATGGCCGGTACGCGTCCACCGACGTGGGTGCCGTCGACCGGGCGGCGGCAGCGGTCGAGGAGGAACGCCGCGCGGACGGTGATCAGCACGCGGTCGCCGTCCTGCAGCATCTCGCGCGTGGTCTGGCGATAACGGAACTCCCGGGTGAACTCGCCGCACTCGGCGTCGGGTTCGGTGAAGGTGCCGCCCATGTACCAGGTGGAGGCGTTGCGTCCGCTGCCGCCCTCGATGACCTGGATCTCCACGACGCCCGGCTGCAAGGAGTCGGTGCGCACCCCCGCGGAGAACCGCACCACGAGCCCGCCGTCCTCGTCCTGGGTGCCGAGGAGTGCCTTGGCCTCGTCGATGGTGTACGTGTGTCCGTGGATCCAGTTGACACCGGTGATGACCGTGGGCACATGGCGGCCGAACGGGCGGCGCACGTTCAGGTGGATCTGGTCCCGGCGCACCGGCCGGCGCCAGTCGACGCGGTCGATCCTGGCCAGCCAGAGCGTGGTGTGCGCGCCGTGCGAGCAGCAGGTGTCGCAGCGCTCGTCCACCGGCGGCGCGCAGCCGGTGACGACCACCTTGTGGCACTCCTCCGTCCAGCCGAACTCGCAGTCGGAGGTGTCCGCGCAGGCGTCGTTGTAGACGGCGCGGGTGGGCTCGACGGGCCGCTCGGCGTAGCGGATGCCGACCCAGACCGTGCCGGTGTCCCGTTCACCGGGAGGCAGCGCCTTCCACAAGTCGATGTCGCAGCCGCCGCGCACCACCACCTCGTTGCCGTCGCTGTCCACGGCGAGGCCGGGGGTGATCCGCACCCTGGCCCGGTGCCGGGCGTACTCCGCCTCCGTGTGCTCGTCGGCGGGTTCCTCCGGCGCGGCCGGCCCGTCGGCCACCGGGTGCCCGTCATGGCCGGGCGGACAGTCGTCGTGCCCCGGAACCGGCTCCACGAACAGGCCGCAGACCACGCCGTAGCCGAGGAGGCCGCGCATGCGCAGCTTCAGTCTCTCGCGGTAGTAGTCCTGTTCGCGCTGGAAGTCCCGGGCACCCAGCATCTGGCCGTGGAAGTACCGCAGCCTGCGCAGCGGCGGCGCCTCGAACTCCCCCGCCCCTGGTGTCCCTGGTGTCTCTGGCTCCGTCATCGTCCGTCCTCTCACGACATTCGCGTATGCACACCGACGGCGGAGACGACTCCCACGCCCACCCCTCGGCGCGATCCTGCGGGTCCCGGCCTGAGCACCGCGTCGCGGTTCAGCCGCAGCGGGCCGGCACCGCCGAGCACGGGCGGCGGCAGCGGGACGAACGCGGTGTCCACGCCGACCGTGGACCGGGAGCCGACCACGAAGCCGGCGCCCCCCGTCCGTACCGCACCCACCGTGTGCGCGGGCGCCTGGCGCTCCACCAGCCGTCGCAGCGCCCGCACGTCCGCCGATCCGGCGGGCAGCAGCACCCGGAACCGGTGCGCGTGCGCGGTCAGCGGATCGCTGTCGGGCGTCCCGAACGCGCGCAGCGGCGCGGCACCGAGTTCCGAGCCGCCGATCCGGAAGCGGCTTGCCGAGCGGCCGAACAGCCGTACGCTGCCGAGCCCTTGACTCTGCCCCGGCGGGCACCCGACGGCCGCGCGCAGGTGCGCCCAACGGCGGTCCCCGGCCAGCTCGTCGACGACCGGGACCACCCCGAACACGATGCGCACCGCTTCCCGCAGCGCCCAGGGCGTGCCCCGGCGCCGGTACAGCTCGGGGACCGCGGCGAGCAGCGCGCGCCGGGTCGGCGCGTCCCAGCCCGCCTCGAAGGACAGACCGAGCAGTCCGGCGAGCCACGGCAGCACCCGGTCCGGTACGCCGGCCGGGTCGAGGAGCGCCGGATACCGCTCGACGACCCGGTCCACATCGGCGAGCGTGGCGTCGAACAGCGACAGGAAGCGCTCGGTGAAGTCGTCGGCCGCGGGGTCCTGGCGGAAGGCGGGCGGCAGCAGGTCGGCGCTGGTGACCCGGGGGAAGTCCAGCCGGATCCGGTGCACGACCGGGGTCGCGCCGCCGTCGCCCGTCAGGCGCAGCCGCAGCCGCAGGAAGCGGCCGGGCGGCTGGTCGACCAGGAAGTCCGTGGCCCCGGGGGCCGATGCCTGCCAGTCGCTCTGCTCGTAGCGGCCGTCCTCCGTCACCACGATCGCGACGGAGACCGAGGTCCCGGAGGGCACCTCGGCGTCGACGCGCACCCGGTGCCAGCGGCAGCGCGACTGCCCGCTGTCGATCAGGGTCGTGAGGTACGAGCCGCTGGTCAGGTAGGTGTCGGTGCGCGGCGGCAGGGGGTCTCGGGGCAGGCCCTGCCAGGTGTGGCAGTGGGCCGCGGGCCCGTCGGGGCCCTTCTCCTCCAGGCAGAACCCGTCCTCGTCCGCCGAGGTGAGCGTGGACGGCGAAAGCGCCCCGGCCAGTTCGTCCGCGGTGACGGTCCGGAAGGGCCGGCCGTGCCCGCCCCGGTGGATCCGCACCCGGACGCCGTCGTCGGTGAGCAGCCAGACCGTCCGGTCGTCCCCGACGCGCAGGCCGACGATCTCGCCCCGCACCCCGGTACGCAGTACCCCTCTGCGTCCGCCGGCCGAGTCGAACCGGCGCAGGTCCGTGCTGCCCCGGGTGGCGAGGAGCACGTCGTCGCCGGGCCCCGGCGCGGCGAGGACGGGCCCGGGCACCCGGATCACCCCGGCGAGCTGGGCGCCGTCGCGGCGCCACACGAGCACCCGGTGGGACTCCACCACGACGAGGCGGTGTCCGCGCGCGGCGACGGAGACCGGCCCGCGCAGCGGGTCCGGTTCGCACCCGGGCGGCCATACCGGGCCGAAGGCGCCGCCGCACGGGTCGCGGCGGAGCAGCCGCCGCTCGCCGGGGACCAGCAGGTACCAGCCGCATGGACCGCAGGCCGGGGCCAGGCGCGGGTCGGGAAACCACGGCAGGAGCTGTTGCCTGGTGGGTCCCTCCGGCGCGCCGCCGCGGTAGGCGAGCCGGAGTCCGGCCGGTTCGCCGAACCGGACGATGCCGCCGGTGTCCGGCTCGCTTCCGGCGGGGGTCTCGTCCCAGCCGGTGTACCCGTCCAGGAGGCGGAAGGTCGCGGGGTGCGGTGCGCACGTCATGGCCGGTCTCCTACCGGGATCAGCAGCGGGCGCTCCGGCCAGACGAGGTCGTGCGGCCCGGGCGCGTGGTCGGTGCAGGGCGGCAGCCGCACTCCGTCGACGGTGAGCGAGAGCCGGGCGACGGCCAGCACCCCGTCGACCGCGAGGAGGCGGCGGACCAGCGCGGTGTGCCGCAGCACGCCGCCGAACGGCCAGCCCGCGCCGTCCTCCCCGCCGCGCAGGGGGTCCAGATAGCCGCGCACCGCGTCGCCCGCCCTGGTCAGGACCGCGGCGCGGTCGAGGTCCGGGTCGAGGGCGACCCATGACTCGACGGCGACCCGGCGGTAGGCCACGGGCGCGGCGACCACGGTGACCCCGGCGGGGGCGGCCTCGCGGGTCAGGTAGCCGGCGACGGCCCGCAGCGTCGCGGCGGTGGGCACGGGCGGCTCTCCGCCGTCGTCGCCCGGCGGCACGACGAGGACCCCCACGACGCCGGGGATCGGCACCCCGGCGTAGTCGGGGTGCAGGCCGGGCACGCCGTGGGCGCGGGCCACCGAAGCGCCGGGCGCGCGGGTGGCCAGCAGGCCGTAGTCGGCCGGGGCCACGGCCCGGCCCCGGGCCCGCAGTTCGCCCACCCCCCGGCGGACCGCGTCGGCGTCGGGCTCGGCATCCGTGCCGCCGGAGGCCGGGAAGGGGTTGTTGACGCCGATGACGTACGGCAGGGCGGTCACCACCGAGCCGATTGCGCCCGCGCGCACGGCTCCGGCGCTGCCGCCGCCCACGCGGTAGCGCACGGCGCGGACGTTGCGGAATCCGGGCGGTACGGCCGCGCCGTGCACTCCGTCGCCGAAGGTCACCTCGCCGCTCTCGTGGTCGACGGTGAAGACCCGGTCGTCGGCGCCGTGGCCGGCCAGGCTCTCCACCTCCCGCCAGCGGGAGGCCGCGCCGGCCGTGGTGCCGAACAGGTCGGCGCCGGGATCGTCGTCGACCTCGATGACCAAGGAGCCGGTCAGGACGGGCAGTTGGCTGAGCCTCATACGGCGCCGGCCGCCGGCCCCGGCGTCCTCGATCGGCTGCAGCGGCTCGTCCCTGATGGTGCGGGCGGCCGTGGCGGCGACCATGTTCAGCCGCAGCCCCGACAGCACCGGCGCGGGCCCGCCGAAGGCGCCGTGCGCGATCCGCAGCCGCAGCCAGCGCAGCGGGGGCCTCGGCCGGGTGCCGGGCGGGCTGCCCGGCGCCCATGAGCGCGGCACCCGCAGTTCGACGGTCCCGCTCGCCCGGAACCCGGCCGTCGAGTCGCGCATTAGCTCGGCGGGGACCAGCCGGGTGCCGTCGAGCACGTCCCAGCGCAGCAGGGGCGCGGGCGACAGGGGTTCCGGGCCGCCGGAGCCGGCGGGCGCGGGCGGGGCGGCGAGGACCACGAAGCCCAGCGAGAGCCGCGGGTAGGGGGCGGCCGTCCCGGCGAGCCCGATCCACAGGCCGTTGCCGGGCTCCGGGTCCCGGCCGAACGGCGCGAAGGAGCGGCTGGGTCCGGCCGGTCCCAGCGGCAGGGTCTCCAGCGTTCCGCCCTCCTGCACGGTGAGGGCGGCGAGGGTGGCCGGGGTGGCGTGGAGGTCCTGGTCGGTCTCGTACACCACCTGCCCGGTGGGGCCGGACGCCGCGCTCTGGAATCCGGCGGGTACCAGGACGGAGGTGCCGTCCGGGGGGTGCACGGTGAATTCCAGCAGGGCCGTCGCCGCCCCGGCCGGGCGCCGCCGCACCCCGGCCTCCGCCAGGTGTTCGGCCAGCACCTTCTCGGGCAGCCGGTTGACGCGCGTGAGCACGGGCTCGGCCTGGGTGCCGAAGAGGCGGACGAGCGCGACTCCGGCGTCCTGCCGGTCGGGGTCGGTCCAGTCCGGGGTGTAGCCCGCGATTCGGCCGCGTACCGCGGCCCGGACCGCCTCGCGGGTGGCGTCGGTCAGCTCGGGCTGGACGCCGGTGGGCCCGGGGCCGGGCACGACCCGTCCCTCCTGCTCCCGCGCGGCCTTCTCCCACCACACGTCGCCGGTCATGCCAGTCCCTCCCCCGGTTCGGCGGCGGGCACGATCCGCGTGCGGACCGCCCGCAGGACGGGTAGTTCGCCGGGCCCGAGCGGCACTTCCCGGCAGTCCTCGTCCGGGTCGGCCCCGTCCAGGCCGATCGCCACGGCGAAGACGTCCGCGAGGTCCCCCAGCGCGCGGTGCGCGGCCCGCAGCAGCGCCGAGGGGCGCAGGGGCTGTCCGAACGGCCAGCCGTCCTGGTCGTCGCCTCCGACCAGCGGGTCGAGGAAGCGGCGCAGCGCCTCGGTGAGCCGGGCCGACACCCGGGCGCGGTCGGCGGGGTCGCCCGACAGGTCGGCCCGCAGCACCACGTCGCGGTAGCGGGGCGCGCGGACGAAGACCTCGGCGGTGAGCAGCCGCCCCTGCTCCAGGTGGGCGGCGACGGCGCACAGCATGCCCGGGTCGGGCCGCGGCGCGGCCACGAAGTCCTCGCGGGCGGGGTCCTCGCGCGGCACCGCCGGGACGAGGTGCACGGTCACGGCGCCGGGCACCGGGGTGCAGGGGAAGCCGGGGTGCTCGCCCAGGGAGGCGTGGGCGCGGGCGACGGCGACGCCCGGGGTGGCGCGGGCCAGGGTGGTGAAGTCGTCCACGGTGACCGCGCGGGTCACCTCGCCGAGGGAGGCGGCCGCGCGCTGCCGCGCCTCGGCGACGGTCTCCGCGTCGGCGCCGCCCTCGGCGCGCACCAGATTGGCGGCCGTGATCGCCGCCGGCGTGTCCCCGGCCGGTACCCAGTTCGCGGTCATGCCGCCGTTGCCGTCCCGGCCGCCGCCGATCGCGTACTCGACACTCGCTTCCTGGTACGGGTGGGGGATGCGGCCGGTGAGTCCGTCGCCGAACACCAGCGCGCCCTCGGTCCGGTCCAGTACGAAGACCCGGTCGGCGGGCCCGCCGAAGGTGAGGTCGGGCACGGCCCGCCACCGCTGTCCCCCGAGCCGCAGGCTCGCCTCCAGCAGGCGCTCGGCGGCCTCGGGCAGCGCGAGGTGCTGCCCGGGCAGCTTGAGCCAGGCGTCGGTCTGCTCCCGGAGCTCGTCGCCGCTCGCGGTGCGCCGCCGGCGGTGGTGCGCGGCGGACGCGTTGACGGCGAGCCGGAGCAGGCGCGGCGGGGCGGCGTGGGTGGCGGCCGGGGTGGACACCACGATCCCGCTGTCCTGGGTGGTCCAGCCCGCGGGCGGGTGGAGGCGCACGATCCCGGACCGCCTGAGTCCGGCCGTGCCGTCCTCGACGCTCTCGAACGGACCGCGGGCGTCGGTCCCGGGCCGGTACCAGGACCAGGTCAGCTCGGCGGGCGGCGGTACGTCGGCGACTGCCCCGGGCAGCCAGGCCGGCGCGGACGCGGCGGGCGCGTCCAGCTCGAACAGCAGGCTGAGCGGGCCGGGCGCGAGGTGCGCCCCGGTGAGCGGCAGGGTGAACCGGGCCTCGGCGGGGGCCCCGTCGGCCGCGAGCAGCGGGACGCCGCGGCGGGCGCGCAGGTCCGCCGTGCGGTCCCGGCCGGTCCATACGGTGACCTCGCCGTCCTCGGCGAGCGGGAAGACGGCCACGTCGTCGTCGAGGGTGAAGACGATCTGCCCCGCCGGGTCGCGGGTGAGTTCGGTCCCGGCGGGGACGGCCGGGACGGCGGTGCCCGCCTGCCGGGCCGCGACGCCCAGCACGGTGGCGGCGGGCCGGGCGGGGTGCGGGGGGTCCAGGCCGAGCAGGCGCAGTACGGCGACCACGAGTGCGTCGGGCACCTGGTCGAGCCAGTACAGCCGCTGTTCGAGGAGGTAGGCGAAGAGTTCGAGCAGGGTGACACCGGGGTCGACGGGCGCGTGGAGTGTCCAGTTGCCGTCCGACTCGGCGGGGACGCGGCGGCGGATGGCCGCCATCATGTCGGCCCAGGTGAGGTCGTCCAGCTTGGGCGCGGGCAGGGTCATGGCGTCCCTCCCGGGGTACCGGCGGAGCCGGTGAGCCCGGCGTAGAACGGGAACACCAGGTTCGCCTTGGTGTTGCTGCGCCGGATGCGGTAGACGACCGAGACGGTGATCCGCCCCTCGTCGGCCGGGTCGGCCTCGGCGCGGACCTCGTCCAGCTCCACCCTCGGTTCGTGGTCGCGGACGGCGGCGGCGATCGAGTTCTCCAGGTCGCGCAGGTTCTGCACACCGCCGGGCGCGAACACCAGCTCATGGGCGCGGGTGCCGAGTCCGGGCCGCATGACCCGCTCGCCGGTGCCGGTGAGCAGCAGTGCCCTCAGGCAGTGCTCGATGCTCTCCTCGCCGACGGCGTACCCGAGGCGGCCGGAGGCGTCGGGCAGGATCGGGAAGCGCCAGCCGGTGCCGAGGAATGACTCGCTCATGCCGTCCTCGCCTTCTTGGCCAGTACGGCGGGGGTGAGCGGCGGGGCCGGCGGGCCGGTGGGCCCGGCGGCGGACGGGTGGGTGTGGGTGTTGAACGCCTGGAGCAGCGCGTTGCCCAGCACCAGGGGCTCGGTGGCGCCGCCGCCGAGGTCGATGGAGGGCGAGTCGACGGTCACCTTGGGCGCCTTGAGCGTGACCTCCCCCTGCGCGGTCACGGTCACGCTGCCGCCCTCGGCGGCGGTGATCCGGATCGCCTTGCCCTGGTCGTCCAGCTCCACCACGTGCCCGGCGGCCGAGGTGATCCGCACGGCGGCCTTGTCCGCCGCGTCGTCGAAGAGCACCTCGTGCCCGTGGCTGGTCCGGATCGTCTTCTGGTCGCGGCCCTGGACGCGGGCGGCCGGCGGCTTGTCCTCGCCGTTGTAGAGGCCGCCGAGCACGATCGGGTACCGCATGTCCCCGTGTACGAAGGCCACCAGGACCTCGTCGCCCTTCTCGGGCACGAACACCGTGCCGTAGCCGTTGCCCGCGTAGAGCTGGCTGACGCGGATCCAGTCGGTGACCGTGACGTCGTCGAACCAGGGGAACCTCACCTTGACCCGGGCCTCGTCGTCGCCGTCGTTCTCCACGACGATCGCCGAGGCGACGCCGTAGTACCGCTTGTCGGTGCTGCGGGCCCGCGGTGTGGTCCTGATGCTCACTGGTCCCCCTGGTAAATGCGCCGTCCGGTGAACTGGGTGAAGAACCCACTGGTGTTGAGCGTGTGCTCGACGCGTTTGACGAAGTACATGCCGGAGAAGCGGCGCCCGAGGCCGTGGATCTCCAGGTTGTCGCCGGGCCGCAGTTCGGGCAGGCCCGCCACCTTGCCGGTGGCGGTGATGAACTCGTACGCCCGCTCCCGCAGCAGGCTGATCGCCAGTTCCCGGGCCTCCTGGTCGCTGCCGACCGGCGCGTCGACCAGGACGTCCTGGCGGCCCTGGAGGGTGGACTCGGCGACCTGCGGCCCGCTCTGCCCGTCGGCGCTGTTCTGTCCGGCCGGCAGGTTGTCCGCGGTCGCGGTGAACGCGATGGGCTGTTTGGTGCGGGGGTCCCAGCCGCGCACGGTGACCTTGCTGACCTGCTGGGAGACGGTCAGCGTCGGGGTGAACTCCAGCAGGTTGGGGATCAGCCCCTCGGGCTGGGCGGTGGAGTCGGTGGTCAGCCCGGGCGCGTAGGCCAGCCGGTACACCCGGACGGGGCGTCCGTCGCGGCCGTCGGTCGGTCTGATGAAGTAGAGCGTGTCCTCGCCCGTTGTGGGGTCCGGCAGGATGTAGCAGTCGAAGTCCAGCCGCTTGGCCCGCTCCAGGAGGAACGTCGCGTCGTCCTGGTTCTTCTGCACCACCAGGTCGTGGGTGGGTCCCTCCCGGGTGACCTCGGCCCGCAGGTGGTTGCGCTGGGCGATCTGCTCGGCGATCCGCCAGTCGGGCTGGTTGCGGTAGATCTTGGTCTCGTTCTCGGTGGGCTTGCGGTCCTTGAGCCGCAGCAGCCCGTCCACTCCGCTGACCTGCACGGTGGGCGAGGCGCTGTCGGTGAACTTCGGGCTGAGCGTGGAGATGGTCCCGGTGGCGACGGTGAGCAGCTGGTCGGCGTAGCCGAGCCGCACCGAGACCCGGCCGCCGAGCCGGAAGGCCGGCGAGTCGCTGTGCTTGAACCGCAGGCCGGCGTCGTCCCAGTTGTTGAGGGTCAGGTCGAAGCCGGACATCTCGTCGATGTCCCGGTTCACCTTGATGTCGATGATGTCGTTCTTGGTGGACGGGTCCATCTCCAGGCCCTCGATGCGCACGTCGAACTCGGGCGCGTACCGGTCGGGCGAGGCGGCCTCGGGGGTGGGGGTGCTCATCGCGCGCTCCTCACGGCAGCCGGGGCACGGTCAGCACCCGGCCCGGCCGCAGGTCCCGGGGGTCGGTGATGCCGTTGGCGCGCGCCAGCTCCCGCCAGGCGTCGGGCCGCCGGTACAGCGCGTGGGAGATGGAGCTGAGTGTGTCGCCGCGGCGCACCACATAGCTCTTCTCCACCGTGGGCGAGGAGCGCGGCGTGGCGGCGACCTGCACGGCGGCGGTGCGGTACTCCTTGAGCGAGAGGTCCAGCACCGCCCGCAGCGGTACGCCGTCCGGACGGAACATCTGGTAGCTGACGTCCAGCTTCTCCACGACGCCGGTGAAGACCTCCTCGTCCCACACGAACCGCACGACGGGCGGGGCGTGTTCGCGACTGTCCGGCCGCAGCAGGTTGCGCAGGGCGTCGACATAGGTCCTGCGTACGTTCTCCAGGGTGTCGGAGGTGTCGACGAGCGCCTGGACGGTGAGGGTCTCCGTGCCGCCGCGCACGTACTGCAGCGGAGGGGTCTCCAGGCCCGGGATGGTGATCTCGGCGAAGGTGTTGCTCTTGCTCAGCTTGTAGTCGGTGGGGTTGAACCGCAGCGGGATCCGCCGCCGCCGCTCGTCGGCGATCACCGGCCGGACGATCTCCAGCCGGGCCTGGGCCGCGCCCTGCCGGGCGAAGGACACGGGTGTCACGCTCATGACTGGCCCTCCCCGTCACCGAAGCGGCGTTCGGCCGCGGTGTGGGCGGCGCGGGCGCAGGCGTCCTCGTACAGCTTCGACCAGGCCTGGATGTGCTGGTTGAACAGGCGGGTGAACACGGCGCCGTCGTCGCCGTCCACCTGGAACCGGACTTCGAGCTGGTGAATGGTCACCTTCGGCACGACGGTCACCTCCCTGGGTTCAGTTGTGACAAGCCGCTCGCCGCGGCGTCCGGCAGGACCTTGACCAGTCCTTCGTGGGCGATCTCCAGCGACTCGACGGCGACCGCGTTCTGCTCCGCGTGCAGATCCGGGCCGGTCCACTTGGCGGCGAGACCGCCGTGGAACGCCCAAGCCGCGCCGGGCACCCCGTCCGGGCCGAGGACGATCACCGCGCCGTCGCGGCGGGCGCCCAGCGAGTCGCCGAGCCCGGCCTGGTACCAGGCCCACAGGCCCGCGTCGCGTACCACGCCCCGCTTGAGGGTGATCCGGTTCCACGAGTGGCGCAGCGGAAGCTGGTGCACCGAGTCGTTGCGCCCGCCCTCCGCATAGCTCGTCACCTCCAACTGCGCGCCGAGACCCGTGACTTCCTGGAAGGCGCCGGACGCGACCAGCGGCAGCAGCAGCGCCTGCGCGGGGGGCAGGTAGGCATCGCCGGGGTCCAGGGTGACCAGGAACCGGTACTTCGGTAGCGGATCCTGCATCATGCCTCGATCACCTCCAGGCCTCGGTCCTGGCCGAGCACCAGACGCAGCCGGATGAACTCCATGGGGACGGCCGGGGCGGCCTCGATCTCGCAGACGAGTTCTCCCGGGTCCTGTCCGGGCGGGTTGTCGGTGCCGTCGCACACCACCCGGAACGCCTGCTCGGGCCGCGCCCCGGCGAGCGCCCCGGCCCGGAAGGCGGACAGCAGCACCGAGGTGACGGCCCGCACCAGCGTCAGCCGCAGCTCCGGGGAGTTGACGTCGAACACCAGCGGGCCCGCCACCCGGCGGACGGCGCGCACCAGGAGGTGCACGAGGCGGCGGTGGGCGACGTAGCGGCTGCGGGCGTCGGCGGACAGGGTGCGTCCGCCCCACACCGTCAGACCCCGCCCGCGGGTGCACCGCACCAGGTCGACGCCCGCGTCGAACAGCCGGGCCTGCTGCGGCTCGGGGAAGTCGTCCGCCAGGTCGACCGCCTCCAGGATCACGGCGTTGGCCGGCGTGTGGTGCGCTCCGCGCTCGCCGTCCAGGCGGGCGATGACGCCCAGGACGTGCCCGGAGGCGGGGACGGTGCGCAGCCCGTGCCGGTCGGGGACGCGCAGCGCCGGGTGGTAGACGGCCGCGCAGTCGAGGAGCCGGTCGTCGCCCGTCGCCGTGAGCGATCCCACCCAGTCCACCACCTCGTCCACCGAGGACAGCCGGCGCGGTACGTCCAGGACGGCCAGCCGGTCGTGCAACGGGGCCACGCTTCGCAGCAGTTCGAGCACCACGTCGGTGTGTGCGGTTCCGGACAGGTCGGTGCCGAGGTCCGGCAGCGCCACCAGCGCCGGTTCCGCGAGTTCGGCCTGTACGGCCACGGCGTCCTCGTACTCGGCGCGGGTCGGCGGGGACTCGGTGCCGCCGGTGAGTGTCAGGTCCCAGGACGTCGAGATCGGACCGGGCCGGCCGGGCGGGGGCGGGGGTCCGTCCGGGAGCAGCCGGACGAAGCGGGAGGCGGACAGCCGGTCCACCGCCTCGAGGAGCGGCAGGCCGGGGAACACCTCGGGTGACTCGCCCGGCACGGTGACCCGTACGCTCACCGTCGGCGGTCCGGCGACCGTGCTGGCCTGGTAGCGGATGGCGAGTCGCGCGCCGTTGGCCCAGGCGCCCGGGCTGGTGGCCGCCACCCGGTAGCGCGTGGCGGGGAACCCGCTCAGCGGACCGACCGTCCACCGGGTCCGGGCCGTGGTGGCCGGCCCCGACACGCGCAGCACCCAGGCCGTGCGGCCGCCGTTCTCGAAGAAGCCGCGCAGCGCGTACGGGGTGGCGAAGGCGCCGTCCCGCGGGGCCGCCCCGCCCGGCGGGCTCGCGGGGGGTCCGAAGGCACCCATGACGTCGTTCCAGCTCTCCACCCGCACCGGCGCACCGACCGGTCCCCGGCCGAACCGGCCGAGGAACGCCGCCACGTCGGTGCGCAGCGGCTCCGCCCCGGACCCGCGCGGCGCGAGCGTCAGGGACACGCCGGGAAGCGCTTCACTGGCCATGTCAGGCGTCGATCTCCAGCTTCTCGACCGCGAGGACGAGGGTCTCCATGGCGATCTCGTTCTTGGTGGCGCTCAGGGTCGGACCGGTGTACTTGGTCGGCCAGCCGCGGTCGAAGTTCCAGCGCATGGCCTCCTGGCGGTTCTCGTCGAGGAGCACGATCGAGCCGGAGGTGCGCCGCACCTTGCCGTTGAGCGCCTCGACCACCCAGTTCCAGAAGCCGGCATGGCCGGTGATGCCGCGCTTGAAGGTGAGGTTGGTGTACTTCTTGAGCCCCGGGATCTTGCGGACGGTGATGTCCTCGCTCCCGTTGCGGTACTCGATCGGCGGGATCTCCAGTTCCAGGCCGCTGGCCTCGGTGAAGGACCCGCTCACCGCGACGCCGTCGTCGCTGACGTTGGTCACGATGATCTGGAAGTTGTAGGACGCGTATGGATCGTCCCTGGTCACAGGCGGCATGGTGGCCCCTCCTCGGTCCTCGGTCGGATGCTCAGGCGAGCTGGGTCTCGCGGGTCTTCTGCTGGATCCGGAAGATCACGAACTCGGCGGGGAAGACCGGCGCGACGCCGACGACGCAGATGAGACGGCCGTTGGCCAGGTCGTCCTCGGTCATCGTGGTGCGGTCACACGCGACGAAGAACGCCTCGTCGGCGGTGGTCCCGGCGAGCGCGCCGCTGCGCCACACCGTGCTGAGGAAGTTGGTGACGGTCTGGCGGACCAGGGCCCACAGCGACTCGTCGTTGGGCTCGAAGACCACCCACTGGGTGCCCTCGTCGATCGACTCCTCCAGGAAGAGGAAGAGCCGCCGGACGTTGACGTACTTCCACGAGGTGTCCGAGGAGAGCGTGCGCGCGCCCCACACCCGGTGGCCCAGGCCCGGGAAGAACCGCAGCGCGTTGATCCCCTTGGGGTTCAGCAGGTCCTGGTGGCGCCTGGTGATGTCCTGGGCGAAACCGTCGGTCTGCCGGATGCCCCGGACGACCACGTTGGCGGGTGCCTTGTGCACGCCCCGCTCCACGTCCACCCGGGCGTAGATGCCGGCCATGTGGCCCGACGGCGGCACCTCGACATCGCGGTTGGCGGACGGGTCGCGGGTGACCAGCCACGGGTAGTACAGCGCCGCGTACTTGGTGTCGAACGGCTCGCGGAACGCCTGGATCCCCTCGAGGTCGAGGCCGTCGCGCGGGTCGAGGATCGCGAACCGGTCCTTGAGCAGTTCGCAGTGCGTGACCAGGCTCGATGCGACCGTGCCGGACCACATGCCGGGCACCGCGCAGACCGCGACCTCGTCGATGTCCTCCAGCGCGACGATTCCCGTGCGCCGTCCGCTGCCGCCGTCGGCGCCGACGAAGTCGGCGGGGCTCAGGGACTCGTACGCGTCGTCGCCGTCCGCCAGGGACAGCCAGGAGCCGGTCGCGGGCACCGGGAACTTCGCGGGGTCGGTGGACAGGCCCGGCAGCGCGGTGGCCCGCACCAGTCGCGACCGGACGGCCAGGGCGGTCACCAGGTTCGACGGGGTGTCGCCGGTGAGCCGGAGCCCCGGGAAGGTCTCGGTGACGGTGGCGCCGCCCGGGTCGGTGAACCGGGTGCTGACCTCGGCCTCGACCAGATGGATCCGGTCGGTCTCGAAGAACGTCCCCGGTACGTCGCGGTCGAAGGTGACGGCGTCGCCGGTGACCGTCCGGACGGTCACGGCGGTCAGGGTGGTGCCGTCGTCGAGTTGGACGACCGCTCCCTCGTACAGCCTGCTCGCACCACCGATCCTGAGGGCCGGCCCCGCCTCCAGGCTGCCCCGGCGCACCCGGCGCACGGTGAGGCCGGCCTCCCACGCCGGGTGACCGGTGCCCGCCGGGAGGGTCAGGGTGACCTTGCCGTCCGCGGGCCGGCCGACCACGGCCTGGTACCGTTCGGAGCCGATCTGGGCCCAGACGTCGGCGGGCAGGTCGTCCGGGTCGAGCCCGGGCGCCGCGGCCACCTCGACCGCCCCGCTGTCGGCGGCCGCGTCCGCGACGAGCCGGGTGACGAACAGCGTGCCCTCCTGCGGGTCGGGCAGGACCGGCAGCGCCGCGCCGACCAGTGGCTGGACCCGGACCTGGACGCCCGATCCCCATGTCCCGGGGCTGTTGGCTGACAGCCGCAGTGTCTGCTCGGTACCGCGCTCCCCGACCTGGACGTAGTCGCCCCGGGCCGTCCTGACCTCGGCGGGCAGAGGGGCGCTCAGTGTGATCCGGCGCCTGGACATGTCGTAGCCGGAGACCGTGGTGGTGTGGACGGCCTGCTGGTCGTCGCCGCGGAAGACCTGGATCTGCTGTCCGACGCCGGTGAAGCCGACCAGGTGGCCCAGTTGCAGGCTGGTCGCGCCGCGCGCGGCATCGGTGACGAGCGGGCTCACCAGGCCCTGCCGGAGGACGCCCGAGGCGGGCTTCGCCCCGGCGCCGACGACCCGCTTGATGTAGAGGCGCTGGCCGCCGTTGTCGAAGAATCCCTTGACGGCCAGCGGGAACAACCACCAACGGCCGCCTTCCGAGGGGTTGTTCGCCCACGCGTCCCGCACGGACGCCTCCGGCTCGGGCAGGAAGCCGCCGAAGGTGTTCTGGAACTCCAG
The DNA here is from genome assembly GCF_044332325.1 of Streptomyces sp. NPDC017095. Lineage (NCBI taxonomy): Bacteria > Bacillati > Actinomycetota > Actinomycetes > Kitasatosporales > Streptomycetaceae > Streptomyces > Streptomyces sp. NPDC017095. Next base: position 75,986 of record NZ_JBIROU010000020.1, read on the forward strand.
GAAGTTCGTGACGAGTTTGGGCTTGCCGGTGTACGGCCCGCGAGCGGTGACCCCGACCATCCCGGCGGTGCTGGTGCTCACCCCCGCGATCGGCCGCGGCCCCGCGTCGATCTCCTCGATGTAGACCCCGGGGCTCAGATACTCGGCCATGGAATGGGCTCCTCACTGCTCACGGATCTCGATGACGTGCTGCCGCTCCGCGCCCTGGGGCAGATGTACGAGGAGCGACCCGGTCCGGCCCGGCCGCTCGACGGCCTCCAGGCGGAATGTCTCCTCGACCGCGTGCTCGACGGCTCTCTCGCCCTCCCAGCGCAGGGCGAGCCGGAAGGCTCCCCGGGCGTCGGAGAGCGTGCGTTCGTGCCACGGTGTCAGGTCCTGGCCGGTGCGCCCCCGGGCCTCGACGAGCGCGTTCGCGACCGGCGCCCCGCCGGCAGCGTCGACGACGACGCCGTGGACCGTGCGCGTTGCGGGCGGGTAGGGAAAGGAGACCGACGGCAGCAGCCGGACCAGCCGCGGCGAGACCTCCGCGGCGGGCGGGTGGGTGTCGTCATACGGGTGGACCAGGAACTCGACGCCGACGAGGCCGGCCGAGAACGGGTGGCCGTCGGCCGGGTACAGCGGCTGGTAGCCGGCGGCCGCGAAGAGGGCCCGGTGGCGCTCCGGCCGGGCCGTCCACGGCTCCGCCCGCCTGCCGAGCCCCGGAAAGGCGAGGGATCCGCTGGGTGTGCGCACCGCCCGGTCGTCCAGCGGCAGCCAGCCGTCGGCGTCGTCGAGCCGTTCGAGGCGCACGTCCACGCCCGCGGCACGCACCCGCCGTGCGTGGTCGTCGAACGGCACCAGCCAGACGGGGCTGTAGAGCGTCGACCGGGCGAGGGGCAGGAAGGCGCTCATGGCGTCGCCGGCCCCTCCAGGGTCCGGCTCCGCACTGGCCGCACCGCCGTCTGGACGGCGGAGTCCAGGTTGACGACGCGGACCTCGTAGTTCAGTGAGAGCCGGTACGGCTTCTGGATCGCGTACCAGACCCAGGACTTCTGGTCGAGGGTCAGCGGTGTCAGGGTGAGGTGCAGCGAGTCGACGCTGCCGGCCAGGCCACCGGTGAGCTGCGGGCCGTCCAGGATCGCGTCGTCGTAGAAGGTCTGCAGAGCGCGTCCGAGCATCCGGTGCTGGGTCGCCTGGTCGCCGCCCCAGGGAGTGATCAGGTACCGCAGCAGCAGCGCCATCGGCGGTTTGCGGGTGGCCGGCGGTTCGGGCGGCTGGGAGCGCACCGGCGGGCGGTTGCGCGAGGTGGGGTCCTCGGCGATCTCGTAGAGGAACACCGTGAGTTTGGGGGGCGGTGTCTGCACCGTCTCGGACAGGTCGTTCAGTTCCGCGATCGGCGGTTCCACCCGGCTCAACCCGCGCAGGGCCCGCGTCAGCGAGCCGACGACGACCGACGAGACATCGGCGATCACACCGAAGTCACCCATGCGAACACCCCCCTTGGCCCGGACGTGGCGCCCCTGTCTGCCGCAACGATGGGGACTCCCCCGTGATCCGTCCGCGACTCGCCCGTCGCACCGGCGTCACCCGCGCGTCCTCGCCGGGTGCCGTAACGCCGCCGGACACGGACGGACGACGTCGGGGTGACACTCGTGGGGAACACTCGGTCTCCCATGGAGACCCCTTCACAGCGGTCCGGCGTCCTCATCCTGCGGGTGTGGGTGGAAGGCGACAGGTCGGACGGCTTCCGCGCGCGCATCATCCGGATCGTCGACGGGGAGCAGCAGCCGCCCACGGCGGCGGACCAGACCGCCGACGTCTTCCTGGCACTGCGGACCTGGCTCGATGAGCTGCTGGAACGGGAACGGTGACGTTCCGGCGACGTTCCGTTGATCCTGCGGTGACGCCGTCCTGCTAATTCTCGACCCGGCGGCCATAACTCGCCCGTAATATGGCTATGACAAGCCGACGAGCCGAACGAAGATCACCCGCCGACATCGGTACCGGGGGGCGTCGATGAACGGACAATCACACTTTATTACCTTGAGGCTGCTCAAGGGCTTCACACTCGTGGTCGATCAAGCACGTATTCCGGTTTGTTCCAGCACTCAACGGCTCCTCGCATTCCTGGCTCTGCAGGGGATGCCGCGATCCCGTACCTACGTGGCCGGAATTCTCTGGCCGGATGTCACGGCGTCGCGCGCCAACGCGAACCTGAGATCGTCTCTGTGGCGAGCGGCGCGCACGGGTCACCCCGTCATCGACGCGACCGCGCGCGAACTGGCCCTCTCCCAGCACATCGTCGTCGACCTGCACGAGGCGATGACTCGCGCACACCGGCTGCTCGACAGGTCATGCCCGTGCGACGACATCCTCACTCTGCAGACGCTGACGGACCTGTCGGCGGATCTCCTGCCGGAATGGCCGGATAACGACTGGATGATGATCGAGCAGGAGCAATACCGTCAGCTCCGGCTTTACGCCCTGGAAGCGATGACCGAGCGGCTGACGTCGGCCCGTCGCTACGGCGAAGCCGTCGCCGCGGGACTGGCCGCCGTACGTACCGAACCGTTACGGGAAAGTGCCCATCAGGTACTTATGAAGGCGCATTTAGCGGCCGGCAACAGGGGTGCGGCACTGCGCCAATTCGAACTCTGCCGCCGCATCCTGCGGGAGGAATTGGGGCTGGAACCCTCTACTTCGCTGCGTGACCTCGTGCCGCTGCGCGGCGAGCACGGCGAGCAGTCACGGCCGGATCCCTACAGCGGCTAGCCCCCGGGGCCTCCCGGCCGTCCCGTACGGGCGGACGCCTCCGTTCCGCCCGTACGGCCAGGCGGTGTGCGCCCTCGGCCTCCGACGCCCCTCCGGCACCACGAGGCCCACGCCGTCCCCGAGCGCATCGTGCCGCGGCCACGCGACCCCACCGAGGAACGGACCGGGCGGCGGCCTCCTCCCCCCTCCCCCGACCTGCCCTGCCGCCATGTGCCGCACGGACACCTCGACGCCCTCCGCACACCGCGCACACGCACACTCCACACACTCCACGCCTCACGAGGAGCGCCATGACCGCCTTCCACGCTGCCGTCGTCCACCCCGACCAGTCCGTCACCTACTGCGGCGAGGTGAGCCAGGCGCACGTCGACGAGGCACTCGCCATAGCCGCCGTCGAGACCGCACCGTGCTCCGCCGCCCGGCACCCGCGGCGCCCCGGCTCGGTCTTCGTGCTGCGCGAGGACGGCGACCTCGACTGGTACGAGCCGGTGGACGCCGAGCCGTTCGTCATGCGCGACCCGGACCAGAAGCCCCGTACCGTGGGCGGCCACCCCACCACCGACGACCCGTCCATGGCCGGCGAGCGTGTGCGCGGGCGCGCCGGCACCCGATGGATCTCCGGCGCGATCCGGCTCGGCGACGGCGTCATCGGCGGGGCGATGGACACTCCCGGCAATCCGCCCCGGGTCGTGCACCACACCACGGAGTGCCCGGCCGGGGGCAGATATCTGGAGAGCGCCGGGTCGTACCTGATCCGTGTGGCCTCCGAGCCGCAGCTGATCTACTGCCCGGTGACCGACCGGGTGGGCCAGTTCGGACCGCTGCACCTGAGCGCCCGGGCCCTGCGCAACGACGGCGCCCGGCGGACCAATCGCGAGGGCAGGGTCTGCGTCCAGATCGAGGTCCTCGGGCGCGCCCGCACCCCGTGGACCACCGGCTGGGATCCGGCGAAGAAGCCGGGCTGGCAGAGGATCCTGGCCGCCGTCCGCTCCTGGGGCGTGCCGGACGTGTTCCCGGCGGGACGTCCCGCGGCGTACCCGGGGCCGGGCAAGTCCCGCTCGCGGTCCGTCTGGCGGTCGGAGGGCGGCCACTTCGGGCATGTCGACGTCCCGGGCAACGACCACGGCGATCCGGGGGCGATCGACACCGCCAAGGTGCTGTACCAGGCCCGTCCCATCCCGCCGAAGCCGGCCAGGCCGAAGGTCAGCGTCGCCCACCTGGTCGCCGCCGCGAAGAAGGACGTGCCGGCCCGGGACGGGCACACCACCTACCCGGCCGAGGTCCGCACCGTCGAGAACGCCCTCGTCGCCGAGGGTCTCCTCCCGCGCGGGTACGCCGATGGCTCCTTCGGCTCCAAGACGGTCTCCGCGTACGCGGCCTGGCAGCGCAGCAAGGCCGGCGGCGCCTACACCGGCGACGCCGCCGACGGCATCCCCGGCATCGCCTCCCTGAAACGCCTGGCAGCCCGGCACGGCTTCACGGCGACGGCCTGAACACCTATCGGTCGATTCGACGGTCGTCCGGGGCGGGAGGAGGGGGCTCCGCAGCCCCGGACCCGGACGCGACCGAGGTGGCCTGAGCAGCAAGATCCATCTCGCCTGCACGGCGACCTCGGTCCACGCCGGATGCACGCGCGCCGAGCCTGTCGTACGCTCCCAGGACCGCTGACGCCGCCGGGGTACGTCCCCAGGCCGGCGGGGCGGACCGGTGCCCCGGGGCGCGGCCGCCTGCCGGGGAGCGGTGAGTGGCGGGCGGCCCTGTCCAGGGGTGAAGCTGGAGGTGCCCGCCGGGCAACGGGAGAAGCCCGTGAGCGGCGCTCCTTTCGGTGCCTCGGGTCCGGCGCTCCTTTCGCGGTCGGATCCGCGCGCAGGGACGCCGGTGCGGTCGGGTGACTCAAAACCCGGGATCGGGGAACCGGAAGTGGTGCCCTGACCCATGAGGGGCGGACGGGTGCCCGGACGCCCGGCTTGCTCACCGGAAGAAGGACCACGATGGCGCACGAAGAGGACGACGGGCGCACCGACGGCGACGGTGTCACCCGCCGCCGTCCGCTGCGTGAGTGGCACGTCGAGGAGACGGTCGAGGTCGCGGTGCCGGTCCGGACGGCCTACAACCAGTGGACGCAGTTCAAGACGTTCCCGCGCTTCTCGGCCGTGGTGCGTGACGTCGAGCAGATCAGGCCCACCGTCACCGCGTGGACCATCGGCTACGGCCTGCTGCGCCACCGTTTCCTGGTCGAGATCGTGGAGCAGGACCCCGACGCCTATCTGGCCTGGCGTGGCCTTGAGCAGCACCCCACGCACGAGGGCGAGGCCGAGTTCAGGCCCACGGGGTCCGGCGGCACCGCGATCACGGTCCGGATGCTCCTGCGACCGCACGGGGCCGCGAAGATCCTCACCCGCTCCCCCGGGATCAGGGGACTGACCGCCCGGCTGGTGCGCGCCGAACTGGTCGACTTCCAGCACTTCATCGAAGGGCTCGGCCAGGAGGGCGGCGCCTGGCGCGGCACCATCCGCAACGGCCGCGTCCAGCACGACACCCCGGAACCGCCCAGGAGCCGTGTCGCCCAGTGGCCCGTCGGCTGACCCGCCCGCCCGCACACGGCAAGAGAAAGGCCAAGCGATGCAGAACCCGCCCGGTCAGGAGCCGGAGACCTCCCTCTCCGTGACACCGCCGAAGAAGTGGGCGGCCGGGGTCCCCGCCGTCGTGCACGCGCTGGAGTACTCCCTGGAGCAGACCTCCCCGCGCAAGACCGGGGTCGACCTGCTCACCATGAACCAGGTCGGCGGGACCGACTGCCCCGGCTGCGCGTGGGCCGACCCCGCCCCGGGCCGGCGCCATCGCAACGAGTACTGCGAGAACGGGGCCAAGCACATCAACGACGAGGCCACGACGCGCCGGATCACGGCCGACTTCTTCCGGGAACACAGCGTGTCCGACCTGGCCGCCCGTTCCGACATGTGGCTCAACCAGCAGGGCCGGCTCACCGAGCCGATGATCAAACGGCCCGGATCGGACCACTACGAGCCCATCGGCTGGAACGACGCCCTGGGCGTCCTCGCGCAGGAACTCACAGGACTGGACTCGCCCGACGAGGCGGTCTTCTACACCTCCGGCCGGGCCAGCAACGAAGCCGCTTTCGTCTTCCAGCTCTTCGCCCGGGCCCTCGGCACCAACAACCTGCCCGACTGCAGCAACATGTGCCACGAGTCCAGCGGCTTCGCCCTGAACGAGACGCTCGGCGTCGGCAAGGGCACCGTGAGTCTCGACGACCTCCACCACGCGGACCTGATCTTCCTGGTGGGACAGAACCCGGGCAGCAACCACCCGCGGCAGCTCTCGGCCCTGGAGGAGGCCAAGCGCAACGGCGGCCGCATCGTGGCGGTCAACCCGTTGCCGGAGGCGGGGCTGCGGCGCTTCAAGAACCCGCAGAAGCCGCGCGGGGTCGTGGGGCGGGGCACCCAGATCGCCGACCGCTTCCTGCACATCAAACCGGGCGGGGACCTCGCCCTGTTCCAGGCACTGAACCGGCTGCTGCTGGAGGCGGAGGACGCGCGTCCCGGCACCGTCCTGGACCACGACTTCATCAGCGCCCACACCTCCGGTTTCGAGGACTTCGCCCGGCACGCACGCACCGTCGACTGGGACGACGTGCACGCGGCGACGGGACTGACCCGTCAGGAGATCGAGAAGGTCCGCGACGAGGTCCTGCGCAGCGAACGCGTCATCGTGTGCTGGGCGATGGGCATCACCCAGCACAAGCACGGCGTGCCCACCATCCGGGAGATCGTCAACTTCCTGATGCTGCGCGGCAACCTGGGGCGCGCGGGCACGGGCGCCTGCCCGGTGCGCGGCCACAGCAACGTCCAGGGCGACCGCACCATGGGCATCTGGGAGCAGATGCCGGACGTCTTCCTGGACGCCCTGCAGAAGGAGTTCGGCTTCGACCCGCCGCGCCCGCACGGCCTGGACTCGGTGAACTCGATCAAGGCGATGCTGGAGGGCCGCGTCAAGGTCTTCCTCGCCCTGGCCGGGAACTTCGTGCGCGCGGCGCCCGACAGCGAGGTCACCGAGAAGGCGATGCGTTCGTGCCGGCTGACCGCCCACATCTCCACCAAGCTCAACCGCTCGCACACCGTCTGCGGCGACACGGCCCTGATCCTGCCGACGCTGGGGCGCACCGAGCGTGACATCCAGGCCGACGGCGAGCAGTTCGTCACCGTCGAGAACTCCATGAGCGAGGTGCACACGTCCCAGGGGCGGCTCGCACCGGCCTCGCGCATGCTGCTGAGCGAGGTCGCCATCCTGTGCCGGCTCGCCCGGCTGACCGTCGACGGCGTGGGGGACATCCCCTGGGCCAGGTTCGAGGGCGACTACAACACCATCCGCGACAGCATCTCCCGGATCGTGCCGGGCTTCCACGACTTCAACGCCCGGGTGACCCGTCCGGGAGGCTTCCAGCTGCCCAACCCGGTCAACGAGGGCGTGTTCCGGACCGAGACCGGCAAGGCCCGGTTCACCTGCAACGACCGGGTGGTCCCCCTGGCCCCCCAGGGGCACCTGCTGCTGCAGACCCTGCGCTCGCACGACCAGTGGAACACCGTCCCGTACACCAACAACGACCGCTACCGCGGCATCCACGGCAGCCGCCACGTCATCCTGGTCAACCCGGCCGACCTGTCCGAACTCGGCCTCGTCCAGGGCGACCGGGTGGACCTGGTGAGCGTCTGGGAGGACGGCAGCGAGCGCCGGGCGGAGAACTTCGAGGTCGTGTCCTACCCGGCGGCCAAGGGTTCGGCCGCCGCCTACTACCCGGAGACGAACGTCCTGGTGCCGCTCGACAGCGTCGCCGACATGAGTAACCAGCCCACGTCGAAGGGCATCGTCGTCCGCCTGGAACCCACGGGCGACCAGTCCCGGCCGGCACCCGTCTGATTGGGCCCGGGACGGTCGTACCCCGGGCGGGGCCCGCGGACGCACGGCGGTGACGTGCCGGCGGCCGGCATCAGGGGCGTTCTCGCTGACGCCGTGGATGCCGAAGTAGGCGATGGGCTGGGCGCCTCCGTCGTATCCGCTGATCTGTCCGCCGGAGACGACCGGGACGGCCCGGATTGTTGCTGTTGGCCGTAGCAGGACCAGGCGGTCCCGCTCGCGCCGCCCGGGGCCACGTCGACGGCGGTTCCGCCGCGCCAGTGGAAGGCGAAGACAACTCGACCGGCTGCCACTGCTGGTTGGCGCCGGAACAGTCGCCGCACTGGACGACGTTGCCGCCGTCGGCGGTGGAGGCGCCCTGCACCTCCACCGCCTTGCCGCTGGCCGACGGGGCCGCGTCCGGCTGATCAACCGCAACCGCCGCCGGCAGGGCGGCGGTCCGGGACTACCAGCGATGCCTTCCCGGTGGGGCGGGAGGAGCCGCACCGTAGGTCGTCATCGATGCACCCTTTCGTTCGTGGAGGGTCTCGTCAGGTGCGGGTCCAGCGCTGGTTGCCGCTGTTGGAGCAGGTGTAGAGCTGGAGCAGGGTGCCGTTGGCGGTGCCGGCCCCGACGGCGTCGAGGCAGAGGCCGGACTGGACACCGACGACGCTTCCGTCGGAGTTCAGGCGCCATTTCTGGTTGTCGGCGCCCCAGCAGGTGTAGATCTGGACCTTGGCGCCGTTGCCGGTGCCGGCGGCGTCCAGGCACTTGTCGCCGTAGATCCGGAACTCACCGGCGTCGGTGTACGCCCACTGCTGGTTGGTGCCGTTGTGGCAGTCCCACAGCTGGACCTGGGTGCCGTCGGTGGTGCTGGAGTTGGGCACGTCCACGCACCGGCCCGAGGCGACGCCCTTGAGCGGCCCGGAGTCCGAGGGGTCCCCCGGGTTCCCGGGGTCGGTGCCGGTGCCGGCGTTGAGGGCGTTGAGGACGGCGGTGTAAGCGGGCTTCTTGCTGCCGTCGTTGTTGAACAGCAGCGGCGTGTCACTGGACCGCCAGGAGTCGCTGTCGCGCACGCCCCAGACGGTGATGCCGAGGCAGCGCGTGACGGCCAGGCAGTCGTTGGTCACGCTGGCGTAGGTCGAGGCCGAGGCGCCCTGGATGTCGAGTTCGGTGATGGCCACGTCGACGCCGAGGGCGGCGAAGCTCTGCAGGGTGGTGCGGAAGTTGCTGTTGTACGGGCTGCCGCTGTTGAAGTGCGACTGGAAGCCGACGCAGTCGATCGGCACGCCGCGCTGCTTGAAGTCCCGGACCATCGCGTACACGGCCTGGGTCTTGGCCCAGGTCCAGTTCTCGATGTTGTAGTCGTTGTAGCAGAGTTTGGCGGCCGGGTCGGCGGCGCGGGCGGTGCGGAAGGCGACCTCGATCCAGTCGTTGCCGGTGCGCTGCAGATTGGAGTCGCGCCGGGCGCCCGAGTTGCCGTCGGCGAACGCCTCGTTGACGACGTCCCACTGGGCGATCTTGCCCTTGTAGTGGGCCATCACGCCGTTGATGTGGTCGATCATCGCCTGGCGCAGCGTGCTGCCGCTGAGGCTCTGCATCCAGCTCGGCTGCTGGGAGTACCAGGCCAGGGTGTGGCCGCGTACCCGCTTGCCGTTCTGTACGGCCCAGTTGTAGACGCGGTCGGCGGCGGTGAAGTTGAACTGGCCGCGCTGCGGCTCGGTGGCGTCGATCTTCATCTCGTTCTCGGCGGTCACCATGTTGAACTCACGGTTGGCGATCGTCGTGTACGCCGAGTCGTTCAGCCTGCCCGAGGCGATGGCGGTGCCGAAGTAGCGGCCGCTCTGTGCCGCCGCGGCGCCGAGTGTGCTCTCGGCGGCGTGTGCGGACGGCGGCGCGACCAGCGCGGCGACCATGGCGAGGACGCCGGCCACCAGCGTCAGCAACAGGCCGCGGATCTTCCGGCGGTTGACGAGTCTGGGAAGGGCGTACGAGCCCATGACTGTGCCTCCAGGGTAGGGATCACGGAAGGACGGAAGCGCGGGGGCGCGTCGTCCGGTCATGGCACCGACCTCACCGGGACGTGAGGGGGTGGCGCGGGTGCTTGCCCAGGCGGCCGAGCGGTTCGGCATGCCGAACTTCGGCCGGTTGTTCAGACAGGGATGATTGAGCTTTTGACGGTGGATCGTCAATACAAGTTACAGAAAAAGTGTCCGCCAGTTGTCCGAAACTTTCGACGACTCGACCGAGGGTGCGGTCTACGGCCAGATCAGGGGTGGGGCCACGAACGGACGGGGCGCCCTCCCGGCTCGCGGGGTCCGGAACGCCGGAACTTTCTCGAAAGTTTCGATACAGCTGCGATCTGCTGAAGGGCTTCGCATACGACGGCTTCGTAGCCGTGGCCTGGCCGTCGCCTGGCGCAAGGGATCGTTATCCGGGAGGGCCCCGCCTTCGGCCGTGCCTATGCGGCCGAGCGTCGGGAACCGGCTCGGGCACGGCGGCGTCTGCTGTGGCGCGCGGTCCAGAGCCGGGCGGAGCCGACCGGCGTCCGGGTACGGCTCGCCACGGCCGAAAGGGCGTGCCAGGACCGGATCGACGCAGCCCAGCGGGGGCTGGACGAGGCCCTCCGCCCCGGACCGGGCAGGTCGTGGGTGAACTGGGCAGCCTGGTCCTGCGCGAGCACGCGCTGTGCATCAGCGACGACACTCAACTGCCGCTGACCGGCGTGACGGCGCCAAAGGTCGTCCCGTAGGTGGCTCGTCCCTTTCTTGGGTCCGCGGTCGGTTTCAGGTCAGTACCATCCATCGTCGGCCGTCGATGAGTTCTCGTGCGGCGTCGAGGTGTCCGGCGTGGCACGCGGTCTCGGTGATGACGTGCAGCAGGACGTCCCGTACGGTGTGCAAGTGCGGTTCGCCGAAGAGGTGGTGGGGCCACCAGGCCAGAGGGGTGTCCGCGGTCGCAGTGGCGACGGCGGTGTTGGCGAGGTCCGCCTCCGTGCGGTATCGGTCGAGTACCTCGGTATGCGGCACGTCAGGGGCCACCTGCCAGGCGTCGTCGATGTCGTCGAGGGCTTCGATGACCACGGGATCGCCGGTGATGACGGCACGGAACCAGAACCGTTCGACGTCGAGCGCGAGGTGCTGAACCAGCCCCAGGCAGTTCCATCGGGACGGCAGCACGGGCCGTCGCAGTGCTTCCGGGTCCAGCCCGTCGAGTATGCCGAGGACATGGCGGCGCTGAGCGTTCAGACAGGACAGGAGAACGTGGATCTCGGTGTTGGCTGTCGGGGACACACTCGCGGTCACTGTGCGACCTCCCAGGGGAGGGTGAGCTGAACGCGGGAGCCGGCGTTCGGGTCGGCAACGCGCGCGGGGCCGATCAGCGCGTGTGCCGCGGTGGATCGCAGCAGGTTTGTCAGAGGGGTCACGGCTACAAAGGATCTACCAGTGGCTGCCCGCTGCATAGGTCGCACCAGGTATCTCCTCATGAGCAGGCCGAGACCTGTCCGGTGAGGCACAGGTGGTGCAGACGGGCGATGTGAAGGGGCGGATCTGATCCACACGGGCCGACCCCGGGGTCTGCCGCTGGAGGACCGCCTCCTCGGCCGCCCCGGAATCGAACCGGCGCCACTCAGCGGGTCAATCACCCTGTCGGCACCCATGTGGGGGCGCCACCGCGCAACCGGCGGCAAGCGCGCTGGCCGGTACCGCCTGCCGGCAACAGACATCCGCCTCCTCCGCGGCAAGGACCTGCTGAAGCACGCCGACGCCCTGCACTCCGTATACACCGAAGCCTCCTGCGCCCCACCCTGGAACGAGGACGAGGAGCGGACAGTCGAGTTCGTGGGCCGGTTGGTGGACAACGTCCACCGCCCCGGGTTCACCGCGCCGCTCGCCTTCGCCGGAGCCGGGACCACCGGCTTCGCCACCGCGCGGTCTTCCTCAGCCCCCGCCACCCGGCACGCGCTCTGCCGCTCTGAAGATCCGGACCTACGGAAACATCGGGTTCACGTCAAGGGGAATCGGTGGTAACAACCACTTCCTAGCGTGACGGGCCGTGGGATCACCGTCGTATGCGGAGCTGCCGGAGACAGCTTCTGACGGCCCGTAGGCTTCCCCGTTCTGCCAGTGACGCCACGCGGGGCTCCCACTGCATCACCGCACCCGCACCCAGCCCCACCGGGAGACGTGGCATGACTACCACCGAGTCACCGCAGACGACGCCAGAAGCAGCGGAGCCCGCCGCCGACCAAGCGGTCAAGGAGACGCTGGAGGACTACACCCTCCGTTTCGCACCCCGCAGTTACCGCCGCTGGACCCCGATGGTCGTGGCCACCACGGCACTCGGCGGCATCGCCTACATGGCCGACTTCTCCATCGGCGCCGGCATCGGCCTCGCCCACGGCACCGGCAACGCCCTCGTCGCGATCGCCGTCGCCGCCGTGGTCATCTTCATCACCGGCTTCCCCCTCGCCTACTACGGCGCCCGCTACAACATCGACCTCGACCTGATCACCCGCGGCTCCGGCTTCGGCTACTACGGCTCGGTCCTCACCAGCGTCATCTTCGCCAGCTTCACCTTCATCTTCTTCGCCCTCGAAGGCTCGATCATGGCCCAGGGCCTCAAGCTGGGCCTCGGACTCCCGCTGTGGCTGGGCTACCTGGTCTCCACGCTCATGGTCATCCCCCTGGTGATCTACGGCATGAAGGCGCTCAGCAAGCTCCAGGTCTGGACGACCCCGATCTGGCTGCTGCTCATGGTCGGCCCGCTGGTCTACCTGATCTCCGCCGACCCCGGCACCGTCGACCGCTTCCTCGCCTACGCCGGCACCGACGGCGACGGCGGCGTCGACACCGCCTCCGTGCTGCTCGGCGCCGGTGTGTGCCTCTCGCTCATCGCGCAGATCGGCGAGCAGATCGACTATCTGCGCTTCATGCCGCCCAAGACGGAGGCGAACAAGCGCACTTGGTGGACCGCGGTCATCATGGCCGGTCCCGGCTGGGTGGTACTCGGCGCGCTCAAGCAGGCCATCGGCGTCTTCCTCGCCGTGTACATCCTCGCCAAGGTCGGCCCGGACGTCGCGCCCGAGCCGATCCAGCAGTTCAAGGGCGCCTTCGACGCGATGATGCCGTCCTGGCTGGTGCTCCCGCTGGCCGTCGTCCTCGTCGTGATCAGCCAGATCAAGATCAACGTGACGAACGCCTACTCCGGCTCGCTCGCCTGGACCAACTCCTTCACCCGCATCACCAGGCACTATCCCGGCCGCATGGTCTTCGTCCTGGTCAACCTGGGCTTCGCGCTGGCCTTGATGGAAGCCGACATGTTCAGCTTCCTCAACGACATCCTCGGCTTCTACTCCAACTGCGCCATCGCCTGGGTCGTCACCGTCGCCACCGACATCGGCGTCAACAAGTACCTGCTGAAGCTCTCCCCGCTCCAGCCCGAGTTCCGCCGCGGCATGCTGCACGCCGTCAACCCGGTCGGCGTGGTCGCCTTCGTCGCCGCCTCCGGTCTGTCCATCGCCATGTATTTCCACGCCCTCGGCGACACCCTCCAGCCCTACTCCCCCGTCGCCGCCGCCGTCATCGCCTTCGTCCTCACCCCGCTGATGGCCATCGTCACCAAGGGCCGGTACTACCTGCGCCGCACCGACGACGGCATCGACGAGCCGATGCTCGACGCCGACGGCAACCCGAGCGCGGTCACCTACGACTGCCACGTCTGCCACCAGCCCTACGAACGCCCCGACCTCAGCTCCTGCGCCACCCATGACGCGGTCGTCTGCTCGCTGTGCCTGAGCACGGACAAGGCCGGCGACCACGTCCTGCCCGCTACCGTGTAGGCCCGCCGAGCGGGACCGCCGAAACCGACCTCCTTGTCAGGGAACCTCCGACACCGTGGCCTGTACTCCATCGCAACGGGGGCCCGGGAAGGGAACACGATGCCTCGGCGCATCGCCACACGACGCCGAGGCTCGCGCTCCGTGTCAAGCGTCACGACCTGCGGGAGGCACAGTGTCTGCCGCGACGGCGGCGCTCTGGACCAGGAGCCCGCGTACCCGCGGTGCCGGCTCGTCCGATGCCCCGCGGCGCTCGCCCCGCGCGTCGCCGCGCCCCGTGACCTTGGAGGCGTGATGTCGTCATGGCGGCTTTCCTCCGGGCCGGAATCGCCTGCGCTACCGTCGCGTGGTCCGCAGCGCGGTCCCTCCGCGGGGCGACGGGTGGCTCGATACTCCAGCCGTAGATCGCTGGTGCCACGTCCGGCCGACCGCGCTTACGGGTGCGTGTCAGTGATCGCGATGACTTCGTCGAGGCGGTCCAGAGCGGCCTGCAGGTCCTCGACCTTGGCCTGGAGGCGCTCGCGCTCGGTGCGCAGCATGGCTCGTTGCTCGGCGTCGGTGTGCCCGGAGTCCCAGCACGGGAGGAGTTCCGTGATCTTTCGGCTGGTCAGACCGGCGGCGAACATCTGCTGGAAGAAACGGACCCGGGGGATGGCGTCCTGCCGGTAGAGGCGCTGGCCTGATGGGCTGCGCTCCGCGATGAGCAGCCCCTGCTGCTCGTAGTAGCGCACGGCGCGTACCGAGACGCCGGCACCCCGTGCCACCTCGCCGATGCGCATCAGCCGCTCGCCCACGGCCTGCCCGACGGTCATGGTGATTCCTCCCCCAGGCCCTGATGGCCAGCACTTGCCTCTGACGTCAGCGTCAGGTTTTAGCGTACCGGGCATGGACATCAACAACTCAGTCGCCCTTGTCACCGGAGCCAACCGCGGTCTGGGCCGCGCCTTCGCCCAGCGCCTGCTCGAACGGGGCGCCCGCAAGGTCTACGCGACGGCCCGCCGGCCGGAGACCGTGGACCTGCACGGGGTCGAGGTGCTGCCCCTCGATATCACCGATTCCGCTTCCGTGCAGGCCGCCGCCGAGGCCGTCCCGGACATCTCGCTGCTCATCAACAATGCCGGGATCCAGACGGGGACCGACCTGGTGACCGGTTCGCTGGACGCGGTACGGCACGAGCTGGAGACCAACGTGTTCGGGCACCTCGCAATGATCCGTGCGTTCGCGCCGGCGCTCGCCGGGAACGGCGGGGGTGCGATCGTCAACGTCCTCTCCGCCATGTCGTGGTTCGGGGCCAAGGGCTCCAACGCCTACCACCTGACCAAGGCCGCCGCCTGGGCCATGACCAACGGCGTCCGCCTGGAGCTCGCCGAACAGGGCACGCTCGTGACAGCAGTGCACCTCGGCCTGGCCGACACCGACATGGCCGCGGGCTGGCCCGTGGACAAGATCGCTCCGTCGGACGTGGCCGACGCGGCGCTCGACGGTGTCGAGGCGGGCTCCGCCGAGGTCCTCGCCGACCGGTGGAGTCGGGACGTCAAGTCCCGGCTGCCGCTGGCGCCGGAGGAGTTCAACGCCGCGATGGACCGCGCCCTGGCGGCGCTGACGGCGGTCTGAGGGGCCTCTCGGGCCGCGCCGGCTTCGCTCGGTTGCTTCTGGGGTCGGTGAACTACGGTCTGCTCGAGATGTGGTCAGTCGGGCTCACAGGTATGGGCGTATCAAGGTGGCCTGGATGGTGGCCTCGTATCGGCAGGCGAGTTCGTCGTAGCGCGGGCCACCGTGCCGGTGGCGCGGTGGCGGCGGATCGGCAGTCGGCAGATGCCCGCCGAGTGGGTGGCAACCAGATCGACGGCGGCCCGGTCGTATCGGCGCAAGCCTTTCGCGCCGGGGCACGCGGACCGTTGCTGCCAACCGCGTCGGGGCACCTTGCGCGCTCAGCACGTCGACACGGAACTTGCCGGCAGGGGTGTGCACTTCGGTCCGGCAGGAGACGGCCAGGACGTATCCCGCCCCGTGTCCGGCGATCACCGCCGAGACCGCAGCGGCCGACGGGCAAGAGCGCCACGATCCGGCACGCGACGGGGGCGTGGCGGCGGCAGTTCCAGCGGTACGCCTGCCGTCCCGTCCGCACCGACTGCGGTGCCGCGTTCACCGGCGGACGGTGGCGGGCGGTCGAGCGCGTCGGCTGGGGCACCGCCCGGAAATCCAGACCGGCTCTGCGGGGACTGCGACCGCAGGCCGTCGCCGAGGTATGGCAAAGCCTGGCCGGGGCGGGTACCGGCGGCAGGGGCAGGACCAGGCCGAGCCCGGGCGGAAGGCCGGCGGCACCTGGCTCCCTCGCTTCCGCAGGTGCCACGACCGGGCCTCGTTGTCAGTGGCAGCTGCCAGGCTGAACGGATGGACCGTGATGAGGAACAGCTGCTACGCCGCCGGGTCTACGGCGCCGACCACGATCAGCCCGGCCCGCGACCCGGCCGGCGCTACGCCGAACTGGTCGGCGGCCCGCTGGACGGCCTGCTGCTCGACATCACCGGCCGGACGCAGGACGAGGCCGGTGTCGCGCTCTCCACCGAGCTGGGGCGGTTCGGCGCCGGCGGCCGGGCCCTGTACGACCCGCGCCCCGGTGACCCGGGCCGTTGGGACTGGACCGGTGATGCTCCCTGACCGGCCTCGGCCGGCTCGCTCACCAGCCCGGGCCGGGACACGCCGAGCGGTGTGCGCAGCGCGTCGGCCGTCGTGCGCCGGCCCTCCTTGCCGAAGGCGGCCGGAGAGCCACCGTGCGCAGCGACGGCCGGGATGGCATCGGCTGCGCGGCCGGCCGCACCATGTCCTGCACGGACGCCCGTTTCGAGATCACCACCGGCGACCTCGGGCCGCACGCCCGCCAGTACGACACGGACCCCGGCCGTCTCCGCACGCCGACCGCGTTGTAGACGCCCTCCCCGACGCTCAGGCGCATGACGCCCCAGCCTTCCTGCCGTGACGATCAGGTTCCGGTCGGCTCCGCCAGGAAGGTCAGGCGTGGGCGGTGCCGGTGTCGGTGCCGGCGAGGCCCATCTGGCGAAGGCCCGCGTCGTAGGTGCCGCGGGCGGTGCCGTGGGCCTCGGAGTCGCTCACCAGGAGTAAGGCGAGTTCCGCCCAGGAGGCGCCGTGGTGGCGGTGGGCGACGGTCAGGTGCCGTACGCGTCGGGTCAGTTCGTTGGTGAGGGCGGCGGTGTGGCGCAGCAGCCTGGCGCGCTGGGCCTTGGGCAGGCTCGCCAGGTCGTGGTAGTCCCGCAGGCCGAGGACGGTCAGGGCGGCTTCCAGGTGTCCGCTCTCGACGGCCTGGGCGATGTGGCTCTGTGGGTCGTCGGTCCGGGTCCAGGTGAGCGTGGTGACCTTGGCGGTGCGGTTGACGGAGACGGTCATGGGTCCTCCCGGGGCCTGCTGTGCGTTTTCCGCACGCTACTGAGTGCTTTCCGAACACCTGTACTGAGCACTTTCCGCGCATCGGCGGTCAACCCGCTTGGGAGAGGTTTGGTGCATTCATGTTCACGGCGCCATGACGTCATTGCGCTCTCGTTGCGATGTGCACGGTGCCGGGGTATGTCGGAAAGACTGGAACCAGGGGAGGTAAAGGGTCTTCCAGGGTGGTGGCCAGGCAGGTCTGGCGCCGTGCGGATCCGAGAGGAGGAAGGGGGAAAGCGGAGCGATGTCGGCGTCGAAGGCCCAGCGGCCCCCCGCTCGCGCACTGATTGAGGGGGCAACGATAATGTACGAGAGAACCGGATCCTCGCGATAGAAGACGAAATTCAGCCCGCTTTCCCCGGCTCTCCCGGCTGCGTGTGCAGCACCCGCCGAGTTCGGCGTCCTGGCGGTCACCGGCCATCAGGAGCAGACCGACGGGCGGCCCGTCGGCGCATCCCGCGGGCACGGACCACGACGGGTATCCGGCGACGGCGGCCGGCGCGCACCCGGTCGCGGTCCCGCGTCAGGACCAGGCCGCCGGCCCCGGCCGGGGGCGAGCCGGACGGCTCGTCCCCGGCTCGAACGCGGCGGCGGCCGGTCCGACGGCGCGCGACGGATGGGGCAGTCCGGAGGCGGTCGTTCCGGCGGGTCCCATGGCCGCCCGCTCAGCCGGCGGTGGGAGCGCCGGTGACCCGGCGTTCGCCGCCGTTGCGCTTCTGCCAGCGCCGGTAGACGTCGACCGCGGCCGCACGGGGTTCGTGGCGCATCGGCAGCCGGCGCTCCCGCCAGTCCTTGGCGAACTCGCCGTAGAAGGTGTCGAGTTCGAAGTACTTGCGGTCGTCGACATAGTGCGGTTCGTAGGCGTCGCGGGTGGTGAGGAAGACGACCTCGTCCGGCGAGCAGTAGTACAGCGCGCCCAGGCACATCGGGCAGGGCTGGGCCAGGACGTAGATCGTGGCCCCGACCAGGTGTTCGGTGCCCAGCGCGGTGCACGCCGCGCGAATGGCGAGGATCTCGGCGTGGGCGGTGGGATCGGCGGTCTGCGCGACCAGGTTGGGGCTCTCGGCGAGGATCTCGCCGTCCTTGACGATGACGGTCGCGAACGGGCGGCCGCCCTCGTCGACGTTGCGGCGGGCGATGTCGATGGTGCGCTGCGCGAAGTCCATCACACGTGCCTTTCGGTGGAGGGGTCGGGTGCCGGGGCGGGGCGGCGCGGTGGACCGCCGGCCCGCCCCGGCGGGCGGGGGACGCCGAGAGGGGTCAGAAGGGCTTGGTGGGCAGGTACTTGCCGTCCAGGGTGATGACCGCGCGCTCGCCGCCCTCGGGGTCGGCGACCTTCTTCACGTCCAGCCTGAAGTTGATCGCGGAGATGATGCCGTCGCCGAACTGCTCGTGCACCAGCGCCTTGAGGGTGGTGCCGTACACCTGGAGCATCTCGTAGAAGCGGTAGATGGTCGGGTCGGTGGGGATGCCGCCGGGGATCGATCCCCGGGTGGGGATCGTCTGGAGCAGGGTCACCGCGTCGGCGTCCAGGTCCAGCAGCTCGCCCACGGCCCGCGCGGCCGGCTCGGGCAGGGCGTGCTGGCCGAGTACGGCGGCGGTGGTGAAGGCCACCGACAGGCCGGCCGCGTCCGCGATGCGCTGCCAGCTGAGGTCCTTGCGGATCTTGGCCTCGACCGCGGTCACGGCGAGGGCTTGCCGGGCGGCGGGGTCGTACTGTGCGTGCACCATGAGGAGTGTTTCCTTCCTGGGTTCCAGGGTGAGGGAGCACCCGGCGCGCCGCTGCACGGCAGGCGCCGGGGTCGTGGGGCGCGCGGGCCGGGGGCCTGCGCGGCGTCAGGCGGCGCGAAAGGTGGCCACAGGCGTGGCGCCGACGGTCTCGACTCCGCCGGTGGCGATGTCGTAGACCCATCCGTGCAGGGCGAGGGTGTGCTCGGCCAGCCCGCGGGCGACCGAGGGATGGGTGGCCAGATTCGCGAGCTGGGCGAGCACGTTCTGCCGCACCAGGGCCGCGACGTCCCCGGACGCCGCCGTGCGGGCCAGCGATGCGTCGGCGTGCCGCAGCCAGTCGGCGACGGCCGGCACACCGCTGAGGTCCTGCGCCCGGGCCAGGGCCGTCATGGCGCCACAGCCCGAGTGCCCGCACACCACGATGTCGGAGACGCCGAGTACGGCGACCGCGTACTCGACGCCGGCCGCCACGGCGTCGGGCCCCGGCGCGTGGGCCGGCACCAGGTTGCCCGCCGTCCGCACGACGAACAGCTCGCCCGGCTCACTCGACGTGATCAGCTCCGGGACCACCCGGGCGTCGGAGCAGCCGATGAACAGCGTGTGCGGCCCGTGGTGCCCGGCGAGCCGGTCGAACAGCTCCGCCCTGGCGGGGTGGACGTCCCGCTGATAGCACCTGACGCCCTCGGCGAGGTCGCGCATGGGTCACTCCCTTCCAGTGGATCCCGGCCCGTCGGGCTCGGTACGTCCACCCTGCACGAACTGCGTCTATAGAGTCCAAGACGCCCTGGGCATGCTTCCTATTGCTCACACCTATAGTGGTATCCGTGACTCCGGAGCTACGTCATCTGCGCTACCTGCTCGCCGTCGCCGAACACGGCAGCTTCACCCGTGCCGCCGAGGAACTACGCGTTTCCCAGCCGACCCTTTCCCAGCAGGTCAGGCAGCTGGAGCGGGCGGTGGGGGCCCAACTGCTCGACCGCACCGCCCGCCGGGTCCGGCTCACCGACGCCGGCGAGACGTACGCACACCACGCCCGCCGCGCGCTGCGGGACCTGGCGGCCGCCGAGCGCGCCGTCCGGGACGTCCGGGACCTCGCCCGGGGGCACCTGCGGCTGGCCGTGACACCCACGTTCACCGCCTATCTGGTGGGCCCCCTGGTCGCGGAGCTGCACGACCGGCACCCGGGCATCACCGTGAACGTCAGGGAGATGCCCCAGGACCGCATCGAGTCGGCCCTGCTCGCCGACGACGTCGACCTGGGCATCGCCTTCGCCGGCGTCCACCTGCCCGGCGTCGGCGCCGCGACCCTGTTCACGGAGACCCTGAGCCTGGTCACCGGCGCGCGTGCCACCGAGGACGACCTGCCCCGGCCGCTCCCCGTCGGGCACCTGGCGGAGCTGCAACTCGCACTGCTCAGCGGTGACTTCGCGACGCGGGGTCATATCGACGCGCACTTCGCGGCGCATCGTGTGCAGCCGCGCATCGCGGTGGAGGCCAACTCCGTCCAGGCCCTGGTCGAGATCGTCCGGCGCACCCCGGTCGCCACCGTGCTGCCCGACGCCATCACCCACGACCACCCCCGGCTCACCCCCGTCCCCCTCGAACCCGCCCTGCCCGCCCGCACGGTCACCCTGCTGCGACGCGACGGCGGATACGAGACCGCCGCCGCCCGCGCCTTCACCCTCCTGGCCCACGACCTCGTCCGTGCCCGGGGCTACACCGGCGCCCGGCCGTGATGCGGTGGCACGCAGGCGGACGGACCTCCCCACCCCCGGCCGACTGCTAAGGGCGTGTGAGCACCCCTCGACCCGCGGCAGCATGGGGAACCGGGGCGGTGCCGGAGGCGTGGCCCGCCGGCCGGCGCGGCGCGCCCAGGCACAGGACCGCACCGGGTGCCCAACTCCGCTGTGAGACGGATGGCTTGTGTGCACATCCGTCAGGCATGACCCGGCCGTGGGGGGCAACCAGAGGAGAAGCGAAGGAGAGGTAAGAAAACAGTAACGACAGTTGGGGAGATACGGATGTCGTCCTACAGCACAAGCACCCACAAGACGAGCCGGACCAGCGGCCTGGCGATCGCGGGACTGGTCTGCGGCATCGTCGGCCTGTTCGTCCTGCCGATCGTCCTGGGGCCGCTGGCCATCATCTTCGGCGCCGTGGCCATGCGGCGGACCGGCTCCGCGATGGCGAAGTGGGACATCGGCCTCGGCGTGGCCGACATCGTCCTCATGATCGTGATGTTCGCCGTCGCCGCCCACAACGGCGGTACCTTCACCTGGCACATCGGCTGACCGCCGCCCCGCGCCCCGGCGAGCAGGCCGCCCGTGTGCACGCCGGCGGCTCGGGCAGAGGCGGTGCCACGCCCTCACCAGACGCAGGCGTTCATCTGGTTCACGAACAAGAGCAACCGCACCTGCACCCTGTCCGGCTTCGCCGGTGTCGACATGGTCGGCGCCCAGAGGACCGACGGCACCTGGTCCAGGGGCTGGGTGAGGTCGAAGACCCGGCCCGGCTGGAACCAGCCGGGCCGGAGCCGTCGAGGCACGTCGCCGGCCGGCCAGGCGTGTACACCGCAGGCGGCGGGTGACGGCCGGGAATGTACCGGCGGCGGCATCAGCGGGCGGTGGCGGACCGGCGGCTGACCGGAGGCCGGGCCCGGTTGCTGTCGGCTCCGGCCCGGGACCGGTCCGCCGTTTCGCTGCCGCTGCGTGTCCGCCGGCTGACTCTGCCGGCCCGGCGCCCGCTGCCCCGCGCCTCCTGGTCGATCAACCCTGTGCCGGCCGCGAAGCGGGACAGCGGCACGGAATTGCTCGCGTGCAGCCCCCGGCTCAGGCGGCTCTGACCACGCCGCTGTCCGATGCGTGCTCAGTCCGCCAGTTCCCACAGCAGTCGGTAGTACCTGATGCGTTCCGGGTCCGGCTCGACTCCGTAGGCTTCGAGCAGCGGCTCCTCCCATCCTGGACCGTAGTTCCACCGCGTACTCCAGGTGGCGACGGCGAGGTCCGCCCAACGGTCGGCGACACCGAGCGTGCCGAGATCGACGTGTCCGCTCCACGTACCGTCGTCTGCGACCAGGGTGTTGGGGGCGCAGGCGTCGCCGTGGCAGACGACGAGCCGGTCGACCGGCGGGATGTCGGCGAGGGCGCCGAGCGCGTGCTCGACCGTGCCGAAGTGTGGGAGGTCCTCGGGCCAGTCCGCCCGGCTGACCGGGTCCGCGGCTGCTCGTGACCGCGCACGCTCCAGGCGCGTTTCGGCCGACCAGCCGAACGGGCAGTCCGTGACGGGCAGCGCGTCATGGAAGGCCCGCAGGCCGGAGCCGACCGCGCGTACGGCGGTGCCGGGATCGCGCTTCCAGTGGTCGTCCACCGCCGTGCGTCCGGGCAGGCCACGGGTGATGATCCAGCTCCCCGCTTCGTCGGCGCCCTCGCCGATCACCCGCGGCACCGCCGTGAACCTCGCCGCCCACCGCAGACGCGCCACCTCGGCCGAGAGATCGATGCCGCTGCCGGCCGGCGTCCACTTCACGAACTGCCGCGTCTCACCCGAGCCGACCTGGAACGTCAGCCCGCCGAGCTCGTTCCTCCATACGGCCCGCACCGGCTGTCCGGCCGCGAGATCGGTGACGATACGGGGAGCCTCGACAGGTTCTCGGGGCGAAGACGCGATCATCCGCCCATTCTCACCAGAGCAGCCGGCAGCCGGCCACCCCTTTCCCCTGCTCACTGGTTCGGCGGCCGGCGGGGTGACGTCACAGGAGGCGGTGCGCCCGAAGGTCCGTCACGTACTTGGTGATCAGGGCGGGTGACAGACGAGGGATGTCGTCGTCCTCGCCGAGGGCCGCGGCCCGTACCGCCGCGCGGAACCGCTCCCCCGACAGGGCGGAGCCGGCCACAGGTTTCTCCGGCTTGGCGAAGGCGTGCAGCAGAGGGAGCAGCGAGTGCCGCTTCCGGCGGTCGGGCAGGGCCCGCAGGGCGGTCTCGAAGCGGTCGAGCCACTCGGCGTGGTCCTGAACCCGGGTGAGGGGGTGTCCGGCTGCCGTCAGCCAGTCGACGCACGTGTCGAGGGAGATGCCGTCCTCGTGCGGGTTGACCACGTGGTAGGTCCGGTGGCCTTCCCGTGCGTCGTCGCCCAGCGCGGTGACGGCCCGTGCGGTGAAGTCCACGGGAAGCGCGTCGTAGTGCGCGCTGCCGTCGCCGGCGCCCCGGGCGTAGAAGCTGCCGGGTGTGATGCCTGTGGCCAGCAGGCTCAGCAGGAGGCGGGTGAAGACGTCCGGGATGTTGAGCTGGCCGCGGTAGCGCGGGTGGGCGAGGATCAGGTTCGAGCGGAATACGGCGACCGGCAGACCGAGCCGTTCGTGCGCCTCGCGCAGCAGCACCTCGCCGGCCCATTTGCTGGCGGCGTAACCGTCGGCGTAGTCGCCTTCGAGGTCGCGTGTCCCGCAGGCGGTGCGTATGTCCGCCGATTCGTCGGCCGCCGCCTCGTTCCCGAAGGCGACGGCGACCGTCGACAGGTAGGTGAACTGCTTGATCCGGGAGGTGACGGCGAGCCTGATCAGTTCGGCCGTTCCCCGTACGTTGGGTCCGAACAGCTGGTCGTAGGGCAGGACGTGGTTGACCAGTGCCGCCGGGTGGACGATCAGGTCCACGGTGCCGGCAAGTCGCCGCCAGGTCTCCTCGTCGAGCCCGAGGCTCGGTTCCCCGATGTCGCCGGGGATCACTTCGAGGTGCCGGGCGGCGACCTCGCGGTACCGTTCCACGAGTTCCTGGTCGCCGCTGTCGAAGGCCGCGTCGAGCCGTGCGCGGGCCGTCTGCGCGGAGGAGCCGCGGACCACGCACACCAGCGTGCCGTCGCGCTCCGCCATGCGTTCCAGCCACTCCAGGCACAGGAAGCGGCCCAGGTAGCCGTTGGCGCCGGTCAGCAGGACGGTCCGGGCCTGGGGCAGTGGGCCGGGCGCCCGTTGCGCCCGAGCGAGGGTGGGGGCGTCGAGGAACGCCTCCAGCCGTAGGTCGGCGGCGTCCAGCCGTGTCGCGGCAGGGCCGTGGACACTGGCCGCGGTGGGCCGGCGGTGTTCCGACGCGAGCGTCCGCTCGATGTGATCGGCCACCTGGCGCAGCGAGTTGACCGGGTTGATGATCACGTCGACAGGGACGTCGACGTGGAAGATCTCCTTCAGCGCCTGGGAGAACGACAGCGCTGTGAGGCTGTCACCGCCGAGTTCGGCGAAGCGTGTGCCGGCCTCCACCTCGCCTTCCTCCTGTCCGAGAAGCGCTTGCGCGGCCCGCAGTACGGTCGTCGCCGCCGGCTGATCGGCGCCGGCCTCACGCAGTGCCCGCAGTTCGTCGGCCTCGCGGTCGGCCAGCTCGGCGTACAGGGCTTCGAGACGCGCGCCGTAGCGCTTCGTCAGGGCGGGACGCAGCGGCTTGCGCACTGCGGAGAGCAACCCGTTCTCCTGTGTGAACGGCTCGGTTTCGACGAGGAGGGCCCGGGGGACCTCGTAGGAGTTCAGTCCCGCCTCGACGGCGCGTTCCCGCACGGACTGCCGCAGGATCGTCCTGAGACGCCCGGCGTCCCCGGCGGCGCGGTCGAGGGCGTCCTGCGTCGGTACGACGACCGCGAGCAGGTGGGCGCGGGTGCTGTTGCCGTACAGGAAGATCTGCCGGACGGCCGGGCTGCCGTGGAACAGGGCCTCCAGACGGGAGACGGTGACGAATTCGCCCTGGGACAGCTTGAGGACGTTGGAGCGGCGGTCGACGTACCTGAGTTCGTCGGGGCCGACGCGGGCCATGATGTCGCCCGTACGGTAGAAGCCGTCCTCGTCGAAGACCTCGGCGGTGGCATCGGGGCGCCGGAAGTAACCGGGCACGAGTCGCTCGGACTTGACGAGCAGTTCGCCCCTCGGGTACGGCGAGTCGGTTGCGAAGTATCCCAGTTCGGGTACGTCGGCCAGCCTGTGGTCGGTCACCGGCGGGCGCAGCACCCGGCCGTCGAGGGAGACGATACCGCCTTCCGTCGATCCGTAGGCGTCGAGCAGCCGGACCTGGAGGCAGTCCTCGACGAACGCCGTCGTCTCGGCGCTCGGCGGGGCCGAGGCGCTGGCGGCCCACAGGAGGCGGCCGCCCATGACCTCCTCCCGCAGTTCCTCCATGACCTGTTCCGCCGGTCCGGCCGCACCGCCGCCCGTCCCGGCCCGGCGGCGCACCTCGGCCCGGTAGTGCTGGAAGAGCATGTCGGAGATGCGGGGAACCATGAGCAACTCGGTGGGACGGACCAGGGAGAGGTCTTCGAAGAGGGTCGACAGGTCGCTGGACGCCGCGAAGCAGGCGAGGCCCCCCTTGGCCAGCGTGCCGAACAGCACGCCCCTGCCCATCATGTGGCTCAGCGGCAGGTAGTTCAGGGCGATGGAGGGCCGGTCTCCCTGGCCGGGTACGAAGTCGATCCAGAACTGCCTGACCAGACGCTCGGGGTACAGGGCGCCTTTGGGGGCGCCGGTGCTGCCCGAGGTGTAGATCAGGGCGCTGAGCGTGTCGGCCGCCGCACCCTCGGGGACCTGCGGGAGCGGCGGCAGCGCACTCCCCCGGCCGATGACCGACGCCAGCGTGTCCAGGGCCATGTCCCGGTCCTGGGCCGCGAGCCGGGTGCGTGCGGAGTCCAGTTGCTCACGGTGGGCGGTGACCTCGGGATGATGGCCCATGACGATGATCCTGCGCAGTGCGGAGGCGCCGGCCGCCACCTGGAGCGCGGCCTCCAGGTGGTCGATGTGCACCGCGAGCAGGCGCGGTCCGCTCTGCTGGACGATGGGTGCCAGGTGTTCCGCCGTGGCACCGGCCTGGAGCGGGACGGACACCGCGCCGGAGCGGACGCACGCCAGGTCCACCACGGTGTACTCGGCGCTCGTGGGTCCGAGGACGGCGACGAAGTCGCCCGGTGCCAGGGCGTGTTCGGGGTGGTGCCGCCACTCGGAGGCCACCGCGCCGACCCGCTGCCACAGTTCGCCGTAGGTGAGCGTGTCGAACCGCTCCAGGAGGCGCAGTGTGGTGCGGCCCGTCTCCGGGTCGGTGACCGGCTCCGTGGCACGCTCGCCCAGGGCGGGGCGCTCCGCGTACCCGTCCATCACCGTGGCCACCAGGGCGGCGAGCGGCAGTCCGGGCCGCCGGATCGCCTCGGTGACGGCGTCCAGGGGTGCGGTGTCACGGAACTGGGCGTCGGTCGCGTGGAGGTGGGCGCTGCGTCGGTGGGTACGTGCGTCGAGCTCGTCGGTTAAGGGGCGGGAGCGGGACATGGGTGATCTCCTTCGCGGCCGTGGAAGCCGGTTCGTGTGGGAAGGGTCGCCGGTCGGGCTCGGTGACCGGGTCAGCGGGAGGGCTGAGCTATGTGGCGGTCCTGTCCGGCGCCGTGTCCGGCGACTGCCGTGGCGATGCCGAGGACGGCCAGGACGGTGAGCGGAAGGGTCCAGCTGTGTGTGGTGTCGTGCAGGATGCCGAGGAGGAGGGGGCCGGCCGCCGCCACGAGGTAGCCGATGGACTGGGCCATTCCCGCCAGCGCGGCGGCTTCGCCGGAGCTGCCGGCGCGCTGGCTCTGGAAGGTCAGCGCGAGGACGAGGCACGCGCCGCCGCCGAGTCCGAGCAGGGTGCACGCCAGGACGGACAGCGCGGGGGCGGTGACCAGTACGGTGAAGCCGCCCGCCACGAGGACCGAGGCCCCGGCCGCGGTCCAGCGCTGGTCGCGGCGGCCCCGGGTGAGCAGCGGCAGGAGGCTGCTGGCCGCCAGGGACACCACCTGGTAGGAGAACAGGGTCCATCCGGCCGCGGTGCTGCTGGTGCCGCGGTCGATCAGGATGCTGGGCAGCCACGCGACGGCGGTGTAGAAGGCCAGGGACTGAAGGCCCATGAAGAAGGTCACCTGCCAGGCGAGCCGCGACCGCCAGGGCACCGGGCTGTGGGCCGCGCCGGCGGGCGGTGGTGGCTCGTCGCTCCGCAGCCGGGGCAGCCAGGCGAGCAACGCCGCGACGGTGAAGGCGACGCCCCAGGCCAGCGCGGTGCGCCAGGAACCCGGCACGGTGTGGGCCAGGGGCGCGGAGACTCCGGAGGAGACCGCGGCCATGAGACCCATGACGGTCACGTAGAGAGCGCTGACGCCCTGGATCCGGTGCGCGGGCACGCTCTGCCTGATCAGGGCGGGCAGCAGCACGTTGCCGAACGCGATGGCCGCGGAGAGGATCACCGTTCCGGCGAACAGGCAGACGACGGAAGGAAGGGAGCGGACGACCGTTCCGACGGCCAGCGCGCCGAGCGCCGCCACCAGCAGGCGAGCGCTGCCGAACCGGCGGGAGGCCCGGGCGACCAGGGGCGACGTGGCGGCGAACGTCAGCAGCGGGAGGGTGCTCAGCAGTCCGCCCCAGCTCGCTGTCAGGCCGCTGCCCTGCTCGATCTCCGGCAGCAGCGCGCCGACGCCGGTGAGGGTGGTGCGCAGGTTCGCCGCGACGAGGCAGATCGCGATGAGGAGAGCGACGGAGACGGCGGGCCGGGCGGGTTCGGGGGCCCGGGGTACGAGGGCGGAGTGCTGACGCGACATCGGAGCCGACCGCGAACTCACCGGTCCTCCCCCGCTCGTGGCGTCCCGGTCTCGTGGTCGCGGGTGAGCTGGACGATCGCGGCCGCCGCTTCGCGGGCGCCGCTCTGGTCGCGGGCATCGATCGCGTCGACGAGCCGCCGGTGCAGACGGGCGTGCTCCTCGGCGTGGACGGCGTCCCAGCGCAGACCGCCCAGGGACGAGGTGAGGGCCGTACCGAGGTGGTCGTACACCTCGATCAGCAGGTCGTTCCCGCTCGCCCGGACCACGGCGCGGTGGAACAGCGCGTCGACGTTCGTGGCCGCGGAGGTGTCCTCACCGGCGCAGGCCGCGTCGGCGTCGGCCAGCAGCTCCCGCAACTGCCGCAGCTGACTCTCGCTGCGGCGCAGGGCCGCGGCTCCGGAGGCGTACTCCTCCAGTACGGTCCGCAGCTCCAGCACGTTGTCGCGCTGCGCGGAACTCGCCCGGCGCACCATGACCGACTGGAGCTCGCTGGAGGAGCGGACATAGGTGCCGTCGCCGGCCCGGGGCTCCAACAGGCCGAGGTGCACCAGCGCACCGATCGCCTCCCGCAGCGTGCTGCGCCCGACCCCCAGTTCCTCGATGAGGGCCTGCTCGGGCGGGATCCGCGTACCGACCGGCCAGCCTCCCGCCTCGATGTGCGAGCGGAGACTGTCCACGATCTGTGCGGAGAGGCTGGCTGTCCGACGCGGTGCGCTGATGCGTTTCATGGGAGCACCATATACAAACATCAGACGTTTGAACATCGGAGTTCTGCCCGACCGCTTCCGACCCCTCAGGCGGCACCATGCGTGCTCGTCCTGGCCCGTACGGCTCCTCGCTGACGCGCGACCGCCGGCGCGCCGTGGCCCCCGCCGCCTGCCCGGCGGCCCACGTCCGTCAGGCGACCGCCGGCTGTCCGTCCTCCCCGTCCTCGTGGTGGATCGGTGTGTTCGTCCCGGTCAGTGGGGCCCCCGTCCCGCCCCGTCGCGCGGCGACGATCTCCGCCGTGATGGACAGCGCGGTCTCCTCCGGTGTGCGGGCGCCGAGATCGAGGCCGATCGGTGAGCGGAGCCGGGCAAGCTCCCGTTCGGTGACGCCTTCCGACCGCAGACGCCGGTTGCGGTCCTCGTGGGTGCGGCGCGAGCCCATCGCCCCGACGAACGCGACCGGCAACCGCAGGGCCACCTTCAGCAGGGGTACGTCGAACTTCGCGTCGTGGGTGAGCACGCACAGGACCGTACGGGCGTCGGTCGCGGTGCGCCGCAGGTAGCGGTGCGGCCAGTCCACGACGACCTCGTCGGCGTCCGGGAACCGGTCCTGGGTGGCGAAGACGGACCGGGCGTCGCAGACGGTGACGTGGTAGCCGAGGAACTTGCCGGCCCGGGCCAGCGCCGACGCGAAGTCCACCGCGCCGAAGACGATCATGCGCGGGGGCGGCACGTTCGACTCGACGAGCAGGGTGAGGCCACCGGGACAGTGCGCGCCCTCCTCGGACTCCCTGCGGAGGGGCTCCCGTCCCGCTTCCCTCGCCGACAGCTCCACCGTGCCGGTGCGGCCCGCCTCCAGCAGGGTGCGGGCTTCGGCCGCCGCCGCCCGGTCCAGCTCCGGACGGCCGCCCAGACCGCCCTCGAAGGTGCCGTCGCGGCGGACCAGCAAGGCCCGGCCGAGCAGCTCGGCGGGGCCCCGGACGACCCGGGCGAGGGCCGCCGGTCCGCCCTGCGCGGCGGCCGACAGCGCCGCGCTGAGGACGGTCCGCGCGGGAGCCCCGTCGGCCACCGGGGTGACCAGCACCTCGATCGTCCCGCCGCAGGTCAGGCCCACGGCGAAGGCGTCCTCGTCGCTGTAGCCGAACCGTTCGAGCACGCTCTGGCCGGTGCGCAGCGCCTCGCGGCACAGGTCGTACACCGCGCCCTCCACACAGCCGCCGGAGACCGAGCCGATGACCGTGCCCGCGCCGTCGACGGCCAGGGCCGCGCCGGGACCGCGCGGTGCGCTGCCGCCGACCGCCACCACCGTGGCGACGGCGAAGTCGCGGCCCTCCTCGATCCAGTGGCACAGTGGGCCGGCCAGATCAAGCATCCGGTGCTCCCGCGACGGCCGACAGGACCCGGTCGGGCCGGATGGGCAGGTTGCGGTGGCGCACGCCGGTCGCGTGCCAGACCGCGTTGGCGATCGCCGCCGCGGCGCCGACGACGCCGACCTCTCCGATGCCCTTGATGCCGACCGGGTCGTCGGGGTCCGTGTCATCGAGCCAGTCCGCCTCGATCCGGGGCACGTCGGCGTGGGTGGCCACGTGGTAGCCCGCGAGGTCGGCGCCGACGTGGCCGCCCGAGGCGCGGTCCCGTACGGCCTCCTCGTGCAGGGCCATGGAGATGCCCCACACCATGCCGCCGAGCAACTGGTTGCGGGCGGTGAGCGGGTTGACGATCCGGCCCGCGGAGAAGATGCCGAGCATGCGCCGCACCCGTACCTCGCCGGTGCCGACGTCCACGGCGACCTCCGCGAACTGCGCGCCGAAGGAGTGGCGTTCGGCGGGCGGCAGCGCCGCGACGGCCGCGGTGGTGTCGGAGCGTACGGTGATGCCCTCCGGCGGGATGCCGGTGCCGAACGCCAGCCGTTCGCGCAGCTCACCGGCCGCCTCACGAACGGCCCAGGACCACGAGCGGGTGCCCATGGAACCGCCGGCGACCATCGCGGGGCCGAAGGCGCTGTCCCCGATGCGCACCCGGACGCGTTCCGGCGGCACCTGGAGGGCGTCGGCGGCGACCAGGGTGAGCGCGGTACGGGCGCCGGTGCCGATGTCGGCCGCGGAGATCCGCACGGTGAAGGTGCCGTCGGGGTGCGCGGTCGCGGCGGCGGTGGAGGGCGCGGCGCCCGCCGGGAAGAAGGCCGCGGCCGTACCGGTGCCGAGCAGCCAGCGGCCGTCCCGGCGCACTCCGGGACGCGGGTCCCGGTCCGCCCAGCCGAACCGGCGCGCGCCCTCCCGGAAGCAGGCGACGAGATGGCGGCCGGCGAACGGCAGGCCCGACACCGGGCCCCGGTCGGGTTCGTTGCGCAGCCGCAGCTCCACCGGGTCCAGCCCGCACTTCTCGGCGAGTTCGTCGAGCGCCGACTCCAGTGCGAACGACCCCGGTGCCTCGCCCGGGGCGCGCATGAACGTCGGGGTCGGCACGTCGAGCCGTACGAGACGGTTGGCGGTGTGGTGGGCGTCGGCGTCGTACATCACCCGCGCCACCCCGGCGCTCGGTTCGACGAACTCGTACACCGTGGAGGTGGCGCTGACGGCTCGGTGCTCCAGGGCGCGCAGGCGTCCGTCGGTGCCGGCGCCGAGCCGGACGCGCTGGGCGGTGGGGCTGCGGTAGCCGGTCAGTGAGAACATCTGGCGCCGGGTCAGGACGACGCGTACCGGGCGGCGCAGAACGGTCGCGGCCATCACGGCCGCGACCTGGTGGGCGCGGACGCCCTTGCTGCCGAAGCCGCCGCCGACGTGTTCGGAGCGCACGCGCACGGAGGCCGGGTCGAGGGAGAAGAGGTTGGCGAGTTCACCGGCGACCCAGGTGACGCCCTGGTTGGAGTCGATCACCTCGAGCTGTTCGCCGTTCCAGCGGGCGGTCGCCGCGTGGGGTTCCATCGGGTTGTGGTGCTCTTCGGGGGTGGTGTACTCGGCGTCCACGACGACGGGCGAGGAGGCGAGCGCGGCGTCGAGGTCGCCCTTCTCCGTCACGGCCGGCATGTGGCCGTCCAGCGGGTACGCGTCGGGCCGCTCACCGGTGAACTCGACCTCGTGCGGCTCCTGTTCGTAGTGCACGACGAGCGCTTCGGCGGCCTCCCGGGCCTGCTCGGAGGTCTCCGCGACGACCAGCGCCACCGGCCAGCCCCGGTGCGGCACGCGGTCGTGCTGGAAGACCGTGCAGGTCGGGTCGGGGCGCATGCCCAGCAGGCCGGTGTAGTCGGTCTCCAGGCACGGGGCGTTGGTGTGGTCGAGCACGGCGAGGACGCCCGGCATGGCGAGGACGGCCTCGGTGTCGAGGGTCCGGATGCGGCCGCGGGCGACCGTGGACAGGACCAGCCAGCCGTGGGCCAGGCCGGCGAAGGGCACTTCGCCGGCGTAGCGGGCCGCTCCGGTGACCTTGTCCCTGCCCTCGACACGGGTGTGGCCGGTGCCGAGGGAAGGCGCCTGCGCGGGTGCTCCGGTGGTGACGGCGGTCATCGTGCGCTCTCCTCGGCGAGTTCGGTCAGGACGGCCACCACCAGGTTGCGGACGAGGGTCACCTTGTAGCCGTTGTGCGGCAGCGGCCGTGCCGCCGCCAGCTCGGCGTCCGCCGCAACGGCGTAGGTCTCCGCGGTGGCCGGTGCGCCGGTCAGGACCCGCTCGGCCGCGGACGCCCGCCACGGGCGGGAGGCCACGGCGCCGAGGGCCAGGCGCGCGTCGTGGACGACGCCGTCACGGACGTCGAGCGCGGCGGCGAGGGAGCCGATGGCGAAGGCGTAGGAGGCGCGCTCGCGGACCTTGCGGTAGCGGGAGCGGGCGGCGACCGGGGCGGGCGGCAGCGTGAGGCCGGTGATCAGCGCGCCCGGCGGCAGGGCGGTCTCCCGGTGCGGGGTGTCCCCGACGGGCAGGTAGAAGTCGGCGAGCGGCACCTCCCCCGGTCCGTTCGCCGTCTCGTACCGGACGACGGCGTCGAAGGCGGTCAGGGCCACGGCCATGTCCGAGGGGTGTACGGCCGCACAGTGGCCGGAAGCGCCCAGGATCGCGTGGTTGCGGTGCTCCCCCTCGATCGCGGGGCAGCCGCTGCCGGGGACCCGCTTGTTGCAGGGCTGGGTGACGTCGGTGAAGTAGCCGCAGCGGGTGCGCTGGAGCAGGTTTCCGCCGACCGTCGCCATGTTGCGCAGCTGGCCGGAGGCACCGGCCAGCACCGCCTGGGCGAGCGCCGGGTAGCGGCGCCGGACCTCGGGGTGGGCGGCCAGGTCGCCGTTGGTGACGGTGGCGCCGATGCGCAGACCGCCGTCCGGTGTGGTCGCGATCCCGGCCAGCGGGAGGCCGCGGATGTCGACGAGGCGCGCCGGCCTCTCGACACCGGTCTTCATCAGATCGACCAGATTGGTGCCGCCACCGAGGTAGCGGGTGTCCGGGTCGGAGCCGAGCAGGGCGACGGCCCCGGCGACGTCGTGCGCGCGCTCGTAGGCGAACTCCCTCATGCCACGGCCTCCTCGGCACCCGTCGCGGGGTGCACGTGTTTCCCGTCCGGCCGGGCGCCGGCGGCGCGGGCCACCGCGTCGACGATGGACACGTACGCGGCGCAACGGCACAGGTTCCCGCTCAGCCGCTCGCGTATCTCCTCGGCGGTCAGGGCCGGGGGCCCCGCTTCGGGGCGGACGTCCTCGGTGACGGCGCTCGGCCAGCCCGCCGCGTGTTCCCCGAGCATCCCGATCGCCGAGCAGATCTGGCCCGGGGTGCAGTAGCCGCACTGGAAACCGTCCAGTTCGAGGAAGGCCTGCTGCACGGGGTGCAGCCGTTCGCCGTCGGCCACGCCTTCGATGGTGGTGATCTCCCGGCCCTCGGCCGCCACGGCCAGTTGCAGGCAGGCGACGGACCGGCGTCCGTCCAGCAGGACCGTACAGGCCCCGCACTGCCCCTGGTCGCAGCCCTTCTTGGTACCGGTGAGATCGAGGCGCTCGCGCAGGGCGTCGAGCAGGGTGGTGCGGTGGTCGACGGGCAGTGTGTGCTTCTCTCCGTTGATGTCCAAAGTGATGACACTGGACGTCGATGGGACCATGAGCTGCTTCTTTCGCATGTTCGGGACGAACGGAGGACCGGCTGCCGGGTGCGGCGCGGGTGGGACGCCGTACGGTGGGCACCGCGAGGGCGGCGCGAAACGCAGGTGCAGGGTGCAGGAGCCGGGGGAAGTGACCGACTCCCGTGGAGCCGCCCCCGCCGCTATGGTGGATGCGACCGGACAGCTGTCCGGTTGTGGGAAACGTAACGGACAGCTGTCCGCTTAGCAAGGGCGAGGTTCGGCCACGTCATCCGGCCACGCCGTGAGGAGGACGCGTGCCGCGGCAGGACCCACCCCAGCGCTCGGACGCACAGCGCAACCGCGAGCGCATCCTGGAAGTGGCACTCACCGAACTGTCGCGCTGCGCCGACACCCCGCTGAGCCAGATCGCCAAGAAGGCCGGTGTCGGGCAGGGCACCTTCTACCGCAACTTCCCCAACCGCGAATCACTCGTCCTGGAGATCTACCGCCACGAGATGCGGCAGGTCGCCGACAGCGCCGCACACCTGCTCGCCACCCGGCCACCCGAGGAGGCCCTGCGCGCCTGGATGGACCGGCTCGCCGAGTTCGCCATGGCCAAGGCCGGACTGGCCGACGCGATAAGGCAGGTCACCAGCGTGCCCGGCGGCCCCGCCAAGCCCTCCCCCACACCGGTGGCCCACGCGGCGGAACTCCTGCTCCGCGCCAACGAGGACGCCGGCACCATACGCCCCGGAGTCACCGCCGACGACTTCCTGCTCGCCATAGCGGGCCTGTGGCAACTCGATCCCCGCCAGGACTGGCGCCCCCGTGCCGCCAGGCTCCTCGACCTGGTCATGTCCGGCTTGCGCAGCGGGGCGCCCGGAGGATGAGGCGCGGCCGGAGCCGGACGGGACGCCCCGGAAGGGAATGACCGCGCCGACGGCCCGTGGCAGGCGGGGGCGGAGCAGCCCTCCTGGTGGGCGGCCTGTTCGGCTGTGCCGGGCGGGGTGGCGTTTCGCGTCCCGTCGACGGGCGGCACGCCTGCCGGCGCGTGCCGCAGCAGGGACGCGCGCGCTTGATCGGTACGCCTCACGAGCCGCGCGGCCGTCGTCGTATCACGGGGTCGGACTCGTTCGCCGTGCTGTGGGTGGTATGGGTGTGGGATGAGTCGGAGACCCGGCACGGGGTGAACCGCCGCCGGTCCGGCCGGGTCTCGCGCGCGCGGCGAGCACGAGGGCGTCGAACAGGCGCTGTTGGGCCGGGTCCGTCGCCGCGGTGTCCTCGGGGTGCCACTGCACGGCCAGGAACCAGCCGCCGGTTCCGGTGGCCTCCACGGCCTCGACCGTGCCGTCGGCGGCGCGGGCGGTGACGACGAGTCCCGCGCCGAGCCGGTCGACGTGCTGGTGGTGGTAGCAGGACGCCCGGATCCGCCCGGCCCCGGTGACGGCCGCGACGGCGGAGTCGGGCGTGAGGGACACCGTGTGCCGGACGTGCCGGTGTTCCCGGCCCGGCCCGCCCATGTCCTGGTGCAGGGTGCCGCCCCGGACGGTGTTGACGGCCTGGAGGCCGCGGCAGACCGCCAGCGGAGGCAGCCCGAGCGTGAACGCCTGGCGGGCCACCTCCATCCAGGTCGAGGGCGTCCTGTTCGTGGTCCACGTCGTAGACCGCCTCGTGGGTCCCGTCGGCCCCGCAGAGGTGCGGTGAGAGGTCCCCGCCGCCAGGGAGCGTGACGCCGTCGAAACGGGCGATGCGGGTGGCGGTCAGTACCGGGTCGCAGAGGCCGACGGGGGCATACGGGTGGAGGGTGACGGGTTCCCCGCCCGCCCGCCAGACCGCTTCGGCCAGCGCCCGTGCGGTGACCTCGGCTTCATGACGCAGGGCCGACGCACTGGCGGAGAAGCGCACCGGCGCGGCGATGAGGGGCCGGTCGGCGCCGCTCACAGTTGCAGGTGGAGGGCGATGGTGTCACCGCCGCACACATCACCGGAACCAGCCTGCCGGTGGACGGCGGCCAGTTGCTCACCTAGTGATCCACTGACACTTCGTGTCCCGCGCTGGTGTGGGCGGCGGAGTCGGAGTCGGTCGCTGTCGTCGGCCACCGGCGTCCGCCCCGGCGCCGGGTGCGTGCCGCCCACGAGGAACGAATCGGGGGCGTACCCGGCCGCCGCCGGGCACGCCCCCTCCTCCTCGGGGTGGGTCCGAGCTCAGCAGCTCAGGTTCGAGCCGGGCGTGGTGCCGAGGATCTGGACGAACGCCTGGTACTTGCTGATACGGCTCTGGACCTGGGCGGGGTTGCCGCCGTTGCACTCCAGGCTGCCGTTGATGGAGCGGATGGTCTCACCGAAACCGGCGCCGTTGACCATGGCGTTGTGGGCCGTCATGGTGCCGGGGCCGGTCTGCGTGTTCCAGTACCACAGGCCGGTCTTCCAGGCCACGGCGGCGTTCTGCTCCACCTGCCAGGGGTTGCCCAGCAGGTCGATGCCGAGGGCGTCACCGGCGGCCTTGTAGTTGAAGTTCCAGCTGAGCTGGATGGGGCCGCGGCCGTAGTAGGCGGCCTGGCCGGCCGGGCAGCCGTAGGACTTGCTGGTGTCGCAGTAGTGCGGGTAGTTGGCGGTGTTCTGCTCCACGATGTAGACGAGACCGCCGGTCTCGTGGCTGACGTTGGCGAGGAACGCCGCCGCCTCCTGCTTCTTCACCGTGTCGCTGCCGGTGTTGGCGAAGGCCGGGTAGGCGCTCAGCGCCGCCTTGAGGCCGCTGTAGGTGTAGAAGGAGTTCCGGTTCGGGAACATCTGGTTGAACTGTGACTCGCTGACGACGAAACCCGAGGGGTCGGGCTGGTTGCCGCCGCCGTCCGATCCGCAGACACCCTGGTCGGCCCAGACATCCGAGGTGCCCGGACGCTCGTTCTGCGTCCACCACTTCGCGGTCCAGTTGTGCCCGTTGTACGAGGCGGATCCGCCGCCTGTGTAGACGGACGAGGCGTTCCAGGCAGGCGCGCAGGTGGCCGCGGCGGCCGTGGCGGCGGGGAGGAAGACGAACGTCGCGACGGCCGCCACGAGGGCGGCGAGCAGGCTCATGACACGTTTGATCACGCGATCAGCTCCTTCGGCGCGCGGTGTAGCCGACGGGCGACACCGCCATGGGGGGGCCACCACACTCAAAGCCAGGTGGCCTGAACCTGTCAAGGTCTAGACCAAAGGTTGTCCAGGTCCCGCCGCCGTGCGAGGACGCTCCGCCGGAGTGCCGGCCACGTGCCCGCCACGCTGTCAACTGGGGCGATGCCGTCCGCCGTTCAGCGTAGGCGGGCCTCGAACTTGCCGAAAAGATCACCGCCGAGCTCACCGTCCCCACCGGCTTCGGCCAGGGAGGACCCGGGAGCGGCCTGCGTCAGCAGGTGAGTCCGGACCCCGGTGCCGTACCGATCATCGCGGTGATCCGCTCGTACCGGGCGATCCTCGACGCCACCGACTCCGGGTTCCCGCCGTCGCACTCCAGCGCGCCGTTGAGGGAGCGGATGGTCTGGCCGAAGCCCGCGCCGCCGACCATCGCCTCGTGGGAGGTCATCGTGCCGGGACCGTTCTGGGTGTTCCAGTACCAGAGGGCGGTCTGCCAGGCCACCGACGGGTCGCGCTCCACCATCCACGGGTCGTGCAGCAGGTCCAGGCCGAGCGCGTCACCGGCGGCCTTGTAGTTGAAGTTCCAGCTGAACATGATCGGGCCGCGGCCGTAGTACGCCTCCCGCCCCGCCGGGCAGCCGTAGGGCTGGCTGTCGTCGCACTTGCGCCAGTAGTTGGCCTCGTTGATCTCCTTGACGTACCGCAGCCCGACCGACTCGAAGTCCGCGTGCGTCAGGAAGGCGGCGGCCTCCCGCGCCCGGGTCTGCGGCGTACCCGTGTTGGCGAAGCGCGGGTAGGCGTGGAGCGCGTCGATCAGCCCCTGGTACGTGTAGAAGGGGTTGCGCTCCGGGAAGATCGCGTCGAACTGCGCCTCGCTGATGACGAAGTCCGACACCCCTCCGGCACAGGCGCCCCGGTCCGCCCACACGCCGGTGGCGCCCGGATTCTCGTTCTGCGTCCACCACTTGGCGCTCCAGTTGCGCCCGTGGTGGGAGACGGTGCCCCCGGACGGGTAGGCGGTGGTGGCGCTCCACGGCGGCGCGCAGGCGGGCGTGTCCCCGGCCGCCGCGGCAGGCACGGCGGTGGCGACTCCGACGGCGGCGGGGAGGAAGGCGGCCGTGGCGACGACGGCGCCCAGTACGGTCAGGAACCTCTTGATGCGTTTCAGCGCTGCTCACTCCTTCGGCGCGGCGCACCGAGCACCTCGGCGGGCCCATGTGACGTGCCGGTCACTCAATCCCTGCTGGTCTGGACCTGTCAAGGTCTGGACCAGCCATGCGCGAGGTCCGGACGCGGAGACGATCCGTCACACGCCGGCCCGTACCGCCTTCTTGTCCGTCTGGGGCGGACGGGACCGGTGAGGTGTACCTGACACGCTCCGGCGGCGGCCGGACCGTCGCCGAGCCGACCTCATCCCGACCGGCGGCGACGTGCTGACCATCGACGACGGATTCACCGTCGCACAGGCGGTCGCCGTCGCCGCCGGCCGGATCCTCGCGGTGGGCAGCGACGCCGAGATCACCGCGCCGGCCGGGCCGGACACCCATGTAATCGACCTGGCCGGCCGCACGGTGCTGCCGGGTGTCAACGACTCCCACCTGCACGCCGCGGCCTGGGCGCTGACCCGGCCCCCGTTCGCGCTGGACATCGGCCACCCGGCCGTGCGGTCATAGCCGACATCGCCGACGCGGTACGGCGGGCCGCCGCGGGCACGCCCGACGGCGAGTGGATCACCGGGCTCGGGTGGGACGTCGGCTACCTGGCGGAGTGCCTGGCCGATCCGGCCCGCCGCCCGCACCAGGGCGACCTGGACGGGGCCGCCCCCCGCTCACCCAGTCTGCCTGACCGACTTCTCCGGCCACATGGTCTGGGCGACCTCCAGGGCGCTGGAGGTCGCCGGGATCACCCGCGGCACCGGGTCCCCGGCGGGCGGTGTCATCGAGACCGACGCCACCGGGGAGCCCACCGGCGTCCTGAAGGAGACGGCGCAGGCACTCGTCCAGGGCCTGATACCGCCCGCGACCGTCCCGGAACGCAAGGAGGTGATCCGGATGGCCGTGGCGGCGCTGCACGCGGAGGGCACCACCAGCTACACGGAGCCGGGACTCGGTCCGGGCGGCACCGAGATCCTCGGCGGGGGCCTCTACACGGCGACGCTCCAGGCGTACACCGAACTGGCGCGCGGGCCAACTGGTGTATCGGGTAGAGGTGTTGCTGCTGCCCGCGCCCATGGGCGGCTCGGCTGCCGAGGTGACGGCCGGCCTGGCAGGGCTCGCGGTACCTGACGACGACGTGGCCCCGATGACGCTGGCGGTGATCGGCGTCAAGGTGTTCGCCGACGGCGTGCCGCCGAACGAGACCGCCCCGAACCCGCCGCACCCAGAGAAGAGGGGTACCGGTGCGCGGCAGAGTGCTGGGCATCGCAAGCGGGGTGTCCGTCGGCGCGTTTACGGCGCCGTTGGGGTGGTGGGCCCGGACGGCAGCCGGTTTTGCTGGTCGTCTTGTGGTGTCCGGGCTTTCCGGGTGTCCGTGAGTCCGGCTCGGTGGCCTCGGGCGAACAGGCGGTCCGGGTCGTACGTCTTCTCCAGTCGTCGCAGGGCGTTGCCGGCGCCGGCCATGCCTGCGTGGGAGTCGGAGGTGTCGGAGTAGTTGGAGTACGCCCGCACGCTGTCGTGCCCGGATCGCAGCCGTTCGGTCCAGGTGCGTCCCCAGTGGACATGGGTGTCGTCCTGTGCCCGGTCCGGCCATCTCGCCGACAGCAGGACGCCCATCCGTGAGTCCCGCAGGGGGTAGGCGGATCCCTCGGCGTGGGCGTGCAGGGTGTCGGTGTTGAAGTACTCGACGAGTAGCGAGCATCTGGCGGTGGGTGCGGCACGCAGGGCGTCGGTCATCAAGTCGGGGTCGAGGGCCAGGCGGGTGGAGTGGGTGGATTTCCAGTAGCCGCGCATGGGCGGCAGGAAGGAGGAGTCGAAGTGTGCTTGCCAGCGCGGGTATGGCCGTTCTGTGACATCCGACCAGTCGCCCCCGATTCTCTTTTTGAGCCGGGTGGTTTCCCTGGCCGTCTCGCGGGCGTCGCCGTGGCAGCACAGGTCGACGGAGAGTTCGGGCACTCCGTCACGGTGGAGGAGGGTCGGGGCGAGCGTCAGTGAGGTGGGTGTGCGTTCTTCCAGCAGTGCGTGGATCCGGTGGAGCACGTCGGCTGCCCGGTTCAGCGGGAAGCGTACGGAACCGGCGGTGATCCGGGGCAGCGGGAGGGTGCGGAAGCGCAGTTCCAGGATGATCCCGAAGGCACCGGCCCCGCCGCCGCGCAGCGCGTGGAAGAGGTCGGGATGCTGGTCGCGGGACACGTCCAGGATCCGGCCGTCGGCGAGGAGCACGCGGGCGCCGCTGAGGTGGTCGCAGGTCAGTCCGTGACCGGCCACCAGCCACCCGATCCCGCCGCCCAGGGTGAGTCCGGTGATTCCGGTGTCGCTGACCGTGCCCGAGGGAACGCAGCGGCCGTAGGCGGCGAGTTGTGTGTCGAGGTCCCCGAGGCGTGCTCCGGGCCGTACCCGGGCCGTTTGGGTGTGGGGGTCGTAGGCGACGGCCCGGAACTCCGAGAAGTCGATCACCAGGCCGGCGTCGACGGTCGAGAATCCGCCGATGTGGTGGCCGCCGCCGCGTACCGCGACGGGGACTTCGAGCGTGGCGGCGCTGGTGAGGGCCTTGCGCAGGACGGTTTCGTCGAGGCTGCGCAGGATCGCGGCGGGCCGGTGGTCGTGCATCCGGTTGTACACCTGCCGGGCCGTGTCGTACCGCGGTGACGACGGCAGGACCAGGCAGCCGTCCGGCACGACGGTTCTCAGCCGGGCGACCAGGGCCCGGGCCGCCTCACCGCTCACGGGGCCTCCTCGTCGAGGACGGCGAGCAGGTTGTCGACCGCCGCGTTCTCCATCCGGGACCAGGACGTCGCGGAGGAGGCGGCGATGTGGCTGGTGACGAAGAGGGAGGTGCCGTGCAGGCGCAGCAGTCCGTGGGGGTCGTCCGCGGGGTCGGGGAGGGGTTCTTGGTAGTAGCCGTCCAGCGCGGCGCCGGTCAGGGCGCCCGTCTCCAGGGCGCGGCGCAGGGCGTCGGGGTCGATCACCCGGGGATCGGCCGTGCTGACGAGGTAGCGGGGTGTGGGTCCCGTGCCGAGAAGCCGGTCGTCCACCAGGTTCGTCGTCTCCTCGTTCAGGGAGCAGCAGACGAACACGGTGGTGCTGCGTGTGAACAGTTCGGTGAGGCCGGTGTGGGTCAGCGCGAGGGCCTTCTCGTGGTGTTCCTTGCGGGTGCGGGAGTGGTAGAGGACCTGGCAGGAGAACCCGCGGACCAGCATCCCGGCCAGGGCCGCGCCGGTCGCGCCGAGGCCCAGGATGCCGACCGTCGCGCGGGTGAGTTCGGTGGAGTTCCGGGACGGCTGCTTGCGGTCGTGCAGGTCGGGCAGGGCCCGGCGCATCATGCCGGCGGCCAGTGCGAGGGCGAACTCCGCGACCGCGACGCCGTTCACCCCGGGGGTGGTGAGGATTCGTACGCCGGTGTCGCGTGCCGCGTCCAGGTCGATGAACGAGCCGGCGCCGGTGCCGGCGAAGGAGATGCAGCGCAGGGAGGGAGCGGACTCCAGGACGGTCCGGGACAGCCGTTCGTCACCGCCGAGGAGGTAGTGGTCGGCGTCCCGGACGCGCCGGCAGAGTTCCTGTTGGGTGATCGGTGCGTCGACGTGGTCGACGGTGATGCCCCGCCGGCGGCAGTACTCGGCGAGTCGCAGGGGTACGGACTGGCCGGAGACCACGATCTTCACCGGCGTACCGCCTTGTCGAAGTACTCGGCCATGCGGGTGAGTCCGCGTTCGAACTCG
This sequence comes from Streptomyces sp. NPDC017095, assembly GCF_044332325.1. Classification (NCBI taxonomy): domain Bacteria; kingdom Bacillati; phylum Actinomycetota; class Actinomycetes; order Kitasatosporales; family Streptomycetaceae; genus Streptomyces; species Streptomyces sp. NPDC017095. Next base: position 116,960 of record NZ_JBIROU010000020.1, read on the forward strand.
CTGTCCGGTTTCATGAGGCTGACCCGTATGTTGCGTGTGCTGTGCGGGGCGTGCGGGCTGTCCCAGAAGAACCCGCGTCCGGGCAGCACGCCCACGCCGTGGCCGCGCAGTTCCCGTACGACGGTCTGGTCGTCGAGGCCGGTGCCCGCCGTGGACAGCCACTCCACGCTGATGCGGCTCGGCCGGGCCTCCCGCTCGACGAGGTCCTCGCCCAGCGTCTGCCGCAGCCGGGTGCGCCGGCGTGCGACGAGGCGGTGCAGGGAGCGGTTGAGGCCGGTGACGCGTGCGTCTTCGAAAAAGTCTCCGAGGACCCGCAGGGTGAATTTGGAGACGCAGAGGTAGATCTCGTTGTAGATCTCCCGCAGCGGGGCGCGGTGGTCGGCGGAACAGGACAGGAGGCTGGCCTTCATGTCCTGGGTGGGGAAGATCTTGCCGGTGTCCTCGAAGACGATGTACGAGGCGCCGAGGTCCTGGAGGACACGGTAGGTGTCCCAGGCCGGCGGGTAGAACAGCCTGAAGCTGGCGTCGATGACGATGGTGACGCCATGCTCGACGCACGCGCGCACGAGCGCGGTGAAGGCATCCTCGGACAGGTTGGTGCCGGTGGGGTTGTTCGGGTTCACCAGGAACAGCACGTCCGCGCCGGGGAGCCGGCGGGCCAGTGACTCGCCGTCGCGGACCTCCCGTTCGGAGACGGGAGAAGGGTCCGCGCCTCGTCGGCGCAGGATCAGGGCGAGATTGTCGAAGGTGGGACAGGTCAGCAGGACGCGTTTGCCGGTGAGGGTCAGATACGCGGCGACGAGGTCGATCGAGTTCGATGCGGTCGGCAGGATCAGGTGCCCGGGGGCCGCCTGGAGTCCGGGCGACCCGATCAGTCGCGCGTACCGGCCGATGTAGCGGTGCTCCGATTCCGGGACCGACTCCGCCTCGGACGTGCGCCAGGCGGTGCCGAGCCGGTCGACGATCACCTCCTGGCCGGCGGTGAGCCCTTGATAGGCGTGGCCGTCCGCGAGGTTCGCCTCGGTGAGGAAACCTATCTGCTCGTAGTCCGTGAGTGTCTTCACGCGTTGGTCCCCCATCAGTTCGCCGCCGGTAAGAGTTCCGCCATGGCACGCACGTCGCCCGGCCTGTCCCGGCCGGTCAGCTCGCGGAACGCGGCGGCGCACGTGCCGCGGTCCCCGCCGCGGAGCGCCTGCACCACCAGCCGGCCCAGCTCCTCCGCGTCCGCGACGGTGTAGCCGCAGGAGGAGAGCCAGGCGGTGCCCAGCCGCAGTCCGCCGGCGTCCCTGAGCCGGTCGGAGGCATCGTGCGGCAGCGACTGACGGTTGGTGAGGACGCCCAGGTCCTCCAGCAGCGCCTCCGCGGCGCGCCCGTCGTGCCCGAAGACCCGCCGGGTGTCCAGGAGCAGGTAGTGCTTGTCGGTGCCGCCGCCGACGACGGCCCGTGGGTCGTGCTCCTGCAGCCGCCGGCCGAGCGCCCGGGCCAGCGCGACGCTCCGGCCCGCGTACTCGGCGAAGGCGGCCGTACGGCTCTCCAGCAGCGCCGCCGCCGCGTCGGTGAGCCTGCGGATGGGGAAACTGGACTGGGTCCCGGGGTGGACCGCGGCGTCCATGCGGCCGGCCAGCTCGGCACGGCACAGCAGGGCGGCCCCGTGCGGTCCCCTGAGTGTCTTGTCGAGCGACATCGTCACCACGTCGGCGGCCCGCAGGTCGCACGTGAAGGCGCCGCCCGCGATCAGCCCCGCCTCGTGCGACAGGTCCAGGTGCAGATAGGCGCCGACCTCGTCGCAGAGGGAACGCAGAGCGGCCAGGTCGTAGCTCCACGGGTACGACGACGAGCCGCAGATGACCAGCCGGGGGCGGAACTCCTTCGCGGTGCGGCGTGCTTCCTCGTAGTCGATACGTCCGTCCGGTCCGACCCCGTAGAACGAGAACGCGTAGTCACGGCCGGAGAAGTTCGCCCGCATACCGTGGGTGAGGTGCCCGCCCGCGCGGAACCGCAGCGCGAGCACGCGGTCCCCGGGCCGCAGCAGGCCCTGGTAGACGGCCTGGTTGGCCTGGCTGCACGAATGGGACTGGAGGATGGCGTGATCCACGCCGAAGACCTCGCACGCGATCTCCGCCGCGACGCGCTCCAGCTCGTTGTGCAGGGCCGCACCGGCGAAGGGCCGCTTGCCGACGATTCCCTCCTGGATCATGTCGCCCGTGTAGGGCAGCGAGCGGGCCCGCCATCCCGGCACGGCGTTGTCACTGGCGATCAGGTTGATGACGGAGCGTTCGTACGCCTCCTGCCGGGCGCCGAGTTCGAAGAGTTCGCTCCGCAGCTTCGCCCACTTCTCCGGCGTCCCTGCCGTGGGGAGGTCGTTGCCGTCCGTGTCAGTCACGCGTCCAGGCCCCTTCGGTGTAGATGAGGCGTCGTTTCCCGGAGACGAACGTGTCGAAGGTGTCGGCACGGACGATGCCGACCTGCATCTTCTCGTGGACGAACAGCGACGACAGCTCGCGGACGAACTCGGTGAGGAGCATGTTGTCCGCGGTGTCCTTCCGTGGGTCCGACAGTTGCAGGCGCACTTCGATACGGTCCGGTGCCACCTGGACGATCTGGTACTGGCGTACGTTGGACTCCTCGACGACCAGGGTCCGGTCGCACAGGCCGAGAACGGCGTCGGCCGGCACCGTCCGGCTCCGTCCGTCGCGCAGTTTCTCGTCCTCGCGGCCCCGGAACGCGTCGATCATCCGGAAGCGGGAACCGCACCCGCAGGTCGCGCCGGGGACGGCGAGGCGGACGATGTCCCCCTGGTCGTAGCGGATGAACGGCATGAACGCGTTGCCGAGCGAGGTGCCGACCAGGTGCCCGAACCCGCTCTCGCCGACCGCGGCGACCTCCATGTAGGCGCTGTCCTCGACGAGGTGGTAGTGGCGCTCCCGGCACTCGTAGGCGATGAGGGAGAACTCCTCCGAGGAGTACTCGTCGAGCACCGGGACCTGGAAGATCCGGGAGTACTTCTCCCGCTCCTCGCGGCTGCTGCGCTCGGAGTTGGTGATGACCGTCTCCACGCCGAGGGTGTCGAGGGCGGTGTTCTCCTCCGCGAGGCGCTGGAGATAGCTCGGGAAGCAGAGCATGACCTGGGGGCGGACCTGGGCCAGGTTTTCCAGGAGGATGCCGGTGGGGCACTCCTGGGCGACGGTGACGTAAGGGTAGGCGCCCAGCAGCGAGGTGAGCCGCTCGGCGGCGAAGTACACCTGGTAGCGCCAGTCGTCCGGCTTCAGGGCGCGGCCCAGGGCGAGTTCGGCGTGGCGCATGTTCAGCAGCACGCGGTAGTCGGTACTCGCGTTGTCCTGGAGGATCGTCAGGTTCAGTCCGCTGGATCCGGAGGTACGGGCCGAGTGGACGGTCCGCGTCCCGGCCGCTTTCCTCGTCTCCTCGCTTACGCCCGCCTCGATGAGCATGCGTTTGTCGATGACGGGCAGCTGCTCGAAGTCGGACCAGGTGACGATGTCCCCCGGTTCGAACCCGACGGCCGCATACAGTTCCCGGTAGAACGGGATCGTCGCATAGGCTCCGTCGACGAGGGTGCGCAGCCGGTCGAGCTGCCAGGTCCTGACCTCGTCCGGGTCCATGCGGGGGCGTGCGCGCAGCCGGGAGTTCTCCAGCTCCCATTTACGTTTGATGCGTAATTGCTGTCTCGGGGTTTCCGGGACCAGCCGGTCACTCCTGCGGATGTATGGGGCGATTCTGCCGTCCGCCGCGATGTCGCTCTCGACATCACGTATGCCGGTGCCCGCTCCGGCCAGGTCCGAGAATGTGGGGTCCGGCATTGACGTCTCCCTTTTTCCGCGTGTTTTTGACAATGGCGATATGCTGTCCGATCCGCGCGAAAACACATATCCCGATACCGCATCCGCCGACGATGACACCGACCCACAGGCCATAGAATCCGAGAGGTGTCAGCTGGCTCAGGAGGATGCCGGTTCCGAGACCGATGATCCAGTAGCCCGCACCCACCACGACCGTGGGAGTCCTGGTGTCCGACAGGCCCACCAGATATCCCATCGACATGGTGATGAGCGTGTCGACGACGAGATAGGCGATTACGAGCGGGAGAAGTGTGTGCACCATGCTCTCCGCCCTGGGATCGTGCAGCCCGAAGAGCACCCGGGTGATGAAGCCCGACGAGGCCAGCATGACCGCCGACAGGCCGGCGCAGTAGCCGAGCCCGATCGTCACCAGCGCGTTCCGCAGGTCGCGAAGAGCCCGCCAGTCGCCGTCCTCCCGGGCCCACGCGGCCACCGTCGTCGCCGCGCCGGAGAAACCGAGAGCGAAGACGACCACCAGGGTCTCCAACCGCAGACCAATGGCGTGGGCGGCGGTCGCGTCGGCTCCGAAGCCGCCCACGAAGAACGCGAGGACGGGCAGGAACCCCTCTCCCAGCAGGATGCGCACGCCGATCCAGGAGCCCACGGCCAGCAGTTCGCCGAGCAGGGGAAGACGGGGGGCCAGTGACACGTTTCTGAGCCCCAGCCCGCGGAACCGGCCGGTCAGGAGCAGGACCGCGACGGCGAGGACGATGAAGGCCCGCACGAGCGTGCTCGCCAACCCCGCTCCGAAGACCCCCAGGCCGGGAACCGGCCCGGCGCCGAACGTCAGGGCGTAGCCCAGGGCCAGGTTCAGGGGGACGGCCGCCAGCATCACCCAGGTCGCCGGCCTGGGCCGGCCGATGCCGGTCAGCAGGCACCGGGCGTCGACGTAGAGCAGGAACAGGGGCAGCCCGGCGGCGGCGCCCACGTTGTAGTCCTGCGCGATACCCGCTGTCCGCGGGCTCTGCCCGAGGAAGGCCAGGATGTTCCCGGTGTTCAGCAGGACCGCCATGCCCAGGATTCCCACGAGTACCGCGAGCCACGCGCCCTGCACGAACCAGGTGCGTACGGCGCCCGCGTCGGCCGCGCGATGACCGGCCGCCAGCCTGGGGGTGACCGCTGTCACGATTCCCAGACCGAAGAGCATGGTCGCGCTGAAAACACTCAGCGCGAGGGTCACTCCCGCCAGTTCGTCCGACCCGAGTCTGCTCACCAGCGCGGCGTCGGTGAAGGAGATGGCGAGCTGTGCGACGAACCCTATGGCCAGGGGAAGACCCAGGGGCAGAACCCTGCGCACCATTCCCCGTCCGGAATTCCGGACTACCGGTACCGGCTCCCTCACCGCCGCATCACCAACGGAGCCGGCTTTTTCAGTCGCGTACGGGCCGGGATCATCGACATGTTGCATCGACAGGAGCGAGTCAGCATGATGCGTTCCCCCCATTGAAATTTCAATTTCAATTCCGAGCGTAGATCACGGCGGCTTCCCCGGCCAAGACCCGCGGTGAACTTGGCCGGAAGTCCATGCCCTGGGACAGCAGGTGAAAAAGGGAAACGGCAGCACTGCCGGTGTGCCGGGCCCGCCGGACCGCACCGCCGACGTGTCAGGCCCGGCCGGTCCGCGCCACCGGGACCGGGCACCGGCCGGCACCATGGGGTTCCCCAGCAGGGCACGGACCAGGGCGAAGGGGCCGGTCCGGCCCGCGGTGTCCGCGTGCCGGCCGGTCTCCCGCGTCCTGGGGCCCGCCCGCAGACCCACTCGGCCGGGGGCCGGGCACCACGTGCATCCGGCCGGAGTGGCCCGCAGCCGCCACCGCACTCAGTTCTGGACCGCGTCGACCGCATAGGGGCGCCGGGCACCGGCCTCAACCCCGGTGACCCTGCTGCCACGTGGACGTCCTGGCCGGCCCGGAGCGCTGCCGCGCCGCCGTCCGTGAGCCGCGCGGGTCCGCCCGCTTCGTCCCGCCCCACCCGGTCCGGCACGGCACCGCACGGCACGTCAGGCGTCGTAGCCGTAGTCCGTCCAGTTCTCCAGCACGTGCTCCCGCAGTTCGCGGGGGTACGACGTGCGGAAGGAGGCGGTGGTGCCGCGGAAGGCGTCCGGCAGCAGGCAGTCCGTGACCGACTTGCCGCCCCGGGCGGCGCGGACCTCCTCGGGGGTGAGGCAGGGGACCATCGGGATGCCGGGGGCGTGCGGGAAGGTGTGGTGGCCGGTGTCCGGGTGGCAGCGCGTGGCGAGCACCCAGACGACCTGGCCGATGTCGGTGACGTCGATGTCGTCGTCGACGACGATCACCTTGGGCACCAGCCATCCGGCGTGCGAGGCGAACAGCACGTCGGCGATCGAACGGATCAACCCGGACCGGTCCAGGCCGAGTTCGGCCCGCCGGGCGCGGTCGACGGAGACGGCGAGCCAGCAGGTGGCGGCCTCGTAGGGGCACCACGCCAGGGTGACCGGCAGCCCGGCGGCGCGCAGCACGTCCAGGGCGGCGGCCGCGATCATGGTGCCCCGGATCGTGTGGTTCTCCTCCGGCGGCACCCCGGCCGCGCAGACCGGCAGGATCGGGTCGTCGCGGTAGGTGACCGCCTCGACGTGGAAGACGGGCTGCTCCTTGCCGTCGGGGAAGGCGTACCCGTGGTACTCCCCCATCGGTCCCTCGGGGGCGGTCTCGTCGCTGCTGAGGTAACCCTCCAGGACGATTTCGGTGTTGGCGGGCACGTACAGTCCGTTCGTCTCGGTTCGGACCACCTCGACCGGGCTGCCGGTGGGCGCGCCGACGTAGCCGTCCTCGTCGACGTGCGCCGGGAGCGGCATCCCCGCGGCGGCGAGCGCCCCGGGCGGGGCGCCCGGGACCATCGCCCACGGCGTGTGCCGGCCCGTCTCGCGCCACGCCTCGCGGATCATGCCGACGTGTTGCTGCGCCATGGCGGGACCGACCAGGGTCCTGCGGTCGCGCAGCATGGTGCGGGCCACCGACCAGCTCGTCCACGAGCCGTCCGGGGTGCGCACCACGTGGAGACCGTAGGTGCCGAAGTACCGTCCGCCGTCCTCCTGATGGAGCAGGGGTACGGGGAAGAGTTCCAGGTCGACGTCGTCACCGGTGCGGACGTTCTGCTTGCACGGGCCGGTGGCGACCTCGACCGGCGCGACGGGGTCCGCGTGCATGGTGGCGACAAGGTGTTCCACGATCCGGCGCGGCCCGGCGTCGCGGGGCAGCCCGACGTGCGCGGCGAGCCGCGCGTGGGCGGCGCCCGACCGGGGGTCGCCCAGTCCGGCCGGGGCGCCCAGGAGGCGGTGGCCGGAAGCGGCGCCGGTGAGGGAGGTGAACAAGGGGGCAGGTGCGCCGGTCTCGTACGCCCGACGGGTCACGGCGCCCACTTCGAGGTGCGGATCGACGCTCCTGCCGATCTCGACCGCGTCGCCGTCGGCCAGCAGCCGTGCGACGAAGGCCCGGAAGTCGAGGGCAGGGCCAAGGCGTTCATCGGCGACCGGCTGGTCCTGGAAGCGAAACGGCTGCTGCTGCACACACAGCTCCCGGCGTCCGCGGTCGCGGACCGGCTCGGCTCGGCTTCTCCAGCACGACGGTCTTCACCCGCTTCTTCCGCCACCGCACCTCGGAGACACCCCTCGGCTTCCGCAGGCGTGCGCGTAGGGAGACGCAACGGCCCCCGGAACCGTGACCCCCGCGGCGGTCACGGACCTCACCCGCCGTGGCGCACCAGGTCACTACGGCCGCGACGGTCACGTCCACGGCCGCGGTCACGCGAGGTCGCGCGTCCGGCGGACCGGGCTCGCCGGCAGCACCGCCGGGCTGACCGTGCGGAGCACGGCCATGAGCGCGAGTAAAGAGCGGGAGATGGCGCAACCGGCATTGGCGTGACCGGTTGCCAGGCAATTCACCGGCTTGGAGATCGATGGGGATCTTGGTGATGTCAAGGCGTAACGGGGAGGCTAGCGAGGTGCCGCGAGTACGTCTTGGAGCACGTTCTCGAGCGTGACGCGGGCCAGCTCCTGTCTCAGGGTCTCCTCGATGCCCTCGTAGATGCCCTGCATCGCCGGCTGGATGCCGTAACCCACCACGCATCCCTGGTCCGGGGTGGTGCGGTGCATCGCGAACAGCGGGCCGGGTTCCACTGCCTCGTACACGTCGAGCAGGGTCATCGACTCCAGCTCGCGCGCCAGCGACCAGCCCGCGCCCACGCCCCGCCGGGACTCCACGAGCCCGGCCCTGCGCAGCTCGCCGAGCAGCCGCCTGATCACCACGGGGTTGGTGTTCGCGCTGGTCGCGATCTGCTCGGAGGTGGCGACCTCATGGCCCTGGCGCTGATAGAGACCGATCCAGGCCAGCGCGTGGGCGGCGATGGTCAACCTGCTGTTGGCACTCACGAAGCCCTCCTATCGGCCGCAACGCTTCATGTTACGACAGCGCAGTCGTAACAGTGGAGGTTGCAACATCCTGTCGTAACAATTAACGTTGCGACTGCCGGGAAGGGTCAATCAACGAGGTGAGAAGAATGAGCAAGCCACTCACAGGCAAGGTCGCCTTGGTCACCGGGGGGTCGCGCGGACTGGGAGCCGCGACCGTACGGCTGCTGGCCGGGCAGGGCGCCGACGTCGCCTTCACCTACGTCAGCTCCGAGAAGCAGGCGCAGGCCGTCGCCGACGAGGTGCACGGCAAGGGAGCCAAGGCCGTCGCCTTCCAGTCCGACCAGGCGGACACGAGCCGGGCGCCGGCGCTGATCGACGACGTGGTCGCGCACTTCGGCGGCCTGGACATCCTCGTCAACAACGCGGCGATCTCCGTGGCCGGCACGGTGGACGACCCGGACGCCGACACCGCCGCACTGGACCGGATGCACGCCACCAACTACCTCGGCGTGATCGCCGTCATCCGGGCCGCCTCCCGAGTGCTGCGCGAGGGCGGCCGCATCATCACGGTGAGTTCCGGACTGGGCTCACGGGTCGGCGCCCCCGGCCTTGCCGACTACGCGGCGACCAAGTCCGGGATCGAGAGGTACACCATGGGCGTCGCACGCGACCTCGGGCCCCGGAACATCACGGCCAACGTCGTGGAGGCGGGACTGATGGAGGGCGGCATGCAACCGCCGGACGCCGAGACCCTCAATGCCCTGGTCAGCTCGCTGTCCCTGCAACGCATGGGGCACCCCGACGAAATCGCCTCGGCGATCGCCTTCCTGGCGAGCCCCGCCGCGTCGTACGTCACGGGCGCGGTGCTGGACGCCCACGGCGGCTACAACGCCTGAACCCGAGCCCCTGCCGCGCGCCCCGAAGGACACCGCGCCTTCGGGGCGCGCACGGCCGACGACCCGCGACAAGGCGCCGCGCACCGCCCTTGCGGACGGTGACGGTGCACGGTGGCGGAGGGGGTCTCCCCTCCGCCACCAGTGAAGATCCGGCTGGACCTCGGTCAGTCGATGCCTTCGACGATGCGGAAGTCGCGCTCGACGCCGTCGGAGAGGGCGGCCAGCGCCTCCTGGTAGGCCGCACTCTCGTGCGCCGCGACGGCCTGCTCGAAGCTGTCGAACTCGATCAGGACGGTGCGCTCGGCGATTCCGGCGTCATGCGCCACGACCCGGCCGCCACGCACGAGGACCCGGCCGCCCCCGGCCGCGACGGCCGGACCGGCCAGCTTGTTGTAGGCAGCCAGTTTCTCGGGGTCTGAAATGGTGCGGTAGGCGCTGACCCAGTAGCCCTTGGGCATGGAACCTCCAGTGTGGGAACGAGTGCATCCGACTTACGGGTTGGTCTCGGGCGAGCGTCGGCGGGCGAGAGCGAGGCTTGTCAGCGTCGTGATCGCCATGGCACCGATGCCGACCAGCGCCGCGGTGGTGTAGGCGCTGTCGTCGGGGAAGAGGTGGCCGGGGCCGGTGCCCGCGGCGAGGATCAGGCCGCCGAAGGCGCTGCCCAGGGAGTACCCGACGCTGCGGACGACGTAGTTGAAGCTCATGGCGCTCGACGTCTCGCTCTTGGGGGTGACGGCCAGGATGACGCCGGGCATCGCGGCCGAGAAGCCGCCGACGCCGAAGCCGAGCACGCCCATCGCCGCGAACAGTTCGGCCAGGTCCGACCGGGCCGCCGCGAACAGGGCGAACCCGCCGCCGACCACGACGGCGCTGCCGGCCAGGAGCAAGGGGCCGACGACGCGCGTTTGGACCCGCGGCGTGAGCTTGCCGGCGACGAATCCCAGCACCGAGAACGGGATGAGGACCAGCCCGGCGACGAAGGTCGTCAGCCCGAAGCCGTAGCCGGCGCCGTGCGGCGTCTGCGCGTACCGGGTGACGAGCGTGAGCAGGAGGTACATGCCGATCCCGCCGACGAACATGGCGAGGTTCGCCCCGGCGACCGCCGGATGCCGCACCGCCCGCACATCGACCAGGGGCGTCGTGCTGCGCAGCTCGATCACGGCCCAGAAACAGAGCAGCACCACCGCGACGACGGCGAGGCCCGCCGCCACGCCGAGGTGCCGGCTCCACAGATTCCGTTCGCCGGCGAGGAACAGCACCAGGAGCAGCGCAGCGGCCAGGACGACCGCGCCTGCCACGTCCACGTGGGCGGAGCGGCCTTCGGGGGCTTCGGGCATGGAGCGCCACGCGGTCAGGAGGGCGGCGGCGGTGACGACCAGGCCGAGGCCGTAGGCGGCCCGTACCCCGCCGAGCTCGGCGAGCAGGGCGGCCAGCGGGTAGCCGACGCCGGCCCCGATGATCGAGACCACCGAGATCAGGGCGATCACGGCCGGGCTGCGCTCCTCGGGGAGGTGGTCCCGGGCCACGCCCATCATCAGCGCCGTCAGCCCGAGCCCGACGCCCTGGGCCGCCCTGCCGGCCAGCAGCCACGCGAACGGCAGCGGCAGCACGGTGAGCGCGCTGCCGGCGACGACGACCGCCAGCGTGGCGAGGATCGTGACCCGCCGGTGCGGGCCGGCTCCGAGCCGGCCCAGGACCGGCGTGGCGACGGCGCCGCTGAGCAGCGCGACGGTCAGCGTCCACTGCGCGCTGCCGAGCGAGACGTGGAACGAGGTCGCCACGCTGGTGATGAGTGGCGTCCCGAGGCTGGCGACCGCCGCCACGACCAGAGCGATGAACACCAGGGCGGGGACCAGCAGCCGCGCCTCGGAACGCGCCACCGGTAACGCCTCCACCGCGGCCCCGCCGGCCGGCTGCCCGGTCACTGCCTCGGCCCTTCGCGGTCCTGGCTTTCGAGCTCTGCCAGATGCTTCAGCGCCGGAAGGGCCGCCGCCAGCGCCTCGACCTCGTCGCCGGTGAGCTGGCCGATCAACCGCTCGAACGCCTGGACGCCCGCCTGGCGCCGCGTCCGGACATAGGAGGCGCCGGCCTCGGTCAGGAACACCAGCGTGACCCGCCTGTCGGACGCGTCGCCCCGCCGCTCGACCAGGCCGGACTCCTCCATCACCCGGACCAGGGCGGTCATCGCGGGCTGGGTGACGCCCTCGACCGCGGCCAGATCGGTGATGCGCCGCGGGCCGGTCCGGTCCAGGGTGGCCAGGGTGGCGGCGGATGTCAGGCTCATGTCCCGGGGCAGGCGTCTCGCGGCCCTGGTGGCCAGGCCGTAGAGGGCTGCCCCGATGGCGGCGGGCGCGCCAGGAGCGGTGTCTTGACGACTCATGCCCGAAGCATAGCCTTTTTATATTCATAGTCTATGGAAAGGGTCGGCTGGCTCCGGCTCTACTGACTGCGCTCGGGGTCCGAGGGCAGCATCCCGGGACCGGGCTGGTGGTGCTGCTCGTGCTCCTGGCGGCGCCGGCCGACCGGCCCGGCCCGGTCATGCGCCCGGCGGGGCGGGGCGTAGGGCGAGGAGGGCGATGTCGTCGGTGCTGCCGGCGCCGAGGCCGAGGATCAGTTCGTCGCAGAAGACGTCGAGGGGGGCCTGGGCGAGGGCGGCGGTGTGCCGGCGCAGGCGGGCCATGGCGTCGCTGAGGGATTCCCCTGGGCGTTCGATCAGGCCGTCGGTGTACATGAGCAGGGTGGAGTGGGCCGGCAGCGGGTCGCGGGCGGTGGGTCGGGGAAGGGTGCTGTCCACGCCGATGAGGAGACCGGAGGCGGCTTCCAGGTAGTGGGTGTCGCCGTTGGAGCAGGTCAGCAGCGGGGGGAGGTGACCGGCGGATGAGTGGTGCACTTCCCATGGGCCGTTGCGGGGGCCTTTGACGACGGCGTAGGCGCAAGTCGCGGTGGAGTGCGGGTACAGGGTGAGGGTCGCGAGGTCTAGGCGGCGCAGCACCTCCGAGGGGCGGTCCTGGCAGTCGACGGCGATGCCGCGGAGCATGTTGCGCAGGTGGCTCATCGTGACGGCGGCGTTCAGATCATGCCCGGACACGTCTCCGATGACCAGTGCCGTGTCGCCGTCGGGCAGGGTGAAGGCGTCGAACCAGTCGCCGCCGACCTGGGCGGTGGTACTGGACGGGGCGTAGCGGGCGGTGATCTCCATGGACGGGACGTGCGGGAGGCGGGGCAGCAGGGAACGCTGAAGGCGCTCGGCCGCGTTACGGGTGTGCTGGTGCAGACGGGCGTTGTCGACACTCAGCGAGATGCCTTTCACGAGGTCGGCGACGAGAAGCGCGTCCTGTTCGGTGAAGGGGTCGTCGTGGCGGGTGCGTACGACGATCAGGGCGCCCAGCACCTCGCGGCGGGCCCGCAGCGGGGCCATGATCGTGCTGGTGGCGTCCAGCTGCTCGAACAGCTCCAGCTGCCGGGCGTCCAGGGCGCTTTCCGCCTGGTCCGGTGACGGGATATCGGTGATCAGCAGGGGGCCCGCGCCGTGCAGGACCCGGGCCAGAGGTCCTCGCGCGTTCTCGGCCACCGGGGGCAGCCTGCCGAGGTCCACCCCGACGCTCAGTGCCCGGGGGTCGCGGTGGACGACGCAGACCCGTTCGGCATCCCCATGCTCGTCGAGCAGGTCCACCACGCACCAGTCGGCCATCTGCCGGGTGAGGACGTGGCACACCCGGCGCAGTCCCTCGCGCAAGTCGAGTGTGCTCGACAGCGCACTGGTGGTGTCGGCCAGCAAGCTCAACCGCTCCCACGCCCGTGCCCCCTCCGCGCCGCCGGCCCACGGTACCGCTGCCGCACCGGTGTGCAGCCGCACCGAAGGACCGGGGTCGGGACGTGACACCGGCCGGTCCTCTCCGGGAGCCGTCGCTCTGGGCATGAACTGGCCCAGCCGCACCGTGCGGCCGTCCACCGCCTCCTGGCTCTGGACGTGTAGGCGTACGGGGACCAGGCTGCCGTCGTGGTGCAGCGCCGGCAGTGGGATGGACCGGCCCATGATGCGGGAACGGCCGGTCAGCCGGAGCGCGGTGAATCCCGCCCGATGACGCTCGCGCAGGTGTTCGGGAATCAGCACCGTCAAGGGCCGGCCGATCAGCTCGTCGGCCTGCCATCCCAGCAGGTCGGCCAGAGCGGCGTTGGCCGCGATGATCCGGCCGTCGTCGTCGGCCGCGACCGTCGGGACACCACTGTCCTCCACGTCACCGGCGTCCCACGGGGTGAATTCGACGGAGGTCGCGTCCGGCACGCCGGGCTGCAGCGTCCACGCGGTGGGCGGACCTCCGGAGAGTTGAGTGACCAGTTGGTCGAGCACCCACTGGTAGTTGCTCCGCACGTTCGGTGGAGCCGGGAGGGTGAGCAGGGCGCCCAGCTGCGCCGCCGCGTCGCCGTGTTCGCACACGTGCCGTAAGGCGTCCACGGCCGGCGCGGCGTCCAGGGGAAACGCGATCTCCAGGGTCACCGTGGTGCCGCCGATGACCGTCTCCGCCAGCGCGGATGTCATGCACGCATTGATCACGTTGGCCACATCGCCGGCGGCCAGCAGCTCGGGGCCCGACACCCCGGTGCGCTCCTCGACGCAGGGGGTCAACATCAGCTCGCGCAGCATCTCGTCAGCGTGCTGCTGCGCCGCGCGGAACACGATGTAGGGCAGGTCGATCAGTGTCACGGTCGCGGTTCGCCCGTACAGCGGCACGGACTCCCATCCGGACGTCGGCGGCGCCGGGGCCTTGGGCCACAGCTCGAACCAGGCCGTCTTACGGCCCTCCCCGACGTGGGCTCCATGACTGGAAGCCAGCTCCTCGACCATGGCGAGGCCCCGTCCGGCACCGGCATACGGCCTGGGTTCCCGCGGCACGAACGGGCGGGCCGGCCGGCTGTCGCCGATGCGCACCCGCACGCGTCCCTCGTGCGACCAGACCCGGACCTCCACCTCGGTACGCGCGTGCAGCACCGCGTTGGTCACCAGCTCGCTGGCCAGCAGCTCGGCGGTGTCCACCACCTCCGGCGCGACACCACGCAACGCCGACCGCACGAACCGCCGGGCCAGCGGCACACTGCGCGTCTCCGGAGGAAAACGCCGGTAAAGAACTCCGGGTGGACTAGAGCGATCCATAGCACGATCAATCCCTCTGAGAAGCGAAAATCTAACAGGGCGTGCTTTCGCTGGGCCGGGGCGGCGAGGGCGGCGATCCTCATGACGGCAGGGAGGCGCCGGCCGTGGACGTGGACGATCCGTCCATGGACGAGCTGGTATGGAGGGGCAGCGGTGCCGGGCGGCCTCGGGCGGTGCCGCCGACCGGTGTTCTGCCGGCGGGTCGGGCGTGCGTGGCTGGGGCCGCTGGCGGCGGATCATAAGCGGCCACTGATCGCCTGGCGGCCGCGGATCACGAGGGGCCGGTGGTCGCCTGGATGAGTGGGGCATCCGCCTTCGCCGCGGCGCACTCCCTGCGCCACGGACCGGACAGCCCATCCTCCCGCACCGGCCGTCCCGGCTGGCAGGAGGCGGTCTTCATCAGGTTCGCGGGGATGGTCCTTCACTGGAAAAACAGCCCGAGCGACGGGTGGCGGAGCCTTTCCGTGCATACGCGTGTACCCCCGCCGGGAGGGCGGGGGTACGAGCGTGTGGGTGCGGCCGGTGAGCCGCTGTGGGAGGGCGTCTGTCCCGGGAGGTGCGGCTCAGTACCAGCCGTTGGCCTGCCAGAAGTTCCAGGCCTGGGCCGGGCTGCCGTAGCGGGAGTTCATGTAGTCCAGGCCCCACTTGATCTGGG
>NZ_JBIROU010000021.1:0-21308 GCF_044332325.1 Streptomyces sp. NPDC017095
GTGAAGGCGCGCAGGGCCTCGTAGGCCATCGCGGGGCCCAGGTCGGAGCCGCCGATGCCGATGTTGACGACCGTGCGGATGCGCTTGCCGGTGTGACCGGTCCACTCCCCGGACCGGACCCGGCCGGCGAAGTCCGCCATCTTGTCCAGCACCGCGTGCACCCGGGGCACCACGTTCTCCCCGTCGACCTCGACCACCGCCTCCCGCGGCGCCCGCAGCGCGGTGTGCAGCACCGCCCGGTCCTCGGTGACGTTGATCCGCTCACCCCGGAACATCGCGTCCCGCAGCCCGAACACACCGGTCGCGGCGGCCAGTTCCTGGAGCAGACGGAGCGTCTCGTCGGTGACCAGGTGCTTGCTGTAGTCGATGTGCAGGTCACCGACCCGCACGACGTACCGCTCGGCGCGCCCGGGGTCCGCGGCGAACAGGTCGCGCAGCCGCGGCCGGCCCTGGGCGCGGTGGTCGGCGAGGGCCGTCCACTCGGGGCGGTCGGTGAGCTTCGGAAACTCGGCCATCTCAGGCGTTCTCCTTGGTTGCCACGCCCTGGAGGGCGATGGCGTACATCTCGTCGGCGTCGAGGCGGCGCAGCTCCTCGGCGATCAGTTCGGAGGTGGGGCGGACCTTCAGGGCGAGGGTGCGCGGCGGCTGGCCCGGCAAGGTCAGCGTGGCCAGCGGGCCCTCGGGCCGGTCCACGACGATGTCGCCGTTCGCGGTGCCGAGCCGGACGGCCGTGACGAACGGGCCGGCGCTGTGCACCCGCTCCACGGACACCTTCAGGCGGGCCTCCAGCCAGCGCGCGAGCAGCTCGGCGCTGGGGTTGTCGGCCTCGGCCTCCACGGCCGCCGAGGTCACCCGCACCCGGGCCTGGTCCAGGGCGGCGGCCAGCATGGAGCG
Source organism: Streptomyces sp. NPDC017095 (assembly GCF_044332325.1). Lineage (NCBI taxonomy): Bacteria > Bacillati > Actinomycetota > Actinomycetes > Kitasatosporales > Streptomycetaceae > Streptomyces > Streptomyces sp. NPDC017095. Next base: position 895 of record NZ_JBIROU010000021.1, read on the forward strand.
CCACAGGGTCAGCCGGGTCCAGGCCAGGTCGGTGTCGCCGGGCGCGTAGCTGCGGGCGCGGTTCTGGAGCACCTCGAGCGGCCGCTCGACGGCGTACAGGTCGGTGATCCGGCGCTGGGCGAGCGCGCCCAGCGGGTCCTTGGCGGGGGCGTCGGGCGCGTCCACCGGCCACCACACCACCACCGGGGCGTCCGGCAGCAGCAGCGGCAGGACCACCGAGTCGGCGTGGTCGGACACCTCGCCGTAGGTGCGCAGCACGACCGTCTCGCCGGTGCCGGCCTCGGAGCCGACGCGCACCTCGGCGTCCAGCCGGGAGTGGGTGCGGTCGCGCAGCGTGCGGGCGTGCCGCTTGATGACGACCAGGGTCCGCGAGGGGTGTTCGCGCGAGGCGTCCTCGGCGGCCTTGATCGAGTCGTAGGCGTTCTCCTCGTCCGTGACGATGACCATCGTCAGGACCATGCCCACGGCCGGTGTGCCGATGGCGCGGCGCCCCTGCACCAACGCCTTGTTGATCTTGCTTGCCGTGGTGTCGGTCAGGTCGATCTTCATGGCCTGCGCCAGCTCCGTCCGTCTCGTGCGAGCATCTCGTCGGCTTCCCTCGGTCCCCAGCTGCCCGACGCGTACTGCGCCGGCCGGCCGTGCGCCGCCCAGTACTCCTCGATCGGGTCGAGGATCTTCCAGGACTCCTCCACCTCCTGGTGGCGCGGGAAGAGGTTGGCGTCACCGAGCAGCACGTCCAGGATGAGCCGCTCGTACGCCTCCGGGCTCGACTCGGTGAACGACTCGCCGTAGGCGAAGTCCATCGACACGTCCCGGATCTCCATCGAGGTGCCCGGCACCTTGGAGCCGAACCGCACGGTCATGCCCTCGTCGGGCTGGACCCGGATGACGATCGCGTTCTGGCCGAGTTCCTCGGTGGCGGTGGAGTCGAACGGCGAGTGCGGGGCCCGCTTGAAGACGACCGCGATCTCGGTGACCCGGCGGCCGAGCCGCTTGCCGGTGCGCAGGTAGAACGGCACGCCCGCCCAGCGGCGGTTGTCGACGCCCAGCTTGATCGCGGCGAAGGTGTCGGTCTTGGACTTGGCGTCGATACCCTCCTCCTGGAGGTAGCCGACGACCTTCTCGCCGCCCTGCCAGCCCGCCGCGTACTGCCCGCGCACGGTGTGCCCGCCGAGGTCCTCCGGGAGGCGCACCGACTTCAGCACCTTCAGCTTCTCGGTGAGCAGCGCCTCCGCGTCGAACGCGATCGGCTCCTCCATGGCGGTGAGCGCCATCAGCTGGAGCAGGTGGTTCTGGATGACGTCCCGGGCGGCGCCGATGCCGTCGTAGTAGCCGGCCCGGCCGCCGATGCCGATGTCCTCGGCCATGGTGATCTGCACGTGGTCGACGTACGACCGGTTCCAGATCGGCTCGTACATCTGGTTGGCGAAGCGCAGCGCCAGGATGTTCTGGACGGTCTCCTTGCCGAGGTAGTGGTCGATCCGGAACACCTGGTCCGGCTCGAACACGTCGTGCACGAGCGCGTTCAGCTCGCGGGCGCTGGCCAGGTCGTGACCGAACGGCTTCTCGATGACCGCGCGCCGCCAGGAGCCCTCGGGCGGGCTCGCCAGGCCGTGCTTCTTCAGCTGCTGCACGACCTTCGGGAAGAACTTCGGCGGCACCGAGAGGTAGAACGCGAAGTTGCCGCCGGTGCCGCGGGAGGCGTCCAGCTCGTCCACGGCGTCCTTGAGCTGCTTGAACGCGGTGTCGTCGTCGAAGTCGCCGGGGATGAAGCGCATGCCCTCGGCGAGCTGCTGCCACACCTCCTCGCGGAACGGGGTGCGGGAGTGCTCGCGCACCGCGTCGTGCACGACCTGCGCGAAGTCCTGGTCCTCCCAGTCCCGGCGGGCGAACCCGACGAGGGAGAAGCCCGGCGGCAGCAGACCGCGGTTGGCCAGGTCGTAGACGGCCGGCATCAGCTTCTTGCGGGACAGGTCACCGGTCACCCCGAAGATGACCAGACCCGACGGGCCGGCGATGCGCGGGAGCCGGCGGTCGCGGGCGTCCCGCAGCGGGTTCACCCAGTCGGCGGCCGGGACCACCGGCACGCGCACCTCCTCGGGTGCCTGGGCGGCGGGGGCGTTCTCGGTCATCAGGCGTCAACTCCCTTGCTCTTCAGGGACGTGGCGACGGCGTCCAGCAGGTCCTGCCAGGCCGCCTCGAACTTGGCGACGCCCTCGTCCTCCAGCTGCTGGACGACCTCGTCGTAGGAGATGCCGAGCCGCTGCGCGGCGGCCAGGTCGGCGCGGGCCTGCTCGTAGCCGCCGGTGATTGTGTCACCGGTGATCTCGCCGTGGTCGGCGACGGCCTGCAAGGTGGTCTCGGGCATGGTGTTGACGGTGCCCGGGGCGACCAGCTCGTCCACGTACAGGGTGTCCTTGTACGCCGGGTCCTTCACACCGGTGGAGGCCCACAGCGGGCGCTGCTTGTTGGCGCCCGCGCTCTCCAGGGCCTGCCAGCGGCCGGAGGAGAAGACCTCCTCGTACGCCTCGTAGGCGAGACGGGCGTTGGCGAGGGCCGCGCGGCCCTTGAGGGCCAGGGCCTCGTCGGTGCCGAGGGCGGTCAGCCGCTTGTCGATCTCGCTGTCCACGCGGGAGACGAAGAAGGACGCCACCGAGTGCACGGTGGACAGGTCCACGCCCCGCTCGCGGGCCTTCTCCAGGCCGGCCAGGTAGGCGTCCATGACCTGGCGGTAGCGCTCCAGGGAGAAGATCAGGGTCACGTTGACGCTGATGCCGAGCCCGACGACCTCGGTGATGGCCGGCAGGCCCGCCGTGGTCGCCGGAATCTTGATCATCACATTGGGCCGGTCGACCAGCCAGTGCAGCTGCCGGGCCTCGGCGACGGTCGCCTCGGTGCGGTGCGCCAGGCGCGGGTCGACCTCGATGGAGACCCGGCCGTCCCGGCCGTCCGTGGCGTCGTACACGTCCCGCAGGATGTCGGCGGCGTCGCGCACGTCGGCCGTCGTCATCATCCGCACGGCCTCCTCGACCGTGACACCGCGCACGGCGAGGTCGGCGAGCTGCTCCTCGTAGCCCTCCCCGGAGCCGATGGCGGCCTGGAAGATGGACGGGTTCGTGGTGACACCGACGGCACTGCCGCTCGCCACCAGCTCGGCGAGGCTGCCCGAGGTGATCCGCTTGCGCGACAGGTCGTCCAGCCAGATCGACACGCCCTCGTCGGCGAGGCGCTTGAGGGCTCCCGGGGTCGCGATTGCTTCGGTCACTGTGCTCATCTTTCTCTTTGTGTCGGTGTCAGGCGCGCGCGGCGGCGAGCGAGGCGCGGGCCGCCGCGGCGACGTTCTCGGGGGTGAAGCCGAACTCGGCGAAGAGGGTCCCGGCGTCCGCCGAGGCACCGAAGTGCTCCAGCGAGACGAAGCGTCCGGCGTCGCCGACGTACCGGTACCAGGTCAGGCCGATCCCGGCCTCCACGGCGACCCGGGCCTTGACGGCCGGCGGCAGCACCCGCTCGCGGTACTCGCGCGGCTGCTCCTCGAACCACTCCACGCACGGCATCGACACCACCCGGGTGCCGGTCCCCGCGGCCTCCAGCAGCTCCCGCGCGGCCACGGCGAGGTGCACCTCGGAGCCCGTCGCGATGATGACCACCTCCGGGACCTCCGTCGAGGACTCGCGCAGTACGTAGCCGCCCTTGGCCGCGTCCTCGTTCGGCGCGTAGACCGGCACGCCCTGGCGGGTCAGCGCGAGCCCGTGCGGGGCGGGGTGCGTGGCGTGCCTCTTCAGGATCTCGGCCCAGGCGATCGCGGTCTCGTTGGCGTCCGCCGGGCGGACGACGTTCAGACCGGGGATGGCGCGCAGCGAGGCCAGGTGCTCGACCGGCTGGTGGGTGGGGCCGTCCTCGCCGAGGCCGATGGAGTCGTGCGTCCACACGTAGGTGACCGGCAGCTGCATCAGCGCCGACATGCGCACGGCGTTGCGCATGTAGTCGGAGAACACCAGGAAGGTGCCGCCGTAGATCCGGGTGTTGCCGTGCAGGGCGATGCCGTTCATCTCCGCGGCCATGGAGAACTCGCGGATCCCGAAGTGCACGGTTCGGCCGTACGGGTCGGCCTCGGCCAGCGGATTGCCCGCGGGCAGGAAGGAGCTGCCCTTGTCGATGGTGGTGTTGTTGGAGCCGGCCAGGTCGGCGGAGCCGCCCCACAGCTCCGGGACGACCGGGCCGAGCGCCTGGAGGACCTTGCCGGAGGCGGCGCGGGTGGCGACGGACTTGCCCTCCTCGAACACGGGCAGGGCGTCCTCCCAGCCCGTGGGCAGCTCGCCCTTGCTCACCCGGTCGAACAGCTCGGCGCGCTCCGGCTGGGCGGCCCGCCACTCGGCGATCCGCTTGTCCCAGGCGGCGTGCGCCTCCGCGCCCCGGTCCAGGGCCCGGCGGGTGTGCGCGAGCACCTCGTCGGCTACCTCGAAGGTGCGCTCCGGGTCGAAGCCGAGGAGGCGCTTGGTGGCGGCGATCTCCTCCTCGCCGAGCGCGGAGCCGTGCGAGGCCTCGGTGTTCCGGGCGTTCGGGGCGGGCCAGGCGATGATCGTGCGCAGGGCGATGAGGGACGGCCGTCCGGTCTCGGCCCGGGCCGCCCGCAGCGCCTCGTACAGGGCCGGGGCGTCGATGTCGCCGTCCGCGGTCGGCTCGACGCGCTGGGTGTGCCAGCCGTAGGCCTCGTACCGCTTGAGCACGTCCTCGGAGAAGGCGGTCGCGGTGTCGCCCTCGATGGAGATGTGGTTGTCGTCGTAGACGAAGACCAGGTTGCCCAGCTTCTGGTGGCCGGCCAGCGAGGACGCCTCGGCGGAGACGCCCTCCTGGAGGTCGCCGTCGGAGACGATCGCCCAGATGGTGTGGTCGAAGGGGGACTCGCCGGCGGGCGCCTCCGGGTCGAACAGGCCGCGCTCGTAGCGGGCCGCCATCGCCATGCCCACGGCGTTGGCGACGCCCTGGCCGAGCGGGCCGGTGGTGGTCTCCACGCCCGCGGTGTGCCCGTACTCGGGGTGGCCCGGCGTCTTCGAGCCGTGCGTGCGGAACGCCTTCAGGTCGTCCAGCTCCAGCTCGTAGCCGGCGAGGTAGAGCTGCGTGTAGAGGGTGAGCGAGGTGTGGCCGGGGGAGAGGACGAACCGGTCACGGCCGGTCCACTCGGGGTCGGCCGGGTCGTGTCGCATCACCTTCTGAAAGATCGTGTACGCGGCAGGGGCCAGGCTCATCGCGGTGCCCGGGTGTCCGTTGCCCACCTTCTGCACCGCATCGGCCGCCAGGAGCCTGGCAGTGTCCACGGCACGCCGGTCGAGGTCGGTCCACTCGAACCCGTCGGAAGTCTGCGTGGTCATCTTCAAGAAGTCCTCGTTCAGTGCGAAGTGGCTGGCCGGACGCGTTCAAACTTAAAAGTCTGACTTATTCGAAGAAAGGTCGGGGTGTGTCAGCCTGTGGTGAATCTGGGACAGTGATCGCACGACGAGAACGGCACGAAAAGGACATGACGGCTATAAGAGGCGAAGCCGCTGGTGGCGGGCCTGACGACGACGGGATCAGAACCTTCCCCTTCCCGGCCGAGCTGGCCGTCGGCGGCGTGGGCATGCAGATCGGCCCCATGGGCACCGACCGCACCTGGCACGCCGACGCCCCGCTGCACCGCGTCCACCGCATCGACTTCCATGTGGTCATGCTCTTCACCGACGGCCCCGTACGACACATGATCGACTTCGCCGAGTACGAGGCCGGCGCCGGCGACCTGCTGTGGATCCGTCCCGGACAGGTCCACCGCTTCTCCCGGGACATCGTGTACCGCGGAACCGTGCTGACCATGCAACCCGGCTTCCTGCCCCGCGCCACCGTCGAGGCCGCCGGCCTGTACCGCTACGACCTGCCGCCGCTGCTGCGCCCGGACCCGGCCCAGCTCAGCGCGGTGCGGGCCGCCCTCGACCAGCTCCGCCGCGAGTACGAGGACACCGCCACGCTCCCGCCGGGTCTGCACACGGCCGTCCTGCGGCACACCCTGACCGCGCTGCTGCTGCGCCTCGCCCACCTCGCCACCAGCGCCGCGGAGACCTCCCGGCAGCAGACCGACAGCACCTTCACCCGGTTCCGGGACGCCGTCGAGGAGGACTTCGCCACCAATCACAGCGTCAGCGCCTACGCCGACGCGCTCGGTTACTCCCGCCGCACCCTGGTCCGCGCCGTCCGCGCGGCCACCGGCGAGACCCCGAAGGGCTTCATCGACAAACGCGTCGTCCTGGAGGCCAAGCGCCTGCTCGCCCACACGGACCTGCCGATCGGCCGCGTCGGGGCGGCGGTGGGCTTCCCGGACGCGGCGAACTTCTCCAAGTTCTTCCAGCTGCACACAGGCCAGACACCGGTGACGTTCCGTGCGGAGCTGCGCTGACGCCCTGACGGGAACGGTCGGACGGGCGGCGGGGTGTGGAGGGCTGACCGGAGGGGGACCGGCGCCGGCTTTTCGTGGTCGCACGCCTGGACGACACCGCAGGCGCGGCGGAGGTCGCGCGCGTGGACGGCCGGGCGCCGGCCGTCCGGGCTTCCGGCGGGGCACGTGGCCGGCCCGCCGGGCGCCGGCGCTCCCGGCGGGCCCGGCGGGCGGCGAGACGGCTCCGGAGTGGTGGAGGGGAGAAGGGGGGACGGCGGCGCCAGGGCCGGTGTGTCCGTGCCGTGGGCCCGTCCGCGCCGTCGCCCGTCACCGCGCCGGGCTCAGTGCCCGAAGTCGAACCAGTTCACGTTCACGAAGTCGGCCGGCTGGCCGCTGGTGAAGGTGAGGTAGACGTCGTGCGTGCCGGTGACCGCGCCGATGTTCGCCGGGACCGTCCGCCAGGACTGCCAGCCGCCGGTGCCGCCCACGGCGAAGCTGCCGACGGGCGCGCTGGTACGGCTGTCCAGGCGCACCTCGACCAGGCCGCTGACCCCGCTCGCCGCGCCGCTCGCGACCCGGGCGTAGAACTGCCTCGCCGCCGTCGCGCCGAAGTCGACCCCCTTGTACAGCGCCCAGTCGCCGCCTGCGAGGGAGCCGATGTCCTGCCCGCCGCCGGTGTCCGTGGTGGTCTCCGTGACGACGCCGGACTGGCCGTCGTAGGACTCGGCCTGGACGGGACTGTAGGCGTCCCGGCCGCCGGGCGGCGGGGGAGTGGTGCCGCCGCCGGAGGACTGCAGGACCTGCACGTAGTCGACGGTCATCGGGTGGCCCGGTTCGGTGCCGCCGTCCGGGCCGCCGCCGAACGCGCCCGGGAAGCCGCCGCCCATCGCGACGTTGAGGATGAGGAAGTAGCCGTGGTTGGTGGCGTTCGCCCAGGTGGTCGCGTCGACCTGGTTCGCCCGGACGGTGTGGAAGGTGGTGCCGTCCAGGGAGAAGCGGATCTCCTCGGGGCTGGCCGAGCGGTCCCACTCCATCGCGTAGGTGTGGAAGCCGGCCTGGCAGGTGGTGCCGGCGCAGGAGGTCGAACCGCCGATGCCGGTGGTCTCGTTGCACGGACCGCCCGGGTTGGTGCCGCAGTGCATCGTGGCCCAGTCGGTGTTCAGGCCCTGGACGTTCTCCATGACGTCCAGCTCGCCGACGCCCGGCCAGTTCCAGTAGTTGCCGCGGAACGGCGCGCCCAGCATCCAGAACGCCGGCCAGTAGCCCTTGGCGGCGGCGCCGGTGACGTTCGGCAGCTGGATCCGGGCCTGCACGCGCAGCTTTCCGCCGGCCGGCGGCTGGAAGTCGGTGCGGTTGGTCTCGATCCGGCCCGAGGTCCAGTGGCCGGAGGCGTCCCGGCGCGGGGTGATGAGCAGATTGCCGTTCCCGTCCAGCGCGACGTTGGCGGTGCTCGACGTCATCGTCTCGACCTCGCCGGTGCCCCAGCCGGCGGCGCCGCCGGGATAGGAGGTCCCGGTGTCGTAGCGCCAGTTGGCGGAGTCGACGGCGGAACCGGCCGCGCCGTTGAAGTCGTCAGCGAAGACCTGGGTCCAGCCGGCGGGCGGGGCGGGCGCGGAGGCGTCGGCGGGTGCGCCGGCGGCCGTGGCGAGGGCGGCGGCCAGGCCGAGTGCGGCCACGACGGAGCCGAACGCGCGCCGTGCGGAGCGGCGTCTGGGAACACCGGAGGATGCGCTCATGGGGAGCCTCTCGGATACGCGGAGGGGTGCGGGGGACGGCGAGAGCACCCGCAACGGATTCTGAGAGCGCTCTCACGGTGAGCCAATGTGCTCCGCGGCCCGAGGGCAGTCAAGACGTGAAACATGGAAAGTCCCCGCACCGCGGGGGAGTTCAGGGGCCGAAGCCTGGCCGGTCCGCGCGGACCGGGCCATCTCGCCTGGTGGCCCGTCCGCGCGGACCGCGCCACCTCGCCCGGCACAGGTGCGCGGAAGGCACCTGCCGCCGGGAGGCGGTCACCGGCGTCCGCGCGGTGCCGGTCTGCTAGAAGGGTGCGGGAGCGACAGAGAGGTACGGGCGTGAAACTGACGATTCTGGGTGGCGGCGGGTTCCGGGTGCCGCTGGTGTACGGCGCGCTGCTGGCCGACCACGCCGAAGGACGGGTCACCGAGGTCGTGCTGCACGACCTGGACGCCGGCCGGCTGCGCGCGGTGTCCCGGGTGCTGGCCGAGCAGGCCGAGGGCGTCCCCGACGCGCCCGCCGTGTCCGCCACCACCGACCTGGACGAGGCCCTGCGCGGCGCCGCCTTCGTCTTCTCCGCGATCCGCGTCGGCGGTCTGGAGGGCCGGGCGGCGGACGAACGGATCGCGCTCGCGGAGGGAGTGCTGGGCCAGGAGACCGTGGGCGCCGGCGGGATCGCCTACGGTCTGCGCACGGTCCCGGTCGCCGTCGACATCGCCCGCCGGGTGGCCCGGCTCGCCCCCGACGCCTGGGTCATCAACTTCACCAACCCCGCCGGACTGGTCACCGAGGCCATGTCCCGGCACCTCGGCGACCGCGTCATCGGCATCTGCGACTCGCCGGTCGGCCTCGGCCGCCGTATCGCCCGGGTCCTCGGCGCCGACCCGGAGCGGGCGTTCGTCGACTACGTCGGCCTCAACCACCTCGGCTGGGTGCGCGGCCTGCGCGTCAACGGCCGGGACGAACTGCCGCGCCTACTCGGCGACTCCGAGCTGCTGGGCTCCTTCGAGGAGGGCCGGCTGTTCGGCGCCGACTGGCTGCGCTCGCTCGGCGCGATCCCCAACGAGTACCTGCACTACTACTACTTCAACCGGGAGACCGTCCGCGCCTACCAGGAGGCCGACCGGACCCGCGGCGCCTTCCTGCGCGACCAGCAGGCCCGCTTCTACCAGCAGGCCGGCGGTCCCGGCGGCTCCGCGCTGCTCGCCTGGGACCGTACCCGGGCCGAGCGCGAGGCGACGTACATGGCCGAGAACCGGGAGAGCGCCGGCGCGGGCGAACGCGAGGCCGAGGACCTGTCCGGCGGGTACGAGAAGGTGGCCCTCGCCCTGATGCGGGCCATCGCCCGCGACGAGCGCGCCACTCTGATCCTCAACGTCCGCAACCGCTCCACGCTGCGCGTCCTCGACGCCGACGCGGTCGTGGAGGTGCCGTGCCTGGTCGACGCGAACGGCGCCCATCCGCTCGCCGCCGATCCACTGCCCGGCCACGCCACCGGCCTGGTGTGCGCGGTGAAGGCCGTCGAGCGGGAGGTGCTGGCCGCCGCCGAGTCGGGTTCCCGGGCGGCCGCCGTGACGGCCTTCGCCCTGCACCCCCTGGTCGACTCGGTCACCGTCGCCCGCCGCCTGGTCGACCACTACACCGAGGCCCACCCGGGACTGGCGTACCTGGCGTAGGCACCGGGGGAGCGGACGGCGGCCGCCGGGCGCCGGGCGCGCAGGGCCGGGCAGGGGCCCTCAGGTCCCTACAGGGGCAGTGCCTGGGCCGTTTCGACGGGGGGCGCGGTGGCGGGTGTGGTCGGCAGCGGTACGTCGGCTGCCGGCCGTTGCCGGGGCCCCGCCGTCGGTGTCAGGGGGCGCGGGCCCGACACCACCGTGTAGTCCTGGCCGAGGAAGGGCGGTTCGATCACGCCGGGGTCCTCGCCCAGGGCCAGCCGCACCGCCGCCCACGGCGCGTTCACCCCGCAGAGGGACAGCTGGTGCAGCCCTCCGGCGGGCCGGGTGTTGACGTCGAGCAGCACCGGGCGGTCGCCGAGCATGCGGAACTGGATGTTGGACAGGTGGTGCAGCCCGAAACCCTCCGCGATCAGCCGGGCCGGCGCGAGCCACCGCTCGTCCAGGGTGAAGCCCCGGCGGCGGCCGTTCTTGGTGCGGCCCACCGCGAGCCGCACCCGGCTGTCCGGTCCGGTCAGGCAGTCGACGGACACCTCGGGCTGCTCCAGGCGCGGCATCACCAGCCAGTCCACGGGCTCCTCGGCCCGCCGCAGCGCCGCCACGACCACGTCCAGCCGTACCTCCGGGCCCGGGAAGCCGTTCAGCTCTGCCAGCGAGAAGGGCGCCCGGGTGATCGTCCGGAAGCCCGCCCCGCCCGCGCCCACGGCCGGTTTGAAGCACGCCCGGTGCCCGGCGGCCTCCAACCGGGCGACCGCGTCGAGCAGTTCGTCCGCCGTGCGGACCCGCCACCACGGCGGCACCGGCACGCCCACCGAGCACACCGCCTCGTACGCGGTCGCCTTGTCCTCGAACACGGCGATCGCCTCGGGCGTCGGTGCCAGCAGCGCCGTGCCGGCCGCCGCGAACTCGGCCCGCTGCGCCACGATCGCGGCCTGGTGCAGCCGGGGCACGAACACGTCGATGCCGCGCCGGACGCACTGGTCGAGCGCGTACTCCGCGTACGCGGCCGGGGACAGGCCCTCCGGCTCCAGCTCGGCGGTGTCGGCGGCGGCCAGCACGGGCGAGTCCGGGTCGCCGTGCGTGGCGTGGATCTCGACCGCCCGGTCACTGGGATTCCTCCGCAGCTGATCCATGAAGAACACGTTCTCCGCGTACGTGCGGTTGAGCCAGACGCGTACGCGAGAGACCATGCGGGCCGCCTTTCGGGGTGTGCGGGCACGGCGGAGCGGCCCGTGCCCGGGCAGGTGGGAGGAAGGGTCACCAAACGGCCCCGGGGAAAGGGGAGTCGAGAGCGCTGGTGTCGGGGCGATCATACGGCCATCCACCACCCGCCCGTGCCACGCCTGGCTCACGGATTCCCGGGCACCGCCCGGTCCGCGACCCCGGCGGGCAGGCCCGCGTCCTCCGCCGCGTCCGGCGCCCCGGCCACGGGGGCGTCGCCGCTTTGGGCGCGGGGCAGCCGCAGTGCGATCAGCAGGCCGGCGACCATGCCGAGCGCCGTGAGCAGGACGACGCGGAACTCCCCGTCCGCGGTGGCGGTCCGCAGCGCCTGGCCCGCCTTGCCGCCGGTGCCGGCGTCGGCGAGCGCGGTGAGGACGGCCAGCCCGATGGCGTTGCCCAGGTTGAGGGTGGTGGAGGCCATGCCGTTGGCGATGCCCTGCTCGCCGGGCGCGACCTTGGTGGCGGCGGCGATCCACATCGCGGTCCACACCACGCCCTGGCCCAGCCCGGAGACGATCAGTCCCGGCACGGCCACGGCGTACCCGGCGTCGGCGTCGAAACCGAGGGCGAGGACCGCGGTGCCCACGGCGCCCACCAGGAAGCCCGCGATCAGCGTGGTGCGGGCGCCCAGCCGGGTGGTCATGCGCTCGCCGAGCTGGGTGCCGGCGGCGATGGCGACGGAGGGCACGAGGAAGGCCAGCCCGGTGTCCAGCGCGCTGAAGCCGTGCACCGACTGGAGCAGGACGGTCAGGAAGTACGGCAGGGTGCCGAACGTGGCCATGTAGAGGAACGTCACCGTGATGGCCACGGTCAGGCTGCGGTTGCGGAACAGCCGGAAGGGCATCAGCGGGTCGGCGCTGCGGGTCTCGATCACGGCGAACGCGGTCAGGGAGACCACGGCGGCGACGGCCGCGCCGATGACCGCCGGGGAGGCCCAGCCCCACTCGGGGCCCTCCACCAGGGCGAAGACGAGCAGGGTGGCGCCGGCCGTGACGGTCAGGGCGCCGGGCAGGTCGAACCGGCGGCCCGCGCTGCCCGCCGGATCGCGCGGGATGACGAACACGGCGGCCACGGCGACGAGCCCGGCCAGCGGCACGTTGACGAAGAACACGGCGGGCCAGCCGAAGGCCTGGGTGAGCAGGCCGCCCAGCAGCGCGCCGACGGTCAGCCCGCTGGCCCCGGCGCCGCCCCACACCGCGAGCGCCCGGTTGCGCCGGGGGCCCTCCTCGAACAGGGTGTTGATCAGCGACAGGGTGGACGGCAGCAGCAGGGCGCCGCCGATGCCCTGCACCGCCCGCGCGGCGACGATGACCGCCGGGCTGCCCGCCAGCCCGCCGGCCAGCGACGAGACGGCGTACACCGCGAGCGCGAGGACGAAGATCCGGCGCCGGCCGAGCAGGTCGGCGGCCCGGCCGCCGAGCAGCAGGAAACCGCCGGCGAACACCACGTAGGCGCTGACGACCAGTTGCTGGGTCTGGCCGGGGAAGTCCAGGTCGGAGCCGATGTCGGGCAGCGCGACGAAGACGATGTTCAGGTCGAGGGAGAAGATCAGCTGTGCCAGCGCCAGCAGCGCCAGGCTCCAGCCCGGTCGGCCGCGGCCGGCACCGGCCGGGTGCGCGTGCGGCCTGGGGGAGGTGGACATGGAGGTCGGCCCCTTCGGTTCGTGGGCAGGGCGGCCCGGCTCATACGACGACAGTACGTATACTCCCGTACTGTCGTACATTCCTCAATCGAACCGTCGCCTTCCGGCCAGGTGTCCCGGCCGTCCGGGCGGCCGGCACCCCCGGCGAGCCCGCCTGGACGAGCGCTTCCCCGGGCGGTCGCGTTACCCTGGACCAGGCGATCCCTCGCGTCCGGAGCCGGACGGGCAGCCGTCCGCGCACGTCCCCCGACGGCGTCTCGAAATCACCCATGACCCTTTGGAGCGCCGCCGGTTCCGGAAGCCGACACCCGGTCGGATGCCTCTTGTCCCCGGCCGGGTCCATGTGTTGTTGTGGTGCCATCGGATGATCGGAAGGGGTGCGCGGGGTGGAGTCGACGGCCGGGGCCGGACAGCTGCTGGCCATCAGCGACCTGCACATCAGCTACCCGGAGAACCGCGCCCTCGTCGAGGAGATGCGGCCCGGGAGCGACGACGACTGGCTGATCGTGGCCGGGGACGTCGCGGAGACCGTGGACGACATCCGCTGGGCGCTCGGCACGCTCGCGCGCCGCTTCCGCAAGGTGCTGTGGGCGCCCGGCAACCACGAGCTGTGGACCCACCCCCGGGATCCGGTCACCCTGCGCGGCGTCGCCCGCTACGAGCACCTGGTCGAGGTCTGCCGCGAGCTGGGCGTCCTCACCCCCGAAGACCCCTATCCCGTGTGGCGCGGCGCCGGTGGCCCGGCCGTCGTCGCCCCGCTGTTCCTGCTGTACGACTACTCGTTCCTGCCGGCCGGCTGCGCCACCAAGGCGGAGGGCCTGGCCTACGCGGAGAGCACGGGCATCGTCTGCAACGACGAGTTCCTGCTGCACCCCGACCCGTATCCGACCCGTGAGGCGTGGTGCCGGGCGCGGGTCGCCGAGACCGAGCGCCGGCTCGCCGAGCTGCCCGAGGACCTCCCGACCGTGCTGGCCGGCCACTACCCGCTGGACCGGCACCCCACCGAGGTCCTGTGGCACCCCGAGTTCGCCATGTGGTGCGGCACCGGGCTGACCGCGGACTGGCACCGCCGGTTCCGCGTCGCCACCATGGTCTACGGCCATCTGCACATCCCGCGCACCACCTGGCACGACGGAGTCCGCTTCATGGAGGTCTCCGTGGGCTACCCCCGCGAATGGCGCAAGCGCCCGGAAGCCCCGGGAAGGCCGCGCCGCATCCTGCCGATGGAGGTCGAGACCGGTGATCGAGGAGCTGCTCCCGGAGTCGGTCGTGGCCGTGGAGGCACACGCTGACGACCCGCTGTGGCAGGCCCCGCTCCATCCGGAGGAGGAGGCGCTGGTCGTGCGCGCGGTGGCCAAGCGGCGCCGCGAGTTCGCCGCGGTCCGCGGCTGCGCCCGGCGCGCCATGGAGAAGCTGGGCGTGCCGCCGCAGGCCGTCGTCAGCGGTGAGCGGGGCGCCCCGCTGTGGCCGGCCGGGCTGGCCGGCAGCATGACCCACTGCCAGGACTACTGCGCCGCCGCCCTGGTCCGCGCCACCGACCTCGCCTCCCTCGGCATCGACGCCGAACCGCACGGGGCGCTGCCCGAAGGTGTCGGCGAGTCCGTGTTCCTGCCCGCCGAGATCGCCCGGCTCGACCTGCTCGCCGCGCAATCACCCGCCGTGCACTGGGACCGCCTGCTGTTCAGCGCCAAGGAGTCCGTCTACAAGGCGTGGTTCCCGCTCACCCGCAAGTGGCTGGACTTCTCCGAGGCCGACATCACCCTGCGCGCGGACTCCGCCGGCGAGCCGTACGGCACCCTGAGCGCCGAACTCCTCGTCCCGGGCCCGCTGGTCGGCGGCCACCGCCTCCAGACGTTCGAGGGCCGGTGGGTCGTACGGGACGGGGTGCTCGCCACATCGGTGGTCATCCCGCACCCCACGACACCCTCCGCCTGACGCCGGGCCACCGGGGCGACGTACGCGGCGACCGACGCGGGCGCGGTAGCGACCTACGTGGCGCGGCGATCGACGTGCGGCCGGTCCGGGTGGACCGGCCGCCTGATCGCCCCGCTTGTCGGCGGCGCGCACGGGTTGCTCGCGGGGCGGCGCCCGCCGTCCGGACGCGCACTTCGCCGTTCCGAGGTACGCCCGAGCCGTCCGCGGCGCATGCCAGCCGGCCTCCGCGCCCGGCTGTCCCTCCCGGCGGATGACCGCCCGGACGCGACCGTCCGTGCCAGGTGACCGGTCACCGCGCCGGCACCGACCGGGGCGCCGCTGCCCGAGCGCACCCCGGCCGAGGCGGGCCGCCCGGCGTGTTCCGGCCAGATCGGCACCGGCGTCTCCCGGCCCGCCGTCCCGCTCCCGCCCCGGCGGTGACGGCGGACCTCCGTCCGGAGGGTTCGTCAGACCTGCGGGTGCCAGTTGCGCAGCAGGTGGAAGAACTCCGCCTCGTTGCCCGCGAGTCCCGCCTGGGCCAGTGCCCGGTCCGCCTCGGCGAGGACGGCGGGCGGGACGAGGGCGGGCCGGGCGGTGTCCGGTGGTCCGTCGAAGGCGGCGCGCACCGTATGGAGCAGCCGCAGGTACGCCTGGACGGCGGTGCGCTCACGGTCGGTCAGTACGGCGGTGGGCATCGGTCGGCTCTCCCCGGGTAGGCGTCACGGTCACGCGCCCTGCGGCGCCGTGCACCGCGTCGTAGCTCGGCGCACACCCCCAGCTTGCCGCCCACCACTGACAATGCCGTCCGGCTCGGCCCCGGTTCGCCCGCTCAGCCGCAGGCACGGCGGGAGAAACGGCCGTACCGCACACGCCGTACGGCTCCCCGCCGGCGGGTCAGGACTCGGGCCGCTTGACGCTCTCCAGGAGCATGTCCAGCCACTCCGCGACCTTGTCCCGGTGCTGGTCCGTGGGCAACTGCGCGGCCCGCCAGGCGATTCCGCGCACCCCGTGGTCCTGGAGCAGCCGCTCCAGCGGGTCCTCCACGGCCTCCACGTCGGCCCGCTCCCGGTCCGCCAGCTTCTGCAACAGCTCCTGCTCGGTACGCTGCAACGCGCCCGCCAGGGCCTCGGGGTCCTCCGCGGTGAGGAAGCCGGCGTGCACCCGGAAGAAACGCTGGAGGGCGTCGCAGTGCTCCATGGTGGGCCGCCGGTCGCCGTTGATGAGGGCGCCGGCCTGCTGCCGGGACATGCCCGCGCCGTCGGCTATCTCCTGCTGGGTGTAGCGGCGTCCGCCGGGCTTCAGCCGGGTCCGGCGCAGCAGGTCCAGACGTTGCAGGAAGCGGGCCTGGACATCCGGTTCGCCCGCGGGCCGACCGCTGAGCAGGGCCCTCACCACCGGCTCGGGCACCCCGCAGGCGGTGGAGAGCCGCCCGACGTCGAAGACCTCGGCGTGCGGTACGCCGAGCCGGTCGGCGAGCGCGGTGACGCGGGCGACGACGGCCGGCAGCTGGGCGGTCGCCGAGGCGCCCGGATCCTCGTAGCCATCCGTCACCGACAGAACTCCTACGTCTCTAGAGGGCTTCAGATGTGTCCGTGCTTCTCACGAGCGATCGCCGTGAACTTCCCGGAGCGTAGCCCGTGTCCGGAACCCACATCCAGGTGTCGCCACAACTGTGGCGAATTTCAGCCGTCAACCGGCATGAAATGCCACGATAGTTGACACGACTCTTGCCTGGGCAGCAGGATCACATCGCCGCGTGAAAGGCCGCAGAGGCAAGAGGGGTGACCTCCCGATGGCACATCAGGCAGGAGGGCAGCGGCCGGCACCGCGGCCCGTCCCCGACATTGGCGAAACCAAGGCGTACCTACAGGACTACGGAGCGCTGCTGGAGAACGTGTCCTGTCCGTCCCTGGTCGTGGACCGCCAGTGGAACGTGGTCATGACGAACCGGGCGTTCGAGACGCTCTTCGGCGGCGTGCGTCCGCATCCGACGGCCATGCCGGGGGAGAACTTCCTGCGGTTCGTGCTGTTCCACCCGGACGCGGGCGCGATCCTCGGCGAGCACGAGCCGGACTGGTGCCTGCCGATGCTGGCCCAGCTCCGGGACGCCCTGGAGTCCTCCGGGCACGACCACGAACTCCAGGCCGTGCGCCGGGATATCGCCGAGGACCCGATCATGGAGGCCGCCTACCGGCAGGGCCTGCCGCACTGGATCCGCGCCGTCGGCGAGGCCGCGACCCGCCTGGACGGGGCGGTGCGCCTGCTGCACCACCCGGACCCGCGCCGCGGGCGCACGGAGTGCCGCATCGTCGAGGAGGCGCCGCAGCCGCTGCGCGAACTCGGCTACCGGCGGCTGTCGATGGTGCTGCGCGAACGGCCCGCCGCACCGGTGCGCCGCGCCCGCCGCCCCCGGAGCGGCGGCTCCCACCTCACGGTCGTCCCCGCGACCGAGACCTGACCGCCCCCGCATCACCGACACCGCCCCCCGCGTCAACTCGGCGTGGCGCTCTGTGGTTGCCAGGAGCGCGCGGTCGTCCCCGCACCGCACCGACCGCCGGGTTTCACACCGGCGCCATCGGACCCTTCCCTGACGTTTGCTGCTCTTGGAACACTCGCTCCGCGCGGTTTCCGTCATCCGGCGGCATCCCGCAGGCCGGTACGGCCGTACGTCAGAAGGAGAGGGTCCTCACCCATGTCCGAAGTCAACCGGCGGCGCTTCCTCCAGCTCGCGGGCGCCACCACGGCGTTCTCGGCGCTGGCCGGCAGCATCCAGCGCGCGGCGGCCCTGCCCGCCCATTACCGCACCGGATCGGTGGAGGACGTCGAGCACATCGTCGTCCTGATGCAGGAGAACCGTTCCTTCGACCACTACTTCGGCTCGCTGCGCGGCGTGCGCGGCTTCGGCGATCCCCGTCCGGTCACCCAGAACGGCCGGTCCGTCTGGAAGCAGTCCGACGGCACCAGGGACATCCTGCCCTTCCACCCGGACGCCGACGACCTGGGCCTGGCCTTCCTCCAGGACCTCCCGCACGGCTGGAACGACGGACACGCCGCCTTCGCGGGCGGCAGGTACGACAAGTGGGTGCCCGCCAAGTCCGCGACCACGATGGCGTACCTGACCCGCGACGACATCCCCTTCCACTACGCGCTGGCGGACGCCTTCACCGTCTGCGACGCCTACCACTGCTCGTTCATCGGCTCCACCGACCCCAACCGCTACTACCTGTGGACGGGGTACACCGGCAACGACGGCAAGGGCGGCGGCCCGGTCCTCGGCAACGAGGAGAAGGGCTACGGCTGGACGACGTACCCCGAGCGGCTGGAGCAGGCCGGGGTCTCCTGGAAGATCTACCAGGACATCGGCGACGGCCTCGACGCGAACGGCTCCTGGGGCTGGATCAGCGACGCCTACCGCGGCACCTACGGCGACAACTCGCTGCTCTACTTCGACCAGTACCGCAACGCCAAGCCCGGCGACCCGCTGTACGACAAGGCCCGCACCGGCACCGACGCCCGCACGGGCGAGGGCCTGTTCGACCGGCTGAAGGCGGACGTCAAGGGCGGCCGGCTGCCCCAGGTCTCCTGGATCGTGGCCCCCGAGGCGTTCACCGAGCACCCCAACTGGCCCGCGAACTACGGCGCCTGGTACGTCTCCCAGGTCCTCGACGCGCTCACCTCCGACCCGGACGTGTGGGGGAAGACCGCGCTGCTGATCACCTACGACGAGAACGACGGCTTCTTCGACCACGTCATCCCGCCCTACCCGCCGGCCTCCGCCGCACAGGGCAAGTCGACCGTCGATCCCGCGCTCGACCTGTTCAAGGGCGACAGCGGCCATGTCGCCGGTCCCTACGGGCTCGGCCAGCGGGTGCCGATGCTGGTCGTCTCCCCGTGGAGCAAGGGCGGTTACGTCTGCTCGGAGACCTTCGACCACACCTCGGTCATCCGGTTCATCGAGCGCCGCTTCGGCGTCCGGGAACCCAACATCTCGCCCTGGCGGCGCGCCATATGCGGCGACCTGACCAGCGCTTTCGACTTCTCCCGCAAGGACACCGCACCGGTCGTGCTGCCCTCCACGGCCGGCTACCGGCCGCCGGACCGGGGCCGCCACCCCGACTACGTGCCCAAGCCGCCCGCCACCGCCTCCCTGCCCCGCCAGGAGCCCGGCAGCCGGCCCACCCGCCCGCTGAAGTACGCCCCGGTGGTGGACGGCGCCGCGGACACCGCCGCGGGCACGTTCGCGCTCACCTTCGCCTCCGGACCCCAGGCCGGCGCGGTCTTCCTGGTGACGTCCGACAGCCGTACCGACGGCCCCTGGACCTACACCACGGAAGCCGGCAAGACGCTCTCGGACACCTGGAACTCGGTGTACTCGGGCGGCCGTTACGACCTGGCCGTGCACGGGCCCAACGGCTTCCTGCGCGTCTTCAAGGGCCGCAACAAGACCGCCGGATGCGAGGTCACCGCCCGGCACACCGGGGACGACGTCGCGCTCACCTTCACCAACAAGGGCTCCGGCACGGCGCGGCTGACGCTGGCCGACGGCTACGGCGCCGCCCCGGTCACGGTGACGGTACGGCCCGGCGAGACCGTGCGGCGGACCGTCTCCCTCACGGCGAGCAAGCGCTGGTACGACCTGACGGTGACCTCCGAGGCCGACCCGGCCTGGCTGCGCGGCTTCGCCGGGCACGTGGAGAACGGGCTGTCCGGTGTCAGCGACCCGGCGATCGCGACGGGGTGAACGGGCGATGAACACCGCTCCGTGCGTACTGGTCAGGTACCGGTCACCGCAGGGTAGTGTGCCCCGGTGACCACGCAATCGAACACTCCTGCAGGCTGGTACCCGGATCCGCACGGAGCGCAGCAGACGCTCCGCTACTGGGACGGCGCGCAGTGGACCGAGCACACCAACCCGGGCGGGCAGCCCGCCGGGCAGGTTCCGCCGCAGCAGGCCCCGGACCGGCAGCAGGCCGCTTTCCCGCAGCAGCAGCACGGCGACGCCAAGGTGCAGCGCCAGGTGCAGAAGCAGGCCGGTGTCGCGGCCGGCGGCCCCGGCGGCGGCACCCTCTTCACCGAGCCCGTCCTGGTCGTGAACCAGAAGGCCAAGCTCATCGAGCTGACCAACGAGTACAAGGTCATGGACCAGAACGGCCGGGAGATCGGTTCGGTCACCCAGGTCGGGCAGGGCGTGCTGCGCAAGATCCTGCGCTTCGTCTCCAGCCTGGACCAGTTCCTCACCCACAAGCTGGAGATCCGGGACGCCTACGGCCAGCCGCAGCTGCTGCTGACCCGGCCCGCGAAGATCTTCAAGTCCCGGGTGGTCGTGACCCGCCCGGACGGCTCGCCGGTCGGCGAGATCGTCCAGAAGAACATGATCGGCAAGATCAACTTCGCGATGATGGTGAACGGCCAGCAGGTCGGCGCGATCAAGGCGGAGAACTGGCGGGCCTGGAACTTCGCGATCGTCGACCACGCGGACAACGAGGTCGCCCGG
Organism: Streptomyces sp. NPDC017095; assembly: GCF_044332325.1. NCBI lineage: Bacteria > Bacillati > Actinomycetota > Actinomycetes > Kitasatosporales > Streptomycetaceae > Streptomyces > Streptomyces sp. NPDC017095. The sequence continues at coordinate 20,973 of NZ_JBIROU010000021.1, forward strand.
ATCACCAAGACCTGGGAGGGCCTCGCCAAGACGCTGTTCACGACGGCGGACAACTACGTCCTGCAGATCCACTACCAGCTGCCCGAGCCGCTGGTGACCCTCGTCGTGGCGACGGCGCTGACGGTCGACACCGCGCTGAAGCAGGACGCGCGCGGCTGGGGCTGACCGGGCCGCGCCCGGACGGACGGGTCAAGACGACGGCGGCCCGGGGGGGGGGCCGGCCCCCCCCCCCCCCCCCCCCCCGCCCCCGGGTCGAAAACAGGCCGGGGGGGGCCCCCCGGGACCCGCGGCCCGGGCCCCCACCCCCGGTGACCCCGGGCCCGACCCCCCCCCACC
>NZ_JBIROU010000021.1:21318-119611 GCF_044332325.1 Streptomyces sp. NPDC017095
GTGCCCCGGGGGGGGGGGGGGGGGGGGGGGCCCCCCCCCCCCCCCGCCCGCCGTCGTTCCCGCGGATGCTCACAGTGCCGTGAGGTGGCCCGGCTGATCCGGCTGCCGGGGCACCAGCGCCGGTTCCGCCGTGGCCGTCCCCGGCTCCAGCGCCAGGACGGCCGCCACCGGATGCTCGTCGTCCTCCTGCGGGGCAGCGGCCCCGGGCGCGGCCCGGGTGAGCAGCAGCACGCCCCATGCGGCCAGCGCCGCGCCGGCCAGGGCCAGCAGCATCCCGCCGGCCCCGCCGTGCAGGCCCTGCCCCAGCAAGGACAGGCCGATCACCGCGGCGGCCACCGGATTGGCCAGGGTGACCACGGCCAGCGGGGCGCCCAGGCCGCCGCGGTAGGCCGTCTGGGACAGCAGCAGCCCGCCGACGGCGAACGCGGCGACGAGCACGGCCACCACGACCACCTCGGTGCTCAGCACCGGTCCGGAGCGGTCCGTGGCCGCCACCGTCACCGTCTGGGTGAGCGCCGAGGCGACACCGGAGGCCACGCCGGACGCGGTCGCGTGCCGCAGGCCCGGCCGCGCGCCGGGCCAGGACAGCAGGCCGATCGCGGCGGCCGTCGTCCCCGCGACCACCAGCGACTCGGTCAGCGACAGCACGCGGTCCGGCGCCGGACCGGAGGCGGCGGCCAGCAGCGCGGCCAGCCCCAGCAGCGTGAGCGCCGTACCGCGCCACTCCACCGCGCTGACCCGCCGCCCGGCCGCCCGCGCGCCCAGCGGCACGGCCGCGACCAGGGTGAGCGCGCCCAGCGGCTGGACGACCGTCAGGGGGCCGTACTTCAGGGCGACGACGTGCAGCAGCGCGGCGGCGGCGTTCAGCCCGACCGCCGACCACCAGGCGCCGGTCGCCAGCAGCCGCAGCAGACCGGTGCCGGAGCTGCGCGCGGCGAGGCGTTCCTGGGCGACGGCGGCCAGCGCGTAGGCGACGGCCGACACCAGCGACAGGCCGAGGGCGGCCAGGGCGGCGGCGCTCATCGGCCCGCTCCCGCCAGGACGGGTTCCCGGGTGACCGGGCGGCCGGTGCCGGTGCCGGTGCCGGTGCCGCGTCCGGCCGTGGTGAGCGTGCGCCGCGGTGGATGGAGGGCGGCGAGGGCGCACCCGAGCATGGCCGTCGCCACCACCGAGTCCAGCCAGTAGTGGTTGGCCGTGCCCACGATCACCAGCAGGGTGACCAGCGGATGCAGCAGCCACAGCCAGCGCCACCGGGACCGGGTGGCCGCGATCAGGCCGATCGCCACCATCAGCGCCCAGCCGAAGTGCAGCGAGGGCATCGCCGCGAACTGGTTGGAGAGGTGGTCGCTGGCGGGCGGGCCGTACACGGACGGGCCGTAGAGCCGGCCGGTGTCCAGCAGGCCCGTCCCGGTCAGCATGCGCGGCGGGGCCAGCGGGAAGGTGAACGGCAGCACCAGGGCGGCGGTGGTGACCACCGCGAGCACCCGGCGGGCCCACACGTAGTGCGCGGGCCGGCGCAGGTACAGCCAGACCAGGAAGGCGAGCGTGGCCGGGAAGTGCACCGTCGCGTAGTAGGTGTTCGCCAGGTGGACGAGGGTGTCGCCGTGCAGCAGCGCGGACTGCACGGCGTTCTCGTGGGGCAGGTGCGCGGTCCGCTCCAGGTCCCACACGCGGCGGGCGTTGTGGAAGGCGTTCCCGGTGTGCCCGACGGCCAGCCGGCGGCCGAGTTTGTAGACCAGGAAGAGCCCGGCGACCAGCACGAACTCACGGATCAGAGGCGGACGTGCCGAGGTCTTCGGCACTGGTTCCGCCTCCGCAGGCTCGGTTCGGGCGTTCATCCCCCGGCCCCTTCGCTGACAGTGGTGATACATCGATACGCTTCCGTACCGATACGTAAGTGTACCGATACGACTGAGTACCGGTACACTGACGTATCGATTGATGTGCGCCACACTGGAGACAGCACGAGTGAGGGGAAGCACCGCCATGACGTCGCAGGCCGCGGACGGACCGGACACGGTCGTCGCCTCGCGCCGCTCCAAGATCACGCCGGAGCGTGAGCGGGAGTTCTTCGACGCCGTGCTGGAACAGATCCGGGAGTGCGGCTACGACTCCGTCACCATGGAGGGCGTCGCCGCCACCACCCGGTGCAGCAAGTCCACGCTCTACCGGCAGTGGAAGACCAAGCCGCAGTTCGTCGCCGCGGCGCTGCGCGCCAGCCGGCGGGTGCGGTTCGCCGGCATCGACACCGGATCGCTCGCCGAGGACCTGCGCCAGGCCGCGCGGGCCGCGGGCGACTGGTCCGGCAAGGACACCCGGCTGCTCCAGGCGCTGGGGCACGCGGTGACCTCGGACCAGGAGCTGGCCCAGGCGCTGCGCGAGGCGCTGGTCCACCCGGAGATCGCCGCGCTGGAGGAGATGCTGGGCCGGGGCGTGGCGCGCGGCGAGGTCCGCGCCGACCACCCCGCCCTGGAGTACGTCCCCGCCATGATGTTCGGCGTCCTGCGTGTACGGCCCGTGCTCAACGGGCAGTACGCCGACGCCGGCTACCTGGTCCGCTTCGTGGAGGCCGTCGTGCTGCCCGCGCTCGGACTGGGAGGAGAACCAGGCCGCCGTTCACGGGATGACTGAACGGTGACCTGCTCGCGCCGCACCGTGGGGACGGGGGCGGCGCGCACCCCCCGGCCGGGTGGGATTTCCCTTGAGCGGAGGGGAATCCCGCCCGGCCGATCCGTGTCCCGGCCGCTGCCCGGAGACCTTCCTCAGACGTCCTGGCCGTTCCCGCCGCCGGGCGAGACCTTGATGCCCTTCAGGATGTCGTCGATCACGGACACCTCCTGCCCCACGTCCACGCCGAACCGGATCACCACGAGCCGGCGCGGGTCGTCGGGCGAGGGGAAGGCGACGGACTCGACATAGCCGTCGGCGCCCTTGCTGGTGACCGCCTTCCAGCGCACCAGATAGCCCTTCTGGCCGGCCACCGTCACCGCCTGCGAGGCCAGCACCACGTGCGAGGTGATGCTGCCGTAACTCGCGCCGCCGTAGGACTCCTTGGCGTTGCCCGCGATGTCCGCCTTCGCGACCTTCTCGGCGGTGTCCTGGGCGAGGCCCAGCACCGCGGCGGGAGCCGTGTAGGCGCCGCCCGCGGTGCACGTCTGGGCCGTGTCGCCCGGGCACGGGTAGGAGTGGGCGGAGGTCACCCGCGCCCCGGCGCTGATCGTCTGCCCGGTCCAGCCCTGCGGCACCGGCAGGCTGATCCCGTTCACCGGGTCCGGCACCGTGCCGCCGCCCTGGACCTCCGGCGCCTCGGACGGCCCCGGCGACGGCGAGGACCCACCGGACCCGCCCGGGCCCTCGGACCCACCGGAGCCGCCGGTCCCGCCCGGGCCGCCGCCGGTCCCGCCAAACGCACCGCCCCGGCCGCCGTCACCGCCCGGACCCTGCCGGGAACCCGCGCGGTCACCGCCGCCGCCGTCGTCCTTGGAGAGGGCGTACACACCTACCCCGATGCTCGCCAGGACCGCGGCCGTCACCGCGACGGCTATGCCCGTGCGCAGCCCCCGCCGCGGCCGGGCCGGCGGCTGGGCCGGATACGCCGGATATCCCGGGTGGCCGCCGAACCCCGCGGGCGGCACGGCCGCCGGGCCGGCCGCCGGGGGACCCCACGGGGCGGCCTGGCCGGCGGGCCGGGTCCGGTCCGTCCAGGCACCGCCGTCCCACCAGCGCTCGGTGGGCGGAGCGTCATTCGTCTGCCCGGGGTCGGGATACCACCCGGGAGGAGTCACCTGCGTCATGCCCCCACCGTATGAGGCGACGGTGAAAGCGCGATGAGAGGATCCGCCGGCCGATGCCACCGCCCGGCGGGCGCACCAGGACATACCGCCCGACAGTGCCCGGGCCCGCCCGCCCGGACCGCCGGCCGCCTGCCCGGACGGACTCCGGCGCGGCCTGGACCTCGCCGTCGCCTGGGCGCCGAGGGGCCGGCCGCCCGGGCGTGGGAGGCACTCGGGACGGCACGGCAGCCGCGCTGACCCGGGCCCGGGTGCGCGGTCAGTCCGTCTCCTCCTCGGCGAGCACCCGCTGGGCCGTGGCGAACGCCGAGTTGGCGGCCGGCACCCCGCAGTACACGGCGGTCTGGAGCAGCACCGCGCCGATCTCCTCGGGCGTCAGCCCGTTCCGCCGCGCCGCCCGCACATGCATCGCCAGCTCGTCGTAGTGGCCGTGCGCGACCAGCGCCGTCAGCGTGATCATGCTCCGTTCGCGGCGCGACAGCGTCGGATCGGTCCAGATCTCACCCCAGGCGTAACGGGAGATGAAGTCCTGGAACCGCGCGGTGAACGGGGTCTGCCGGGCCTGCGCGCGGTCCACGTGGGCGTCGCCCAGCACCTCCCGGCGCACCGCCAGCCCGCTCGCCGGCGGCCCGTCGAAGTGGGCGGCGAGCGCCCCGAGCACGGCCCGCGGAACCTGCGCCGGCGCCAGATGCGAGGCGCCCGGCAGCTCCACCAGCGTCGCCCCCGGCACCGCGTCCGCGATCTCCCGCAGATGTGCCGGCGGTGTCGCGGGATCCTCCCGGCCGGCCACCAGGAGCGTCGGTACGGTGATCTCGGCGAGCCGGTCGTGCAGGTCGAACGCGGCGAGCGCGTCGCAGCAGGCGGCGTACGCCTCCGGGTCGGCCGTCCGGTGGTCCCGCACGAGCTCCGGCACGCTGAACCCGGGCGTGAACCAGCGCGCGTCGGCGGTCTCGGCCAGCCACCCGAGGCCCTCCCGGCGCACCCGCTCCGCCCGCTCCCGCCAGGGCGCCGCACCGCCGAAGTGGGCGGAGGAGCACAGCACGGCCAGCGAGGACAGCCGCTCGGGGTGGTGCACCGCCAGGTGCAGGCCGACCGCGCCGCCCAGGGACACACCCGCGTAGGCGAACCGGTCGGCGCCGAGCGCGTCGGCGAGCGCCAGCACCAGCCCGGCCAGGTCGCCGACGGTCGCGCCCGCCGCGATCAGATCCGCCGCCGAACCGCCGTGCCCGGGCAGATCCCAGCGGATCACCCGGTGGCCGGCGGACAGCTCGGGCGCGACCCCGTCCCACAGGGCGAGCGAGGTGCCGAGCGACGGCCCGAGCAGCAGCGGCGGCGCGGAAGCCGGGCCTTCCGCAAGGTGGTTGAGGAGGGTCACGGTCAACGTCGCTCCAGAGCACGGTCGGTGAGATCGCCGGCGAAGCCGGTGTAGTGGGCGGGGTCGGTCAGGTCGTCCAGGTCGACGTCCCGCAACTCCTGCCGCTCGGCGAGGAGTTCGCGCAGCGGACGGTCCTCGGCGTGGGCGCGGCGGGCCAGTTCGGTCAGCAGCTCCTTGGCGCGGGCCCGGCCGAGGACGGGCGCGAGGGCGGCGGACAGCCGCTCGGAGACGATCAGTCCCCGGGTCAGGCCGAGATTGCGGCGCATCGCGTCCGGGTGCACCCGCAGACCCTCGGCCAGCCCGGCCGCGTGCCAGGCGGCGCCGCCCGTCAGCCGCAGCAGGTCCCGCAGCGGCTCCCACTCGGCGTGCCAGGCACCGGCCGGCCGCTCGTCCTCGGCGGCGAGCGCGCCGTACAGCGTGGCCGCGAGCTGGGGAGCCCGCCGCGCGGCGGAGGCGAGGAGGGTGGCGCGCACCGGGTTCGCCTTGTGCGGCATCGCGGACGAGCCGCCGCCGCTGCCCTCGCCCACCTCGCCGATCTCGGTGCGCGACAACGTCAGCACGTCCACGGCGAGTTTGCCCAGCGCGCCCGCCGTGAACGCCAGGCACCCGGCGAGGTCCGCGACCGGTGTGCGCAGCGTGTGCCAGGGCAGCTCCGGTGCGGCGAGCCCGGTTTCGCGGGCGTACGCCCGCAGCAGGGCGGCCGCGTCCGTGGCGCCGTACTCCCGGAACGCCGCCAGGGTGCCGGCTGCCCCGCCGAGCTGGACGGGCAGCGTCTTGCGCACCCGGGCGACCCGGTCGCGGGCGTCCAGCACCAGCGCCCGCCAGCCGGCCGCCTTCAGCCCGAACGTGGTCGGTACGGCGTGCTGGGTGAGCGTCCGGCCCGGCAGCACCGTGTCCCGGTGCCCGGCGGCGAGATCCGCCAGCGCCCGCTCGGTACGGCCGAGGTCGGCCAGGACCGGCCCGAGGGCGCGCACGGCGACCAGCATCGTCGCCGTGTCCATGATGTCCTGGCTGGTGGCGCCCCGGTGCACGTACGGGCCGTACTCCGGGCCGGCCGCCGTGGTCAGGTCGGCGACCAGCGGGATGACCGGGTTGCCGCCGTCCGCGGTCCGGGCCGCCAGGGAGCGGATGGCGAACCGGGCCGGGTCGGCCGCCTCGGTCACCGCCGCCGCGGCCGCCGCCGGAGCGAGCCCCAGCGCGGCCTGCGCCCGGGTCAGCGCGGCCTCCGCGTCGAGCAGTGCCCGCAGATAGGCGTGGTCGCCGGTCTCGGCCGCGGCGGGCGACGGCCCCCACTCGGGGGAGAGCAGACCGGTGTCGGCGTACGGCGGGGATGCGAACGTCACTGGTACTCCAGGAAGACCGTCTCGCCTTCGCCCTGAAGGCGGATGTCGAAACGGTAGGTGCCGCCGCCCTCGTCGCCAGCGATCAGCGTGCCGCGCCGGTCGCCCACCCGGGCGAGCAGCGGGTCGGCGGCCAGCGCGGCCGCGTTCCCCGGCAGGTAGATACGGGTGAACAGATGGACGAGCAGACCGCGCGCGAAGACGCACACACTGAGGTACGGCGCGCTCTGCCCGCGCGCGCCGGGGCGCAGGGTGCGCGCGTACCAGTGGCCGTTCGCGTCGGTCTGGATCCGCCCCCAGCCGGTGAACTCCACGCCGTTGCGGCCCAGGAAGCCGCCCGTGGCCGGGTCGCGGCGCAGGGAGCCGTCCACCCGGGGCACCGTGCCGTCGGGACCCGGACCCCACACCTCGACCAGCGCGTCGGGCAGCGGGTCACCGTGGCCGTCGAGGACGTACCCGTGCACGGTGACCGTGTCCGGGTGGCCGAGCGGGGCGATCTCCTCGCCGCCGGGGAACGGCAGCGCGTAGCCGTAGAACGGGCCCACCGTGTGGGACGGGGTGGGCAGCACCTGCTCCGGGCTGCCCGGGTCGATGATCGTCATGGTGCTCAGCGTCCTTCTTCCGTCCAGGTGGCGGCCGGGCCGTCCAGCACGATGTCCCAGCGGTAGCCGAGGGAGAACTCCGGCACCGACAGACCGTGGTCGTAGGTGGCCACCAGCCGCTGCCGGGCGGCGTCGTCCGTCACCGACTGCAGGATCGGGTCGTACGGGAAGAGCGGGTCGTTCGGGAAGTACATCTGGGTCACCAGCCGCTGGGTGAACGCCGTGCCGAACACCGAGAAGTGGATGTGGGCCGGGCGCCAGGCGTTGACGTGGTTGCGCCACGGGTAGGGGCCCGGCTGGATGGTGGTGAAGTGGTAGCGGCCGTCGGCGTCGGTGAGGGTGCGGCCGAAGCCGGTGAAGTTCGCGTCCAGCGGCGCGTCGTGCTGCTCGCGCTGGTGGGCGTAGCGGCCGGCCGAGTTGGCCTGCCAGATCTCGATCAACTGACCGCGGACCGGGCGCCCGTCGCGGTCCAGCAGCCGCCCGGAGACCGTGATGCGCTCGCCGATCGGCTCCCCGGCGTGCTGCCGGGTCAGGTCGTTGTCGATGCCGGTGAGGTCGCGCTCGCCGAAGGCGGGGGAGCGCAGCTCCACCAGTTCCGGGTCCCGGTGCGTGTCGATCGGGACCAGGGGCTGCTTCGGGTGGCGCAGCACGGAGGACCGGTACGGCGCGTAGTCGCGGCGCGGGTGGTGCTCGGCCGGGGCGCCGTCGGCGACGCGCTTGCCGTACGCGGCGTGCGCGGCGGCCATCTCCTGGTCGATGTCGTACTGGGTGAGGGTCATGGCAGTACCTGACGTTTCCTTAGCGTTCGAGGACGAGGGCGAGGCCCTGGCCCACGCCGATGCAGAGGGTCGCCACGCCGGTCCCGGAACCCCGGCGGGCGAGCTGGTGGGCGACGGTTCCGGCGAGCCGGGCACCGGAGGCGCCGAGCGGGTGGCCGAGCGCGAGGGCGCCGCCCTGCGGATTGAGGACCGCCGGGTCGAACCGCGGCCACTCCGCGAGACAGCCGAGCACCTGCGCGGCGAACGCCTCGTTCAGCTCCAGCACCGACAGGTCGGCGAAGTCCCTGCCCGCCTTGGCCAGGGCCCGGCCGACCGCCTCCACGGGGGCCAGACCGAAGTACCGCGGGTCGGTCGCGGAGACACCGGTCGCGCTGATCCGGGCCAGCGGCTCCCGGCCGGTGGCCCTCAGCCCCTCCTCGTCGGTGAGCAGCAGGGCCGCCGCGCCGTCGTTGAGCGGCGAGGAGTTGCCCGCGGTGACCGTGCCGCCCTCGGCGCGGAAGGCGGGCCGCAGCTTCGCCATCGCGGCGAGGGAGGCGTCCGGCCGCACGCACTCGTCGGCGGCGAAACCGACCGGCTCGCCCTTGCGCCGCGGCACCGGAACGGACGTCAGCTCGGCGTCGAAGAGGCCCTGTTCCTGCGCGGCGGCGGCCTTGCGGTGGGAGTCCAGGGCGAAGGCGTCCTGCTGCTCGCGGGTGATCTGGTGCTTGTCGGCGATCAGCTCGGCGCTCTCGCCCAGCGGGATGGTCCACTGCGGGTCCATGCGCGGGTTGACCATGCGCCAGCCGAGCGTGGTCGAGTACAGCTCGGTGTGCGCGGCCGGGAACGGCTGGTCCGCCTTGGGCAGGACGTACGGCGCGCGCGTCATGGACTCCACCCCGCCCGCCACGGCGATGGAGGCGTCGCCCGTCGCGATGGCGCGGGCGGCCTGGATCACCGCTTCCAGACCGGAGGCGCACAGCCGGTTCACGGTCACGCCGGGCACGGAGGTGGGCAGTCCGGCGAGCAGGGCGGCCATGCGGGCGACGTTGCGGTTCTCCTCGCCGGCGCCGTTGGCGTTGCCGAAGTACACGTCCTCGATGCGGGCCGGGTCCAGGTCCGGGGTGCGGGCGAGGAGGGCGCGCAGGGTGTGGGCGGCCAGGTCGTCGGGGCGGACGGCGGCCAGGCCGCCGTTGTAACGGCCGAACGGCGTGCGGACGGCGTCCACGATGTACACGGGCTTGCCGGCGTACAGGGGCTTGCCAGGGTTCACAGGCTTGCTCCGGTTCACAGGCTTGCTCGGGTTCACCGGGCTGCCGGGGTTCACAGGCTTGCTCGGGTGCACAGGCTCGCCGGGGTTCACAGCCTTGTCGGCGTGCGCGGGCTCGTTGGTGTGAGCGGGGTTCACAGCAGATCCTCCGCAACGGTGAGTTCCGCGTCGGTCCGGGCGACGACCTCGTCCACGCTCACACCCGGCGCGGTCTCCGTCAGCCGGAGTCCACCGTCCGTGACGTCCAGCACCGCCAGATCGGTGATGACCCGGTTCACACACGCCTTGCCCGTGAGCGGCAGCGTGCACTCCTTGAGGATCTTCGCCGAACCGTCCTTGGCGGTGTGCGTCATCACCACGATCACCTGACGGGCACCGTGCACCAGATCCATCGCGCCGCCGATCCCGGTGACCAGCTTCCCGGGCACCGCCCAGTTGGCCAGGTCACCGCCGGCGGACACCTGCATCGCGCCCAGCACGGCCACATCGATGTGCCCGCCCCGGATCATCGCGAAGGACAGCGCCGAGTCGAAGAAGGACGCGCCCGGCAGGACCGTCACCGTCTCCTTGCCCGCGTTGATCAGATCCGGGTCGACCCGGTCCTCGGCGGGGTACGGGCCCGTGCCCAGGATGCCGTTCTCCGACTCCAGCACCACCTCGACGCCCTCGGGCAGGTGGTTCGGGATCAGGGTCGGCAGTCCGATCCCGAGGTTCACGTACTGGCCGTCCCGCAGTTCGCGGGCCGCGCGGGCCGCCATCTGCTCACGTGTCCAGGCCATCAGCCGCTCACCGTCCGGAACTCGATCCGCTTGTCCGCCGCCTGCTCCGGGGTGAGCGGCACCACCCGCTGCACGAAGACGCCCGGCACGTGCACCGCGTCCGGATCGATCGCGCCGGGCTCGACCAGCTCCTCCACCTCGGCGATCGTGATCCGCCCGGCCATCGCGGCCAGCGGGTTGAAGTTCCGGGCCGACCTGCGGAACACCAGATTGCCGTGCCGGTCCCCGCGCGCGGCCCTGACCAGCGCGAAGTCGGTGCGGATCCCGCGCTCCAGCACGTACTCCACGCCGTCGAACTCCCGCACCTCCTTCGGCGGCGAGGCCAGCGCGACCCCGCCCGAGCCGTCGTAGCGCCAGGGCAGCCCGCCCTCGGCGACCTGGGTGCCGACGCCGGCCGGAGTGTAGAAGGCCGGGATGCCGGCGCCGCCCGCGCGCAGCCGCTCGGCGAGCGTGCCCTGTGGGATCAGCTCCAGCTCCAGTTCACCGCCCAGGTACTGGCGGGCGAACTCCTTGTTGCCGCCGATGTACGAGCCGGTCACCCGGGTGATCCGGCCCGCGGCCAGCAGCACCGCGAGCCCGGAGTCCAGCGCGCCGCAGTTGTTCGACACCACGCTCAGCCCGCCGACGCCGCGCTCGTACAGCGCCTGGATCAGCACGTTCGGCACACCGCTGAGCCCGAACCCGCCGACGGCGAGGGACGCGCCGTCCGGCACATCGGCCACCGCCGCGTCAGCCGTGGCCACCACCTTGTCCATCCCGAAAGCTCCGTCTCTCCGTCCGTCAGCGCGTCGATAGTCAGCGCACTGAGTATTTCGCCGAGGTGCCGCTCACGCTGCCACCGCGGGCGAGGACCGTCAAGACCTGGATCTCCCCCGGCCACGTGGTGAGGCGGCCGGTTCCGGAGCCGGGTATCGTTCAGTGCACCTACGAACCGATCAGGGAGCGCACATGGCCGCGGTGGACCTCGCCACCCATCCCGGGCACCTGGCCCGGCGGCTCCAGCAGGCGCACCACCTGCTGTGGAACACGATGGTCTCGGAGGAGATCACCTCACCGCAGTTCGCCGTCCTGAACACGCTCGTCGCCGAGCCGGGACTCGACCAGCGGACGGTGGGGGAGCGGGTCGGCCTGGACCGGTCGACGATCGCCGAGGTGATCAGCCGGCTCGACCGCCGCGCACTGCTGCACAAGGTCCGCGACCCGCAAGACGGCCGGCGCTTCCTGCTCCGCGTCACCGACGAGGGGCTGCGCACCCACCGGAGGCTGAGCGTGCGCACCGCCCGGATGAACCAGGTGTTCCTGGGCCCGCTCTCCGCCGCGGAGCAGACCGTCTTCTTCGACCTGATCCGCCGGGTCGCCGACGCGGCGGAGGAGCTGCGCAACCCGGCCGAACCGGCGGCCGCCCCGGGCTGACCGCGCCGCCCGGGTTCGGCGGCGGCGGGTCCGGGTACCCGGCCGCCCTCAGACACGGGACGCAGTCGTACGCGACCAAGGGAGCGCGGCTCATGAAGGCAGTCACCTGGCAGGGCAAGCGGGACGTCCGGGTCGAGGACGTGCCCGATCCGCGGATCGAGGAACCCACGGACGCCGTCATCCGTGTCACGTCCACCGGACTGTGCGGCTCCGACCTGCATCTGTACGAGGTGCTCACCCCGTTCATGACCCCCGGTGACATCCTCGGGCACGAACCCATGGGCATCGTGGAGGAGGTCGGCCCCGAGGTGCCGAACCTGCGTCCCGGCGACCGGGTCGTGGTGCCGTTCCAGATCGCCTGCGGGCACTGCTTCATGTGCGACACCGGACTGCCCACCCAGTGCGAGACCACGCAGGTCACCGGCGAGGGCATGGGCGCCCCGCTGTTCGGCTACACCCGGCTGTACGGCGCCGTGCCCGGCGGCCAGGCCGAGTACCTGCGCGTCCCGCAGGCGCAGTTCGGGCCGGTCAAGGTGCCCGAGGGCCCGGCGGACGACCGGTTCGTCTACCTCTCGGATGTGCTGCCCACCGCCTGGCAGGCCGTCGAGTACGCCGCCGTCCCGCCCGGCGGCACCCTCGCGGTCCTCGGCCTCGGCCCGATCGGTGACATGGCCTGCCGGATCGCCCGGGCCCGCGGCGCCGAACGGGTCATCGGCGTCGACCTGGTGCCCGAGCGGCTGGCCCGGGCGCAGCGGCGCGGGATCGAGACGTACGACCTGCGGGCCTTCGACGACGAGAAGGCGCTGGTGCACGCGATCCGGGACGTGACCGGCGGCCGGGGCCCGGACGCGGTGATCGACGCCGTCGGCACCGAGGCGCACGGCAGCGCCGCCGCCAAGCTGGCCCAGACCGCCACCTCGCTGATGCCCCGCAAGCTCAGCGCGCCCCTGGCCGAACGCTTCAGCATCGACCGGCTCGGCGCCCTGTACATGGCGATCGACCTGGTCCGCCGGGGCGGCACGATCTCGCTCAGCGGTGTCTACGGCGGTATGGCCGACCCGATGCCGATGCTGACCCTCTTCGACAAGCAGATCCAGCTCCGCATGGGCCAGGCCAACGTCCGCCGCTGGACCGACCAGATCATCCCCTACCTCACGGACGAGGACCCGCTCGGCGTCGACGACTTCGCCACACACCGGCTGCCGCTGGCGGAGGCGCCGCACGCGTACGAGATGTTCCAGCGCAAGCAGGACGGCGCCGTCAAGATCCTCATGCAGCCGTAGCCGTAGCCGTAGCCGTGGCCGCGCGTGCCGGAGTTATTTCTCGCCCAGGATCTCCGTCAGGTCGTAGCGCACCGGCTCCTCCAGCTGGGCGTAGGTGCAGCTGTCCGGTGTGCGGTCCGGGCGCCAGCGGCGGAAGCGGGCGGTGTGCCGGAACCGCTGCCCGTTCTCCATGTGGTCGTAGGCCACCTCGGCCACCCGCTCCGGCCGCAGCGGCACCCAGGACAGGTCCTTCTTGCCGGACCAGCGGCTCGGCGCGCCCGGCAGCCGGGCCGTCTCGTGCGCGGCCTCGTCGGTCCAGGCGGCCCACGGGTGCCCGGCGGCGTCGTCCATGCGCAGCGGCGCCAGCTCCTCGACCAGTTCGGCGCGCTTCTTCATGGAGAACGCGGCCGACACGCCCACGTGCTGGAGCCGGCCCTGCTCGTCGTACAGGCCCAGCAGCAGCGAGCCCACCACCGGGCCGCTCTTGTGGAGGCGGTACCCGGCGACGACGACGTCCGCCGTCCGCTCGTGCTTGATCTTGAACATGGCCCGTTCGTCCTGGAGGTAGCGCAGGCCGGGCGGTTTGGCCACGACCCCGTCCAGACCGGCGCCCTCGAACTGCTCGAACCACCGCCGGGCCACCTCGATGTCGGCCGTGGAGGGCGCCAGGTGCACCGGCGGGGCCGCCCCGGCGAGGGCCCGGTCCAGCAGGGCGTGCCGGTCGGTCAGGGGCACGTCGAGCAGGGCGTGGTCGTCCAGCGCCAGCAGGTCGAAGGCGACGAAGGAGGCCGGCGTCTTCTCGGCCAGCATCCGCACCCGGGAGGCCGCCGGGTGGATCCGCTCGGTCAGCGCGTCGAAGTCCAGCCGGCCGTCGCGCGCGATCACGATCTCCCCGTCCAGCACGCACCGCTCGGGCACCCGCTCCCGCAGCGCCGCGACCAGCTCGGGGAAGTACCTGGTCAGCGGCTTGCCGGTGCGGCTGCCCAGCTCGACCTCGGCTCCGTCGCGGAACACGATCGACCGGAAGCCGTCCCACTTCGCCTCGTAGTGCATCCCCGGCGGGATCGTCGCCACCGACTTGGCGAGCATCGGCTTCACGGGCGGCATGACGGGCAGATCCATGGCACCGATTCTGCTCGCATACGTACGGCTCCGCCCGGTATGCGAGGTGTGCGGGGTGCGCCTACCGTGGCCGCATGGGTGACGCGGTGGAACTGGAGGTGGGCGGCCGGACGGTACGGCTGTCCAGCCCGGACAAGGTGTTCTTTCCCGAGCGCGGTTTCACCAAGCTGGACCTCGCCCGGTACTACGCCTCCGTCGCGCCCGGCATCCTGCGCGCCCTGCGCGACCGCCCCACCACCCTGGAGCGCTACCCGGACGGGGTCGGCGGCGAGTGGTTCTACCAGAAGCGGGCCCCCAAGGGCATGCCCGACTGGATCCCGACCGCCCACATCACCTTCCCCAGCGGACGCAGCGCCGACGAGATGTGCCCCACCGAGGAGGCCGCCGTGGTGTGGGCCGCCCAGTACGGCACCCTCACCTTCCACCCCTGGCCGGTCCGCGCCACGGACGTCGACCACCCCGACGAACTCCGCATCGACCTCGACCCGCAGCCCGGCACCGACTACGCGGACGCGGCCCGCGCCGCCGGTGAACTGCGCGCCGTGCTGGACGAGTTCGGCGGGCTGCGCGGCTGGCCGAAGACCTCCGGCGGCCGGGGCCTGCACGTGTTCGTGCCCATCGCGCCGCGCTGGACCTTCACCCAGGTGCGCCGCGCGGCGATCGCGGTCGGCCGGGAGATGGAACGCCGGATGCCCGGGGAGGTGACCATCAAGTGGTGGAAGGAGGAACGCGGGCGCCGTATCTTCCTCGACTACAACCAGACGGCGCGGGACCGCACCATCGCCTCCGCCTACTCCGTCCGTCCCCGCCCGCACGCCCCCGTCTCGGCGCCCCTGCGCTGGGAGGAGGTCGGTGTCGCCGAGCCGCGCGACTTCGACCTCGCCACCATGCCGGCCCGGTTCGCCGAACTCGGCGACGTGCACGCCGACATGGACGACCACGCCTACTCCCTGGACGTGCTCCTGGAGCTGGCCCGCCGGGACGAACACGACCACGGCCTGGGCGACCTGCCGTACCCGCCGGAGTACCCGAAGATGCCCGGCGAGCCGAAACGGGTCCAGCCGAGCCGCGCCCGCGACGACCCCTCGCCCTGAGGGGCCACCGCTGTCGTGCCCCTGCCGGCCACCCACTGCCCGCCGGGCCGCCCACGGACCCGCCTGTGCGCCCCCTCGTGATCGGTCCGGGCAGCGGACCGGCCGGTGTCGCGCGGCTATCCTGATCGTCAGCCGCCGATGAGGAGTGCCGAAGTGACCGACGCAGTGTCGCGCCCCACCCTGGAGGCCGTGGCCGCGCGGGCCGGCGTGTCGCGGGCCACCGTGTCCCGGGTGGTCAACGGCGGCGACGGAGTACGCGAGTCCCTGGCCGAGCGGGTCCGGCAGGCCGTGGAGGAGCTGGGCTACGTCCCCAACCAGGCGGCGCGCAGCCTCGTCACCCGGCGCCACGACGCCGTCGCGGTCGTCATCGCCGAGCCCGAGGCGCGGGTCTTCGCCGACCCCTTCTTCGCCCACCAACTGCGCGGCATCAGCAAGGAGCTGACCGCGCACGACAACCAGCTGGTGCTGCTGCTCACCGAGGGCCGGGCCGACCACGCGCGTGTGGCCCGGTACCTCGCCGGCGGCCACGTCGACGGCGCGCTCGTCTTCTCCCTGCACCTGGACGACCCGCTGCCCGGCCTCATCCGGGACGCCGGCGTGCCCACCGTGTTCGGCGGCCGTCCGCACTGGGACACCGGCGGCGCGGCCGAGGACCCCGGGGTGGTGTACGTCGACTGCGACAACCGGGGCGGGGCGCGCGCCGCGGTACGGCATCTGCTGGACCTCGGCCGCCGGCGCGTCGCGCACCTCACCGGCGCGCTGGACCAGACGTCGGCCGCGGACCGGCTCGACGGCTACCGGGACGCCGTCACCGAGGCCCTGGGCGCCTGCGACCCCCGGCTGGTCGCGGAGAGCGACTTCACCCCGGCCGGCGGCGAACGCGCCATGCGTGAACTGCTCGGCCGCTGCCCGGACGTCGACGCCGTCTTCGCCGCCAGCGACCTCACCGCGCTCGGTGCGCTGCGGGTGCTGCGCGAGCACGGCCGGCGCGTGCCCGAGGACGTGGCCGTGGTCGGCTTCGACGACATGCTGCCGGTCGCCGAGCAGACCGATCCGCCGCTGACGACGGTCCGGCAGGACATCGAGGAGATGGGCCGGCTCATGGCCCGGCTGCTGCTGCGCGGCCTGTCCGGCGACCGGGACCGGCGGCTCGCGCCGGCCGGCACCCCGGACACCCCGGCGGCGGGCGTGATCCTGCCGACCACCCTCATACGCCGCGTCTCCGCCTGAGTTCCGTCCGGCCGCTGCCGGAGGGCTCAGCCCTGCGGCGGCTCGGCCGTGAGCACCGCGAAGCGGGCCCCGTACGGGTCGGCGAGGTGGGCCATGCGGCCCACGCCCGCCACGGTCGTCGGGGGCAGGCGCACCCTCCCGCCGAGGTCCCGCGCCCGAGCCGCCACGGCGTCGGTGTCGGCCACGTCGAAGTACGGAAGCCAGTACGGCCCGTCCGCCGCCTCGGCGGGCACGTCCGCCAGCGGCACCATGCCGCCGAACATCGCATCGTCCTCGCCGCCCTCGGGGCCGACACACGTGTACGTCCCGCCCGGGAAGGGCACTCCGGCCGTCTCCAGGCCGAGCACCCGGCGGTAGAACGCGGCGGCCGCCGCGATGTCGGGTGTGCGCAGTTCCACCCAGCTCAGCGCGCCGGGCTCGCCCGTCGTGTCCACGCCCTCGGTCCGGCCCGGCTGCCAGATCCCGAACGCCACGCCCGCCGGGTCGGCGAGGACCGCCAGGCGGCCGTGGTCCGGCACGTCCGCCGGGCGGACCAGCACCGTGCCGTGGGCGCGTTCCGCCGCCTCGGCGGTGGCCTCGGCGTCCTCGCTGCGGAAGTACACCGTCCAGGCCGCCGGCTCCTGTCCGGGCCCGGCCCGTCGCCCGCCGCCCGCCACGGTCCTGCCGTCCAGCTCGAAGAAGCCGTAACCGCCGGTATCAGGCGCCGCCGGCCGGTACCGCCAGCCGAACAGGGCGCCGTAGAAACCGGTGGCGGCGTCGGGGTCGGGGCCGCCGACGTCGATCCAGCAGGGCGCGCCGGTGACGAAACGGGTGGTGAGCATCTCGGCCCTCCTCGCCAGGGTGCCGTCCGCGTGCACTGCCGAGTCTGGCACCGCCCGCCGGTGCCCGCCGCCGGGAGCGGCGACGGGCCGGGCCGCCCGGCACTCACCCGGCGTGAGCGCGCGGGTTCTCCCGGTTTCCGCGATGCTCCGCGCGCCGCCGTGCGCCTGCCGGGCCGAGGGGAGCATGATCGGGGCGGCCGGCGGCCTCGGGCCCGTCGTTGAGCGGGCGTTGATCGAACGTTTTTCGGCCTCGGGCAGGCTCCTGCCCATGCACATCGAAACCATCACCCCGGCCGACGACACCTGGCGGGCACAGGCCCTGTGCGCGCAGACCGGTCCGGACTTCTTCTTCCCGGAGCCCGGCAGCTCGGTGCGCGACGCGAAGCGCATCTGTGCCATGTGCGAGCTGCGCCCGGCCTGTCTGGAGTACGCGCTCACCCACGACGAGCGGTTCGGCGTCTGGGGCGGCCTGTCGGAGAAGGAGCGCCTGGCGCTGCGCCGCACCGCCCGCTGAGCACACCGGCGCACCGCTCCCCGGGAACGCACCGCACCGCCCGCTGAGAACGCCGGCCCACCGCCCCCTGGGATCGCGGGGAGCCTCAGCTCGCGGCGCGTGCCGCCATCCGGGCCTTGCGTGCGGCCAGCTTCTCGTCGAAGCGCGCGGCCTCCGCGTCCAGCCCGCCCAGGAACAGGCCGAGCTCCTCCTGCGCCTTGAGCCCCTCGGGCCCGAGGCCGTCGATCTCCATGACCCTCAGGAAGCGGAGCACCGGCTGGAGCACGTCGTCGTGGTGGATGCGCAGGTTGTAGACCTCGCCGATCGCCATCTGCGCGGCGGCCCGCTCGAAGCCGGGGAGGCTGTGTCCGGGCATGCGGAAGTTCACCACGACGTCCCGGACCGCCTGCATGGTCAGGTCGGGGGCCAGCTCGAAGGCGGACTTGAGCAGGTTGCGGTAGAAGACCATGTGCAGGTTCTCGTCGGTCGCGATCCGGGCCAGCATGCGGTCGCAGACCGGGTCGCCGGACTGGTGGCCGGTGTTGCGGTGCGAGATCCGCGTGGCCAGTTCCTGGAAGGCGACGTAGGCGATCGAGTGCAGCATCGAGTGGCTGTTGTCGGACTCGAAGCCCTCGCTCATGTGCGCCATGCGGAACCGCTCCAGCTGGTCCGGGTCCACCGCGCGCGAGGCCAGCAGATAGTCGCGCATCACGATGCCGTGCCGGCCCTCCTCGGCCGTCCAGCGGTGCACCCAGGTGCCCCAGGCGCCGTTGCGGCCGAAGAGCGTGGCGATCTCGTGGTGGTAGCTCGGCAGGTTGTCCTCGGTCAGCAGGTTGACCACGAGGGCGATCCGGCCGATCTCCGTCACCTTCGACTGGTCCTTGGCCCAGGCTTCGCCGTCCTCGAACAGACCGGGGAAGTTGCGGCCGTCGCTCCACGGCACGTACTCGTGCGGCATCCAGTCCTTGGCGACCTTCAGATGCCGGTTCAGTTCCTTCTCGACCACTTCCTCCAGGGCATACAGCAGCCGCTCGTCGGTCCAGACGGACGGGGCGGCGAGGCGAGGGGAAGTGATCGTCACGGAGAACTCCAGGGGGACGGCGACAGGGGGAGGGTGGGTGACCCGGCGAGCGGCGCACGGGTCCCTACGTGATCGTAGGCTACGAACCCGTAGGTTACGTAACCGTAGGTTAAGAAGGCCGTAAAGAACCGCTGATCAGCTACCCCGACACGCCGCCCCCAGACCTGCCAGTGGTCCCGGACCCGCAGGTCCCGGTGCCGTCGGCGGGAACGATCACCCGGTCAGGCGTACAGCTCCCGCAGCCGTACCGAGAGACAGGTCACACAGCCTTCCAGCTTCTCGAACTCGCTGATGTCGACCGTCACCACCTCGTGTCCGAGGTCCGTCAGCAGTTCCGCCGTGCGCGGGGCGCTCGCCGCCATCAGCAGTGTGCCGCCGCCGAGCACCACCACGTGCGCGCCGGACTCCTCCGGCACCGACAGGAAACCCGGGAACAGCGACGGCCGGTCCACCTTCGGGATGTGCCCGATCACCGTGCCGTCCGGCAGCGCGGTGACCGCCGACTTCAGGTGCAGCACCTTGCTCACCGGCACGGCCACCACACGGGCGCCCAGCGGCTCGAAGGCCGCCCGGACCTGCCGCACGCCGGCCGCGTTGGTGCGCCCGCCCCGGCCGACGTACACGGTGTCGCCGACCTTGAGGACGTCACCGCCGTCCAGCGTGCCCGGCTCCCAGATCCAGTTCACCGAGCAGCCGAGGCTCGCCACGGCCTCCTCGACGCCGGCGGTCTCCGCGCGCCGGGACTCGGCGCCCGGCCGGGTGATCAGCGCCACGTTCCGGAACATGACGACGGTGTCCTCGACGAACACCGCGTCCGGGCAGTCGTCGGCCGGTTCGACCTCGATCGTCTCCCAGCCGTGCGCGCGCAGGGCCGCCACATAGGCCTCCCACTGCTCGCCGGCCAGCTCGGTGTCGACCTTCTCCCGCGCGATGTGCGTGACCAGGCCGTCGGCGAGGCGGGGACCGGGACGGCGGACGAGGGCCTTCTTGCTGGGCACGAGGGACCTTTCGAATCGATCGGTGCGGTGGTGCGGCTGCCGGCGCCCCGGAGGGAACGCCGGTCCGTCATCATGCAGGGCACCCGGGCCGGGGCCAAACCCCGGCCCGGTGCCGCGCCCCGCCGGACCCGTCACACCGGTCCGGCCAGCGCCTCGGGAGTCGTCTCCGTCAGTCCGCCCTCCTCCATCAGCAGCCAGCGCGTGATCCCGACCGACTCCAGGAACCGCAGATCGTGACTGGCCACGATCAGCGCGCCCTCGTACGACTCCAGCGCCGTGGTCAGCTGCCGGACGCTGGCCATGTCCAGGTTGTTGGTCGGCTCGTCCAGCAGCAGCAGCCGGGGCGCGGGCTCGGCCAGCATCAGCGCGGCCAGGGCCGCCCGGAAACGCTCGCCGCCCGACAGGGTGGCCGCCTTCTGGTCGGCCCGCGCGCCCCGGAACAGGAAGCGGGCGAGCCGGGCCCGGACCCGGTTGTTGGTGGCGCCCGGCGCGAACCGGGCCACGTTCTCGGCCACCGACAGGTCGTCGTCCAGCACGTCCAGCCGCTGCGGCAGGAACCGCAGCGGAACGTGCGCCGTCACCGTGCCGGCCAGCGGCTGAAGCTCGCCGGCGATGGTCCGCAGCAGCGTCGTCTTGCCGGCGCCGTTGCGCCCGACGAGTGCGATCCGCTCCGGTCCGCGCAGATCGAGGACGCCGTCCACGCGCGCCTGGTACGCCGTGCGCAGGTCCTCCAGGGTGAGCACCTGAAGGCCGGGCGGCACGGCGGTGTACGGCAGCTCGATGCGGATCTCGTCGTCGTCCCGTACGGCCTCCACCGCCTCGTCCAGCCGTTCCCGGGCCTCGGCGAGCCGTTCCTGGTGCACGGCCCGGTGCTTGCCCGCGGACTCCTGGGCGGCGCGCTTGCGAGCGCCCATGACGATCTTCGGTTCCCGCTTGGAGTCCCACATCTTCTGCCCGTACCGCTTGCGGCGGGCCAGTTTGAGCTGGGCGTCGGCCAGTTCGCGCTGCTGCTTGCGCACGTCCGCCTCGGCGGCGCGCACCGTCCGCTCGGCCGCCTTCTGCTCGACGGCCAGCGCCTCCTCGTAGGCCGAGTAGTTGCCGCCGTACCAGGTGACCTCGCCGGAGTGCAGCTCCGCGATCTGGTCGGCCAGGTCCAGCAGTTCCCGGTCGTGGCTGACCATGACCAGGATGCCGGGATAGGAGGCGACGGCCTGGCAGAGGCGCCGGCGCGCGTACAGGTCGAGGTTGTTGGTGGGTTCGTCGAGCAGCAGGATGCCCGGGCGGCGCAGCAGCAGCGCGGCGAGCCGCAGCAGCACCGACTCGCCGCCGGACAGCTCGCCGACGGTCCGGTCCAGGCCGATGTGGCCGAGCCCGAGTTCGCCGAGCGTGACCAGGGCGCGTTCCTCCACGTCCCAGTCGTCGCCGACGGCCTCGAAGTGCTCCTCGGCCGCGTCGCCCGCCTCGATGGCGTGCAGGGCGGCCCGCCGCTCGGCGATGCCGAGGGCCTCGTCGACACGGAGGGCGGTGTCGAGCGTGATGTTCTGCGGGAGGTGGCCGATCTCGCCGACGGCCTTCACGCTGCCGTCGGCCGGGACGAGGTCCCCGGCGAGCAGCTTGAGCAGGGTGGACTTGCCCGATCCGTTGACGCCGACGAGCCCGGTGCGGCCCGGGCCGAAGGCGATGTCCAGACCGCCGAAGACGACGGCGCCGTCAGGCCAGGCGAAGGACAGGGAGTGACAGGTGAGGGAAGCAGACATGGGCGCCTCGCGAAAGGTGTGAGCATGCGGGTGGACGCGTGTCGAGACACCGCGAGGCGGAAACCTTCGATACCGGGCACACCGGCCCTGAAGCGGACCCGTGCCGGGGGACGGCTCTACGCCGAGGTCGTACGCCACGCACACCTCACCGGTGTGACGCGGTGTCTCATGACCTCAGAAGAGCAACGTCCTTCTCCGATCGACGGCAACAGAACCGCTGTAGACCGTAGGAGAGGCGGTCCGGGGTGTCAACGCGTTTTACGGGCGCCCACCCGCGCGCGCCGCGGTCAGCAGGCGTCCCGCATCAGCTCCGCGAGACCGTGGTCCAGGTCGAGCTGGAGGTGCTCCATGCCGGCGGGGACCAGTGCGTCGGCCGCCGCCAGGAACCGCCGTATCTCACCCGAGCGCACATGCACGATCGCGGTGCCCTCCGGGGCGTGGAACTCCAGCACCGTGCGGTCGTACCCGTACGGCCGCACCCGGACGTCGCCCTGGCCCTCGGGGCCCCGCAACCCGGCCGTCAGCAGCTCGCGGGAGAAGGTCCAGCACACGTCGACACCCTCCAGGGTGGCCGGTGCCGGGAACGTCATGCACACCGCGAACGGGTCCCGCCGGTCGTAGCGCAGCGTGGCGGGAATGTTCGGCATGCGCGGTGCGGCGGCGACGAGACGGGCCTCGACGGGCTGCTCGATGACGGTGGACAACACCTTGCTCCCTCGTGACGGCTGGACTGCGCCCGGACGTGCGGCACCCGGCACTGGAAGAGACGAAGGAAACGGCCGATGCGTGCACACCCCGACCTAGTGACCTCGGTCACCGCGTTCATGCGCGGGAGGCTCCGGGCCGTTCGTGCGGGTTCTGTGACCATCCACGGCCACCCGCGACCGGCGCGACGACTATCCGCGACCCCGCGACGACCATTCGCGACCCTTCGCGGACCTCCGCGCGGAGCGGCCCTCTGGACGGGGCCGGGCGTCTGGACTAGCTTCGCCCGCCATGAGGCGCACGGGGAGTACGCGACGCGGGGGACGGACGGGCCGGCTAGTGCCGCATCAGGCAACGTTCGCCCTGTCGATTACTTCACGTAGCCGTTCGTCGGCGGCGTGCTTGTTCCGCCAGATGATGTAGCGGCGGATCATGCTGCCCTGCTCCTTGTGGCTGGCATGGTCGGTCCCGTCCAGTGCGAAGTAGCGCAGGGCGGTGAACTGGGCCTCGATGCGGTTGAGCCAGGAGCTGTTTGTCGGTGTGTAGGCAAACTCGACGTTGTTGGCCGCCGCCCAGTCGCCGACCCGGGTGTCCTTCTTCGTGGTCAGATGCGGGGAGAAGTTGTCGAGCACGATCGCGATCCGGATGTCGGCCGGGTAGAGGCTGCGCAGGTACCGACAGAACTCCAGGAACCTTGTGCGGTTCTTCTTGGGCTTGATGTGTCCGTAGAGCTTGTCCCGGGCCAGATCGTAGGCGGCGAACAGGTGCCGGACCCCGTGCGGGCGGGTGTAGGTCGCCCGCCGGCGAGGTCTCGGCTCCCGGTCGGGGTCCTTGTGCCGTCCTCCGCGCTCTGCCCACTGCCGGCCAGGGTGGGGCTGGAGGTTGAGCGGACCGAACTCGTCCAGGCAGAACACGACTTCGGGCTCACCGTCCTCGGGTATGACCTCATCGTCAGCGACCGCGTAGAGGTGCTCGACACGGGCCTTCTTGGCGGCGTAGTCGGTATCGCGGGAGGTCTTCCACGTCTTTATGCGTTGAAAGGACACGCCCTCCTCACGGAGCAGGACCCGAAGGCCCTCGTGGCTGATGTCGTCGACCACCCCCTCGGCGACCAGGAAGTCGGCCAGCTTGGCCAGACTCCAGGTCGAGAACGGCAGGCCGTGTTCGGACGGCTTGGACTTGGCGATCTTCTTGATCTCGCGCCGCTCGGGCAGGGTGAATGTCCTGGGCCGGCCGCCCTTGTACTTCGGGTAGAGCGCCTCGAAGCCGTCGGCATTGAAGTCGTGGATCACGTCCCGGACCCGGTCCGCGCTGGTGAACGTCACCTCGGCGATCTTCCCAACCGGCATGCCCTGCGCGGACAGCAGCACCATCTGCGCGCGCCGCCAGGTCACCACTGAGCCGGAGCCGCGGCGAATGATCCTCAGCAGCCGCCGGCCCTCGTCGTCATCGATCTCGCGTAAGCACACCCGTTCTGCCACGCACAGACGTTAGCGGCTGCACGCGTGTCCACTCCCTCATGCCGGGCGGGTGCCCTGCTCTCGCAGGGCCGCTTCCAGCCGGGTGATGTCCTCGGTGTCTTTCCTGCGGCGGGGCCGACCCGGAACCCAGACCGGCATCATCTGCTTGATCTCGATCTGGGCGCGCGGACTGATGATCCGGCACCGCAGCACCCCGATACAGCCAACAGAAGCATCGAGCATGCCCTCCGGCCACACCTCCCCAGCCCAGGGACCGCCAGCGACCACAACGCGTCCGAACCGGTCCTTGCTCAAGAGAGCGAAGCTGCTCTCCACGCCCTGCTTGCAGAAATCGAGCTGCTGATCGGCAGGCGGCCCGGACAGAGGCGCATAGCCGGAACGCAGCAGGCCCTCGGTCAGAGCAGGAGCATCCTCCGCCCAGGCGAACCAGTCGATGTCCACATGGTCACGGGTGACCTCGCCGATGAAGAAGTCCATGGCCCAACCCCCGCGGAGCCACACCTCCACACCGAGGGCTTTCGAGATCTCCACCGTCTCGCCGATCAGCCGAAGCTGCCGAGCACTGCGCTCACTGTCCACAGCCGAGCAGGCTATGCGGCAATCCCGGCCGCAGCAGCTCAATTCCCGGCTGCAAGAACGGGCGAACGTTGCCTGATGCGGCACTAGTGACGGCGGCGCTGGCGGCGGCGGTCGTGTGCGGGGCGGTGCTCACGGCCCCGGCGGCCGAGGCCCGGCCCGCCGGAGAGGCGGGCGCCGACCGGACCGGCACGGTCGACCGCGCGGCTGCCGGCCGGGCGGGCGAGAACCGGACGGAGCCGGGCCGGGCCGGTGCCCGGCGGGCGGGTCCCGGCCGCGGGGAGCCGCGCTGGGCCGTGCGGGACACCGGTGCCCCGCGGGTCCGCTTCCGCGGCCTGGCCGCCGTGGACGGGCGCACCGCCTGGCTGGCCGGCACCGGCGGCACGGTGCTGCGCACCACGGACGGCGGGGCGAGCTGGCGGAACGTCTCGCCGCCGGGCGCGGCCGGTCTGGAGTTCCGGGACGTCTCGGCGTCCGGCGCGCGGCGCGCGGTGGTGCTGGCCGTCGGGGAGGGCGAGGCGTCCCGCGTCTACCGCACCGACGACGGCGGCACGACCTGGACGGAGTCCTTCCGCAACACCGACCCGGCGGCGTTCTACGACTGCCTCGCCTTCTTCGACCACCGCCACGGCCTCGCCGTGAGCGACCCGGTGGACGGCAGGTTCCGCCTGCTGTCCACCGCCGACGGCGGACGCTCCTGGCGCGTGCTGCCCGCCGCCGGCATGCCGCCCGCGCTGGACGGCGAGGCCGCCTTCGCCGCGAGCGGCGGGTGTCTGGTCACCGCCGGCCCGCGCGACGTGTGGCTGGCCACGGGCGGCGGCGCCCGCGCGCGCGTGCTGCACTCCGCCGACCGCGGGCTGACCTGGACGGCCGCCGACACGCCGGTACCGGCGGGCGATCCGGCGCGGGGCGTCTTCGCGCTCGCCTTCCGCGACCGCGCGCACGGCCTCGCGGTCGGCGGCGACTACCGCGCCGGCCGCCCCTCGCCGCAGGCCGCCGCGGTCACCGCGGACGGCGGCCGCACCTGGCGGCCCGCCGCCGCTTCGCCGCCCGCGTACCGCTCCGGTGCCGCCTGGCTCCCGCACAGCCGCACCACCGCCCTGGCCGTCGGCCCGACCGGCACCGACCTGACGACCGACGGCGGCCGCACCTGGCGCACGGTCGACACCGGCTCCTACGACACCGTGGCCTGCGCCCCGGACCTGAGCTGCTGGGCGGCCGGCGAACAGGGCCGGGCGGCATCGCTGGAACGCTGAGGCGATGACGGCGATGACGGCGATGACGGCGACGACGGCGACGACGGCGACGACGGCGACGACGGGGACCGCGAGCCCGCGGCGGTGACCGGGACGGTGAGCCGGCGGTGGGAAGGCGCGGCGGTGACCGGAACGGTGCGGTGAGTCCGCGCGAGGCGGGTACCCGCTCCCTACCGCCAAGGAAAGGAGCGATCATGCCAGCCGGTTCCAGCCCCAAGCGCGAGCGGCAGTACGAGCACATCAAGAAGAGCGCGCAGGACCGGGGCGAGAGCGCCGGACGCGCCGAGGAGATCGCCGCGCGGACGGTGAACAAGGAACGCGCCCGCTCCGGCGAGTCCAAGACCGCCAGCCGCAGCTCGACGCAGGACATGTCGTCGGCCAAGCGCGGCGGTCAGCGGTCGGGCAATCGGACCGGTTCGCACGGCCCGACCCGCGACCAGCTGTACAACGAGGCCCGTCAGCGTGGCATCGAGGGCCGTTCGCACATGAACAAGGAGCAGTTGCAGCGCGCGCTGGACGACAAGAAGGGCTGAGCAGGCGGCTCAGCCGAGCGTCTGCCGGTGCCGCGCCAGTTCGGGCGCCGTCTTGGTGGCCAGGAACTCGGTGACG
The DNA here is from genome assembly GCF_044332325.1 of Streptomyces sp. NPDC017095. NCBI lineage: Bacteria > Bacillati > Actinomycetota > Actinomycetes > Kitasatosporales > Streptomycetaceae > Streptomyces > Streptomyces sp. NPDC017095. Next base: position 47,129 of record NZ_JBIROU010000021.1, read on the forward strand.
CGGTAGGAGCACACGCCGGCGGTGACGAACGGGTCGGTCGCCACGGTCTCCTCGATCCGCGCGCGGTCCTCGGCGACGGCGAGGATCACACCGCCGTCGCGGGGGTTCTTGCGCCCGGAGGCCAGGAACAGGCCCTCCTCGTACCGCCGTTCCAGCCAGGCCACATGGTCGGGCAGCACCGCGTCCACGGCGTCCAGGGGAGCGGTGTAGGTCAGCTCGAGAACGAACATGATCATGAGCCTACCCCGCCCGGCGGACAGTGTCCGGGGAACCCGTACAGTCACCCGGCATGACGATCGTCGGCATCCCCGCGGGCTGGCCCGCGACCGAGGAAGAGGCCCGCGCCGTACAGGACGGGCTGCGCGGCCGTGTGGTGCTCGACGACCCCGGACCGCCGCCCGGCACGGGCCGGGTCACGGGCGTCGACGTCGCCTACGACGACGGTCTTGACCTGGTCGCGGCGGCGGCCGTCGTCCTGGACGCCGCCACGCTGGAGGTCGTCGCGGAGGCCACGGCCGTCGGCCGGGTCTCCTTCCCCTACGTGCCCGGGCTGCTCGCCTTCCGGGAGATCCCGACCGTGCGGGCCGCCCTGGAGCGGCTGCCCGGCCCGCCCGGCCTGGTCGTGTGCGACGGCTACGGCGTCGCCCACCCGCGCCGGTTCGGCCTGGCGAGCCACCTGGGCGTGCTCACCGGCCTGCCGGTCATCGGCGTCGCCAAGAACCCGTTCGCCTTCCGCTACGACGAGCCCGGCCCGGCGCGGGGCAGCTCGGCCCCGCTGCTCGCCGGGGACGAGGAGGTCGGCCGCGCCCTGCGTACCCGGGACGGCGTCAAGCCGGTCTTCGTCTCCGTGGGCCACCGGGTCGGCCTGGCCGGCGCCCTGGCGCACACCCTGGCGCTGACCCCGCGGTTCCGGCTCCCGGAGACCACGCGCCGGGCGGACGCGCTGTGCCGTCGGGCCCTGCGCGAGGCGGTCCGGGACCTGGCCGACAGCGGTCAGGAGCCGACGAGGCGCCGGCCGCCGGCCTCCCGGCACGCAGAGTCGTAGACGCCAGACCGACGCCGGGGTCCCAAGGAGGTTCCACAACACCCGGAGGTCGTACGGATCCGCCCTACTGACCGGCTGAATCTCCTGTGTTTCCCGGGGCCTGTGGTCGCTAAGGTGTTCGGACATTCCTGCGGGCGGGGGAGGCTCGGGTTGGACGAGACAGCGGCGGGTGGGGTTCCCCTCGCGCCCGATGGAGTGCCGTTCGTGGGGCATTCGCTCAGGCTGGCGCGGGGGCGGGCGATGTACCTGCAGGGGCTGCGCGGGCGCGGTGACGTGGTGGAGATGCGGCTGGGACGGCGTGCGTTCTACGTGCTCAATTCCCCTGAGGCCATTCACGACGTGCTGGTGACGCAGAGCGGGAAGTTCAGCAAGGGCATGCTGTTCGACCGGGTCCGGCCGTACATAGGCAACGGCCTGGCGTCGTCCGACGGGCCGTTCCACCTGCGGCAGCGGCGCATTGTGCAGCCGGCGTTCCACCGGGAGCGGGTCGCGCGGTACTCGGAGATGTTCGTGGAGGTCGCCGGGGCGCGGGTGGGTGGCTGGCCGGCAGGGCGGGACATGGACATGGGGCGGGAGATGCGCGAGCTGGCCGTCGCGATGCTGGTGCCGGCGCTCTTCCCGTTCACCGAGGGTTCGGAAACCGGGCGGGCCATCGGGGATCTGGGGGCGCGCGTCAGCCGTGACCTCGGCGTTCTGGTGCGCGGCGTGCTCCGGGCCACCATCCTGCCGCCGGCGCTGGCCGTCGTACCGACTCCGGGGCGGCGGAGGTTCCTGGCCTCGGCGGCGGCCCTGCGCCGGCTCGCCGAGTCGGCCGTACGGCAGGCCCGCAGCAGCCCGGAGAGCCACGGCGTCCTCGCGCTCCTGCTCGCTCACGAAGGCGGCATGTCGGACGAGGAGGCGTGCGACGAGATGCTCACCTTCCTCGTCGCCGGTGTCGAGACCACGTCCACCACCCTGTCGTGGGCCCTGCACGTGCTCGCCGGCAACCCGGGGATGGCCGACCGGATGAGCGCGGAGGCGCGGGCGGCCGAGCCGGGCGTGGTCACCCCCGCCGCCCTGCCGTACACCGCCCGGTTCGTCCACGAGGTGCTGCGCCTGTACCAGCCCCTGTGGTTCATGGGGCGGCGTGCCCTGGAGACCGTGCGCGTCGGGCGGTACGAGATCCCGCGCGGGGCCGAGGCGGTCTACAGCGCCGCGACGCTGCACCGCGACCCCGCCTGCTTCCCGGACCCACTGCGCTTCGACCCCGACCGGTGGCTCACCAGGCCGGAGAAGAGCCTGCCCCGGGCCGCCTACCTGCCCTTCGGCGCCGGCAACAGGAAGTGCATCGGCGACGGTTTCGCGTGGGCCGAGATGCTCGCCGTGCTCTCCGCCGTCACCACGCGCTGGCACCTGCGCCCTGTGCCGGGCCACAGGGTCCGGGCGGTGGCGGACGCGCAGATCCACCCCGACGCCCTGCCGATGTCCGTCACTCCGCGCGCCACAGGCTGACCAGGAGAGCCGATGCTGGAGTTCCACCTGAGCGAGATCGGCCTGTTCGACACCGCGCGGGCGCTGGACCCCCAGGTGCGGGGGCTGACCCGGTTCCTGCCGGACACCGAGCCCGAGCCGCTGGACAAGGCGGAGCTGCTGGCGATCGAGGCCGAGTGCCGCCGGGACCGGCTCGCGCTGCTCGACGCCACCGACGAGGCCTACCGGAGCAGCGCGCGGGGGCGTGCCTTCGCCGCGTGGCTGGCCGGGGCCGCACCGGCCGAGCTGATCTGCACGCGCAAGGGCGACACGTCACTGGAGGACGTGCACCGGTATGTCGTCCGGGACGCCGTGCAGTGGCTCACCCTGTGGCTGGCCGGTTATCGCCGGGACCCGCTGTGGCACGCGCTCGCCAAGGCCGTGGCGTTGCTGGCGGTCCTGGACGACATCGTCGTCCCGCCGCAGGACGTGGCCGGCGGCGTGCACCGGATCGGGGACGAGAGCCTGGGTGAGGTGCTGGACCGGGTGAAGGCCCTGGGCGGCGACCGGGACGCGCGGTGGCTCGCCCACGCCTATCAGGAAACGCTGTTCAGCGCGCGGATCCAGTTCCACGAGAAGTGGTCCGCCGCCGGACCGGACCTGGCACCGCCTGCCCACCTCGACGCCATCCAGGCGTACGTCCGTGAGCCGGACACGCTGCGCGCGAGCATCGTGCGGACCTACGCGGCCGAGACCCTGCCCGTCATGCACCTGATCGCCTACTACTTCCGCCTCCCCTTCGACGCCTGCGACTGGGCGGCCTTCGTCTCGGCCGGCGTGGCCCAGACCCTCGGCATGGACATCTCCAAGGACCAGTACGGCGTCGGCGTGAAGGAACCGACCAACTTCGGCGTCCGGGCCGACCGCCGCGAACGGGACAACGTACGGCAGCGCACCGGACTCCACCGCACGTTCCTGCGTCTGACCGCCTACTTCGAAGACGTCGGCGACTTCCCCACCGCCGTCTACGACCGCTACTCCCGCGTCTCCCTCTCCTACGCCCGACTCGTGGACCGCTACATCGAACGCCGTGACATGACCCGCCTCCCCATGAACGGCACCCTGTCCGCCGTCGTGGACGACGTCCTCACCGGCCGCTAGCGGCAGGCCCCACCGCCACGGTGCCGGGAGGCTGCGCGAGCGGGCCGGCCGGTCCCGTCAGCGTGCGGCCACCACCCGGAAGGTGATCCCGGCCGCGCGCAGCCGTCCGGTCAGCGCGTCGCCCATCGCCTCGGCCGTCGTGACCTGGCCGGCCGTCGGCGGCAGGGCGTCGAAGGCCAGGCAGAGGGCGGCCTCGGCGAACATCTTCGCCGTCTCGTCGTACCCCGGGTCGCCGCCCGCGACCTCGGTGAACACACGCCGGCCGCCGCCCTCGCCGACGAACCGCACCCGGAACCAGCTCCTCGCCCGCTTCTCGGCGTCCGGTCCCTCGCCGGGCCTGAGCCGGTCCGACAGCCGGCGCCGGACGGGCGGGACCTGGGCCGCCAGCGCGAGCGCGGCCACGGCGGCGCTCCCGCCGAGGGCGACCGGCAGGTGCCGTACGGCGGCGTAGTGGCGGTAGCGGAAGTCCGGGCCGTAGCGCTCCAGCGCCCGCGCCGACCGCCGTACGATCCGCGGGTCGAGGGTGGGCAGCGGCAGCGCCCACACGCCGGCCTCCGGGGCGAACCGCGGCGCGCCGGCCGACGCCGCCACCCGGCGGCCCGGCAGCCGCGGCTCGTGCCGGGCCCGGTCGCGCGCGGCGGCCAGCATCCCCCGGCCGCGTGCGGCCTGGTTCAGCGCGGAGGCGAAGGTGCCGCCGGAGAAGGCCGCGTCCACGCTGACGTAGCCGTCCACGGTCAGCGGCACGCCCTCGGGAAGCTGCCGGACGGTGAAGTACACGCCCAGGTCGTGCGGTACCGAGTCGAAGCCGCAGGCGTGCACCAGGCGGGCGCCGGTCTCGCGCGCGCGTGCGTCGTGCCGGACGTACATCAGGTCCACGAACTCCGGCTCGCCGGTGAGGTCCAGATAGTCGGCGCCGGTGTCGGCGCAGGCGGCGACGAGCGCCTCGCCGTACCGCACGTACGGCCCCACGGTCGTGGCGACCACGCGGGCCTGCTCGGCGAGCGTCCGCAGCGTGGCGGGTTCGCCCACGTCGGCCCGCAGCACTCCGACGCCGTCGCCGCCGGGCAGGCTCTCGCACAGCCGTGCCAGCCGCCGTTCGTCCCGGCCGGCGACCGCCCAGCGCAGGTCCCGCGGCGCGTGCGCGGCGAGATAGCGGGCCGTCAGCATGCCGACGAAGCCGGTGGCCCCGAACAGCACCAGGTCGTAGGGACGGTCGGTTCTGCTCATCCTGCTCATGGACACCCCTTGGCCGTGCTCCCGCCGCGCAGCCCGCGCCGCTGCCGGTGGCCGAGGCTAGCGTGAGGAGTGCGCGGTCCGGGATGCGGGCCGTTCACTCGTCCGGGTGAGGACCGGCGTGTCGGGCACTTGGCTAAGCGCTTGCTCGTTCAGGTCTTGTGTCCAGTGGAACACGTTCTTAGCATCACCGGTGTTACATCAGTTGTGTCACACGCTTGGGGGCTGGTCGCATGACAACGGCAGGGACGCCGCCGGCGCCGGGCACCGGCCCGCTCGCCGGTGTCCGGGTGGTGGAGCTGGCCGGCATCGGCCCGGGCCCGTTCGCCGCCATGCTGCTGGCCGACCTCGGCGCCGACGTGGTCCGGGTGGACCGCCCGGGCGGCGCGGGCCTCGCCGTCGACCCGGCGTACGACCTCACCAACCGCAACAAGCGCTCGGTCGTGGTCGACCTGAAGGCACCGGACGGCCCCGCGCGCGTCCTGGACCTCGCCGAGCGGGCCGACATCCTCGTCGAGGGCTACCGCCCGGGGGTCGCCGAGCGGCTCGGCATCGGCCCCGGGGACTGCCACGCCCGCAACCCCCGCCTGGTCTACGGCCGGATGACCGGCTGGGGCCAGGACGGCCCGCTCGCCCACCGCGCCGGCCACGACGTCGCCTACATCGCGCTCACCGGCGCACTCGGCATGATCGGCCGCCCGGACGAACCCCCGGCCGTGCCCGCCAACCTCCTCGGGGACTACGCGGGCGGCTCCCTCTACCTGGTCGTCGGCGTCCTCGCCGCCCTGCACCACGCGCGCGCCACCGGCACCGGCCAGGTGGTCGACGCGGCCATCGTCGACGGCACCGCCCACCTGTCCACGATGATCCACGCCCTGCTCGCCGCCGGCGCCTGGCAGGACCGGCGCGCCGCCAACCTCCTGGACGGCGGCTGCCCCTACTACGGCACCTACGAGACCGCCGACGGCCGGTACATGGCGGTCGGCGCCCTGGAGGAGAAGTTCTACGCGGAGTTCCTGCGCCTGCTCGGCCTGACCGGACCGGCCGCCGCCCACCGGGACGTGAGCCGCTGGGAGGAGCTGCGCGAACGCGTCGCCGCCGCCTTCAAGTCCCGCACCCGCGCCGAGTGGACCGCCGTCTTCGCCGACTCCGACGCCTGTGTGGCGCCCGTGCTCGGCCTGCGCGAGGCCCCGGTCCACCCGCACCTCGCCGCCCGCGGCACCTTCACCGAGCACGACGGTGTCACCCAGCCCGCCCCCGCGCCCCGGTTCTCCGCCACGCCCACCGCCGTCCGCACCGGCCCCGCCCGGCCCGGCGCGGACGCCGCCGCGGTCGCCCGGGACTGGGGCCTACCGGCCCGCCCGGCCGGCGGCCCCGGCGCCCCGGCCGCCGACGGCCGCTGACCCGCCCACCCCGCCCGGCCCACCCTCCGAAAGGCACCCCAGTGAGCACCGAAGCGTACGTGTACGACGCGATCCGCACCCCGCGCGGCCGCGGCAAGGCGAACGGCGCCCTGCACGGCACCAAGCCGGTCGATCTGGTCGTCGGCCTCATCCACGCGCTCCGCGACCGCTTCCCCGGCCTGGACCCGGCCGGCATCGACGACATCGTGCTCGGCGTCGTCAGCCCCGTCGGCGACCAGGGCTCCGACATCGCGCGGATCGCCGCGCTGGCCGCCGGGCTGCCGGACACGGTCGCGGGCGTGCAGGAGAACCGCTTCTGTGCCTCCGGTCTGGAGGCCGTCAACCTCGCCGCCGCCAAGGTCCGGGCCGGCTGGGAGGACCTCGTCCTCGCCGGCGGGGTCGAGTCCATGTCCCGCGTCCCGATGGCCTCGGACGGCGGTGCCTGGTTCAACGACCCGATGACCAACCTCGCCGTCAACTTCGTGCCCCAGGGCATCGGCGCCGACCTCATCGCCACCATCGAGGGCTTCTCCCGCCGGGACGTGGACGAGTACGCGGCCCTGTCCCAGGAACGCGCCGCCGCCGCCTGGAAGGACGGCCGCTTCGAGCGCTCGGTCGTCCCGGTCCGCGACCGCAACGGCCTCGTCGTCCTCGACCACGACGAACACCCGCGCCCCGGCACCACCGCCGACTCCCTGGCCAAGCTGAAGCCGTCGTTCGCCGACATCGGCGACCTGGGCGGCTTCGACGCGGTCGCCCTGCAGAAGTACCACTGGGTGGAGAAGATCGACCACGTCCACCACGCGGGCAACTCCTCCGGCATCGTGGACGGCGCCGCGCTCGTCGCGGTCGGCTCCCGCGAGGCCGGCGAGCGCCACGGCCTCACGCCCCGCGCGCGGATCGTCTCCGCGGCCGTCTCCGGCTCCGAGCCGACCATCATGCTCACCGGCCCCGCCCCCGCCAGCCGCAAGGCCCTGGCCAAGGCCGGGCTCACCATCGACGACATCGACCTGGTCGAGATCAACGAGGCGTTCGCCGCCGTCGTGCTGCGCTTCGCCCGGGACATGGGCCTCGGCCTGGACAAGATCAACGTCAACGGCGGCGCCATCGCCCTCGGCCACCCGCTCGGCGCCACCGGCGCCATGATCCTCGGCACCCTCGTCGACGAACTGGAGCGCCAGGACAAGCGCTACGGCCTCGCCACGCTCTGCGTCGGCGGCGGCATGGGCATCGCCACCGTCGTCGAGCGCGTCTGACCTCCCCGCGGACCTAGCGACCTCAACGAAAGACGACTGCCATGACCGAGAGCACCACCATCCGCTGGGAGCAGGACGACACGGGGATCGTCACCCTCGTCCTGGACGACCCGGACCAGTCCGCGAACACCATGAACCAGGCGTTCCGCGACTCCCTCGCCGCCGTCACCGACCGGCTGGAGGCCGAGCGGGACTCCCTGCGCGGCGTCATCCTCACCTCCGCGAAGAAGACCTTCTTCGCCGGCGGCGACCTGCGCGACCTCATCCGGGTCACGCCCGACACCGCGCGGGAGCTGTTCGAGGGCGGTCTCGCCATCAAGCGGAACCTGCGCCGCATCGAGACCCTCGGCAAGCCGGTCGTCGCCGCGATCAACGGCGCGGCCCTCGGCGGCGGCTTCGAACTGGCCCTCGCCTGCCACCACCGCGTCGCCCTGGACACGCCCGGCACCAGGATCGGCTGCCCCGAGGTCACCCTCGGCCTGCTCCCCGGCGGCGGCGGAGTCGTCCGCACCGTACGGCTGCTGGGCATCGCGGACGCCCTGCTGAAGGTGCTCCTCCAGGGCACCCGGTACAACGCGCGCCGCGCCCGGGACAACGGCCTGGTCCACGAGGTGGCCGCGACCCCGCAGGAGCTCCTCGCCAAGGCCCGCGCCTTCATCGACGCCCACCCCGAGTCCCGGCAGCCCTGGGACACCCCGGGCTACAAGATCCCCGGCGGCACCCCGGCCCACCCGAAGTTCGCCGCCAACCTGCCCGCCTTCCCGGCCGGCCTGCGCAAGCAGACGGGCGGCGCCCCCTACCCGGCCCCGCGCAGCATCCTCGCCGCGGCCGTCGAGGGCGCCCAGGTCGACTTCGAGACCGCCCAGGTCATCGAGGCCCGCTACTTCGTGGAACTGGCCGCCGGGCAGACCTCGAAAAACATGATCCAGGCGTTCTTCTTCGACCTCCAGGCGGTCAACTCCGGAGCCAGCCGGCCGCGGGGCGCCGAGCGCCGCGAGGTCCGCAGGGCCGCCGTCCTCGGCGCCGGCATGATGGGCGCCGGCATCGCCTACGCATGCGCCCGCGCGGGCATCGACGTCGTCCTCAAGGACGTCTCCCTGGAGGCGGCCGTCAAGGGCAAGGGCTACGCGGAGAAGCTGTGCGCCAAGGCCGTCGCCCAGGGCCGCGTCGGCCAGGAGAAGGCCGACGCCCTGCTCGCCCGGATCACGCCCACCGCCGAGGCCGCCGACCTCGCGGGCTGTGACGCCGTCATCGAGGCCGTCTTCGAGGACACGGCCCTCAAGCACAAGGTGTTCCAGGAGATCGAGTCGGTGGTGGCCCCGGACGCGCTGCTGTGCTCCAACACCTCCACACTGCCGATCACCACCCTCGCCGAGGGCGTGCAGCGCCAGCGCGACTTCATCGGGCTGCACTTCTTCTCGCCGGTCGACAAGATGCCGCTGGTCGAGATCATCAAGGGCGAGCGCACCGGCGAGGAGGCGCTCGCGCGCGCCTTCGACCTGGTCCGGCAGATCGACAAGACGCCGATCGTCGTCAACGACTCGCGGGGCTTCTTCACCTCCCGGGTGATCGGCCACTTCATCAACGAGGGCGTCGCCATGGTCGGCGAGGGCGTCGAGCCCGCCTCCGTGGAGCAGGCCGCCGCCCAGGCCGGCTACCCGGCCAAGGTGCTGTCCCTGATGGACGAGCTGACCCTCACGCTGCCGCGCAAGATCCGGACCGAGACCAGGCGGGCCGTGGAGGAGGCCGGCGGCACCTGGACCCCGCACCCCGCGGAGGCGGTCATCGACCGCATGGTGGACGAGTTCGGCCGCACCGGCCGCGGCGGCGGCGCCGGTTTCTACGACTACACCGAGGACGGCGGGCGGGCCGGACTCTGGCCGGGGCTGCGCGAACACTTCACCAAGCCCGGGTACGAGATCCCGTTCCGGGACATGCAGGAGCGCATGCTCTTCGCCGAGGCGCTCGACACCGTGCGCCTGCTGGAGGAGGGCGTCCTCACCTCGGTCGCCGACGCCAACATCGGCTCGCTCCTCGGCATCGGCTTCCCCGGCTGGACCGGCGGTGTGCTCCAGTACATCAACGGCTACGAGGGCGGCCTGCCCGGGTTCGTCGCCCGCGCGCGCGAGCTGGCCGAGCGCTACGGCGAGCGGTTCACCCCGTCCGCGCTGCTGGTGGCGAAGGCCGAGAGCGGCGAGGTCTTCACCGACGCCCACTGACCCGCGGCATAGAGCCAACGGCCCCGGGACCCGGCCCCGGGGCCACGGCCCGCCGCTGCCGAGACCCGGCGGGCCCGTCAGCCGTGTCAGCGCCCTCGGCGCCCGCCGGTTGTCAGTGCCCTCAGCGCCGTCAGCCGTCCGCGCCGTCCGTGTGCCGGCTCGTGTCCTCCGCGTTCTCTGCGTCCTCTGCGTTCTCTGCGTTCTCCGCGTCGCCCGTGCCGTTCGTGCGGGCCGGGGTCTCCGTGCCGTCCAGCCACTGGTGCAGTTCCTCCCTCAGCGACCGCTGGAAGGTGGTGAGCAGCGCCTGCACCACCAGGGGGTGCATATGGGCCGACAGGGACTTCACGTCCCGCGTGTCCCGTTCGGCCACGGCCTCGCGCAGCAGGTCCGACAGCTCGTGCGCCGCCGCGCGCGCGTGCCCGGTCAGCGCGGTCCGCGCGGCCAGGATCGTCTCCTGTGCCAGCGGTACGTCGAGGAGCTGCACCGCGAGCCGCAGCAGACCGCAGTCCACGCGGAAGGACTCCCCGTCCCGCGTCAGCACGTCCATCGCAGCAAGCCGGTCCACGTCCTCCCCGGCCAGCCGCCGCCCCGCCCGCCGCTCCAGCTCCGCACGGGTCACGGTCTCCACGGTGTCCGGCGCCCAGGAGGCGACCACCGCCCGGTGGATCGCCAGCCCCTGCGGGCCCAGATCGGCCGGGAGCTGCCGCAGGTGCCGCTCGATCGCGGCCAGGGTCATGCCCTGGTGCCGCATCTCCTCGATCAGCGCCAGCCGGGCCAGGTGCTCCCGGCCGTAGTGCCCCACCCGGCGCGGACCGATCACCGGCGGCGGCAGCAGCCCCTTGGTGCCGTAGAAGCGGACCGTGCGGACCGTGACGCCCGCCCGCGCGGCCAGCTCGTCGATGGTCAGGGTCGGCTCCCCGGTGTCGGTCGTCATGCGCAGCAGTATCGCTGTCACACCCGGGGTGTGAAACCCGGGGAGAGCCCGTGACGGGCGTGTGAGAAGTACCGCTCTGTGACGTGGGCCACCGCATACCCGCCGCCTCCTCTGGGAAGCTGCTGCCTTGGTCTGTGCCCCGACACCAGGGTGGTGCGGGCCAACACCTGCACGACCCCCGGGCCCATGAGGCCCGGGCGCACCCAGGAAGAGAAACCACCCGTGAGCAAGGAAGCCGTGGAACCGGTACAGGCCACCACCCGGCCCGAGGCGCCCCAGACGTCCGCGGACGCGGGCGACGCCGGTTACAGCAAGGACCTCAAGGCCCGCCACGTCAACATGATCGCCATCGGCGGCGCCATCGGCACCGGCCTCTTCCTCGGCGCCGGCGGACGCCTGCACAACGCGGGCCCCGCGCTCGCCCTGGCCTATCTGGTCTGCGGTGTCTTCGCGTTCTTCGTCGTGCGGGCGCTGGGCGAGCTGGTCCTGTACCGCCCGTCCTCCGGGTCCTTCGTGTCGTACGCGCGCGAGTTCCTCGGGGAGAAGGGCGCCTACGTCGCCGGCTGGATGTACTTCCTGAACTGGTCGACGACGGGCATCGCCGACATCACCGCGATCGCGCTCTACACGCACTACTGGAGCATGTTCACCGCCATCCCGCAGTGGGTGCTGGCCCTGGTCGCGCTCGCGGTCGTCCTCACCGTGAACCTCATCTCGGTGAAGATCTTCGGCGAGATGGAGTTCTGGTTCGCGATCATCAAGGTCGCCACCCTGGTCGGCTTCATGCTGATCGGCATCTTCCTGCTGGCGACCCAGCACGACGTCGGCGGCAGCAAGCCGGGCCTGAGCGTCATCTCCGACCACGGCGGCGTCTTCCCGCACGGTCTGATGCCGGTGGTCCTGGTCATGCAGGGCGTGATCTTCGCCTACGCCGCCCTGGAGCTGGTCGGCGTGGCCGCCGGCGAGACCGCCGAACCGGAGAAGATCGTCCCGCGCGCGGTGAACTCGATCATGTGGCGGGTGGCCCTGTTCTACGTCGGCTCGGTCGTGCTGCTCGCCCTGCTGCTGCCCGGTTCGGTGTACTCCGCCGACCAGAGCCCGTTCGTGACCGTGCTGTCCAAGATCGGCGTGCCGGCGGCCGGTGACGTGATGAACCTGGTCGTGCTGACCGCGGCCATGTCCTCGCTCAACTCCGGCCTGTACTCCACCGGCCGCATCCTGCGCTCGATGGCCGTGGCCGGCTCGGCGCCGAAGTTCACCCGGGTGATGAGCCGCAGCCAGGTGCCCTACGGCGGCATCCTGCTGACCTGCGCGGTCTGTGTGCTCGGCGTCGGCCTGAACTACCTGGTGCCCAGCCAGGCCTTCGAGATCGTGCTGAACGTCGCCTCGCTCGGCATCATCAGCACCTGGGTCATCATCATGATCTGCCACATGGTCTTCGTCCGCCGCGCCCGCGCGGGCCTGGTCACCCGGCCGCACTTCCAGCTGAAGTTCAGCCCGGCCGCCGAGATCGCCACGATCGTGTTCCTGCTGGTCTGCCTCGGCATGATGTGGAACGACACCGAGGTCGGCCGCAAGACCCTGTTCCTGATCCCGGTGGTCGCCGTCATGCTGGTCGCCGGCTGGTTCGGCGTCCGCCGCCGGGTGTCCGACAACACCGGCCGGACCCCGTCCCGGCTCCCGGAGTAACGGCCCGCGGCCCCTGCCGGCGGTATCGCCCACGGTGGCGTCACACCGGAGAGCACACAGTGCCCCGGGTGACGCCACCGTGCCGTTTCCCACGACGCCGGCCGGCCGCGGCACCGGGACACCGGGGTGTCCGGGTCCCGGTGCCGCGGCCGGCGTCCGGATCAGCGCCCGCTGTGCCCGTTCCCGTGCACGTCGTTCGTCGCCTCGATCTTCTTCCACGACTTCGGCTGCGCCACCGCCGTACGCGACCCCACCAGGGCGCGGGCCGACGGCGCGGCCGGCTTCGTCGGCTGGAACAGCCAGGTGTCGAACAGCGCGGCCAGCGGCTTGCCGGACACCCGCTCCGCGTACCGCTGGAAGTCGGCCACCGAGGCGTTGCCGTAGGCGTGCTCCTTCGGCCAGCCCTTCAGGATCGCGAAGAACGCCTCGTCGCCGACCGCGTTGCGCAGCGCCTGGATGGCGACGGCTCCCCGGTCGTAGACGGCGCCGTCGAACTGGTTGTCGGGACCGGGGTCACCGGGCGCGACCGTCCAGAACGCGTCGTCGGCCGGGTGCGAGGCGTACACGTAGTCGGCGAGTTCCTGCGCGGTGCCCTCGCCCTCGTGCTCGGACCACAGCCACTGCGCGTACCGGGCGAAGCCCTCGTTGATCCAGATGTCCTTCCAGCCCTTGACCGACACGTCGTCGCCGTACCACTGGTGGGCCAGCTCGTGCACGACCAGGGACGTGTTGGAGCCGTTCGCGAACTGCTTCGGGCTGTAGTAGACGCGGGTCTGCGTCTCCAGCGCGTACCCGGTCGTGGTGTTCGGCACGTACCCGCCCGCCGAGGTGAACGGATACGGCCCGAAGTAGCCGCTCAGCCAGTCCACGATCTCCCCGGTGCGCTCCACGCTGGCGCGCGCGGCGCCGTCGTTGTCGCCGAGGTCCTTGCTGTAGGCGTTGATGACGGGCACGCCGCCGTCGGAGGTTCCGGTGGTGATGTCGAACCGGCCGAGCGCGAGGGTGGCCAGGTAGGTCGCCTGCGGTTTGGTCTGCCGCCAGTTGTAGCGGGTCCAGCCCAGCTTCGAACTGCTCGACTGGAGCAGGCCGTTGGAGATGGCCTGGGTGCCGTCCGGGACGGACACCGACACGTCGTAGGTGGCCTTGTCGGTCGGGTGGTCGTTGCTGGGGAACCACCACCAGGCGGCCTCGGGCTCGTTGGCGGCCACGCCGCCGTCGGGCGTGCGGTGCCAGGAGGTGAAGCCGTAGGCGCTCTTCGTCGACGGCACCCCGCTGTAGCGGACCACGATGGTGACGGTCGAGCCCTTGGCCAGCGGGGTCTTCGGCGTGACGACCAGTTCGTGCTCGCCGGACGTCGTGAAGGCCGCCTTGGCGCCGTTGACCCGCACCTCGCCGACGTCCAGCAGGAAGTCGAGGTCGAAGCGGGACAGATCCTGGGTGGTCTTCGCCAGGATCGTCGCCGTGCCCTCCAGCTCGTCCGTCTTCGGCTGGTACTGCAGCCTCAGGTCGTAGTGCGAGACGTCGTAGCCGCCGTTGCCGTAGTACGGGTAGTAGGGGTCGCCGATGCCCGGCGCGCCGGGGGAGTAACTCGCGGCCGATGCCGGGATCGCCAGCAGGAGGGAGGACGCCGCGAGAGCGCCCGGTGCGATGATTCTGCGGTGCACGTCAGCTCCAAGTCTTCAGGACTGCACGTCCGTTCAAGGAAGTCTGTTCGAAGCCTATTCAGTCCCTGTGGTCTCCGGCCTGTCCATGGCCCCTGCTGTCACACGATCGCCATTCGGCCGTCACGTCCGCGGAGTGCCCTCTTCTGCGGGCGAGTTGACGGGGGTACCGTCCGCGCATGCCGACACGCACGCGCTCCAGGGTCCGCAGACCGCTCGTCCTCATCGCCGTCGCCGCGCTGGCGGCCGTCTTCCCCGCCCCGGCCGCCCACGCCGCGCCCCGGGAGAGCCGGCCCGTCTACTCCTACGCCGGCGCCGTCCGGGAGTCCGTGTGGGTGGACACGGGCCTCGACGGGGACGACGACGGGAAGGGCGACCGCGTCGCCGCCGACATCGTCCGGCCCGCCGAACCCGCCCGGCAGGGCCGCAAGGTGCCGGTCATCATGGACGCCAGCCCCTACTACTCCTGCTGCGGGCGCGGCAACGAGAGCCAGCGCAAGACGTACGACACGCACGGTCACGTCGTCCGGATGCCGCTCTACTACGACAACTACTTCGTGCCCCGCGGCTACGCCTTCGTCGGCGTCGACCTGGCCGGCACCAACCGCTCCGACGGCTGCGTCGACATCGGCGGCCCGTCCGACATCCGGTCCGCGAAGGCCGTGATCGACTGGCTGAACGGCCGCGGCAGGGCGTACACCAGCCGTACCGGCGCCACCCTGGTACGGGCCGGCTGGACCAACGGCCGCACCGGCATGATCGGCAAGAGCTGGGACGGCACCATCGCCAACGGCGTCGCCGCGACGGGCGTGGGGGGCCTGAAGACCATCGTCCCGATCAGCGCCATCTCCTCCTGGTACGACTACTACTTCGCCCAGGGCGCCCCGCTCTACGACGGCGGGCCCGACGAACTCGCCGACGCCGTCGAGAGCGACGGCGCGCGGGCGCACTGCGCGGCCGTACAGCGCCGTCTCGCCGAGGGCAGCCCGCGCAGCGGCGACCGGACCCCGCTGTGGACCGAGCGGGACTACGTCAAGGACGCGGCCAAGGTGCGGGCCAGCGTCTTCGCGGTGCACGGCATGCAGGACCTCAACGTGCGCACCCAGCACCTCGGCCCGTGGTGGGACGCCCTCGCCCGGCACGGTGTGCGGCGCAAGATCTGGCTGTCCCAGACCGGGCACGTCGACCCCTTCGACTACCGGCGCGGCGCCTGGGTCGACACCCTGCACCGCTGGTTCGACCACGAACTCCTCGGCTACGACAACGGCATCGACCGCGAGCCGGCCGCCGACGTCGAACGCCACCCCGACCAGTGGGTCACCAGCACCTCCTGGCCCCCGGCCGGCACGCGCGCGACCGTGCTGCGGCCGGCCCCCGGCGACCGGGCCGGCGTCGGCACGCTCGGCCTGCGCCGGTCCGCCGGCACCGAGACCTTCACGGACGACCCGGCGCTGAGCGAGACCGACTGGGCCGCGCGCATCACCACGGGCACGCCCGAGAAGGCCGGCTTCCTCACCGCGCCCCTCACCCGTCCCCTGCGGCTGGCCGGCTCCTCCGCGGTGACGGTCACCGCCACCCCGACCACCGCCACCACCCACCTGTCCGCCGTCCTGGTGGACGTCGGTCCCGACACCATCCGCGACTACGCCGACGCCGCCGAGGGCATCACCACCCTCACCGACCGCACCTGCTGGGGCGCGAGCACCGCCGGGGACAGCGCCTGCTACAAGGAGACCCGGGCCAAGACCGCCGCCGTCGGCTCCACCGTGGTCAGCCGGGGCTGGGCCGACCTCGGGCACTACGCCTCGGCGACCAGGGGCGTCCCGCTCACGCCGGGCCGGCCGTACACGATGACGCTCCGCCTCGGCGCCACCGACCACGTCGTGCCAGCCGGACACCGGCTGGCCCTGGTCGTCGCCGGCACGGACAAGGACCTCATCGACCCGCCGTCCACCCGGCCGACGCTCACGGTCGACCTGTCCCGCACGAGCGCGAAGCTGCCGCTGGTGGGCGGCGCGGCGGCGTTCACCAGGGCGACGCAGGGCACCACGGCCACCAGGGCGCCGGCGCCGGCGATCCTGGACGGCGTCCGCACACCCGGCCCCGTCCGCCACCTCCCGACCGACTGACGGACAGGACGAAGCGGGGCGGCCGCGCGGCACGGCCGGCCGCGGACCGTCGTACGCCGGAAGTCGCCGGGCACGGATCGTCCTGCGCCGGACGCGTCGGTCCCCGCGTCTCTGGGGCGTGTCGGTCGCCTTGGCGGGCGCGTGCGCGTGCCGCTGTGCTCCGGAAGCGGCCGGGTGCGGGCCGTCGTGTGCGGGGAGTGGCCGGGTTCGGGCCGTCGTGGGCCGGTCGTGTGGTTCGCCGCGGCTCTGGGGCGTGCTGGTCGCCTTGGCGTGCGCGTGCCGCCGTGCTCCGGAAGCGGCCGGGTGCGGACCGTCGTGTGCGGGGAGTGGCCGGGGACGGGCCGTCCTGGGCCGGACGCGTCGGTCCCCGCGCCTCTGAGGCGTGCTGGTCGCCTCAACGGGCGCGGCGCGCGGGCCGCGTGCGCCGGAGGCGGCCGGGTACGGGCTGCCGTGCGCCGGAAGTCGCCGGGTACGGGCCGTCCTGGGCCGGTCGTGCGGTTCCCCGCGCCTCTGCGGCGTGCTGGTCGCCTCGGCGGGCGGGGAGCGGCCGGGCGCGCGCCGCCCGGGGCGGGCCCGCAGCCGCCCAGGGCCGGGCGCGCGGTTGCCGCGCCCCTGGAGTGTGCCCGTCGTGCCGGGGGAGGCGTCAGGGGGCCGGGAAGGCCAGGTCCCGGGTTTCGCGGGCGCAGCCCCAGGCCACTGTGACGCCCCCGCCGCCGTGGCCGTAGTTGTGGATCAGGGCGCGCCCGCCGGGGAGGGAGCGGCGCTCCAGCCGTACCGCCGCGCGGGCCGGGCGCAGGCCCACCCGGTGGGCGAGGATCCGGGCCCCGGCGATCTCCGGCCGGACGGCCGCGCAGCGGGCGACGATCGCCGCGGCGGTCGCCGGGTCCGGCTCCAGGGACCAGTCGTCCTCCTCGGCCGTGCCGCCCAGGAGCAGCCGGCCCGGCTGCGGAATGAAGTACGTGGACGCGCCCGGGGAGTGGTCGACGGAGGTGAACCAGCTCGTCACGCCCGGGTTCTCCACCACGACCAGTTGCCCGCGCACGGGCCGCACCGCCGGGTCCGGCACCAGGGAACGGGCCCCGAGACCCGTGCAGTTGACCACCACCGTGGCGGGCACGGCGGCCAGGTCGGTCACCTCCCGCACCTCCACCGCGCCCCCGGCCCGCTCCAGCCGCCGCCGCAGCCATGCCAGGTGCACCGGCATGTCGACCACCGGCAGCCGCGCCGCCAGCCCGCCGGCCACCGCCCGCAGCCCCGGCACCCGGCCCGCCCACGCGCCCAGCTCCGCCGGCCGGACCCCGTCGTGAACGCCCTCGACCAGCCGCACCCCGGTCTCCCCGGGCCGCGCGGCCAGCTCCTCGTACACGCCGAGGGATTCCAGCGCCCACGCGCCGGCCAGCGGCCCGGGTTCGATGCGGTACGGCCACCACAGGCCGCCGGCGACCGCCGACGTCGTCCCCTCGGCCGGCTCCCGGGCCCACACCCGCACCCGCCGCCCGGACTCGGCCAGCAGCACGGCCGTCGTCAGCCCGGCGACACCGCCTCCGACCACGATCACTTCATCACTCGGCGCACTGTCCACACCAGGACGATAGGCCCCGCGCGGCCGGCCGGGGCAGGGCGGTCGCCCGGATCCGGAGCGGCGGGAAACCCGGCGGAGGCGTGTACCCGCCGCCGTTAGGATCGGCGTTCTGATGACTGCCACCCTCGTTGCCAAGAACCTCGCCGCCGGGCACGGCGACCGCCCCCTGTTCTCCGCGCTCGACCTCGTCGTCGCGCCCGGAGACGTGATCGGGCTGGTCGGCGCCAACGGCGCGGGAAAGTCGACCCTGCTGCGGATGCTCGCCGGACTCACCCCGCCCGACGAGGGCGAGCTGCGGCTGTCCCCGCCCGCCGCGACCGTCGGCCATCTGCCGCAGGAGCCGGAGCGCCGGCCCGGCGAGACCGTCCGTGATTTCCTGGCCCGCCGCACCGGTGTCGCCGCCGCGCAGCGGGCCATGGACGAGGCCACCCAGGCGCTGGTCGACGGCGCGCCCGGTGCCGACGACGCCTACGCGACCGCCCTGGAGCGCTGGCTCGGCCTCGGCGGCGCCGACCTGGAGGAGCGCGCGGAGGAGGTCACCGACTCCCTCGGCCTGACGGTGGACCTGGACCAGCCGATGACCGCCCTCTCCGGCGGCCAGGCGGCCCGCGCCGGCCTCGCCTCCCTGCTGCTGTCCCGCTACGACGTCTTCCTCCTGGACGAGCCCACCAACGACCTCGACCTGGACGGCCTGGAGCGTCTGGAGCGGTTCGTCACCGGTCTGCGCGCGGGCACGGTCGTCGTCAGCCACGACCGCGAGTTCCTCACCCGCACCGTCACCCGGGTCCTGGAACTCGACGCCGCCCAGGGACAGGTCAACGTCTACGGCGGTGGCTACGCGGCCTATCTGGAGGAGCGGGAGGTGGCCCGCCGGCACGCCCGCGAGGAGTTCGAGGAGTACGCCGACAAGAAGACCGCCCTCCAGGAGCGGGCCCAGACGCAGCGGGCCTGGATGGACAAGGGCGTGAAGAACGCCCGCCGCAAGGCGGGCAGCGACAACGACAAGATCGGCCGCAAGTTCCGCAGCGAGGCCAGCGAGAAGCAGGCCGCCAAGGCCCGCCAGACCCAGCGCCTGATCGAGCGCCTGGAGACGGTGGAGGAGCCGCGCAAGGAGTGGGAGCTGCGCATGGAGATCGCCTCGGCCCCGCGGTCGGGCGCGGTCGTGGCGACCCTGCGGGACGCCGAAGTGCGGCGCGGCGGCTTCACCCTCGGACCGGTGTCGCTCCAGGTCGACTGGGCGGACCGGATCGCGGTGACCGGTGCCAACGGCTCCGGGAAGTCCACCCTGCTCGGCGCGCTGCTCGGCCGTATCCCGCTCGACCGCGGCCACGCGGCCCTCGGCTCCGGTGTCCTGGTCGGCGAGGTCGACCAGGCCCGGCAACTGTTCCACGGCCCCGAGTCCCTGCTCGACGCCTTCCGCGCGGCCGTCCCGGACACCGAACCGGCGGAGGTGCGCACCCTGCTCGCCAAGTTCGGCCTGAAGTCCGACCACGTGCTGCGCCCCGCCGAGACCCTGTCCCCGGGCGAACGCACCCGTGCCGCGCTCGCCCTGCTCCAGGGCCGGGGCGTCAACCTGCTGGTGCTGGACGAGCCGACGAACCACCTGGACCTGCCCGCCATCGAGCAGCTGGAGTCGGCCCTCGACGCCTACGAGGGCACCCTGCTGCTGGTCACCCACGACCGGCGGATGCTGGACGCGGTCCGGGTGACCCGACGCCTGGAGGTCGCGGACGGCAAGGTGACGGAGCGCTGACCCACGCGTGGTCGGGGGCCGGACGGTGGCGCCGCCCGGCCCCGGACCCGTGCCGTCAGCTCTTCTTCGGGTTCAGCAGACCCGCGCGGCGCAGCGCGTCCGCCATCGCGCTGTTGGCCGGCGCCGGGGCCTGCCGCCCGCCCCGGTCACCGCCGCCCCGGCCCTGCCGCTGCCCTTGGCCCTGGCCCTGGCTTTGTCCGTGACCCTGGGTCTGGCGCTGGCCGCCCTGCCGCTGCCCCTGGCCGCCGTCGCCCCGGCCCTGCCGCTGACCCTGCCCCTGGCCGCCGCCCTGCCGCTGCTGGGGCGGACGGGCACCGCCCCGCTGCGGCCGGCCGCCGCCCTGGCCCTGCGGGGCCGCCTCGTCGTCCAGCCGCAGGGTCAGCGCGATCCGCTTGCGCGGGATGTCCACGTCCAGGACCTTCACCTTGACGATGTCACCGGGCTTGACCACATCGCGCGGGTCCTTGACGAACGACTTCGACATCGCCGACACGTGCACCAGACCGTCCTGGTGGACACCGACGTCCACGAACGCGCCGAACGCGGCCACGTTCGTCACCACGCCCTCCAGCACCATCCCGGCGGCCAGGTCGGAGATCTTCTCCACGCCCTCCTTGAAGGTGGCCGTCTTGAACGCCGGACGCGGGTCGCGGCCCGGCTTCTCCAGCTCCTTGAGGATGTCGGTGACGGTCGGCAGACCGAAGGTGTCGTCCACGAAGTCGGCCGGCCGCAGCGAACGCAGCACGCCGGTGTTCCCGACCAGGGACGCCACCTCCTGGCCCGTGGTCTTCACCATGCGGCGCACCACCGGATACGCCTCGGGGTGCACGCTGGAGGCGTCCAGCGGGTCCACGCCGTCGCGGATGCGCAGGAAGCCCGCGCACTGCTCGTACGCCTTCGGGCCGAGCCGCGCGACCTTCTTCAGCTCCGCGCGGGAGGTGAAGGGGCCGTGGGCGTCCCGGTGCGCCACGATGTTCTCGGCGAGCCCGGCGGAGACGCCCGACACCCGGGACAGCAGCGGCACGGACGCGGTGTTGACGTCCACGCCGACGCCGTTCACACAGTCCTCGACGACCGCGTCCAGCGAGCGGGACAGCTTCACCTCGGACAGGTCGTGCTGGTACTGCCCGACGCCGATGGACTTCGGGTCGATCTTCACCAGCTCCGCCAGCGGGTCCTGCAGCCGCCGGGCGATGGACACCGCGCCGCGCAGCGACACGTCCAGGTCCGGCAGCTCGCGCGAGGCGTACGCCGACGCCGAGTACACCGACGCGCCCGCCTCGGACACCATCACCTTGGTGAGCTTCAGCTCCGGGTGCCGCGCCAGGAGGTCGGCGGCCAGCTTGTCGGTCTCCCGGGACGCCGTGCCGTTGCCGATCGCGATCAGCTCGACCGCGTGCTCCTTCGCCAGCCGCGCCAGCGTGGCGATCGCCTGGTCCCACTTGTTGGCCGGCACATGCGGATGGATGACGTCGGTGGCGACGACCTTGCCGGTGGCGTCGACCACGGCGACCTTCACCCCCGTCCGGAACCCCGGGTCCAGGCCGAGCGTCGCGCGGGTGCCGGCCGGGGCGGCCAGCAGCAGGTCCCGCAGGTTCGCCGCGAACACGTTCACCGCCTCGTCCTCGGCGGCCGTGCGCAGCCGCAGCCGCAGGTCGATGCCGAGGTGCACCAGGATGCGGGTGCGCCAGGCCCAGCGGACCGTGTCCGCCAGCCACTTGTCGGCCGGCCGGCCCCGGCCGGCGATCCCGAACCGCGAGGCGATCACGCCCTCGTACGACGAGGGACCCTCGGTGGGCTCCTCCGGCTCCAGGACGAGGTCCAGGACCTCTTCCTTCTCCCCGCGCAGCAGCGCCAGGATCCGGTGCGAGGGCAGGTCCGTGAACGGCTCGGCGAAGTCGAAGTAGTCGGCGAACTTCGCGCCCGCCTCCTCCTTGCCCTCCCGCACCGTCGCGGCGAGCCGCCCGCGCACCCACATGCGCTCGCGCAGCTCGCCGATCAGGTCGGCGTCCTCGGAGAACCGCTCGGTGAGGATGGCCCGCGCGCCCTCCAGCGCGGCCTGCGGATCGGCCACGCCCCGGTCCGGGGCCACGAACGCGGCGGCGGCCGCGAGCGGGTCGACCGCCGGATCGCCCAGCAGCCCGTCCGCCAGCGGCTCCAGACCCGCCTCGCGCGCGATCTGCGCCTTGGTGCGCCGCTTGGGCTTGTAGGGGAGGTAGACGTCCTCCAGCCGCGCCTTGGTCTCGGCGCCCCGGATCCGCGCCTCCAGCTCCTCGGTGAGCTTGCCCTGCTCCCGCACCGACTCCAGGATCGCGCTGCGGCGCTCCTCCAGTTCCCGCAGGTACCGCAGCCTCTCCTCGAGCGTGCGCAGTTGCGCGTCGTCGAGCATCTCGGTCGCTTCCTTGCGGTAGCGAGCGATGAAGGGCACGGTGGAGCCGCTGTCGAGCAGTTCCACGGCGGCCTTCACCTGCCGCTCCCGTACGCCTAGCTCCTCGGCGATCCTGCCTTCGATGGACCCTGTTCCGAGGGACCCGGGTGTCGTCACGATCCCGTACCGCCTTCTCCACTAAAGGTTGCGCGGCAATTGTGGCAGGTGACACCGACAACCGGGATCAGGGCGCCGCCCGGCGGGGCGCCGGACCCGGTGGCCGGGCCGGGCGCCCGCGCGGCGGCGCGGCCACCGCGCGGCGCGGACGGCGGGGCCCGGACGCCTCAGTCGGGCGCGGTCACGCTCCAGGTGAACTGCGGCCGGCGGCGCTCCAGGAACGCGGCGACCCCTTCCGCCGTGTCGCCGCCGCCGCGGGCCCGCGCGGTCCAGTGGGCGTCCCGGTCGGTCCGGCCGGCCGCGAACTCCTTCGCGGCGGCCTGGGTGAGCTGCGAGCGGGACACCAGCACCCGGGTCAGCTCCGCGACCCGCCCGTCCAGCGCGTCCGCCGGCAGCACCTCGTCCACCAGACCGGTCCGCAGCGCCCGCCCGGCATCGATCAACTCCGCCGTGAACAGCAGGAACTTGGCGGTGGCCGGGCCGACCAGGGACACCAGCCGGCGGGTCGAGGAGGCCGGGTAGACGATGCCGAGCCGCGCCGGGGTCACTCCGAACAGCGCGCCCTCCTCCGCCAGCCGCAGATCGCAGGCCGCCGCGAGCTGCGCCCCGCCGCCCACACAGTGCCCGCGCACCACGGCGACGGCCGGCTTGGGGAACGCGGCCAGCGCCTCCTCGGCCGCCACCGCGAGGCCCTGCGCCTCCTCGGGCGAGCCCTGGAGCGTGGCGATGTCGGCGCCCGCGCAGAAGGTGCCGCCCGCGCCGGTCAGGACCAGCGCCCGTACCTCCGGATCGCGCGCCAGGGTGTCCAGCAGCGGAGGCAGGGCCCGCCACATCGGCGCCGTCATGGCGTTGCGCTTGGCGGGGTTGCGGATCACCACGGTGGCGACGGAGTCGGCGATCCGGTGCGACAGCTGGGGCTCCATGCGGCGGATCGTAGCCGAGGCGGTCCGCGCCGCCGCGGGCGGAGCACACCGCGCGGCCGGGCAAACCCGTACAACCCGACTAGTTCGCGAACCGGCGTGGGGGGAACAGGAACAGTCCCGTCGGCGACCAGGTCAAGCGCACCCGGTCAGAAACCGTTCGATACCCGCTGACTTCTGTTCAGGTGACCGGGCGGGAGCACACCGTTGCCAACACTCGGCGTGTGGTGACAATCGAGCGCGAGGACGGCGACCGGACGAGGGACAACCACGGGTACGGGGAGGGCCCGTGCCCGGCGGGGCGCGGCGAACGGCCGCCGGACCCGCTGCCGTACGAGGGCGTCTGGCGGTTCACCGCGGCGGCGGTGGACGCCTCGGTCCCGCAGGCCCGGCACGCGGTGAAGGACCTGCTGCTGCGCCAGGGCGTGCCGGTCTCCGACGACCTGGTGCACGGGCTGCTGCTGATCGTCTCCGAACTGGTCACCAACGCGGTACGGCACGCGGCGCTGCTGTCGCCGGTGCTGGCCGTGGAGGTGGCCGTCGGGGCCGACTGGGTGCGGGTGTCGGTGGAGGACGACCACCCCTACCGGCCGACCGCCCTGGAGGCCGACCACGGGCAGACCGGCGGCCGGGGGCTGCTCCTGGTCCGCGAGGTGGCCCGGGAGGCGGGCGGGGTGGTCGACATGGAGCACACCGCGAGCGGCGGCAAGGTGATCTGGGCCGCCCTGCCGCTCAAGCCCGCGGCGCTGCCGTGAGGCGACCGGGACGGATCACCAGCCGGCGGCCGGGCCCGTCAGTTCCCTGATCGCCGGCCGGGCCGCGTCCAGCACGGTCATGAACCAGGCCGAGAACGGGTCCCGGGCGTGCCGCTCCGCCAGCTCGGCCGCCGTCACGAAGCCGGTCGCGGCGACCTCCTGGTCGTCCGGCGCGAGCGGCGCCTGCACCAGGCCGACGAACAGGTGGTTGAACTCCTGCTCCACCAGGCCCGAGGCGGGGTCGGGATGGTTGTAGCGGACCGTGCCGGCCTCCGCCAGCAGCGACGGGGAGACGCCCAGTTCCTCGTGGGTGCGCCGGGCCGCCGCCGCGAACGGCGCCTCGCCCGGGTACGGGTGTCCGCAGCAGGTGTTGGACCACACACCGGGGGAGTGGTACTTGCCCAGTGCCCGCTGCTGGAGCAGCAGCCGGCCCCGCTCGTCGAAGAGGAACACCGAGAACGCCCGGTGCAGCCGGCCCGGCGGCTGGTGGGCGGAGAGCTTCTCCGCCGTACCGATCGTCACACCCTTCTCGTCGACCAGTTCCAGCAAAATCGCCTCTGCGGTGCCCTCCGACGGACTGTGCGTCGCGGTGGCAGGTGTGATCGGCATACGCATCCTTCGCTTCGGTCCTAGCACCCCAAGTCTGCCGTACGGGTCCGGCGCTCCGGGCACGTCCCGCGCGCGGCGCGGCACCGGGAGCCGGACCCGGTAGGTCATCGAGCCCGCCGCCCGCCGCAGGGAACCGCCCGGGGGCGGCCCGCACCGGCCCGGGCGCTCAGTGGCACAGCCGGGCCTCGTGCTCCGCGTGCCCGCCCGGCTCCAGCTGGAAGGTGCAGTGCTCCACGTCGAAGTGGTCGCCCAGGCAGCCCTGCAGCTCGTGCAGCATCTTCTCGTTCCCGATGGCGTTCAGCACCTCGGAGCTGACCACCACGTGCGCCGACAGCACCGGCATGCCCGAGGTGATCGTCCAGGCGTGCAGGTCGTGGACGTCCTCCACGCCGTCCAGCGCCAGGATGTGCGCCCGCACCTGCGCCATGTCGACGCCCTTGGGAGCCGCCTCCAGCAGCACGTCCAGCGTCTCGCGCAGCAGCTTCAGCGTCCGCGGCACGATCATCAGCCCGATGACCAGCGAGGCGATCGGGTCGGCCGGCTGCCAGCCGGTGGTCAGGAGCACCACCGCCGAGATCAGCACCGCCACCGAGCCGAGCGCGTCCGCGGCCACCTCCAGGAAGGCGCCGCGCACGTTCAGGCTCTCCTTCTGCCCGCGCATCAGCAGCGCCAGCGAGACGGAGTTCGCGACCAGGCCGACCAGACCGAACACGATCATCAGGCCGCCGCGGGTCTGCGCGGGCTCGACGAACCGCTGGACCGCCTCGTACAGGACGTAACCGCCGACGCCGAGCAGCAGCAGACAGTTGGCGAGGGCCGCGAGGATCTCGGCGCGGGCGTAGCCGAAGGTGCGGTTGGTGCTCGCCGGGCGGTTCGCGAAGTGGACCGCGAGCAGCGCCATGCCGAGGCCCACCGCGTCCGTCGCCATGTGCGCCGCGTCCGCGATCAGCGCGAGCGAGTCCGCCGCCAGACCGCCGGCGATCTCGACCACCATGACCATGAGCGTGATGCCCAGCGCCACACGCAGCCGGCCCCGGTACGCCGCCGTGGCCGTGCCCGGGGCGGGCGCGTGGGAGTGCCCGTGGTCGTGCCCTGCGCCCATGACATCCGCCTTCCGTGTGCCGCTCCGACAGGCCAGTGAACTACGGGCGGGGGGTATTGGCAACGCGGCACTGAACACCGTTGTCATATGCTGTGACCTGCGCAAACACTTCCCAGGTCAGGAGCTGGAGACCCGCTGTCCCTCCTGGTGCAGCAGCCAGCCGGCCCAGGCCGAACCGACCATCTCCCGCACCCCGCGCCGGGCCCGCCAGCCCAGCTCCGCGGCGGCCCGCTCGGCGGAGGCCACCGCGCGCGGCGCGTCCCCCGGCCTGCGGTCCTCCACCACGGGCGGCCGGCGGTCCCCGGTGACCTCCCCGACGACCGCGATCAGCTCGCGCACCGAGACGCCCTCGCCGCGGCCGACGTTCAGCGTCAGATCGCCGGTGACCTCCCCGGCGGCCAGCCGCCGCGCCGCCGCAAGGTGGGCCTCGGCCAGATCGGCGACATGGATGTAGTCGCGGACGCACGTGCCGTCCGGCGTCGGGTAGTCGGCACCGAAGATCCGCGGGGCCTCGCCGCGGGTGAGCCGGTCGAAGACCATCGGCACGATGTTGAACACACCGGTGTCCGCCAGCTCCGGCGCCGCCGCGCCCGCCACGTTGAAATAGCGCAGACAGACCGTGGAGATCCCGTGCGCCCGTCCGGCCGCCCGCACCAGCCACTCGCCGGCCAGCTTGGTCTCGCCGTACGGGTTCACCGGGGCGCACGGGGTGTCCTCGGTGATCAGGTCCACGTCCGGGTTGCCGTACACCGCCGCCGAGGAGGAGAACACCAGCCGGCCCACGCCCGCCTCCGCGACCGCCTCCAGCAGGGTGGCCAGGCCGCCCACGTTCTCCCGGTAGTAGCGGGTGGGCCGGGCCACCGACTCCGCGACCTGCTTGCGCGCCGCGAGATGGACGACGCCCGTCACGCCGTACTCCGCCAGGACCCGCTTCAGCAGCGGTCCGTCCAGGGTCGAGCCGCGCACGAGCGGCACCTCGGCCGGCAGCCGCTCCGGCACGGCGGCCGAGAGGTCGTCCAGCGCCACGACGCGCTCGCCCGCGTCCGCCATGGCCCGCGCCACGTGCGCCCCGATGTATCCGGCTCCGCCGGTGATCAGCCACGTCATGGTCGTCCACCCTATGCCGGGAGCGGCCCCGTGTCCCGGTTGCCCGGGTCTGCCCCCTTGGGTTTGTGGCCGGGCCCCGGATCGCCCATGATGATCGCGGCAAAGGCCGGGTCAGCCCTCGTGGGCCGCACCGTGAACGGCCGGTGAACACGGGCTCCGGACCATCCGATAGCCTCTGCCGACATGCCGCCCGGGTGCCGCAGGCCGGGGCGCCCCGCCACGCAGCAGACCGGCGCCCGCGCGCCGGCACCCAGGGAGTGAGTTCGGTTGTCGACCGCCATCGTCACCGGTCAGCCGGTCCCCGGATCGTCACTGGAGCACGATCTGCGGTCCCTCGGCTTCGATGTGCGCGTGGCCGCCGACGCCGGTGCGGCGGAGAGCCTGCTCGCGGCCGTGCCGGCCGACCGGCGCGTGGCCCTGGTCGACGCCCGGTTCGTCGGCCACCCGCACGCGCTGCGCCTGGGCCTGACCGACCCGCGCTTCCCGCTCGCCGCCGTACCCGGCGCCGTCACCGCCCAGCCCGCCGCCCGGCAGGCGCTCACCCGGGCCCTGGCCGCGGACGGCGGCCCGGCCGCCGCGCGCGGCGCAGGCGGCGCCCCCGCGCTGGCCGTGGACAGCCTCGCCGACCGCGTCGCCACCGCGCTGGACGCCGGCGGCGACGCGGTGCACCGGCCGGAGCTGGGCAGCCTGGTCGCCACCGTGCCCGCCGACCGGGCGGCCCTGGACGAGGCCCGGCGGGCCGTCGCCGCCGTCGACGACGAGGCCGTGCGCCTGCGGTCGGCCGTGAAGTCCCGCGACGGCTTCTTCACCACCTTCTTCATCAGCCCCTACTCGCGCTACCTCGCCCGCTGGTGCGCCCGCCGCGGCCTGACCCCGAACCAGGTCACCACGGCCTCGCTGCTCACCGCGCTCATCGCGGCCGGCTGCGCGGCGACCGGCACCCGCGCCGGGTTCGTCGCGGCCGGCGTGCTGCTGATCGCCTCCTTCGTGCTGGACTGCACCGACGGCCAGCTCGCCCGCTACGCGCTGAAGTACTCCACCCTCGGCGCCTGGCTCGACGCCACCTTCGACCGGGCCAAGGAGTACGCCTACTACGCGGGCCTCGCCCTCGGCGCGGCCCGCGGCGGCGACGACGTGTGGGCGCTGGCCCTCGGCGCGATGGTCCTGCAGACCTGCCGGCACGTGGTCGACTTCTCCTTCAACGAGGCCAACCACGACGCCACCGCCAACACCAGCCCCACCGCCGCCCTCTCCGACAAGCTGGACAGCGTCGGCTGGACGGTCTGGCTGCGCCGCATGATCGTGCTGCCGATCGGCGAGCGCTGGGCGATGATCGCGGTCCTCACCGCGGCCACCACCCCGCGGATCACCTTCTACGTCCTGCTGGTCGGCTGCGCCTTCGCCGCGGCCTACACCACCGCGGGCCGGGTGCTGCGCTCGGTGACCCGCCGGGCCCGGCGCACCGACCGGGCCGCGCGGGCGCTCGCCGACCTCGCCGACTCCGGGCCGCTGGCGCGGGCCGTCGGGCGGGTGTTCCGGCGCGGCCTGCCCGGCCTCGCCGTGCCCGCCGTGGCCCTGCTGGGCGGCGCCGCGGTCGTGGCCTGCTCGGCCCTCGCCGCCCCCGGCGGGCCGCTCCCGGTGGCCGGCGCCCTCGTCTACGTCCTGACCTCGGGCCTCGCCGTCGCCCGCCCGCTCAAGGGCGCCCTCGACTGGCTGGTCCCGCCCGTCCTGCGGGCCGCCGAGTACGGCACCGTCCTCGCCCTCGCGGCCCGAGCGGGGGTGAACGGAGCGCTGCCCGCGGCTTTCGGGCTGGTGGCGGCCGTCGCCTACCATCACTACGACACGGTGTACCGCATCCGCGGCGACGCCGGAGCGCCCCCGGCCTGGCTGGTGCGCGCCATCGGGGGGCAGGAGGGGCGGACGCTGCTC
This sequence comes from Streptomyces sp. NPDC017095, assembly GCF_044332325.1. NCBI lineage: Bacteria > Bacillati > Actinomycetota > Actinomycetes > Kitasatosporales > Streptomycetaceae > Streptomyces > Streptomyces sp. NPDC017095. Next base: position 75,610 of record NZ_JBIROU010000021.1, read on the forward strand.
GTCACCGTCCTCGCCGCGGTGCTCACCGCCGCGCAGTTCAAGGCCGCGCTCACGGTCCTCGCCGTGGCCGTCGCCCTGGTGGTGCTCGTCGAGAGCATCCGCTTCTGGGTGTCCGCTGGGGCGCCCGCCGTACACGACGAAGGAGAACCCGCATGATCGGCCTCGTGCTGGCGGCCGGCGCCGGACGGCGTCTGCGCCCCTACACCGACACCCTGCCCAAGGCGCTGGTGCCGGTGGGGCCCGCGGGCATAGAGGGCGAACCCACGGTCCTGGACCTGACCCTCGGCAACTTCGCCGAGATCGGGCTGACCGAGGCCGCGGTCATCGTCGGCTACCGCAAGGAGGCCGTGTACGAGCGCAAGGCGGCCCTGGAGCGGACGTACGGCCTGAAGCTCACCCTGATCGACAACGACAAGGCCGAGGAGTGGAACAACGCCTACTCCCTGTGGTGCGGCCGTGACGCCCTCAAGGACGGCGTGATCCTCGCCAACGGCGACACCGTGCACCCGGTCTCCGTCGAGAAGACCCTGCTCGCCGCCCGCGGCGACGGGAAGAAGATCATCCTCGCGCTGGACACGGTGAAGAGCCTGGCCGACGAGGAGATGAAGGTCGTCGTCGACCCCGGCAAGGGCATGACGCGGATCACCAAGCTGATGGACCCGGCCGAGGCCACCGGCGAGTACATCGGCGTCACCCTGATCGAGGGCGACGCCGCGCCGGCCCTGGCCGACGCGCTGAAGACGGTCTGGCAGAGCGACCCGCAGCAGTTCTACGAGCACGGCTACCAGGAACTGGTGAACCGGGGCTTCCGCATCGACGTGGCGCCGATCGGCGAGGTCGAGTGGGTCGAGATCGACAACCACGACGATCTCGCCCGTGGACGGGAGATCGCGTGCCAGTACTGACCCGGCTGATCCCCTCGCCGGTCGTCGTGGACATCCGCCCGGGTGCCCTGGACGACCTGGCCTGCGTCCTCGCCGACGAGCGCATCTCCCAGTCGGGACGGCTCGCCATCGCCGTCAGCGGCGGCTCCGGTGCCCGGCTGCGCGACCGGATCGCGCCCTCGCTGCCCGGCGCGAGCTGGTACGAGGTCGGCGGCGGCACCATCGACGACGCGGTGCGGCTGGCCGGCGACATCAAGGCCGGCCACTACGACGCGGTCGTCGGCCTCGGCGGCGGGAAGATCATCGACTGCGCCAAGTTCGCGGCGGCCCGGGTCGGCCTGCCGCTGGTCGCCGTCGCCACCAACCTCGCCCACGACGGCCTGTGCTCGCCGGTCGCCACCCTGGACAACGACGCGGGCCGCGGCTCGTACGGCGTGCCCAACCCGATCGCCGTCATCATCGACCTGGACGTGATCCGCGAGGCACCCGTCCGGTACGTCCGCTCCGGCATCGGCGACGCCATCTCCAACATCTCCGCCGTGGCGGACTGGGAGCTGGCGGCCCGGGTCAACGGCGAGAAGATCGACGGCCTGGCCGCCGCCATGGCCCGGCAGGCCGGCGAGGCGGTGCTGCGCCACCCCGGCGGAGTCGGCGACGACACCTTCCTCCAGGTCCTGGCCGAGGCGCTGGTCCTCACCGGCATCGCCATGTCCGTGTCGGGCGACTCCCGGCCGTCCTCCGGCGCCTGCCACGAGATCAACCACGCCTTCGACCTGCTCTACCCCCAGCGTGCCGCCGCCCACGGCGAGCAGTGCGGCCTCGGCGCCGCCTTCGCGATGTACCTGCGCGGCGCCCACGAGGAGTCGGCGTACATGGCCGGGGTGCTGCGCCGGCACGGGCTCCCGGTGCTCGCCGAGGAGATCGGCTTCACGGCGGACGAGTTCGTCCGCGCGGTGGAGTTCGCCCCGGAGACCCGGCCCGGCCGCTACACGATCCTCGAACACCTCGACCTCAAGACGAACCAGATCAAGGACAACTACGCCGACTATGTCAAGGCCATCGGTAGCTGAACTCCGTCCGGTCGTCCACCCCGCGGGGGTGAAGGACCGGCGCAGCGGTGAGCACTGGGCGGGACGCCTCTACATGCGCGAGGTGTCCCTGCGCGTCGACCGCTACCTGGTCAACACCAGGGTCACGCCCAACCAGCTCACGTACCTGATGACCGTCTGCGGTGTGCTCGCGGCCCCGGCCCTGCTGGTGCCGGGGATCACGGGCGCCGTGCTCGGCGTGGTCGCCACCCAGCTCTACCTGCTGCTGGACTGCGTCGACGGCGAGATCGCCCGCTGGAAGCAGCAGTACTCGCTCGGCGGGGTCTACCTGGACCGCGTCGGCGCCTACCTCACCGACGCGGCCGTGCTGGTCGGTCTCGGCCTGCGCGCCGCCGACCTGTTCGGCACCGGCCGCATCGACTGGCTGTGGGCGTTCCTCGGCACGCTCGCCGCGCTCGGCGCCATCCTGATCAAGGCCGAGACCGACCTGGTCGGCGTCGCCCGGCACCAGACCGGCAAGCCCCCGGTGCAGGAGTCCGCCGCGGAGCCGCGCTCCTCCGGCATGGCGCTGGCCCGGCGGGCCGCCGCCGCCCTGAAGTTCCACCGGCTGATCCTCGGCATCGAGGCCGCGCTGCTCATCGTCGTCCTCGCGATCGTGGACCAGGTCCGCGGTGACCTGTTCTTCACCCGCCTCGGCACGGCCGTGCTCGCCGGCATCGCCCTGCTCCAGACGCTGCTGCACCTGGTGTCCATCCTCGCCTCCAGCAGGCTGAAGTGAGCGCGGGCATGAAGGTCGGCGCCGTCGTCATCACCATGGGCAACCGGCCCGAGGAGCTGCGGGCCCTGCTCGACTCCGTCGCCCGGCAGGACGGCGACCCGGTCGAGGTGGTCGTCGTCGGCAACGGCTCGCCCGTCCCGGACGTGCCCGAGGGCGTGCGCACCATAGAGCTGCCCGAGAACCTGGGCATCCCGGGCGGGCGCAACGTCGGCATAGAGGCGTTCGGACCCGGCGGCCGCGATGTCGACATATTGCTCTTCCTGGACGACGACGGCCTGCTCGCCCGCCAGGACACCGCCGAACTGTGCCGCCAGGCGTTCGCCGCGGACCCCCGGCTCGGCATCATCAGCTTCCGCATCGCCGACCCCGTCACCGGCGAGACCCAGCGCCGGCACGTGCCCCGGCTGCGCGCCTCGGACCCGATGCGCTCCTCCCGGGTCACCACCTTCCTCGGCGGCGCCAACGCCGTCCGCACCCGGGTCTTCGCGGAGGTCGGCGGGCTCCCGGACGCGTTCTTCTACGCGCACGAGGAGACCGACCTGGCCTGGCGGGCCCTCGACGCGGGCTGGATGATCGACTACCGGTCCGACATGGTGCTGTACCACCCGACGACCGCGCCCTCGCGGCACGCGGTCTACCACCGCATGGTCGCCCGCAACCGGGTCTGGCTCGCCCGCCGCAACCTCCCCGCCCTCCTGGTCCCGGTCTACCTCGGGGTCTGGCTGCTGCTCACGCTGGCGCGCCGCCCCTCGCGGCCGGCCCTGCGGGCCTGGTTCGGCGGCTTCCGGGAGGGCTGGACCACGCCGTGCGGTCCCCGCCGCCCCATGCGCTGGCGTACGGTGTGGCGGCTCACCCGGCTGGGCCGTCCGCCGGTCATCTGACAAGCTCGTCCCTGACGGACGCCGCCGCGCGCGGAGGCTCCCGACGACGAACCCGCACGCGAACCCGAAGACGAAAGTTTCCCCCCTGTGAGTGAGACCACGCACGACGGCACGGTCACGGTGACCGCGGCCCCGTCGCCCGACGCGGGACTGACGGCGGCCGAGCTGGCCGCCAAGTACGGGCTCTCCGTGAGCGGCGCCCGGCCCTCGCTCGTGGAGTACATCCGGCAGCTGTGGGGCCGGCGCCACTTCATCCTGGCCTTCTCCCAGGCCAAGCTGACCGCCCAGTACAGCCAGGCCAAGCTGGGCCAGCTCTGGCAGGTGGCCACGCCGCTGCTGAACGCGGCCGTGTACTTCTTCATCTTCGGGCTGATCCTGCACGCCAGCCGCGGCATGTCGCGGGACGTGTACATCCCGTTCCTGGTCACGGGCGTGTTTGTGTTCACCTTCACGCAGAGTTCGGTGATGTCGGGCGTCCGGGCCATCTCCGGCAACCTCGGCCTGGTGCGCGCCCTGCACTTCCCGCGCGCCTCGCTGCCGGTCTCCTTCTCGCTCCAGCAGCTCCAGCAGCTGCTGTTCTCGATGCTGGTGCTGTTCGTCGTGGCGATCGGTTTCGGCAGCTACCCGGGCCCGTCCTGGCTGCTGATCGTGCCGGTGCTGGTGCTGCAGTTCCTGTTCAACACCGGGCTCGCGCTGATCGTGGCCCGGATGGGCGCCAAGACGCCGGACCTCGCGCAGCTCATGCCGTTCCTGCTGCGGACCTGGATGTACACCTCCGGTGTCATGTTCTCCATCCACCAGATGCTGCAGGGCCGCTCGGAGTGGATCGTCCGGCTGCTCCAGGTCAACCCGGCCGCGGTCTACATGGACCTGATGCGCTTCGCGCTGATCGACGGCTACGGCGCCGAGAACCTGCCGCCGCACGTGTGGGCCATCGCCCTGTTCTGGGCCGTGGCGGTCTTCGCCGGCGGCTTCGTGTACTTCTGGAAGGCGGAGGAGCGGTACGGCCGTGGCTGAACAGCACACCCAGGACCCGCGTCCGACGGTCATCGCGGACGACCTGCACATCGTCTACCGGGTCAACGGCGCCAAGACCGGCAAGGGCAGCGCGACGGCGGCCCTGAGCCGGATCCTTAGGCGCGGCGGCGGCGAGGAACGGGGCGTGCGCAAGGTGCACGCCGTGCGCGGCGTGTCCTTCGTCGCCTACCGCGGCGAGGCCGTCGGCCTGATCGGCTCCAACGGCTCCGGCAAGTCCACCCTGCTGCGCGCGATCGCCGGCCTGCTGCCCGCGGAGAAGGGCAGGGTCTACACCGACGGCCAGCCGTCCCTGCTGGGCGTCAACGCGGCCCTGATGAACGACCTGACGGGTGAGCGGAACATCATTCTCGGCGGTCTCGCCATGGGCATGTCCCGGGAGGAGATCAAGGAGCGCTACCAGGACATCGTGGACTTCTCGGGTATCAACGAGAAGGGCGACTTCATCACGCTGCCGATGCGCACCTACTCCTCCGGTATGGCGGCCCGGCTGCGTTTCTCCATCGCCGCCGCCAAGGACCACGACGTCCTGATGATCGACGAGGCGCTGGCCACCGGTGACCGCAAGTTCCAGAAGCGCTCCGAGGAGCGCATCCGGGAACTGCGCAAAGAGGCCGGAACGGTCTTTCTGGTCAGTCACAACAACAAGTCGATCCGCGACACCTGCAACCGCGTGCTCTGGCTGGAGCGCGGTGAACTGCGGATGGACGGACCCACCGACGAGGTCCTGAAGGAGTACGAGAAGTTCACGGGCAAGTAACCCGTTTCGGCCAGGGCCCCGCCGGAATTCTTCCGGCGGGGTCCTGGCATCTGCAAAGGAAACGTCAACTCCGCACCGTGTTAGGAATCTTGGAGCCAATCGGTGTGTTGTTGTGATGTGCGGGAGACCCCGGCGGTCGGCGCGACGTTGTACAACGTAAGCTGTACCGGCGCCGGAAACCGGCAAGTGGGGCGATAATGCGCGCCTTCCTTCACGGGCCCCGTGCATTGCGGGGCGGCGTGTCCGAAATAGTGTGTTTTGGGTCGGCAGTGTAGAACGGGAGATGTGACGGCAATGGCTACGGAAACTCCCCGGCTCGGCGGAGCGTGTGCCGTCCTCGCCCCGGGCAGCGCCCGATGACGGCCGCCCCCACGGCGCCCGCCCCGGAACGCGCCACGCTGGACAAGGCCGCGCGCGAGAACTTCCCCGTGGCCCCCTTCTTCCTGCCGCGCGCCTGGCGCGAGGACCTCATGGCGGTCTACGGCTTCGCCCGCCTCGTGGACGACATCGGCGACGGCGACCTCGCCCCCGGCGGAGCCGACGCCCGCCTGCTCGGCGTGGCCCCCGCCGAGGCCGCGGACCGGCTGCTCCTCCTCGACGCCTTCGAGGCCGACCTGCGCCGCGTCTTCGACGGCACCCCGCGCCACCCGCTGCTGCGCCGCCTGCAGCCCACGGTCCGCCGCCGCGCCCTCACCCCCGAGCCGTTCCTCGGACTGATCGCCGCCAACCGCCAGGACCAGCTCGTCACCCGGTACGAGACCTACGACGACCTGCTCGCCTACTGCGAGCTGTCCGCCAACCCCGTCGGCCGCCTCGTCCTGGCCGTCACCGGCACCGCCACCCCCGAACGGATCCGGCTGTCCGACGCGGTCTGCACCGCCCTGCAGATCGTCGAGCACCTCCAGGACGTCGCCGAGGACCTCGGCCGCGACCGGATCTACCTCCCCGCCGAGGACATGCGCCGCTTCCACGTCCAGGAAGCCGATCTTGGCGTGAAAAGCGCGGGCGCATCGGTGCGCGCCCTGGTTGCATACGAAGCACAACGCGCCCGCGGCCTGCTGAATGAAGGCGCCCCCCTGGTGGGTAGCGTCCACGGCAGGCTCAAGCTGCTGCTCGCGGGGTTCGTGGCGGGGGGAAGGGCGGCGGTCGCAGCGATCGCCGCCGCCGAATACGACGTACTTCCCGGCCCGCCCCGACCCGGCAAGGTCCAGTTGCTGCGCGAGGCGGGCGTGATCCTGCGAGGAGAGGGGTGATCCGGACCGTGGAGTCCGCGCCGCACGTGTCCGCACCGGTACTCGCCGCCTACAGCTACTGCGAGGCCGTCACCGGGCAGCAGGCCCGTAACTTCGCGTACGGCATCCGGCTGCTGCCGGCGGCCAAGCGCCGCGCCATGTCGGCGCTGTACGCGTTCTCCCGGCGCGTGGACGACATCGGTGACGGCCAGCTCGCCGACGAGGTCAAGCTGATCCGGCTGGAGGACACCCGGGCCCTGCTCGCCCGGATCCGCGAGGGCGGGGTCGAGGAGGACGACACCGACCCGGTGGCCGTCGCCCTCAGCCATGCCGCCCGGGCCTTCCCGATCCCGCTCGGCGGCCTGGACGAGCTGATCGACGGCGTCCAGATGGACGTACGCGGCGAGACCTACGAGACCTGGGACGACCTCAAGGTCTACTGCCGGTGTGTCGCCGGTGCCATCGGACGCCTCTCGCTCGGCGTGTTCGGCACCGAACCGGGCGCGCGCGGCACCGAGCGCGCCGCCGAGTACGCCGACACCCTCGGCCTCGCCCTCCAGCTCACCAACATCCTGCGCGACGTCCGCGAGGACGCGGTGGGCGGCCGCACCTATCTGCCCGCCGACGACCTCGCCAAGTTCGGCTGCGGCGCCGGGTTCCAGGCCCCCACCCCGCCCGAGGGCTCCGACTTCGCCGGCCTCGTCCACTTCGAAGTACGGCGCGCCCGGGCCCTGTTCGCCGAGGGCTACCGGCTGCTGCCGCTGCTCGACCGGCGCAGCGGCGCCTGTGTGGCCGCGATGGCCGGCATCTACCGCCGGCTGCTGGACCGCATCGAGCGCGACCCGCAGGCCGTACTGCGCGGCCGCGTCTCGCTGCCCGGACACGAGAAGGCCTACGTCGCCGTGCGCGGCCTGTCCGGCCTCGACACCCGTCACGTCTCCCGGCGCTCCGTCAGGAGGCGCGCTTGATGGACCGCACGGCACCAGACGGCATGCGGCAGGCAACCCTCCACTGCGGCGTGGCGTCCCTGACTGCGACAGCCGGGCGTGCACCGTTCAACCAGCACGCCCGGCACGCATGGAAGGACGCACGATGAGCGACGGCTCACCACACTCCGCACCCGCGCACCCCGGCACCCCGCCGGCGGCGGGCCGCAGCGCCGTCGTGGTCGGCGGCGGGCTCGCCGGGACCACCGCCGCGCTCGCCCTCGCCGACGCCGGCGTGCACGTCACCCTGCTCGAAGGCAGGCCCCGGCTGGGCGGCCTCGCCTTCTCCTTCCAGCGGGGCGAACTGACCGTCGACAACGGCCAGCACGTCTACCTGCGCTGCTGCACCGCCTACCGCTGGTTCCTCGACCGGATCGAGGGCGCGGCGCTGGCACCGCTGCAGGACCGCCTGGACGTGCCCGTCGTGGACGCCGCCAAGCCCGAGGGGCGACGGCTCGGCAGGCTGCGCCGCGACCCGCTGCCCGTCCCCCTCCACCTGGGACGCGGCCTGGCCGCCTATCCGCACCTCTCGCTCGCCGAGCGCGCCGCCGTCGGGCGTGCCGCGCTCGCGCTGAAGGGGCTCGACCTCGCCGATCCGCGCCTGGACGCCCAGGACTTCGGCGGCTGGCTGGCGGCGCACGGCCAGTCGGCGCGCGCCGTCGAGGCCCTGTGGGACCTGGTCGGGGTCGCCACCCTCAACGCGGTCGCGGGCGACGCCTCGCTGGGGCTCGCCGCGATGGTGTTCAAGACCGGTCTGCTCTCCGCCCCGGGCGCGGCCGACATCGGCTGGGCCCGCGTCCCGCTGGGCGAACTGCACGACCGGCTGGCCCGCAAGGCGCTCGACTCCGCGGGCGTGCGCACCGAGGTCCGAACACGCGTCACCTCCGTCTCCCGCAACGAGAACGGAGCGTGGAGCGTGGAAGTTCCCGGCGAGACGCTCTCGGCGGACGCCGTCGTCCTCGCCGTACCCCAGCGCGAGGCGCACGGCCTGCTGCCGCCCGGCGCCCTCGACGCCCCCGGCCGGCTGCTGGAGATCGGCACCGCGCCGATCCTCAACGTCCACGTCGTCTACGACCGCAAGGTGCTCGCGCGGCCCTTCTTCGCGGCCCTCGGCACCCCGGTGCAGTGGGTCTTCGACCGCACCGAGGCCTCCGGGCTGCGCACGGGCCAGTACCTCGCGCTGTCCCAGTCGGCCGCTTGGGACGACATCGACACACCGGTGGCCGACCTGCGCGAGCGTTATCTGCCGGAGCTGGAGCGCCTGATCCCGGGGACGCGCACGGCCGAGGTGACGGACTTCTTCGTGACCCGGGAGCGCACGGCCACCTTCGCGCCCGCTCCCGGCGTCGGGCGTCTCAGGCCCGGCGCCCGGACCAAGGCCCCCGGCCTGTACCTGGCCGGAGCGTGGACCGCCACCGGGTGGCCCGCGACCATGGAGAGTGCGGTCCGCAGCGGAGTGAGCGCGGCCGACGCCGCGCTCGGCGCCCTGGGCCGGCCCCGCCCCCGCCACCTCTTCGAGTTCGAGGAGGCGGCCTGATGCCCGATCGGCGGGCGGCAGGCCCCCGCACCCCCGGAACCGCAACAAGAGGAGAGACTGTGCCCACTGTGCCCCCGGCCGCGACGCCCGTTCGGAGGCCCGCGGTGGACGTGACCGCGCTGCTGGAGCGCGGCAGGACCCTGGCCACACCGGTGCTGCGCGCGGCCGTCGACCGGCTGGCACCGCCCATGGACACCGTCGCCGCCTACCACTTCGGCTGGATCGACGCCGCCGGCAACCCCGCCGACGGGGACGGCGGCAAGGCGGTCCGCCCGGCGCTCGCCGTCCTGTCCGCCGAGGTCACCGGCGCCGCGCCCGAGACGGGCGTCCCGGGCGCGGTCGCCGTCGAACTCGTGCACAACTTCTCGCTGCTGCACGACGACCTGATGGACGGCGACGAGCAGCGCCGGCACCGCGACACCGTCTGGAAGGTGCACGGCCCCGCCCAGGCCATCCTGGTCGGCGACGCCCTGTTCGCCCTGGCCGGCGAGGTCCTGCTGGAGCTGGGCACGGCCGAGGCCGGCCGCGCCACCCGCCGGCTGACCACGGCCACCCGCGCCCTGATCGACGGCCAGGCCCAGGACATCTCCTACGAGCACCGCGACCGCGTCAGCGTCGAGGAGTGCCTGGAGATGGAGGGCAACAAGACCGGCGCCCTGCTCGCCTGCGCCTCCTCCATCGGCGCGGTCCTCGGCGGCGCCGACGACACCACCGCCGACGCGCTGGAGCGCTACGGCTACCACCTCGGCCTCGCCTTCCAGGCCGTGGACGACCTGCTCGGCATCTGGGGCGACCCGGACGCCACCGGCAAGCAGACCTGGAGCGACCTGCGCCAGCGCAAGAAGTCCCTGCCGGTCGTCGCCGCCCTCGCGGCCGGCGGCCCCGCCTCCGAGCGGCTCGGCGAGATCCTCGCCGCCGACGCCAAGAGCAGTGACTTCGCGAACTTCTCCGAGGAGGAGTTCGCGGCCCGAGCCGCCCTCATCGAGGAGGCCGGCGGCCGCGAGTGGACGGCCGGGGAAGCGCGCCGTCAGCACACCATCGCCATCGAAGCCCTCGACGCCGTCGACATGCCCGACCGGGTGCGGGACGCGTTCACGGCGCTCGCCGACTTCGTCGTCGTACGAAAGAGATGATCACCATTGGCCGGATAAGCCTCGCGTAGTCGCCGGCCGGTGTCGCAAGGGTTCAGGACACCGGCCGACGGCGGACCCACAGCAGCACGACTCGCACGACTGCACGAAGGGGAAGCCATGACAGCGACGACCGACGGAAGCACCGGGGCCATCTTGCCGTCCCGGGCTGCCGCGGCCAGCGACGCCACCCTCACCACCCCGGAGACGACCGGGGCAGAAGAAGCCGCCGCGCGCGCCGCCCGGCGCGCCACCGATTTCCTGCTCGCCAGGCAGGACGCCGAGGGATGGTGGAAAGGCGACCTGGAGACCAACGTCACCATGGACGCCGAGGACCTGCTGCTCCGCCAGTTCCTGGGCATTCTGGACGAGCGCACCACGCAGGCCGCCGCGCAGTTCATCCGCGGCGAGCAGCGCGAGGACGGCACCTGGGCCACCTTCTACGGCGGCCCAGGCGAACTGTCCACCACCATCGAGGCGTACGTCGCCCTGCGCCTGGCCGGCGACGCGCCCGGCGACCCGCACATGGCGCGGGCCTCGGCCTGGATCCGCGAGCGCGGCGGCATCGCCGCCGCCCGGGTCTTCACCCGGATCTGGCTCGCCCTGTTCGGCTGGTGGAAGTGGGAGGACCTGCCCGAACTCCCGCCGGAGCTGATCTACTTCCCCACCTGGTTCCCGCTCAACATCTACAGCTTCGGGTGCTGGGCCCGGCAGACCATCGTGCCGCTCACCATCGTGTCCGCCAAACGCCCGGTGCGCCCGGCGCCGTTCGCGCTGGACGAGCTGCACACCGACCCGGCCAACCCCAACCCGCCCCAGCCGCTCGCTCCGGTGGCGAGCTGGGACGGGGTCTTCCAGCGGCTCGACAAGGTGGTGCGCGGCTACCGCAAGGTCGCCGTGCGCAGGCTGCGCAAGGCCGCGCTGAACTCGGCGGCCCGCTGGATCATCGAGCGGCAGGAGAACGACGGCTGCTGGGGCGGCATCCAGCCCCCGGCCGTGTACTCGGTGATCGCCCTGCACCTGCTCGGCTACGACCTCGAACACCCCGTGCTGCGCGAGGGTCTGGCCTCGCTGGACCGGTTCGCCGTCTGGCGCGAGGACGGCGCCCGGATGATCGAGGCGTGCCAGTCCCCGGTGTGGGACACCTGCCTGGCCACCATCGCCCTGGTGGACGCCGGTCTGCCGGTGGACCACCCGCAACTGGTCAAGGCGGCCGACTGGATGCTCGGCGAGGAGATCGTCCGGCCCGGCGACTGGGCCGTACGCCGGCCCGAACTCCCGCCGGGCGGCTGGGCGTTCGAGTTCCACAACGACAACTACCCGGACATGGACGACACCGCCGAGGTCGCCCTCGCGCTGCGCCGGGTCCGCCACCACGACCCCGAGCGCGTGGACCGGGCGATCGGCCGGGCCGTCCGCTGGAACCTCGGCATGCAGTCGAAGAACGGCGCCTGGGGCGCCTTCGACGCCGACAACACCAGCCCGTTCCCGAACCGGCTGCCGTTCTGCGACTTCGGCGAGGTCATCGACCCGCCGTCCGCGGACGTCACCGCGCACGTCGTGGAGATGCTCGCCGCCGAGGGCCTGGCCGACGACCCGCGCACCCGGCGCGGCATCGACTGGCTGCTTTCCGAACAGGAGCCGGACGGCGGGTGGTTCGGCCGCTGGGGCGTCAACTACATCTACGGCACCGGCTCGGTCGTCCCCGCGCTCACCGCGGCCGGGCTGCCCGGCTCCCACCCGGCGATCCGGCGGGCCGTGAGCTGGCTGGAGAGCGTCCAGAACGACGACGGCGGCTGGGGCGAGGACCTGCGCTCCTACCGGGACGCCAAGGAGTGGGGCGGCCGCGGCGCCTCCACCGCCTCGCAGACCGCGTGGGCGCTGATGGCGCTGCTCGCGGCCGGCGAGAAGAACTCCGCGGCCGTCGAGCGCGGCATCCGGTGGCTGGCCGAGACCCAGCGGGAGGACGGCACCTGGGACGAGCCGTACTTCACCGGCACCGGCTTCCCGTGGGACTTCTCCATCAACTACCACCTGTACCGGCAGGTGTTCCCGCTCACCGCGCTCGGCCGGTACCTGCACGGCGACCCCTTCGAGCGGAAGCTGCTCGCCCGGCCCCGCAAGGCCTCCGCGCAGGCCGAGAGGGACTGATGTGAGCCACCAGCCCGCTCCGGCCCCGCTGCTGATCGCCTGCGCGCTCGGCATCGAGCACCTCGCCCTGCGCACCGGCGACCGCGGCGCGCGGCCGAGGGGCGGGCCGGTGGCGCGCAGCGGCCGGACGGGCACCGGCGGGCCGGTCACCTTCCTCCGCACGGGCATGGGGCCCCGCGCGGCGGAACGCTCCGTCACCCGGCTGCTGGCCGGTACGGCACGGGCCGGCACGGCCGTGCTGGCCACCGGTTTCTGTGCCGGTCTCGCCCCCGGCATGCACCCCGGCGACCTGGTCGTCGCCGAGGAGACCCGGGACCCGGGCGGCACCGTCCCCTGCGTGGGCACCGAACTCCTGGTCAAGGAGCTGGGGCGCCTGCTGCCCGGACGGACCGTCCACACCGGCCCGCTCACCGGCTCCGACCATGTCGTCCGGGGCTCCGAGCGGTCCGGCCTGCTCGCCACCGGCGCGATCGCCGTCGACATGGAGTCGGCGGCCACGCTGCTGGCCGCCGTCCGCACGGGCGAACGGCCGGTCGCCGCCGTCCGGGTGGTCGTGGACGCTCCCGAACACGAACTCGTCCGGATCGGCACGGTGCGCGGAGGGATATCAGCCTTCCGCGTCCTTCGTTCCATCCTTCCCGCATTTTTCGAATGGCACCGTTCTTTGCCGCTCCCCCGGAGGTGAGCCAGATGGCCATGCCGTTGCGCCAGTCCATCAAAGTCGCTACATACCTGGCCGAACAGAAGCTCCGCAAGCGGGACAAGTTCCCGCTCATTGTCGAGCTGGAACCGCTTTTCGCCTGCAATCTGAAATGTGAGGGCTGCGGCAAGATCCAGCACCCGGCCGGCGTGCTCAAGCAGCGCATGCCGGTGGCCCAGGCCGTGGGCGCGGTGCTGGAGTCCGGTGCGCCGATGGTGTCCATCGCCGGCGGCGAGCCGCTGATGCACCCGCAGATCGACGAGATCGTGCGTCAGCTGGTGGCGAAACGGAAGTACGTCTTCCTCTGCACCAACGCCATGCTGATGCGCAAGAAGATGGACAAGTTCACCCCCTCGCCCTACTTCGCCTTCGCCGTGCACATCGACGGGCTGCGCGAGCGGCACGACGAGTCCGTCGCGAAGGAAGGCGTGTTCGACGAGGCGGTGGAGGCCATCAAGGAGGCCAAGCGGCGCGGCTTCCGGGTGACCACGAACTCCACCTTCTTCAACACCGACACCCCGCAGACCATCATCGAGGTGCTCAACTTCCTCAACGACGACCTCAAGGTCGACGAGATGATGATCTCGCCCGCCTACGCCTACGAGAAGGCCCCGGACCAGGAGCACTTCCTCGGGGTGGAACAGACCCGCGAGCTGTTCAAGAAGGCATTCTCGGGCGGCAACCGCCAGAAGTGGCGGCTCAACCACTCCCCGCTCTTCCTGGACTTCCTGGAGGGCAAGGTCGACTTCCCGTGCACCGCGTGGGCGATCCCGAACTACTCGCTCTTCGGCTGGCAGCGCCCCTGCTACCTGATGAGCGACGGGTACGTGCCGACGTACCGCGAACTGATCGAGGAGACCGACTGGGACAAGTACGGCCGCGGCAAGGACCCGCGGTGCGCCAACTGCATGGCGCACTGCGGTTACGAGCCCACCGCCGTCCTCGCCACCATGGGCTCCCTGAAGGAATCCCTGCGGGCGATGCGCGAGACCGTCTCCGGGAACCGGGAGTGACACGGTGATCGCCGTCCCCCCGGGCGTCCCCGGGGTGCCGGCCCGCCCGGTGGCGCCGCGACGGGTGTCGCGGGGGATCCGGGTGGGGCCGGTGGCGGTCGGCGGCGGGGCCCCGGTGTCGGTGCAGTCGATGACGACGACCCGTACGTCCGACATCGGCGCCACCTTGCGGCAGATCGCGGAACTCAGCGTCTCCGGCTGCCAGATCGTCCGCGTCGCCTGCCCCACGCAGGACGACGCGGACGCCCTGGCGGTCATCGCCGCCAAGTCGCGGATCCCGGTGATCGCGGACATCCACTTCCAGCCGAAGTACGTGTTCGCGGCCATCGAGGCCGGCTGCGCCGCGGTGCGGGTGAACCCGGGCAACATCAAGCAGTTCGACGACCAGGTGAAGCAGATCGCGCGCGCCGCCAAGGACCACGGCACGCCGGTCCGCATCGGCGTCAACGCCGGCTCTCTGGACCGGCGGCTGCTGCAGAAGTACGGCAAGGCCACGCCCGAGGCGCTGGTGGAGTCCGCGCTCTGGGAGGCGTCACTCTTCGAGGAGCACGACTTCCGGGACATCAAGATCTCCGTCAAGCACAACGACCCGGTCGTCATGATCGAGGCGTACCGGCAGCTCGCCGGGCAGTGCGACTACCCGCTGCACCTCGGCGTGACCGAGGCCGGCCCGGCGTTCCAGGGCACCATCAAGTCGGCGGTCGCCTTCGGCGCGCTGCTGAGCCAGGGCATCGGCGACACCATCCGCGTCTCCCTCTCCGCCCCGCCGGCCGAGGAGGTCGAGGTCGGCATCCGCATCCTGGAGTCGCTCGGGCTGCGCCCGTCCGAGATCGCGGAGACTCTCACCGAGGAGGCCGGGAAGCCGGCCGGGCGGACGGACCCGGCGGACCACGAGGGTTGAGACAAGGCACGGACCGAGAGGGGGCCCGAGAGTGACCATGCTGGAGAGCATCCGGGGACCACGCGACCTGAAGGCGCTGGCCGAGACGGAACTCGGAGAACTGTCCGGAGAAATACGCGAGTTCCTGGTGCACGCGGTGTCGCGGACCGGCGGTCACCTGGGGCCCAACCTGGGCGTGGTGGAACTCACCATCGCGCTCCACCGGGTCTTCGAGTCACCGGCGGACCGCATCCTGTGGGACACCGGACACCAGAGCTACGTGCACAAACTGCTGACCGGCCGCCAGGACTTCTCCAAGCTGCGCGGCAAGGGCGGACTGTCCGGCTATCCCTCGCGCGAGGAGTCCGAGCACGACGTCATCGAGAACAGCCACGCCTCCACGGTGCTCGGCTGGGCCGACGGCCTCGCCAAGGCCCGCGAGGTGCGGGGGGAGCAGAGCCATGTGGTCGCCGTCATCGGCGACGGCGCGCTGACCGGCGGGATGGCCTGGGAGGCGCTGAACAACATCGCGGCGGCCAGGGACCGGCCGCTCATCATCGTCGTCAACGACAACGAGCGCTCCTACGCCCCCACCATCGGCGGCCTCGCCAACCACCTGGCCACCCTGCGCACCACCGACGGCTACGAGAAGGTCCTCGCCTGGGGCAAGGAAGTCCTCCAGCGGACCCCGGTCGTCGGCGGCACGCTGTATGAGTCCCTGCACGGCGCGAAGAAGGGCTTCAAGGACGCCTTCGCACCGCAGGGCATGTTCGAGGACCTGGGCCTGAAGTACCTCGGCCCGATCGACGGCCACGACATCAAGGCCGTCGAGTCGGCGCTGCGCCGCGCGAAACGCTTCCACGGACCCGTCCTGGTCCACTGCCTCACCGAGAAGGGCCGCGGCTACGAACCCGCCCTCGCGCACGAGGAGGACCACTTCCACAGCGTCGGCGTGATGGACCCGCTCACCTGTGCCCCGCTCGCCCCGCCCGGCGGACCGTCCTGGACCTCGGTGTTCGGCGAGGAGATCGTGCGGATCGGCGAGGAGCGCGAGGACGTCGTCGCGATCACGGCGGCCATGCTGCACCCGGTCGGCCTCGGCGCGTTCGCCGCACGCTTCCCGGACCGGGTGTGGGACGTGGGCATCGCCGAGCAGCACGCCGCCGTCTCCGCGGCCGGCCTCGCCACCGGCGGGCTGCACCCGGTCGTCGCCGTGTACGCCACCTTCCTCAACCGCGCCTTCGACCAGGTGCTGATGGACGTCGCGCTGCACCGCTGCGGGGTCACCTTCGTGCTGGACCGGGCCGGTGTCACCGGCACCGACGGCGCCTCCCACAACGGCATGTGGGACATGTCCGTCCTCCAGGTCGTCCCCGGCCTGCGGATCGCCGCGCCGCGCGACGCAGACCAGTTGCGCGCCCAGTTGCGCGAGGCCGTCGCCGTGGACGACGCGCCGACCCTGATCCGGTTCCCGAAGGAGACCGCCGGCCCGTGCGTCCCGGCCGTCGGCCGGGCGGGCGGCATGGACGTCCTGCACCGCGCCGAGCGCCCCGAGGTGCTGCTGGTGGCCGTCGGGGTGATGGCCACGGTGTGCCTGAAGGCCGCCGAACTGCTGGAAGCCCGCGGGATCGGCTGCACGGTGGTGGACCCGCGCTGGGTCAAGCCCGTCGACCCCGCACTGCCCCCGCTCGCCTCCGGTCACCGGCTGGTGGCCGTGGTGGAGGACAACAGCCGGGCCGGCGGCGTCGGTTCAGCCGTGGCGCTGGCCCTCGGCGACGCCGACGTGGACGTACCGGTACGGCGCTTCGGCATCCCGGAGCAGTTCCTCCCGCACGCCAAGCGCGGCGAGGTGCTGGCCGACATCGGTCTCACGCCCGTCGAGATCGCCGGGCGGATCAGCGCGAGTCTGGCCGTCAAGGACGCCGACGGCACAGTCAAGGAGAGTGAATGACCACCGAGTTCGACCTCGGCGCCCTGCTCGCCGAGCGCGGAGCCGAACGCTACGAGCTGCACGCCAAGCACCTCAACCCGCAGCTCCCGCGCATGCTGCACACCATCGGCTTCGACAAGGTCTACGAGCGCGCCGAGGGAGCGCACTTCTTCGACGCGGACGGCAACGACTACCTGGACATGCTCGCCGGGTTCGGTGTGATGGGCCTCGGCCGCCACCACCCGGTCGTCCGCAAGGCGCTGCACGACGTCCTGGACCTGGACCTCGCCGACCTGACCCGCTTCGACTGCCAGCCGCTGCCCGGACTGCTCGCCGAACGGCTCCTCGCGCACAGCCCGCACCTGGACCGGGTGTTCTTCGGCAACAGCGGCACCGAAGCGGTCGAGACGGCCCTGAAGTTCGCCCGCTACGCCACCGGCAGGCCCCGCGTCCTCTACTGCGACCACGCCTTCCACGGTCTGACCACCGGCTCGCTGTCGGTCAACGGCGAGAACGGCTTCCGCGACGGCTTCGCGCCGCTGCTGCCCGACACCGCCGTCCCGCTCGGTGATCTGGACGCGCTGGAGCGCGAGCTGCGCAAGGGCGACGTGGCCGCCCTGATCGTGGAACCCATCCAGGGCAAGGGCGTGCACGAGGCACCGCCCGGCTATCTGCGCGCCGCGCAGGAACTGCTGCACCGGCACAAGGCGCTGCTCATCGCCGACGAGGTGCAGACCGGCCTCGGCCGCACCGGCGACTTCTACGCCTACCAGCACGAGGACGGCGTCGAGCCGGACCTGGTGTGCGTGGCGAAGGCGCTGTCCGGCGGCTATGTGCCGGTCGGCGCCACCCTCGGCAAGGAGTGGATCTTCAAGAAGGTCTACTCGTCCATGGACCGCGTGCTGGTGCACTCGGCCAGCTTCGGCGCCAACGCGCAGGCGATGGCGTGCGGCCTCGCCGTGCTGTCGGTCATGGAGAACGACCAGATCGTCGCCCAGGTGCGCGCCACGGGGGAGCTGCTGAAGTCCCGGCTCACCGCGTTGATCGACACATACGAACTGCTCGCCGACGTGCGCGGCCGCGGTCTCATGATCGGCATCGAGTTCGGCCGGCCGTCCTCGCTGAAACTGCGCACCCGCTGGACCATGCTCCAGACGGCCCGCAAGGGACTGTTCGCGCAGATGGTCGTCGTACCGCTGCTCCAGAAGCACCGCATCCTCACCCAGGTCTCCGGCGACCACCTGGAAGTGATCAAGCTCATTCCGCCGCTGGTCGTCGACGAGGCCGACGTCGACCGGTTCGTGGACGCCTTCACGGCGGTGATGGACGACGCGCACAGCGGCGGTGGCCTGATGTGGGACTTCGGCAAGACCCTGATCAAGCAGGCGGTGGCCAACCGCTGACCGGGGCGCCGGGCGCGCGGACCGGCGGCGGGCGGCCGAGACCCCGGGTGTTTGCCTCTAAGGCAAGAAAATTGCCCGAGAGGCAAGCGTGGGGCTCAATGGAGGCATGAACGCCTCAGACGCCGCGCCGCCGCCGGCCGCCGACGGCGGCCTGTCCGCCGTCGCGCCGCAGCTGCGGTCCCTGCGCCGGCGGGCCGGGCTGACCCTGGAGGCGGCGGCCCGCGCCGCCGGCCTCTCCCCGGCCCATCTGTCCCGGCTGGAGACCGGGCACCGGCAGCCCTCGCTGCCGATGCTCCTCGCGCTCGCCCGTATCTACGGTACGACCGTCTCCGACCTGCTCGGTGAGACGGCCGCCGACCGGGACGCGATCGTGCGCGCCGCCGACATGGAACCGACCCGGGCCGGCGGCTGGACGTACGTCCAGGCCGGGGCGTCCGGCCGCGGCATGCAGGCCCTGCGGGTGCGGGTGCCGTACGGCTCACAGGGCGACATCGTGCGCGTCCACCCCGGCGAGGAGTGGCTCTACGTCCTGGGCGGCCGCCTGCGGCTGCGGCTCGGCGACACCACCCATCTGCTCGGCCCCGGTGACAGCGCGCACTTCGACTCGCTCACCCCGCACCGCCTCGCCGCCGAGGACCACGACGGCGTCGAGCTGCTGTTCGTCCACACCCTGCTGCAGAGCCCCACGGCCACGCTGTGCCTGGGGCCGTCGAGCGGAGAGCTGCCATGAGCGACCTCGAAGAGAAGTTCCCCCGGTCCCTGTGGATCCGGCTGATCATCTACATCGCCCTCGGACACGTCCTGGCGGCCTTCCTCTACCTACTGTTCGCGGTGGGTGCCAAGAGCTGACCGGCGGGGCCGCGGGCCGGCCGGGTCAGTCCAGCAGACGGTCGCGCAGCCGCTCGCGGACCGCGGGCGTGACGCCGAGACCCCGGTCCAGATAGCCGTCCACGTCGCCCCAGGTCTCCTCGATGCTCGCGAACGCCGCCTGTAGATACTCCGCGCGGGCGTCGAAGAGCGGGCTGAGCAGGTCCATTACCTCGGGCGTGTACGCCGTGTCCGCGCTGCCGCTGCGACGCACCCGGTAGCGCCGGTGCTTGGCGTTGGACTCCAGGTAGTCGGCGACGATCGCCTCGCGCTCGACGCCCAGGGCGAGGAGGGTGACGGCGATGGAGACGCCCGCGCGGTCCTTGCCGGCCGCGCAGTGCATCAGCGCGGGGACGCTGTCCTCGGCCAGCGCGCGCAGCACCCGGGAGTGCTCGGCGGTGCGCTCCTTGACGATCTGCCGGTAGGAGGTGGTCATCCGGGCCGCCCCCTTGCCGTCGTCGAGCAGCGCGCGCAACTGGTCCAGATCGCCGTCGCGGACCATCTTCCAGAACTCGGCGCCGTCCGCCGGGTCGCTCAGCGGCAGGTTCACGTTCCGCACGCCGGGCAGCTCGACGTCCGGGCCCTCCAGCTTCTGGTCGGCCGCGTTGCGGAAGTCGAAGATCGTGTGCAGCCGCAGGGAGGCGAGGAAGGCCGCGTCCTCCTCGGTCGCGTGCGCGAGATGGCCGCTGCGGAACAGCACTCCGTGGCGCACCCGCCGTCCGTCCACGGTCGGCAGCCCGCCCACATCACGGAAATTGCGCACTCCGGCCAGCTCAGGCTCGGTCGACGGGACCTGTTGCGTCACGGGGGCTCCTCCCGGTCGGTTCCCGCCGTCATGGCTCGTCGGCGGGGGCTGCGTCGACCATACGGCATCCATTTCCCCGCGAAACGAGTTGTCCACAGGCATTGCCAGGCCGGTGCCCGGCCTCGATGATGTCGGGATCTGCGCGAATCTGTTGACACCTGTGAGGTCTCGATGGTGGACATCGCCGAAGACGGCCGCACCTGGCTCCTGTCGGGCCCCGGCAGCAGCTACGCCCTGCACCTCACGGACGCCGACGAACTGGTCCACCTGCACTGGGGGCCGCGGATCGCGCTCGCCGACGCCGTGGCGCTCGCGGCGCGCCCGCTGCCCGGCCACCGCCCCTTCGAGTCCCCGCTCGACGGCCGCGAGGAGTATCCCGTCGAAGGCGGGCCCCGCTTCGTCCGCCCCGCCCTGTCCGTCCGCACCGAGGAGCGGCGCGGCACCGAGTGGCGCTTCGTGTCGTACGCCGCGGACGGCGGCGCGGACGACGGGCTGCGGCTGCGCTTCGACGACGACGGCGTGACCGTCACGCTGCACTACCGGATGCGCGGCGACGTGGTCGAACGCCGGGTGACCGTCCTGAACGGCGGCCACGCGCGCGTGGAGCTGCTGCGCGCCGACGCGGCCACCTGGACCCTGCCCGAGCGCGAGGGCTGGCGGCTGTCCCAGCTGCACGGCCGCTGGGCCGCCGAGTCCCGGCTCACCACCACCCCGCTCACCTACGGCGAGAAGGTCATCGGCAGCCGCCGCGGCCACACCGGCCATCAGCACCTGCCCTGGGTCGCCCTCGACACCGACGCCACCGAGGAGCACGGCGAGGTCTACGCCTGCGCGCTCGGCTGGTCCGGTTCCTGGCGCATCGCCGTGGCCCAGCTCCCGGACGCGCGCGTACAGATCACCGGCGGCGCCGGCCACGACGACTCGGGGCTGCGCCTCCTGGCACCCGGCGAGTCGTACACCACCCCGGTCTTCGCGGGCCTGTGGAGCGACGGCGGCCACGGCGGTGCCAGCCGCACCTGGCACGCCTACCAGCGCGCCCACGTCGTCCCGGACGCCGGACGGGACCGGCCGGTGCTGTTCAACTCCTGGGAGGCGACGCACTTCGACATCTCCGAGGAGCAGCAGGCCGCCCTCGCCCGCCGCGCCGCCGAGATCGGCGTCGAGCTGTTCGTGGTGGACGACGGCTGGTTCGGCGCCCGCACCAGCGACCGCGCCGGCCTCGGCGACTGGACGCCCAGCCCCGACCGCTTCCCGCACGGCCTGGGACCCCTCGCCGGCCTGGTGCACGGCCTCGGCATGCGCTTCGGCATCTGGGTGGAGCCCGAGATGGTCAACCCGGACAGCGAGCTGTACCGCGCGCACCCGGACTGGGTGCAGTACCAGCCGGGACGCACGCGCACGCGACAGCGCCACCAACTCGTGCTCAACCTCGCGCGCCAGGACGTCCAGGACCATCTGTGGGAGCGGCTGGACACCCTGCTGTCCAGCACCCCGATCGACTATGTGAAGTGGGACTTCAACCGCTGCTTCACCGACGCCGGCTGGCCCGGGGAGCCGTATCCGCAGCGCCTGTGGACGGACCACGTCCACGCCCTGTACGCCCTGCTGGACCGGCTGCGCGCCGCGCACCCGCAGGTCGCCTTCGAGTCCTGCTCGGGCGGCGGCGGCCGGATCGACCTCGGAGTGCTCGGCCGCACCGACCAGGTGTGGACCTCCGACAACACCGACCCGCTGGACCGGCTCGCCATCCAGCACGGCTTCACCCAGCTCCATCCCGCGCGCGTGATGGCCGCCTGGGTCACCGACAGCCCCAACACCCAGCTGAACGGGCGGGTCAGCTCGCTGCGATTCCGGTTCGTCAGCGCCATGGCGGGCGTGCTCGGGATCGGCGGCGACCTGACGCGGTGGAGCGCGCGGGAACGGGACGAAGCCCGGCGGTGGGTGGAGCTGTACAAGGAGATCCGCCCCCTGGTGCAGCACGGCGAGCTGTACCGGCTGCGGCCTCCCACGGGCGGCCTGAGCGCCGTGCAGTACGTCCGGGGCGGGCGGAGCGTCGTCCTCGCCTGGCTCCAGACACAGCGCTACGGCGAGCCGGTACCGGCGCTGCGGCTGCGCGGACTCGACCCGTCGGCGTCGTACGCGTGCCGCGAAACAGGCGAAGTGCACCGGGGGGCGGTGCTGCTGCACCACGGCCTGCGCACGGACCTCAAGGGCGACTTGGACGCGACGGTCATCCGGCTGCACCGTATCTGACCCGATCGGGAGAAGAACCTTATTCCTGCATTGCAAACTCTTTACGAGTGGCTCATCTCACCGCTCGTCAACCCCCGCCTACGGTCGCGTAAGTCACATCGGAAGGTGAATCATGGTCCGACGTGGCAGACGATTCGAAGAATGACAGCAGATCAGTGATCGGGTCGTACGTGGCGGTGGGGGACAGCTTCACCGAGGGCGTCGGCGACCCCGGGCCCGACGGGGCGTTCGTAGGCTGGGCCGACCGGTTCGCGGTACTGCTCGCCGACCGGCGTCCCGAGGGCGACTTCCGGTACACCAACCTCGCCGTGCGCGGGAAGCTGCTGGACCAGATCGTGGCCGACCAGCTCCCGCAGGCCGTCGCCCTCGCCCCGGACCTCGTGTCCTTCTGCGCGGGCGGCAACGACATCATCCGCCCGGGCACCGACCCCGACGAGGTGGCCGAGCGCTTCGAACGCGCCGTGGCCCGGCTGACCGCGGTCGCCGGCACGGTCATGGTGACCACCGGCTTCGACACCCGCGGCGTGCCCGTGCTCAAGCATCTGCGCGGCAAGATCGCCACCTACAACGGGCACGTCCGCGCCATCGCCGACCGGTACGGATGCCCCGTACTCGACCTGTGGTCCCTGAAGTCCGTGCAGGACCGCAGGGCCTGGGACAGCGACCGGCTGCACCTCTCGCCCGAGGGGCACACGCGCGTGGCGCTGCGCGCCGGACAGGTCCTCGGCCTGGACGTCCCGGCCGACCCCGAGCAGCCCTGGCCGCCGCTGCCGCCCCGCGGCACCCTGGAGGTCCGCCGCGACGACGTCCAGTGGGCGCGTGAGTTCCTCGTCCCCTGGATCGGGCGCCGGCTGCGCGGGGAGTCCTCCGGCGACCACGTGACAGCCAAGGGCACGCTCTCGCCGGACGACATCAAGCTGCGGATCTCCGCCGTGGCCTGATCCCCGTCCGTACGGTCGCGGTCTGCCGGCCGTGTCCCGCGCGGGTGGCTCGGTGCGGTGGGGTGCCCGCTCACCGCTGTGGGTCCGGCTCAAGGCCGGGCGGTTCAAGGCCGGGCGGCGCGGGGGCGGTTCGGAGGCGCGGGAGCGGTTCGAAGGCGCGGGCGTGCCTTGTCGTGCCTGGGGGTGGGTTCCCGTGCCCCGGCTTACTGCCGGGGGCCCGGCTCACCGTCGGCGGTCGGTCAACGCCGCGCGGTCGACGCCGAGTTCGCGGGCGAGGGCGTCGTCCGCCCACTCCCGGGCCCGGGACCGAGGCACCGCGCCCGGGTACGACGTGAGCTGCACGGCGAGCCCGTCCAGCAGCGCGGTCAGCCGCAGCGCCGTACCGGCCGGGTCCGCGCACGTGAACTCCCCGTCAGCCACGCCCTCTTCGATGACCTCCGTGATCGCCGCCTTCCACTGCCGGTCCAGGTCCCGGGTGACCTCCCGCAGCGCCGGCTCCCGCAGGGCCACCGCCCAGCCCTCGATCCACAGGCGCCAGCCCTTGGCCTGCCCGGTCGGCGCGTACCAGCGCACCGCCGCCCGCAGCCGGCGCAGCGCCGTCGTCCGCCGCCCCAGCAGCCCGCGCAGCCGGGCCAGATCGTCCGCCGCCGCGTACGCGAACGCGGCGGCGACCAGCCGCTCCTTCGTGGAGAAGTGGTACAGCACCAGCGCGTTGCTCACCCCGAGCGTCGCGGCCACGTCGGCGATCCTGACCGCCGCCACGCCCCGTGCCTCGATCTGCCCGATGGCGGCGCGCAGCAACTCCTCACGCCGCTCCGCCACACTCAACCGCACTCTGGCCACGCCGTCACCCTAGGGCCTGTCCGGCTTTTCCCGTCCGCCGCGTGCCCGTGACCCCGGGCACGCCCCGCCGCGACCGGGCCGCCGGAGGGGTTGTCGGAGGAGCCGACCATAATAGGGGGCCTCACCCACTTCACCGGGAGGTACCGTGACCGGCTTGCGTTCTCCGGGCTCCGGGCTGCGCGCGCTGCGGCCCGCCGCGTTCGGCGCGGACCCGGGCGGTGCCCGCCTGGCACGCATCCGCCGCTCGCCGCACTTCAAGGACGGCGTCTTCCAGAACCCCGGCGGCCCCGCCCGGACCCGCCCCAGCGGCTCCACGCTCGACCTGGCGAAGGTGTTCCTGGACAAGGACGCCCGGCCGCTGCGCGCCCCCCAGGGCACCGTCCCGGTGCACCCCACCACCTTCGCCGACCTGGCCGAGCCGCCCGCCACCGGACTGCGGCTGACCTGGATGGGCCACTCCAGCGTGCTCGCCGAGATCGACGGCCACCGGGTCCTGTTCGACCCGGTCTGGGGCGAGCGCTGCTCCCCGTTCCCGTTCGCCGGGCCCAAGCGCCTGCACCCGGTGCCGCTGCCGCTGGCCGCGCTCGGACCGGTCGACGTGGTGGTCATCTCCCACGACCACTACGACCACCTGGACCTGCCCACCATCAAGGCGCTGGCCGGCACGGACACCCTGTTCGCCGTGCCGCTCGGCGTCGGCGCCCACCTGGAGCACTGGGGCGTGGCCCCGGACCGGCTGCGGGAACCGGACTGGCACGAGTCCACCCGGGTCGGCGGCCTCACCCTCACCGCCACCCCGGCCCGCCACTTCTGCGGCCGGGGCCTGCGCAACACCCAGCACACCCTCTGGGCGTCCTGGGTCGTCGCCGGCGAGGAACACCGGATCTACCACAGCGGCGACACCGGCTACTTCGACGGTTTCAAGGACATCGGTGCCGGCCACGGCCCGTTCGACGCCACGATGATCCAGATCGGGGCCTACAGCGAGTTCTGGCCCGACATCCACATGACCCCCGAGGAGGGCCTGCGCGCCCACCTCGACCTCCAGGGCGACGCACCGCACGGCGTGCTCCTGCCGATCCACTGGGGCACCTTCAACCTCGCGCCGCACCCCTGGGCCGAGCCGGGGGAGTGGACGAAGGACGCCGCCGAGGAGGTCGGCCAGGCGGTGGCCCTGCCGCGCCCGGGCGAGCCCTTCGAACCCGCCGGCAAGCTGCCGGCGGAGCCGTGGTGGCGGGGCGTCTCGGGAGAGGTCCGGCGCACCTGGCGCTCGGTCGGCGCCTTCGTGGCGGAACCGCCCGCGCGCGGAGCCGGCACCCGGTGAACTGAGACCCGGCGGCCCGGCCCGCCCTCGTACCTCCACGCGGCGCACGTACCCCTTCCGGGTACGTGCGCCGCGTCGTGTTGCCCCGGCGCCGCGCGTCCGCCGAGCCAGGGCCAAGGCAATCACACTCTGTGAGCTTCCTGCCGGAGAGAGACCGGAGACCGGAAGCCTCGCGGGCCGCCGCCGCGGTGCACCGGAAGCGGGAGGGCGGCGTCTGTCCGTCTGCCGGTGCCCCGGGCGGCGAACGACACCGGGTACGGCCCGCCGCTCCGTACTGACCGCTTACGACCAGGTCGGACCGGTCGCGTTCGGATCCGTTCGCGCGCTGCGCAGGCGTCATCGGACTGTCGTACGGCGCCTCATACCAGAGCGGGACGCTCCTCGGGGGACTTTGCCGACTGCCGACCGCACGGGAAGCGCGGACGACTACTGTGAGTGTCCGTCGGGCGACGCGGCCGGTTCACCGGTCCCGCCGTCCGGCGCATCGGTGACGCCTGCCCGCATCCACGCGTGCCCGCGGCACACCGCACGAGGACTCCAGGCCCGACGGACAGTACGAGGACGCAGATGTCTCACCTCCGAGCACCGGCCACCCGCGCCGACCGCCGCGAGGGCGGCCGGCACGGGCGGCCGGGCGCCCGACCCGCTCCCGCGCTGCCCGAGACGCACATACGGCCACAGCTGATGCGACTCGCCGTCCTGCCGCCACTCGCGGTGGCGCTCAGCGCCGGCGCCCCCGTGCTGTTCAGCATCCGTTCCGCCGGCGCACGCACCAGCCCCCTGCTGTGGGGCGTGATCGCGGCGGCGGCCGGCGTGGCCGCCGTCGGCATCCTGATCGCCGCCGTGGCCGCCGACCGCGCCGCCCGCTCGGTCACCACCCGCGTCGACGCGCTCCGGCGCACCGCCGCACACGGCGAGGCCGACCTGCGCGCCCTGGTCGACGCGCTCCGGCGGGGCGAGACCCCGCCCCAGCGTGGCCGCCGCCGCCCGCCCCCGGCGGACGCCGACGACTTCGACCTGCTCGCCGCCGACCTGGCCCGCGCGCACGACGGCGCCGTCACCGCCGTCGTACGGGCCGCCCAGCTCTCCAGCCGGACGGGCAGCGAACAGAAGCTGGAGGTGTTCGTCAACCTCGCGCGGCGCCTTCAGTCCCTCGTGCACCGGGAAATCTCGATCCTCGACGACCTGGAGAGCGACATCGAGGATCCCGACCTGCTCAAGGGCCTGTTCCACGTGGACCACCTGGCCACCCGCATCCGGCGGCACGCCGAGAACCTCGCCGTGCTCGGCGGCGCGGTCTCCCGCCGGCAGTGGAGCAACCCGGTCGGCATGACCGAGGTGCTGCGCTCCGCCATCGCCGAGGTCGAGCAGTACTCCCGGGTCAAGCTGGTGCCGCCCGTCGACGGCGAACTGCGCGGCCACGCCGTCGCCGACGTCATCCATCTGCTCGCCGAACTCGTCGAGAACGCCACGGTGTTCTCCGCCCCGCACACCCAGGTGCTGCTGCGCGCCAGCCTCGTCACCTCCGGGCTCGCCGTGGAGGTCGAGGACCGCGGGCTGGGCATGACCCTCACCGAGCAGGACCGGATGAACGCCGTGCTCGCCGACCCCGACCAGGTCAATGTCGCCAGCCTGCTGGCGGACGGCCGCATCGGTCTCTACGTCGTCTCCCAGCTCGCCCGCCGGCACGGTATCCAAGTGCGGCTCCAGACCAACATCTACGGCGGGGTGCAGGCCGTACTCGTCGTCCCCCAGCCGCTGTTGGGGCCCGCGCTCGCGGTACCGGGCGCGGTCGCCGGAACCGCAGCCGAGGCCGGCACCGAGCCCGCTGGCAGCACCGGGAACGGCTCCGCGTACGACGGCCGGACGGCGAACGGCTCCGCATACGACGGCCGGACCGGGAACGGCTCCGTGTACGACGGCCGGACCGGGAACGGCTCCGTGTACGACGGAGGGAATGGCGCCGGGCCTGTGGGCGGCACGGTGGCCGGCGGCGGGTCCGGGTCCGGGGCCGGGAGCGCGGCGGAGTCCGGGGCGGGGGCCGGTCAGGGTGCGGCCACCGGGCGGCGGCGGCACGCGCAGCGCGGGACCGGGCGGCACGGCATCGAGAGCGGTACCTACGGACAGCACGGCGCCGCCCCGGCCCCGCTGCCCGTACGCGGCCCCCAGGAGGCGCGGCCCACGCCCGTCGATGCGGTGCCCGGTGTCAGCGCCGAGGACTGGCAGGTGGTGGAGGCGCACACGGGCGTTCCGCCCACCCCGCGCGTCGACCCGGTGCGCGGCACCATGGACAAGCCCCAATTGCCCCGCCGGCGCGCACAGGAGCACATCGTGCCCCAACTCCGCGGCGGCCCGGCGCCCCGCCAGGACACCGACTCCGCCGTCGGCCACGATCCCGGTCTGATGGCCGCCTTCCGGCGCGGGATCGGACTCGCGGAGGCCCAGCAGAGCCTGGACACGGCCATCGACACAGCCATGGACACGGCCATCGGCACGGACAGGGAGGGGAGCACGGAGGCGGGTACGGAGACGGAGGCGCACGCCGTGTCCGCGTACGCCGAGTCCTCCGGGTACATGGGCGCAGACCATATGGACGTGGACCCCATGGACGCCGACCACATGGACCCAGACCATATGGCTCCGACCCACACGGCCGCCCCCGATCTGGGCCCGGGCCACATGGCTCCCCTCCACATGGCTCCAGCCCACACGGCCGCTCCCCACACGGGCCGGGACCACACGGCTCCCCTCCCTCCGCCCCGGGACCACACGGCCCCGCTCCCCATGGCTCCGGACCCCACACCCCCGGGCCACGCCCCCCTGGACCGACCGCCGCTCCCGGCCCCCCTGCCCCGCACCCGCGTCCACGCGCCCGCCCCGGACGACAGCCAGGGCGCCGGCCGCACCGAGGGGAGCACCCCCGCCGGATGACCACGCCGGCGCCCGCGCCCGCGCCCGCACGCCGTACCCCCGTCCCCAGCGCTCCCGCTGATCTTCGTACCCCAAGGAGTCGATCCACCATGGCGAGCGAAGCGCCGACCGTTCCCGCGTCCGACCTCGACTGGCTGCTGAGCGGCCTCGTGCAGCGCGTACCGCACACCTCCAGCGCGGTACTCCTCTCCTCCGACGGGCTGGTGAAGTCCGTGCACGGCCTGGACCTCGACAGCGCCGACCACATGGCGGCGCTGGCCTGCGGCCTGTACTCGCTCGGCCGCAGCGCGGGCGTCCGGTTCGGCGACGGCGGGGAGGTCCGCCAGGTCGTCGTCGAACTCGACGCGACCCTGCTCTTCGTCACCACCGCGGGTTCCGGCACCTGCCTGGCCGTGCTGGCCGGCCGCGACGCCGACGCCGCGGTGCTCGGCTACGAGATGGCGATGCTGGTCAAGAGCGTGCGCCCGTACCTGGTGACCGCGCCCCGGCAGCTGAGCGCGGACCCCGCGGCGACGAGGCCTTGAGCGTGGCCGCAGCCGGCGACGGGCCCTGGCTGGACGGCGCGGCCGGGCGGCTGGTACGTCCGTTCGCGGTCAGCGACGGCCGGACCAGACCCAGCATCGCCCTCGACCTGATGTCGCAGGTGCTGGCCACCGGCGTCACCCCGCTCGGCTACCCCGGCCCCGAGCACGCACAGGCACTCGGCCTGTGCCGCGCGCCCGTCCCGGTCGCCGAGGTGGCCGCCCAGCTCCAGCTGCCCGCGGTGGTCACCAAGGTGCTGCTCGCGGACCTGGTCGACTGCGGTGCGCTGACTACCAAGCCGCCCGCCTACCACCACACACCCACTGACCGGTCTCTGCTGGAGGCAGTGCTCGATGGACTACGACGACAGCTCTGACCCGTTCCCGACCGCGCTCAAGATTCTGGTCGCGGGCGGGTTCGGGGTCGGCAAGACGACCTTCGTCGGCGCGGTCAGCGAGATCGCGCCGCTCAGCACGGAGGAGCTGCTCACCTCGGTCAGCATCGGCACGGACAGCCTCGACGGCGTCGAGAACAAGATGGAGACCACGGTCGCCATGGACTTCGGCCGGATCACCCTCGACGCCGACCACGTGCTGTACCTGTTCGGCACGCCCGGACAGGAGCGGTTCTGGTTCATGTGGGACGAGCTGTCCGAAGGCGCGCTCGGCGCGGTCGTCCTCGCCGACACCCGGCGGCTCCAGGAGTGCTTCGCGGCCGTCGACTTCTTCGAGGAGCGCGGGCTCGCCTTCGTCATCGCCGTCAACGAGTTCGACGGCTCCCACCGCTACGACCCCGACGAGGTGCGGGCCGCCATCGGCCTCGACCCGGAGGTCCCGGTGGTGCGCTGCGACGCCCGGATCTCCAGCTCCGGTGTGCAGACCCTGCTTACCCTCGTACGCCACCTTCTGGCCCGCACCCCGGCGGCCGTGCCCAGCCAGCGCGCCCGCATGTGATCCCGCCCCACCGTTCACGGAGCCCTTGTATGAAGCACACCCACAGTGCCGGAGTCCGGCCATGAGCTACGAGCCGCCCCGGCCGGTCCGCGGTCTGCTGCTCACGCCCGAGGACAAGGAGGCACCCGCCCGCGTCCACCGGCTGCGCCGGCTCGGCCTGGTGGCGGACCGGCCCGACCCCGCGCTCGACGCCTTCGCCGGCCGTCTCGCCCAGCTCACCGGCGCCCGCTACGCCATGGTCAACTTCATCGGCGAGGACCACCAGTTCTTCGCGGGCCTGAGCGCGCCCGTCCTCGCGCCCGTCGTCCGCGAGGACGGCAGCCGGGCCGCGATCGGCCGGGTGCTGCCGCGCGACCATGGGTTCTGCCCCCATGTGGTGGTGCGCCACAAGGCACTGGTCCTGGAGGACGTCCGCGACTATCCACGGTTCGCGGGCAACCCGGTCGTCGACGCCTTCGGTATCCGCTCCTATCTCGGGGCGCCGCTCATCGACGGCTCCGGTATGGCGCTCGGCACCGTGTGTGCCGCCGACACAGCGCCCCGTGCCTGGGGCCGGACCGGCCTGGAGACCATCAAGGCGTTCGCCGCCGACCTCGTCGTACGCCTCGAACGCGGCGCGGAGGACGGCCTGCCCCTGTGAGGCGGGCGGCACGCTGCCCGGAGGGGCCTGTAGGAAAGCTGAGGCGCCGGTTAAGAAAAGCTCGATGGACCCCGGCTCGCGCATACGGCAGATTGCAGGGTGATTCCACCCCTCTGACCCGGTGCGGGCGCCGTCGGCATGCCCGCGTGCCCGGGTCTCATCCCTCAGGAGCCGTAGCGTTGAAGGCGCTGGTCAAGGACAAGGCGGAGCCGGGACTCTGGCTGACGGACGTCCCGGAGCCGGTCATCGGCCCCGGTGACGTCCTCATCAAGGTCATGCGGACCGGGATCTGCGGTACCGACCTGCACATCCGGGCCTGGGACGGGTGGGCGCGGCAGGCCATCCGCACGCCGCTCGTGGTCGGCCACGAGTTCGTCGGACAGGTCGTGGAGACCGGCCGGGACGTGACCGAGGTCCGCGTCGGCGACCGGGTCAGCGGCGAGGGCCACCTGGTGTGCGGCAAGTGCCGCAACTGCCTGGCCGGCCGCCGCCACCTGTGCCGGGCCACCGTCGGCCTCGGCGTCGGCCGCGACGGCGCGTTCGCCGAGTACGTCGCGCTGCCCGCGGCCAACGTCTGGGTGCACCGGATCCCCGTCGACCTCGACGTGGCCGCGATCTTCGACCCGTTCGGCAACGCCGTGCACACCGCGCTGTCCTTCCCGCTGGTCGGCGAGGACGTGCTGATCACCGGCGCCGGACCGATCGGTCTGATGGCCGCCGCCGTGGCCCGGCACGCGGGCGCCCGCAACGTCGTCATCACCGACGTCAGCAAGGAGCGCCTGGAACTGGCCCGCAAGACCGGGGTGAGCCTCGCGCTGAACGTCGCCGAGTCCACCATCGCCGACGGCCAGCGCCGGCTGGGTCTGCGCGAGGGCTTCGACGTCGGTCTGGAGATGTCCGGCCGCCCCGAGGCGATGCGGGACATGATCGCCAACATGACGCACGGCGGCCGGATCGCCATGCTCGGGCTGCCCGCCGAGGAGTTCCCGGTCGACTGGGCCCGGATCGTCACCTCGATGATCACCATCAAGGGCATCTACGGCCGCGAGATGTTCGAGACCTGGTACGCGATGTCGGTGCTGCTGGAGGGCGGCCTCGACCTCGCCCCCGTGATCACCGGCCGGTACGGCTACCGCGACTTCGAGGCCGCCTTCGCCGACGCCGCGAGCGGCACGGGCGGCAAGGTCATCCTCGACTGGACCGTGTAACTCCCCCTCATCCGCCGGCATCTTCAGGAGAACCCCCCTATGTTCGACACCGTACGCGACGACCTGCGCACCACCCTCGACGAGATCCGCGCCGCCGGTCTGCACAAGCCCGAGCGGGTCATCGGCAGCCCGCAGTCCGCGACCGTGAACGTCACCGCCGGCGGCCGCCCCGGCGAGGTCCTCAACTTCTGTGCCAACAACTACCTCGGCCTCGCCGACCACCCCGAGGTGATCGCCGCCGCGCACCAGGCCCTGGACCGCTGGGGCTACGGCATGGCCTCCGTCCGCTTCATCTGCGGCACCCAGGAGGTGCACAAGGAGCTGGAGGCCCGGCTGTCGGCGTTCCTCGGCCAGGAGGACACGATCCTGTACTCCTCCTGCTTCGACGCCAACGGCGGTGTCTTCGAGACCCTGCTCGGCGAGGAGGACGCGGTGATCTCCGACGCCCTCAACCACGCCTCCATCATCGACGGCATCCGGCTGTCCAAGGCCCGCCGCTTCCGTTACGCCAACCGCGACCTGGCCGACCTGGAGACCAAGCTGAAGGAGGCGTCCGGGGCGCGCCGCCGGCTGATCGTCACCGACGGCGTCTTCTCCATGGACGGCTACGTCGCCCCGCTGCGCGAGATCTGCGACCTCGCCGACCGCTACGACGCGATGGTCATGGTCGACGACTCGCACGCCGTCGGCTTCGTCGGCCCGACCGGCCGCGGCACCCCCGAACTGCACGGCGTCATGGACCGCGTCGACATCGTCACCGGTACCCTCGGCAAGGCCCTCGGCGGCGCGTCCGGCGGCTATGTCGCCGCCCGCGCCGAGATCGTCGCCCTGCTGCGCCAGCGCTCCCGCCCGTACCTGTTCTCCAACACCCTCGCCCCGGTGATCGCCGCCGCCTCCCTGAAGGTCCTCGACCTGCTGGAGTCCGCCGACGACCTGCGGGTGCGACTGGCGGAGAACACCGCGCTGTTCCGCCGCCGGATGACCGACGAGGGCTTCGACGTGCTGCCCGGCGACCACGCCATCGCGCCCGTCATGATCGGCGACGCGGCGCAGGCGGCCCGGATGGCCGAGCTGCTGCTGGAGCGCGGGGTCTACGTGATCGGCTTCTCCTACCCGGTGGTCCCGCAGGGCCAGGCCCGCATCCGCGTCCAGCTGTCCGCCGCGCACTCCACGGCCGACGTGCACCGCGCGGTCGACGCCTTCATCGCCGCGCGCGCCGCACTGGCGGCCTGACCGTCCCCGGTGACCTGGGATAATCGAGATCATGATCGAGGCACGGCGGCTCCACATCCTCCGTGCGGTGGCCGACCACCGCACGGTCACCGCGGCGGCCGCCGCGCTCTATCTCACGCCGTCCGCCGTGTCCCAGCAGCTGACGGCGCTGGAACAGGAGACCGGCCACCGCCTGGTCGAGCGCGGCGCCAAGGGCGTACGGCTCACCCCGGCCGGTGAGATCCTGCTCAGCCACACCAACGCGGTCCTCGCGCAGCTGGAGCGCGCCGAGGCCGAGCTGGCCGCCTACGGCTCGGGCGAGGCGGGCACGGTCACCGTGGCCGCGTTCGCGACCGGGATCGCCCAGGTCGTGGCACCGGCGGTGGCCCGCCTCGCCGCCGTGGCGCCCGGCATACGGATCCGGGTGCAGGACGCCGAGGGCGACGCCAGTCTGCCCATGGTCCTGGACCGGCTGGTGGACGTGGCGGTCGCCGTCGAATACCGGGGCGCCCCGCCCGCCGACGACCCCCGGCTGACCCATGTCCCGCTCTACGCCGAGCCGTTCGACGCGGTCGTCCCGCTCGGCCACCGGCTGGCGGACGCGCCCGAGGTGCCCCTCGCCGAACTGGCCAAGGATCCCTGGATCGGCCCGTACCCCGGCAATCCCTGCCACGACGTGGTGGTCCTGGCCTGTGAGAGCGCCGGCTTCCAGCCCCGGCTGGAGCACTCCTCCGACGACTTCCGGGCCGTCGTCGCGCTCGCCGCGGCCGACGCGGGCGTGGCCCTGGTCCCGCGCT
Source organism: Streptomyces sp. NPDC017095 (assembly GCF_044332325.1). NCBI lineage: Bacteria > Bacillati > Actinomycetota > Actinomycetes > Kitasatosporales > Streptomycetaceae > Streptomyces > Streptomyces sp. NPDC017095. Next base: position 109,255 of record NZ_JBIROU010000021.1, read on the forward strand.
CCGCGCTGTGCGGGATGGATCTCGCCGGCGTGGTCGTACGGCCCGTCGACGGGGTCGCCCCGACCCGCCGCGTCTTCGCCGCCGTCCGCCGCGGCGCCGAGGGACACCCGCTGATCCGCCCGGTGCTGAAGACGCTCGGCGAGGCGGCGCGGGCGTGAGGGGCGTGAGGTTCCCGTAACACCGGCGTCTCATATCCGGGCTAGCGTCCCGGATATGAGAGACGAGGATGCCGTCGACGCCCTGCTCGGCGTCCGGCTGGCCGAACTGCGCGCCCAGCACGGCTGGTCCCTGGACGAGCTGGCGGAGCGCAGCGGGGTCAGCCGGTCCACGCTGTCCCGCGCCGAACGCGCGCAGACCAGCCCCACCGCCGCCGTCCTGAACCGGCTCTGCCACGTCTACGGCCGCACCATGTCCCAGCTCCTCAGCGAGGTCGAGGCGGCCCCGGTGCCCGTGGTGCGGGCCGCCGAGCAGCGGGTGTGGGAGGACCGCGCCGCCGGCTTCGTCCGCCGGTCCGTGTCCCCGCCGCACACCGGGCTGCGCGGCGAACTGGTCGAGGGCCGGCTCGCCCCGGGCGCGGACCTCGGCTACGACCGGCCGCCCGTGCCCGGCCTCGAACAGCACCTCTGGCTCCTGGACGGCGCCCTGGAGGTGACCGTCGGCGAACAGGTCCACCGGCTCGGCGCCGGGGACTGCCTGCGGATGCGCGTGACCGGCCCGGCCCGCTTCCGCTGCACCGGCCCGGACCCGGCGCGTTACGTCCTGGCGGTGGTACGGCCGTGAGGATCGAGCGCTGGCACGCCGACCGGGTCCGCGACCGGGCCGGCGACCTGGCGGACCTGCTGACCGACGCCGTCGATTCGGGCGCCTCCATCGGCTTCCTGGCACCGCTCGGCCACGCCGACGCGGCCGGCTGGTGGCGGGAGCGGGCCGAGGCCGTGCGGGCGGGCCGAAGCGCGGTCTGGGCGGCCGTGGACCACACGGAGCGGGTGACCGGCACGGTCGGCCTGGACTTCCCGGCCAAGCCCAACAGCGGGCACCGCGCCGAACTGGTCAAACTGATGGTGCACCGCGGCGCGCGGGGGCAGGGACTCGGCCGCCGCCTGCTGACCGCCGCCGAACGGGCCGCCGCCGCTGCCGGCCGTACCCTGCTGCACCTCGACACCGAGACCGGCAGCCCCGCCGAGCGGCTGTACCGCTCGGCCGGCTGGACCGTGGCCGGCACCATCCCCGACTACGCGGCGAGCCCGGCGGGTGCCCTGCGACCGACGACGCTGTACTACAAGCGGCTCGGAGGGTGACTGTCAGTGGCAGGGGCTACCTTGCGTGGCATGCCGGACGCAGAAGACGTACGCCGAATCGCCCTGTCCCTGCCGGACACCACGGAGAAGGTCGCCTGGAGCATGCCCACGTTCCGGGTGGCCGGGAAGATGTTCGCCACCCTCCCCGAGGACGAGACGTCCCTCGCCGTGCGCTGTCCCAAGGACGAGCGCGACGAACTGGTGCTGGCCGAACCGGAGAAGTTCTGGATCGCCGCCCACGAGGCCCAGTTCGCCTGGGTGAGAGCGAGACTGGCCGCCCTGGAGGACGAGGAGGAGCTGCGGGACATCCTGGCCGACTCCTGGCGCCAGGCCGCCCCCACCCGACTCCTGGACAGCCACCCGGAGTTGGGGCTGCCGTCCAGGGGGTGAAAATCCCGGTGCGCGCGGCCGGGGACTGGCAGGATCCCGCGCGACGGAGCGAGCCGACGGCCCGGCCGGGAGCCGGGGACGGGCGAGGGGGAGTACACGGGATGACCGGTACGGACGCGCGGCGCCAGAGCGCCGGCCGGCAGACGCGGCAGGCCGCGGCCGGTGCCCCGGCCGCCGTGTGGTCGCGGGACTTCGCGCTGTTCTTCGCCGCCCGGGCCGTCGCCCGCCTGGGCGACACCATGCTGCCCGTCGCCCTGGCCGCGGGCCTGCTGCGCCACGGGTACGGCGCGGGCGCGGTCGGTCTCGCCATGGCCTCCACGGCCGCCGCGTTCGCCGGTCTGGTCGTCTTCGGCGGGGTCGTCGCCGACCGGTTCGGCACCCGCGGGCTGATGATCGGCGCCGACCTCGTCCGGCTCGCCACCCAGTCCCTCGCCGCGGGCCTCTTCTTCACCGGGCACGTGGTGCTGTGGCAGATCTGCGCCGTCGGCGCCGTCAACGGCGTGGCCGGCGCGGTCTTCCAGCCGGGCGTCGCCAGCACGGTGCCCCGTCTCGCCCGGGACGTCCAGGGCGCGAACGGCGCCATCCGGATCGCCGAGTCCGCCGCCCAGCTCGCCGGCCCGGCCGCCGCCGGCGTCCTGGTCGGCCTCGCCTCGCCCGGCGGGGTCTTCGCCGCGCACGCGGCCACCTACGCGCTCAGCGCCCTGTGCCTGCTGCTCCTGCGCCTGCCCCCGCTGCCCGCGGGCACCCGGACCGCCACCGGTTCCGCCCTGCGCGCCTTCCGGGCCGATCTCGTCGACGGCTGGCGGGAGTTCCGCTCCCGCGCCTGGCTGTGGGGCGTGATCGCCGTGTGGTGCCTGTACATGATCGCCGTCTGGGGCCCGACCGTCCCGCTGGTGGCGGCCGAGGTCGTCCGGCACCACGGCCCGGGCGCCTACGGCCTGCTCAACTCGGCCCTCGGCGCGGGCACGGTGATCGGCGGCCTGCTCGCCCTGCGGCTGCGCCCCCGCCGTATGCTCCGCGCGGGCGCGCTCGCCCTGTTCGCCTTCTTCGGCTTCCCGGCGGCCGTCGGGGCGGGCCTCGGCGTGCCGGCCATGGCGGCCGGGGCCGCGCTCGCCGGGGCGGGCATGTCGTTCTGGGGCGTGATGTGGGCGACCACCGTGCAGACGCAGGTGCCGGCCGACGTCCTCAACCGCATCCACGCCTACGACGTGGCCGGCTCGCTCGCCATGATGCCGGTCGGCCAGGCCCTCGCCGGCCCGGCGGCCGGAGCACTGGGCGCCGGTCACGTCCTGCTGACCGCCGCCGCCGTGAGCCTGGCCGTGGCGACACTGCTGCTGGCGGTACCGGCGATACGCGACCTGGTCCGCGCCGATGCGCCGACGCTTGCTGCTGACACCGGGGCTCGCTGATACCGGGCGCCCGCTGACACCGGGCCCCACTCACCCAGAGCCCTCTCACCCGGCGTCCGCTCGCCAGGGGAGCGGGAGTTCACCGGGCCGCCGCCGGCATTCGGCCGGTGCCCGCGAAGTGGCCGATCCGCTCCCGCAGGCCCGCCGCGTCCAGGCCGTGCGCGGCCACGTGCTCCTCCACCGTGCCGTAGCGGCGCAGCTCGCGGCGGCCGACGCCGAGCCCGAGTACCCGGTGCGGCACGTCCGACAGCGCCTCGCTCACCGCGGCCGTGGACGTGCCCGCGAGGTACGGCTCGACCAGCACGACGTCCGTGCCGGCGGCCTCCGTCGCCCGGCGCAGCCCGGCCGCGTCGAACGGCCGTACGGTCGTGGCGTAGAGCACGGTCAGGTCCAGGCCCTCCGTGGCGGCGAGGACCGCGTCCAGCACCGGTCCGACGGCGATCACGACACCCGAGCGGCCCTCGCGGACGGTGAGGAAGTGCCGCCCGTCGACCGCTCGCCCCTGCCCGTTGGCCTGCCCGGACAGCCGTACGTACACCTTGTCGTCGCCCGCAGCGACCGCGTGCCGCAGCAGTGTCTCGGCCTCGTCCGGGTGGCCGGGCACCTGTACGGTCCAGCCGTCCAGCGTGTCCAGGAGGGCCACGTCGCCCGGCGCCATGTGCGTGAAGCCGCCGGCCGGCCAGTCGAAGGAGGCGGCGGCGCTCACCAGTACCGCGCCGGTGTCCTGGTGCCCGAGGTCCAGCTTGACCTGCTCGAAGGGCCGCTCCACGAGGAAGCTGGCGAAGGTGTGCACGACGGGCCGCAGCCCGGTGAGCGCCAGCCCCGCCGCCGCCCCGATCAGCAGCTGTTCGCGGATGCCGACGTTGATCACCCGGTCGGGATGCCGGCGCGCGGCGTCCCGGAAGCCGTCGAGGCCGATCTCGGCGAGGACGACCGCGACCCGCGGGTCCTCGTCCAGCAGCCGGGAGACGACGGGTGCGAAGCGGTCACGCATGGTGTCCATGGAGGTGGTGCCCTTTCCGGGAGAGGCGGGGGAGGTCAGGCGTTCTTCGGCTCGACCCGGGCGACGACCACTTGGGGCCGGCCCGGGTGCGGCGCGGTGAAGGCGGCGTACAGGGCGTCGTGGTCGCGCCCGTCCACGGTGACCGCGGACCAGCCGGCGGCCTCGAACCGGGCGGCGATCCCGCCGGGCAGCGCATGGCTGGCGGAGGAGTTGTCGATCACGACGGTGTGCAGCCGGTCCAGGCCGGCGGGCCCGGCGTAGGCGATCGCCTCGTGGTTGCTGCCCTCGTCCAGTTCGGCGTCCCCGACCAGCACCCAGACCGCCGGACCGGGCCGGCCCTGCGCCCGCAGGCCCAGCGCGGTGCCGACGGCGATCGGCAGGCCGTGCCCGAGTGATCCGCTGCCGATCTCGGCTCCCGGTACCAGCACCCGGTCGGGGTGGTGCCCGAGCGGGGAGTCGTACGTCCCGAATCCCGGCAGCCACTCCACGGGCACGAAGCCCTTCGCGGCGAGCACGGCGTAGTACGCCATGGGTCCGTGTCCCTTGCTGAGCAGGAACCGGTCCCGGTCCGGATCGTCCCGCCGCTCGGGAGCGACCCGGAGCACCCGGTCGTAGAGCACCCACAGCACGTCGAGCGTGGAGGTGGCGGCCGGGCCGTGCTTCTCGTCGCCGGTCATCAGCTGCATCAGCCGGGGCAGGTCGTCGTAGCCGTACGCTCGGCGCTGTTCCGTTGCGATCGTCATACCGATCAGCGTGCAACCTCAACCAAACTTGAGGTCAACACCGGAAACGCCGGAAACGAGCGCGCGACCACCGATCCGGGTGCGGTATGGTTTTCCCTGCGCGTTCGACCGGCGAAAGCCCAGGTCACAGCGTATCGGGACGTGGCGCAGCTTGGTAGCGCACTTGACTGGGGGTCAAGGGGTCGCAGGTTCAAATCCTGTCGTCCCGACTCGTGAGAGTCGCGGGTCAGGGCCGGTTTCGGAGCAATCCGACACCGGCCCTCGACCGTTTCTGGGGACCAGTTGGGGACCAGTCGGGGACCGGCGCTCCCTTGGCCGGTGTCAGCGGGCCATGACGATCGGGCCCGGGAGCGAGCGGGGGGCGCGCGGACCGCGCCGAGGTGGGCGGAGCGTGCTGCGCCGGCGGCCTTGGTGAGTCCCTCGAAGGCCGTTCCGCTGGACTGCGAGAGCGCTGCCCGGCGTGGCGGCAGGTTCTGTCCACCGGCCACCCGGGCCCGAGGACCGTGGTGAGGGGGCGCTTCGCCGGGACTGAGGTGATCTTTCCTGGCCGAACACTCGCCGGTCGGCCCGTGATTGGCGTGATCTGTATGCTCCTGATCCTCACGACGCGGCGCACGGCGTGACGAACCGCAGAACATGTACGTGAATGCCCGCTTTCGCCTCCCATGCAGGACGGCCTCGCGAGCGTGATCCCCGGTACCATACAAGTGTGTTGTTGTGATTGTTTTCCGACGAAGCGAATTCTTGGAGGGGCGAACGCATCGCCCGGTCATCCGCGCTCCGCTCGGTGACTAGCATGAACGGCGATCCACAGCCGGAAGGGTCGCCGTCCTTCGGTCGGCCCCCCCTTCTGTGGCATCGGTGATGCTCAATCGTCCACACAGCCCCCGTATGCACGGACCGAGGGACCGCGGAATGTCTATGTCAGCTCGCTCCCGCCAGCGCCGAAGCGCGGAAGGGGCGGCGCCCGCCTCGCCGTTCGCGCCGCCCGCGATCCTGGCCGTCACCGCCGCGGGCGCCGCTACCGCGGCCGTCCTCGCTCCCGAGGACGGCCGGCGCTGGGTGTGGAGTGTGGTGGCCGTCGCCTGGATCTGCATCGCGGTGGTGGTCGGCCGGGCCTCCGTCCTGGTAGGCCGGGCTCACCGCCGCGCCGCCGCGCAGGGCAGCGAACTGGAACTGGCCAGAAGCGCGTGGCGGCACCAGGCTGCCGAAACGTCCCGGCTCGTCGACGTGATTCTGCCGGACGTCACCGAGCAGGTACGCAAGGGCATGGGCGTCGAACAGGCGCTGTCGACGATCACCCTCCCGTCCGACCCGCACCTGCAACGGTTGCTGCGCGTCTACGCCACCGAGCTGTCCGCATCGATCGGACGCGCCCTCGACGCGGAGTCCGGACTCGAAGGTGTGCGCGCCGGGCTGGAACGGGACACGGCCGAGCTGAGGCGCGTGACCGAGGAAACGCTCCCCGCCGCCATCGCCCTGCTGCGGGAGGGCAGCTCCGCCGACACGGTGCTCGCCAGGTTCGACTGGCCGCAGAACGTTCTGCTGCGGTCGTCGGCCGAACGCCTCGTACGCGAACTGGCGTACAGCGAGCGGCGTTCCGCCGCCGCGCAGGCCGCGTCCGCCAAGGCCCTCAGCCGGGTCCAGGCCAAGACGGTCAGCATGCTCGCCGATCTGCGCGAGATGCAGGAACGGCATGGCGAGGAGGTCTTCGGCGACCTGCTGCGTCTGGACCACAGCACCTCGCAGCTGGGACTGCTGACCGACCGGCTCGCCCTGTTGATGGGCGGCCGCTCCAGCCGCGTGTGGAACAAGCCCATCGTCATGGAGAGCATCCTGCGGGGTGCCGTCGGCAGGATCGCCGCCTATCGGCGTGTGCGCCTCCACTCCTCCAGCAGGGCCGCGATCAGCGGCTTCGCGGCAGAGGGCGTCATGCACCTGCTGGCCGAACTCTTGGACAACGCCGCCAACTTCTCCCCTCCTGTCGACGAGGTCCACGTCTACGTGGAGGAACGCAGCGCGGGCCTCGTGGTCACCATCGAGGACAGCGGCCTGAAGATGTCCGACGCGGCCATGCGGCGGGCGGTGGAGTCCGTGTCGGGCCGCGTCACCGACCTGGCCTCGCTGCAAGGCACCCGGCTGGGTCTGAGCGTGGTGGGGCGACTCGCCGTCAAGTACGACATCAGCGTCAGTTACCGCCCCTCCTCGCGCGGCGGCACGGGCGTCGTCGTCCTGATTCCGCCGCAACTGGTCGCCCAGCGGCACGAGCCAGTCCCGACCGAGCGGCCGAGGCAGGCCGTACCAGCACCGCACTCGCCCGCGCACCCCGCCGACGAGCCGCGGCCGGTACGCCCGGCACCGGCCGGACCGCCCGCGTCGCTGTCCCCGTCCCCGTCCCCGACGAACGTGTCCGCCGGGCGTGGTGGGGCCACCGCCAACGGACTGCCCGTCCGGGCCCCGGGCCGCGCCATGGCCGAGGCGGAGCGCACCCGGCGCAAGCCGGCCACTCAGACGCCCACCGACCCGCGTGAGTCCGGTCCCGCCCTCGACGCGGGGAGCCGGTTCGGGGCCTTCCACCGCGGTCGGCGGCGCGCCGGCGGCGCCTCGGCCGAGGGGGACGCGCACGGCGCCGCCCCCGACGCCTGAGGGCCGGGCCCCTTTCGTCAGCAGGCCGCAGCAGCCCATCACCCCGACACCGATTCGCCGCACTTCGCTGGATTGGAGGCACGGGAGCGGCTGGTGACCTCACCGGTCAACAGCCGAGCCCACCCATCATGGAGACCACCGACAACAGCCTCACCTGGCTCCTGAAGAACCTGCTGGAGCGCACGCCCGGCACGCGCCACGCTCTCGTGCTGTCGCGCGACGGTCTGAAACTGTGCTGGACGGAACACATGACCGTCGACCAGGCCGACCAGCTGGCGGCCATCTGTTCCGGCATGCAGGCGCTGTCCCAGGGCGCCTCCGTGGAGTTCGGCGACGGATCGGGCGGCGTCCGGCACTCGATGACCGCGTTCCACGGTGGCCTTCTGTTCATCGTGGAGGCGGGCGAGGGCGCGCACCTGGCGGTCGTCGCGCAGGAGAGCGCCGATCCCGGTGTCGTCGGCCACCAGATGACCGAACTGGTCGAACAGATCGGGGACCATCTGCGGGCCGAGCCCCGCAAGCCCGCTGACCGGGGCGCCCCGGCGTGATGCGTAAACCCGTGGACCTCGGCGACCCGGACCGGCTGTACATGGTCACGGGTGGCCGGAGCGAAGCCGATGCGTCCCTCGACCTGGTAACACTGATCGTCAGCGAGTGCGAGCCCTCCACCGGCATGCAGTCGGAGCACGTCCGCATCCTCGAGCTGTGCCGGCATCCCACCGCGGTGGTGGAGATCGCGGCCGAGCTGAAACTCCCCATCACCGTGGTGCGCATCCTGCTCGGCGACCTGTGCGCCCTGGGCAAGGTCAGCGCCCGCCACCCCCGCGCGGCCGCGTCCGTCGCGGGCCTTCCAGAAACCGCCCTGCTCCAGGAGGTGCTCCATGGGCTCCACAACCTCTGAGCTGCCCTCCCAGCGCACACCGCTGACCGCCGCGGCAGAGACCGGTCTGAAGATCGTCGTCGTGGGCGGCTTCGGGGTCGGCAAGACCACCCTCGTGCGCTCGGTCAGCGAGATCCGGCCCCTGAACACCGAAGAGGTCATGACCCAGGCGGGACAAGGCATCGACGAGACGGCCGGGGTGGAACGCAAGACCACCACGACCGTCGCCTTCGACTTCGGCCGCATCAGCCTCAACGACCGCATGGTGCTCTACCTGTTCGGTGCGCCCGGCCAGGAGCGCTTCTGGTTCCTCTGGGACCGCCTGTTCGCCGGCACCCTCGGTGCGGTCGTCCTGGTCGACACCCGTCGCATGGAGGACTGCTGGTACGCCATAGACCGGCTCGAGCACCACGGCACACCCTTCGTGGTGGCGGTCAACCGCTTCGACGGCGAGGAGAAGCGGTTCCCCCTCACCGAGATCCGTCAGGCACTCGCCCTGGGCGAGCACGTGCCCATGATCGAGTGCGACGCCCGCGTCAGGGCGTCGGGCAAGGAGGTCCTCATCGCTCTGGTGGACCACCTGTACACACGTGCACTGGCCAAGGAGAGCACACCGTGAGCGACACCACCGGCTTCCTGTCCACGGACGCCCCTCCCCCGGGCTGCCCCGCGCACGGCTCCGCCGTGCACCTGGCCGGGCTGGAGTACCAGCAGACGCCTTCGGAGCTCTACCGCGCCCTGCGCAGGGAGCACGGAGCGGTCGCGCCGGTGCTGCTCGACGGCGGCATCCCGGCCTGGCTGGTCCTCGGTTACCCCGAGGTCTGCTATGTGACGGCCCATGACGAGCTGTTCGCGCGGGACTCCCGCCGCTGGAACCAGTGGGAGCACATCCCGCCCGACTGGCCGTTGCTGCCGTACGTCGGCTACCAGCCGTCGGTGCTCTTCACCGAGGGCGCCGAGCACCAGCGCCGGGCGGGCGTGATCACCCAGGCGCTGGAGGGGGTGGACCAGTTCGAGCTGGCCCGCGAGTGTCAGCTGATCGCGGCGCGGCTGATCTCCTCCTTCTCCGGCAGTGGGCAGGCGGAACTGATGAGCATGTACGCGCACGCGCTGCCCGCCCGCGGCGTGCTGTGGATGTGCGGGATGCCGGCGGGGGACACGGACACCGAACGCCTCGTCGACGACCTGCGCATCTCCCTGGACGCCGGCGAGGGCGACGACCCGGTGGCCGCGTACACGCGCGTCGGTGAGCGCATCATGCGGCTGGTGAAGGAGAAGCGGGAGCGTCCCGGCTCCGACGTCACCTCGCGCATGCTGCTCCACCCCGCCGGGCTCAGCGACGAGGAGATCGTGCAGGATCTGATCTCCGTCATCGCCGCCGCGCAGCAGCCGACCGCGAACTGGATCTGCAACACGCTGCGTCTGCTGCTGACCGACGAGCGTTTCGCGGTCAACGTCGCCGGCGGGCGGGTCAGCGTCGGAGAGGCGTTGAACGAGGTCCTGTGGCTGGACACACCCACGCAGAACTTCATCGGCCGCTGGGCCGTGCGCGACACGCAGCTGGGTGGGCGTCACATCCGGGAAGGGGACTGCCTCGTGCTGGGCCTGGCGGCGGCCAACACCGACCCGCAGATCTGGCCCGAGCCACACGCCGGTTCCGGCAACTCCGCGCACCTCTCCTTCAGCAACGGAGAGCACCGCTGTCCGTACCCGGCGCCGCTCCTGGCGGACGTCATGGCCCGCACGGCGGTGGAGACCCTGCTCGAACACCTCCCTGACCTCGTGCTGGCGGTGGAGCCCGGGGAACTGACCTGGCGCCCCTCGATCTGGATGCGTGGCCTGACGTCGCTGCCGGTGGAGTTCGCCCCGTTCGTGAACTAGGCACCGCGAACCAGCCCCGTTATCTTCTTCGCGGTCCTGCAAGAGGGCCGCTGGCCTCCGGGCCCGGCATGACTGTTGCCCCCTGTCGATCGGATGACCTGGGGGGT
>NZ_JBIROU010000022.1:0-109305 GCF_044332325.1 Streptomyces sp. NPDC017095
CGCGCCGCGTGTCCGGCTCCGCCCGCCGTGCGCGGGTGCGGGTCGTTCCCCGTCGCGCCGTGTATCCGGTGCCGCCCGCCGTGCGCGGGTGCGGGTCGTTCCCCGTCGCGCCGCGTGTCCGGCTCCGCCCGCCGTGCGCGGGTGCGGGCCGGCCCCGTCGCGCCGCGTGTCCGGCTCCGCCCGCCGTGCGCGGGTGCGGGTCGTTCCCCGTCGCGCCGTGTATCCGGTGCCGCCCGCCGTGCGCGGGTGCGGGCCGTCCCTCGTCGCGGGTCCGGCTCCGCCCGCCGTGCTCGGGTGCGGGCCGGCCCGCCTCCACCCGCCGTGCACCGGTGCGGGTCGTGCCGCCTTCGCCCGGCGGGCTCGGGTGCGGGGCGGGTGGTTCTAGTGGGCCTCGGGGGTCGTCTTCTCCGCTGGGGTGGGCTGGTGGGGGAATGTCGTGCTCAGCAGGTCGTGCATCGTCTGGGCCGCCGTGGGGGCCGCGTCGGCGCAGCAGTTGTTGAAGAGGAGGTGGACCTCGGACGTGGCCGCCGACAGGGAGTGGATGCGGGGCAGCCACTGTGCGAGTTCCCGCTCGGTGTAGGTGTGGCGGAAGCGGTCCTCCTTGCTGCCGGTGCGCCAGTGGGGGCTGCGGCCGTGGAAGCGGACCATGGCGAGGTGGGGGGTGGTGACGGGGACGGGGTGCTGGTCCTCGGGGGTGTCGGTGGCCACCGCCGTGACGTTGAGGTCCGTGAGGAAAGCGGTCGTACGGGCCGCGTGGTCGGGGTGCCACCAGGCCGGGTCGCGGAACTCGACGGCGAACGGCCAGTCGTGGGCGCGTTCGCGGGCGGTGCGGATGAAGGTCTCGGCCTCGGGGCCGGGGCGCAGGGAGGGCGGGTACTGGAAGAGCAGGGTGCCGAGGCGGCCGGTGTCGTGGAGGGGGGCCAGCGCTTCGGCGTAACGGGTCCAGACCTCGGTGCGCAGGGCCTCGTCGCGGGGGTGGGTGCGCAGGTCGGGCGGGAGGGCCGCGGGGCGGGTGGGGTGGCCGGTGAGGAGGGAGAACGCCTTGACGTCGAAGCGGAAGCCGTCGGGGGTGCGGTCGGCCCAGAGGGCGGTGGTGCGGGCGGAGGGCAGGGCGTAGTAGGAGGAGTCCACTTCGACCAGCGGGAAGCGGGTCGCGTAGTGGCGCAGGCGTTTGTCGGGGTCACGGTGGCCGGGTGGGTACCAGCCGCTCCTGAGCAGGTTCGGGTCGGTCCAGCCGCAGGTGCCGATGAGGATGTCCGCCATGGGAGCGGGGGTACCCGTCGTTCATCCGGTCTTCACCCGTGGGGTTGGCCCGTGTGGGCCAGGGGAATGTTGGCGTGTGCATGCTCTGACCGCACCGCCAGCCGCCCACCCGTTTCCGGAGGTTGATGTGTCCGGCAGTTCCGTGTTCCGCCGTGCCCGTACCGTCGTGGCGTCCGCAGCGGCCCTCGCCGCGGCCGCGTTCGGGCTGTGGACCGGGCTCGGCGAGGAGTCCGCGCACGCCGCGGGCGCCGTCCCCAGCCCGGACCACGTGGTCGTCGTGGTCTTCGAGAACCACGCGTACAGCCAGGTCATCGGATCGTCCAGCGCGCCGTACATCAACTCGCTGAAGTCGGGGGGCGCCAATCTGACCCAGTCGTACGCCGAGACGCATCCGAGCCAGCCGAACTACTTCGCGCTGTTCTCCGGCTCGACGCAGGGCATCACCGACGACAGCTGCTACACCCCGGGCTTCTCCTCGGCGCCCAACCTCGCCTCCGAGCTGATCGCCGCCGGCCGGAGCTGGGCCAGCTACAACGAGACCCTGCCGAGCCAGGGCTCGACGACGTGCAGCAGCGGGAACTACGCGCGCAAGCACAACCCGTGGTTCGGGTTCAGCAACGTGCCCACCTCGACCGCGAAGACGTTCGCGCAGTTCCCCACCGACTACACGACGCTGCCGAAGCTGTCGTTCGTGGTGCCGGACCTGTGCAGCGACATGCACGACTGCTCGGTGTCCACCGGTGACACCTGGCTGAAGAACAAGCTGGGCGCGTACGCGACGTGGGCCAAGACCCACAACAGCCTGCTCGTCGTCACCTTCGACGAGGACAACCGGCTGAGCGGGAACCGCATCCCCACCGTGTTCTACGGGCAGCCCGTCGCCGCCGGGTCCAGCTCCTCGGTCACGTACAACCACTACGACCTGCTGCGCACGCTGGAGGACAGCCAGGGTCTGACCGCGCACGCGGGCAACGCGGCCGGCGCCAAGGACATCACCGGCATCTGGGCGTCCTGACGTGTACGTAGCGGACAGCCGCGCGAGCACGTCCGCCCACGGCGCCGTCCGGCCTTCCGCCGGGCGGCGCCGTGCGGCGGTCGCGCCGACCGTGCTCGCGCTGGGAACCGTCAGCCTGGTCACCGACGTGTCCTCGGAGATGGTGACGGCGGTGCTGCCGTTGTACCTGGTGACCGGGCTGGGCCTGTCGCCGCTGGGCTTCGGGCTGCTGGACGGCGTCTACAACGGCTTCTCGGCGCTCGTGCGCCTGGTCGGCGGGCACCTCGCCGACCGGGGCGGCGGGCGGCACAAGTGGGTGGCCGGGCTCGGCTACGGCATCTCGGCCGTGTGCAAGCCGCTGCTGCTGGTGGCGCACACGCTGACCCCGATCGGGCTCGTGCTCGCCGCGGACCGGACCGGCAAGGGCCTGCGGACGGCGCCGCGGGACGCCCTCATCTCGCTGTCCGGCCCGCCCGAGACGCGCGGCCGGGCCTTCGGCGTGCACCGCGCGATGGACACCGCCGGGGCGCTGCTCGGACCGCTGGTGGCGTTCCTGATCCTGCGGGCCACCGTGGACGGCTACGACGCGGTGTTCACCGTCAGTTCCTGTGTCGCCGTGCTGGGCGTCCTGGTGCTGGTCCTGTTCGTGCCGGGCGGCCGGGGCGGCGCGGTGCCGGCGGAGCGGCCGACGCTGCGCGCGGCGCTCGCCCTGCTGCGCCGCCGCGATCTGCGCCGGATCACCGTCTGCGCGCTGCTGCTGGGCCTGGCCACGGTGAGCGACTCCTTCGTCTATCTGCTGCTCCAGCGCCGCCTCGGCGTACCGGACCGCTGGTTCGCGCTGCTGCCCCTCGGCACGGCCGCCGCGTTCCTGCTGCTGGCGGTGGTGCTCGGCCGGCTCGCGGACCGGGTGGGCCGCTGGACGGTCTTCCTGGCCGGCCACGGCGCGCTGCTCGTGGTGTACGCGCTGCTGCTCGGCCCCTGGCACGGCACGGCCCTGCCCTTCCTGGTGCTCGCCCTGCACGGCACCTTCTACGCGGCCACCGACGGGGTGCTGATGGCCGCCGCCTCGGACAGCGTGCCCGAGGCGCTGCGCTCGTCCGGGCTGGCCGTCGTACAGACCGGGCAGGCGCTGACCCGGTTCGCCTGCTCGCTGCTGTTCGGCGCGGCCTGGACGGTGTGGGGCGACCGGACGGCGCTGGCCGGGGCCGCGGTGGCGCTGGCCGGGTGCGCCGTGTTCTGCCTTCTGTCGCGTCCGGGGAGGACCGCATGACCGCACGCCACCGCGTCCTGATCCTGGTCTCGGCCGTCGCCGTGCTGGCGGCGGTCGGGCTGGCGTCCGTGCTGCACGCCTCCGCGCGGGCGGAGCGCCGGGACCGCGTGCAGGCGGGCGGGCCGGCCGTCGCCTCCGGGACGGTGACCCTGCGCGACCCCGGGCGGCTGGTGTTCCGGAACATGGCGTGGGGACCGCACCGGGACGAGCTGACCAGCGTCCCGGCCGGCACTCCCGGCGGCCCGCGCACCGCCGCGGGCCTGAAGTGCCTGCGCTTCTACGCCGCCGCGGGCACCGGGGTCTGCCTCCAGGCCGTGCACGGCCCGGTCTCGGACACCTACCGGGCGCTGATCCTCGACGCCCGTCTGCACACCGTGGACCGCTACGACGTGCCGGGCATCCCGTCCCGCGCCCGGGTCTCCCCCACCGGGCACTTCGCCGCCTGGACGGCGTTCGTGGGCGGTGACTCGTACGCCGGGACGGACTTCTCCACCCGCACGGCGATCGCCGACACCCGCGACGGCACGCTGATCCCGTCGCTGGAGGCGTTCCGGATCGTCAAGGACGGGCGGACCTACCGGGCGGCCGACGCCAACTTCTGGGGCGTGACGTTCGCGGCCGACGACCGCACCTTCTACGCGACGCTGGCGACCGGGGGCCGCACCTACCTGGTCCGCGGCGACCTGCGCGCCCGGACGGTCACCACGGTGCACGCCAACGTGGAGTGCCCGTCGCTGTCCCCGGACGGCACCCGGGTCGCGTACAAGAAGCGGGTCGCGGGGCTGCCGAAGGACGCGCCCTGGCGGCTGTACGTCCTGGACCTGCGGACGCTGCGGGAGACACCGCTCGCCGAGCTGCGGAGCGTGGACGACCAGGCGGTGTGGAAGGACGCCCGTACGGTCGTGTACGCGCTGCCCGGGGACTACGGCGCCGACCTGTACCAGGTCCCGGCGGACGGCTCGGGCCGGACGCGGCGGATCAGCCCGGCCGCCGTGTCGCCGGCGTACCTCGGCAAACCGCCTTCCGGGTCAACGCGGTAACCAGGTTTACCCCCATCACGGTGACCTGCCCTGCCCGCCGCCCGGCCGCCCGGCGGACCGCCCCGGAGACTTTCCGCGGCGGCGGCCGGACGGCCGCCAAAGAGGGCGAGGGCACGCATGAGCGACAGCAAGATCCTGGTGGCGGTGCCGGAGCACCCGAGCGCGGAAGGCGCCGGGGCCGAGCAACTGCGGAAGATCCGGGACGCGGTGGAGGCGGACGGCTTCGAGGTGCGGTGGGCGGTCACCGCCGAGGACGCCGACGCGGTGCTGCGGACGGAGGCGGGCCTGGCGGCGGCCCTGGTGGCGTGGGACCTGCCGGAGGAGGGCGGGTGGCGGCCCGGGGACGGGCCCGGGGCCGCGCTCGCCGCGCCGCCCCGGCCGGCCGGCACCGTGCACGAGGACCCGGGCGGGGCCGCCGTGCTGCGCCGCATCGGGCAGCGCTACCGGGACCTGCCGGTGTTCCTGGTCATGGCCGAGGACGGCCTGCGGGAGCTGCCGCTGTGGGTGTCGGAGACGGTCGTCGGGTACGTCTGGCCGCTGGAGGACACCCCGGGCTTCATCGCGGGCCGGATCACCAGCGCCGCGCGCGCCTACCGGGAGGACGTGCTGCCGCCGTTCTTCCGGGCGCTGCGCCGCTTCCACGACGCCCACGAGTACTCCTGGCACACGCCCGCCCACTCCGGCGGGGTCGCGTTCCTCAAGTCGCCGGTGGGACGCGCCTTCCACGACTACTTCGGCGAGCGGCTGCTCCGCTCCGACCTGTCGATCTCGGTGGAGGGACTGGGCTCGCTGTTCGAGCACACCGGGCCCATCGGGGAGGCCGAGCGCAACGCGGCCCGTGTCTTCGGCTCGGAGCTGACCTACTTCGTGCTGCACGGCGACTCCACCTGCAACCGTCTGGTGGGCCACTTCAGCGTCACCCGTGACGAACTGGCGCTGGTGGACCGCAACTGCCACAAGTCGGTGCTCCAGGGCCTGGTGGTCTCCGGCGCCCGGCCCGTCTACCTGATCCCGACCCGCAACGGCTACGGCCTCGCCGGCCCGCTGCCGCCGGCCGAGCTGGCCGCGGACTCGATCGCGGACCGGATCGCCGCGCACCCGCTCGCCGAGGGCGCCGTGTCCCGGGACCCGCAGTACGCGGTGTTCACCAACTCCACCTACGACGGCCTGAGTTACGACGCCGTGCCGACCGCGAAGGCGCTCGCGGCCAGCACGCCCCGGGTGCACTTCGACGAGGCGTGGTTCGCGTACGCCCGCTTCCACCCGCTGTACGCGGGCCGGTACGGCATGTCCGTGGACGAGGCGGCCTTCCCGGGCCCGGACCGGCCGACGGTCTTCGCCACCCAGTCCACGCACAAGCTGCTGGCCGCGCTGTCGCAGTCGGCGATGGTGCACGTACGGCCGGCTCCCCGGGCGCCCGTGGAGCACGACCGCTTCAACGAGGCCCTGATGATGCACGGGACCACCTCGCCGCTCTACCCGATGATCGCCTCGCTGGACGTGGCGACGGCGATGATGGACGGCCCGCAGGGCGAGTGGCTGGTGGGCGAGGCGGTCACGGAGGCGGTCCGCTTCCGGCAGGAGATGGTGCGGCTGGGGCGGCGGGTGGCGAGCGCCGGGGACCGGCCGCCGTGGTTCTTCGGCGTCTGGCAGCCCGAGGAGGTCACCGACCCGGAGACGGGCGAGCGGCTGCCCTTCGACGAGGCGCCGCCGGAGCTGCTGGCCTCGGACCAGTCCTGCTGGCTGCTGGAGCCGGGCGCCGCCTGGCACGGCTTCCCGGGGCTGACCGAGGGCCACTGCATGCTGGACCCGGTCAAGGTCACGCTGACCTGTCCCGGCATCACCGCGACCGGCGAGATGACCGAGGAGGGCATCCCGGCGCGCGTGCTGACGGCGTACCTGGCGACCCGGAACATCGTGGTGGAGAAGACCGACAGCTACACCACGCTCATCCTGTTCTCGATGGGCATCACCAAGGGCAAGTGGGGCACGCTGCTGGACGCCCTGATGGACTTCAAGGCCCTGTACGACGCCGACACCCGGCTCGACCGCGTGCTGCCCTGGGCCGTCGAGGCGTATCCGAAGCGGTACGCCGGGCTGACTCTCAGGGAGCTGTGCCGGCAGATGCACGAGGAGCTGCGCTCGGCCCGCCTGGTGGAGCTGCTGGACACGGCGTTCCAGCAGCTTCCCGAGCCGGTCCACCCGCCGCACCACTGCTACGAGCGGCTGGTGCGCGGCGGCACGGAACGCGTCCGGATCGCCGACGCGGCGCACCGGGTGGCGGCGGCGATGGTCACGGTCACCCCGCCCGGCATCCCGGTCCTCATGCCCGGTGAGTCCACCGGCGCCCAGGACGGCTCCCTGCTGCGCTACCTCACCGCCCTGGAGACCTTCGACCGCCGCTTCCCGGGCTTCCGCAGCGAGACCCACGGCGTGACGATCGACGAGGAGACGGGCGACTACGAGATCGAGTGCCTGCGACCGGAGTGACACGCGTTCACGATCCATGGCCCGCAAAGGGTGTCGAACAGGGACAAATGGCGACTCGGAGCGGGACGGACGGTCTCGTGGGGTGCCCGGCGTACGGCTTCTGGTCCGGGCCGGGCACCCCGCGGACGGGACCGCACGCTGACATCCTGAGGAGACGTCGCCGATGAGTGAGTCCATACAGACGGGCACCGGGAGCACCGGGGAGAAGGTCAGGGCGGAGACCGCCGCGACAGCCGGCCAGGCCAGGCAGGCGGCGGCCCAGGTCGCCGGGACCGCGGCGGAACAGACCCGCGCCGTCGTCGGCGAGGCACGGCAGCAGGCGGGCACGGTCATCGAGGAACTGCGCGGCCGTGCGATGGGCGAGGCCGACCAGCAGACCAAGCGCGCGGCCGGCACCCTGAGGCAGTGGGCGGAGGACCTCACCGGCCTCGCCGAGAACGCCCGGGACGACTCGCCCGCCCGCGGTCTGGCGAACCAGGCGGCCGACCGGGGGCACCGGGCGGCGGACTACCTGGAGAAGCAGGGCGTCCACGGCCTGGTCAGCGATCTCCAGGGGTTCGCGCGCCGCCGTCCCGGCGCCTTCCTGGGCGGCGCGCTGCTGGCCGGACTGGCCGTGGGGCGCCTGGCGAAAGCGGCGGGGGCCGCCTCGCGGTCCGACGGGCACGAGCGGGGGCAGGGCGGTACCGGGCCGGACCAGGGAGCGCTGGACGCCCCGGCCGCCCAGGCGCTGCCCACCGGCTCTCTCGCGGAACCCGGGCCGGCGACCGCGGCCCAGGCGCCGCCCGGACCGCCGGCCGGAGCCGCGCCGGGCGGACCACCGCCGGTGCCGCCCGCTCCCTCGGTGCCGCCGACCGTCGGTACGCCCCGCCGGACGGCACACCGGGCCGCCCTTACCCGGAGGTGTGAGATGGCCTCGGTCCCGCCCGTTTCCGGGCCGGCCCGGCCGCAGGGGGAGGACGCGTCCGTGGGCCGGCTGCTGTCCGCCGTGACCTCGGACCTGCAGACCCTCTTCCGCCAGGAGATCGAACTGGCCAAGGCCGAGGTCAGGGAGGAGGGGACCCGGGCGGGCAAGGCCGCCGGGATGTACGGCGGCGCCGGGTTCGCCGGCTATCTGGTCCTGCTGTTCCTGTCGCTGGCCGCCGTGTTCGGGCTGGCCAACGTGATGGACGGGGGCTGGGCCGCCCTGATCGTCGCCGCGGTGTGGGCCGTCGTCGCGGCCGTGCTGTACCAGCAGGGGCGCAGCCGGATGCGGGCCGTCTCGCCCAAGCCCGAGCGAACCGTCGAGACCATGAAGGAGAACGCGCAATGGGCACGTCACCCGACCAGGTGAGGGCCGAGATAGCGGCCACTCGCGACCGGCTGTCCGCCGACGTGGACCAGCTCGCCGACCGGACCAGTCCCCGGCGGGTGGTCCGCCGCCGGGCGCACCGGATGCGCGGTGCGGTGTCGGGCGTCCGCGAGCGGGTCATGGGCACCGCGGCGGACACCGCGCACGGTGTCGCGGACACCGCGCAGTCGGCGACCGGCTCCCTCCAGGAAGGCGCCGGGCGCGTGGCCGGCTCGGCGCGCGACACGGTCGGCGGCGCGGGGCAGGCCCTCCAGCAGGCCCCTGAGCTGGCCCGCCGCCGGGCCCAGGGCAACCCGCTCGCCGCCGGCCTGGTCGCCTTCGGCGTCGGCCTGCTGGCGTCCTCGCTGCTGCCCGCCTCCCGGGTCGAGCGGGAGAAGGCGTCCGACCTGATGGAGAGCGACGCGCTGGAGCCGGTCAAGCAGGCCACGGCCGAATCCGCGCAGCACCTGAAGGAAGGCGCCAGGGAAGTGGCGCAGAGCGCGGCGGCGGAGGTGCAGGACAGCGCCGCGCAGGCCGCCCGCACGACCCAGGAGGAGGCCCGCGCCCAGACCGGCCAGGTCACCGACCAGGCCCGGGACTCCGGCCACCACCTCAAAGAATGACCCCGGGGGTGGCGACCGTCCGGTCACCGGCCGAGGATCCAGAACAGGACGACGGTCGCCACCACACTGACGAGCAGGGAGCCGAGGCAGCCGACCCGGTTGCTGAAGAAGATCATGGCTCCCCCGTACCCCGGCACGGACGGTCCATGAGGACCTGCCCCAGCGACACACCGGGGCCGACGGTGCATGACCGTCGGCCCCGCCTGCGGCAATTTCGCTGCCGGGTGAGCCGGCCGGTCAGTCCGCCTCCGACAGGATCTTGGCGACCGGCAGGGAGCAGTGGCCCGTCTCGCTCGCATGCCGCTTCTTGCGGCGGATGAGTTCATCCAGCCGGATGCGCTGTTCCAGCACCGCCATGAAGTCGAGACCGTCCATCGTGATGAACGGCGTGCTGAAGCTGTACACCGCCACGGCGTCCGAGGTGAAGCCGTTCATGCTGATGTAGAGCCCCAGGGTGTTCTTTCCCTTGCGCTCGATGTTGGCCTTGAACACGTCCAGCTCCCGGCGCCCGATGGCGTCCTTCCACCACTTCGCCTCGAGCACGTAGTGGTCGGTGTCGAAGGCGAAGGCGCCGTCGATCTGCTCGTGCTCCATGACGTAGGACGCCCGCGGCTCCAGGTCGTAGAGGACGAACAGTTCGTTGATGAAGCCCTCGAACTCGGTGCCCCGCTTGTGCGGGTTGGTGGCCGTGTGCATCACCAGGAAGCGCTGCCTCAGGTCGTCGTGAGCCTGCGCGAACACCCGGCCGTCCTGGGCCTTCCTGGCACTCTGGGCGATGGTGGCCGCGTGCTCTTCGTGCTCCGCCATGACTTCGCGCTGCTTGGCCGTCCAGCGCTTCAGCTCGGCCACGGCGGCCTGGGCCTTGGCCACCATGTCATCGGCGTCCACCTGCGAAGCCAGATTGGGAAACGTCTCCATCGCTGCGATGTCGAGCATGAGGGCGACCGTCAAGTCCAGGTAGCGGGCTTCGTTGGCGCGCAGCAGCTCCACCAGCTGCCCCGACACCTCCCGCTTGGTGGCGGTGAAGTCCAGTCGCGGCAGGATCTCGCTGTGATCCTTCAGCATGGCTCGGACGTACGTCTGGAACGGCTTCTTGTTCCAGAAGATCACGGTCAGTGCCTCGACAAGCGCAAGGTAGGCACTCGGATTCAACGTCTTCCTACGGTCGTCGGACCGCATGGTCCCCCTCCTCCATCGACCACCCCGCACTCACGGTGACGGACCAGACACGGTACCGCTCGACGGGTGGATCGGGTGCCGGTACGACTGACCTTGATCCAGAGGTATGGGAGACGCGCCGGGGCCGACGGCGTCCTGACCGTCGGCCCCGGGGGCGGTTCGGTGTCGCGCCTACAGCACCGGCAGGTTCTTCCGCAGTTCGAACGCTGTGACCTCCGAGCGGTACTCCTCCCACTCCTGGCGCTTGTTGCGCAGGAAGAAGTCGAAGACGTGCTCGCCGAGGGTTTCGGCGACGAGGTCGCTGCTCTCCATCAGGGTCAGGGCCTCGCCGAGGTTCTGCGGGAGGGGTTCGATGCCCATCGCGCGGCGCTCGGCGTTGGACAGGGCCCAGACGTCGTCCTCGGCGCCCGGCGGCAGCTCGTAGCCCTCCTCGATGCCCTTCAGGCCGGCGGCCAGCAGGAGGGCGTAGGCCAGGTACGGGTTGGCGCCGGAGTCCAGGGAGCGGACCTCCACGCGGGCGGAGCCGGTCTTGCCGGGCTTGTACATCGGGACGCGGACCAGGGCGCTGCGGTTGTTGTGGCCCCAGCAGATGTACGACGGGGCCTCGCCGCCGGCGCCCGCCGTGCGCTCGGAGCCGCCCCAGATGCGCTTGTAGGAGTTGACCCACTGGTTGGTGACCGCGGAGATCTCCGCCGCGTGCCGCAGCAGGCCCGCGATGAAGGAGCGGCCGACCTTGGAGAGCTGGTACTCCGCGCCCGATTCGTAGAACGCGTTCCGGTCGCCCTCGAAGAGCGAGAGGTGGGTGTGCATCCCGGAGCCGGGGTGCTCGGAGAACGGCTTCGGCATGAAGGTCGCCTGGACCCCCTGCTCCAGCGCGACCTGCTTCATGACCAGGCGGAAGGTCATGATGTTGTCGGCCGTGGAGAGCGCGTCGGCGTACCGCAGGTCGATCTCCTGCTGGCCGGGCGCGCCCTCGTGGTGGGAGAACTCCACCGAGATGCCCATCGACTCCAGCATGGTGATCGCCTGGCGGCGGAAGTCCATGCCCACGTTGGTCGGGGTGTGGTCGAAGTAGCCCGAGTTGTCGGCGGGCGTGGGGCGGGAGCCGTCCAGCGGGCGGTCCTTCAGCAGGAAGAACTCGATCTCCGGGTGGGTGTAGAAGGTGAAGCCCAGGTCGGAGGTGCGGGCGAGGGCGCGCTTGAGGACGTAGCGCGGGTCGGCGAAGGACGGGGAGCCGTCCGGCATGAGGATGTCGCAGAACATCCGGGCGGTGCCCGGGGTCTCCGCGCGCCACGGCAGGACCTGGAAGGTGGCCGGGTCCGGCTTGGCGATCATGTCGGACTCGTAGACCCGGGCGAAGCCCTCGATCGCGGAGCCGTCGAAGCCGATGCCCTCGTCGAAGGCCTGCTCCAGTTCGGCGGGGGCCACGGCGACGGACTTGAGGAAGCCCAGCACGTCCGTGAACCACAGGCGTACGAACCGGATGTCGCGCTCCTCCAAGGTCCGGAGCACGAACTCCTGCTGCTTGTCCATCTTCCGCTTCCCATCCTTGCTGGTCAGGCCGCCTGCCCGGGTACCACGGGAGGCGGTCGGGCACCTGAGCATCCCACCACGACACCGTTTCACGCGCGTTGCGGACCTTGATCGCCCGAGCGTCCGCGCCCTGAACGGCTCTCGTCCGGCAGGTCTACTGCGCTCTCGCCCATCTTGCCTGCTCGCGGCGGTATCCGTAATGGCCGGTCCGCTTCGCCCGTGAGCGATACCACTGCCTTTTAATTTGCATCCCACATGCCAATTTTCTTACCGTGCTGATCAGCCGAGTCCTCCGAGGAGTCCCGATGCTGACCGAGCAGTCCGCAGCCACCGTCCGCGCCACCCTGCCCGCCGTCGGGGCCGCCATCGGCGAGATCACCGAGCGCTTCTACGCCCGCCTCTTCGCCGCCCACCCGGAGCTGCTGCGGGACCTGTTCAACCGGGGCAACCAGGCCGCCGGCACCCAGAAGCAGGCCCTGGCGGGTTCCATCGCGGCCTTCGCCACCCGTCTGCTGGACCACCCGGAGCAGCGGCCGGACGCGATGCTGGGCCGGATCGCCCACAAGCACGCCTCGCTGGGCGTGGCCCCCGAGCAGTACGAAATCGTCCACCAGCACCTGTTCGCCGCGATCGCCGAGATCCTCGGGGACGCCGTCACGCCCGAGGTGGCCGCCGCCTGGGACGAGGTCTACTGGCTGATGGCGAACGCGCTCATCGCGATCGAGAAGCGGCTGTACGAGGAGAGCGGCGGCCCCGGCCTGCGCGCGTGGGAGGTCGTCGACCGGGTCGAGGAGACCGCGGACGTCGTCACCTTCCGGGTGCGGCCGGCGGACGGCGGCCCGGTGGCCGGCTTCCGCGCCGGGCAGTACGTCTCCGTGGGCGTGACCCTGCCGGACGGGGCCCGGCAGATACGGCAGTACAGCCTGTCCGGGGCGCCGGCCGAGGGCGTGCGCCAGTTCAGCGTCAAGCGGGTGCACGGCGGCACCACACCGGACGGCGAGGTCTCGCACCACCTGCACGCGCGGGTGCGCCCCGGTGACGTCCTGGAGCTGTCCGAGCCGTACGGCGACCTCGTCCTGGACGCCGGCGCGGACACGCCGGTGCTGCTCGCCTCCGCGGGCATCGGTGTCACGCCGATGATCGCGATGCTGGCCGGCCTGGCCGCCGGCGGCCACCGCGGCCCGGTCACCGTGGTGCACGGCGACCGCTCCCCCGCCGACCACGCCCTGCGCGCCGACCACACCGCCTACGCCGGCAAGCTGGCGGCTGCCGACGTGCACTTCTTCTACGAGCGTGACGCCGGGCCGGACGCCCGGACCGGCCTGCCCGACCTGGCGGACATCGCCGTACGGCCCGGCACCCGCGCCTACCTGTGCGGCCCGCTGCCCTTCCTGCGCGCGATCCGCGCCCAGCTCATCGGCAAGGGCGTGGCCCCGGCCGACATCCACTACGAGGTGTTCGGCCCGGACCTGTGGCTGGCCCAGGGCTGAGCTGTGTCAGCGGAATCAGGACAGCCGGAGCCGTAGGCGGGCGAGGGGGGGCGGCCCGGCGGAACCCGGCAGCCGCCCGCCGTCCTGGCATGCCCGCCGACCCGGCGGCCGTGCGGACCGTAGCGTGGGTGATCGCGAAGGGACGCATACGCGTGAAGGAGTCGGGTGCCGGTGGCGATCGATGTGGAGCGGGTCCGTCAGGAGACGGCGGGCGTCGCACGGGTGGTCCACCTGAACAACGCGGGGGCGGCTCTGCCGCCCCGCCCGGTGGTCGATGCCGTGGTGGGGCATCTGCGCCTGGAAGAGCAGATCGGCGGGTACGAGGCCGCGGCCGCGCAGGCCGCGCGGATCGAGGGCACCTACGACTCGCTGGCCCGTCTGATCGGCGCCGGACGCGAGGACATCGCGGTGGTGGAGAACGCCACCCGCGCCTGGGACATGGCGTTCTACTCCCTGCCCTGGGCCGAAGGCGACCGCATCCTGACCGCCCGTGCCGAGTACGCGAGCAATGTGATCGCCTTCCTGCAGACCGCCCGCCGCCACGGCGTGCGCGTCGAGGTCGTACCGGACGACGCCGACGGCCAGCTCGACGTCGACGCACTGCGCGCGATGATCGACGAACGGGTCAAACTGATCGCGGTCACGCATGTGCCGACCCAGAACGGCCTGGTCAACCCGGCCGCCGAGATCGGCAGAGCGGCCCGCGAGGCCGGCATCGTCTACCTGCTGGACGCCTGCCAGTCCCTCGGCCAGATGCCCGTGGACGTCGGCGAGATCGGCTGCGATCTGCTCACCGCGACCGGCCGCAAGTTCCTGCGCGGGCCGCGCGGCACCGGCTTCCTCTACTGCTCGCCGCGCATCCGCGAACGGCTGGAGCCCCCGTTCCTGGACCTGCACGCGGCCACCTGGACGTCGGCCGACAGCTACCGGGTCCGGGCCGATGCCCGCCGGTTCGAGAACTGGGAGACCTACTACGCCGGCAAGATCGGCCTCGGCACCGCCGTGGACTACGCCCTCGGTCTCGGCCTCGACGCCATCGGGGAACGGGTGACCCGCCTGGCCGCGAACCTGCGCGCACGCCTGCGCACCCTGCCCGGGGTGCGGGTCCACGACCGTGGCGCCCGCCAGTGCGGCATCGTGACCTTCACCGTCGAGGGCCGCGACAGCCAGGACGTCGCACGGGCCCTCCAGGCCCGGGGGATCAACGTCTCGGTCTCCCTCGCGGGCTACGCGCGCTGGGACCTCGCACCCCGGTCCCTCACGTCGGTGGTCCGCGCCTCCGTGCACTACTACAACACGGACGACGAGATCGATCAGCTGATCGACGCTCTGCCTCCCGCCGACCGCCTGCCAGAGCGTTAGTCCCCGGCCGCCGGCCCCCTGGAGAGGCCCAGCAGCAGGGGGCCGGTCGGGTCGGTGACGATGTCGGCGATCATGATCGGGTCCAGGGTGGCGTAGAAGGCCTCCTGGGCCCGGCGCAGCGCGCCGCGCAGGCGGCAGCCGGAGCGCAGCGGGCAGGGGTTCGCGCCCTCGCACGCGACCACGTCGCCGTCGCCCTCGAAGGTGCGGACGACCGCGCCGACCGAGGCCGCACGGCCCCGCTCGGTCAGCGTGAGCCCGCCGCCCCGGCCGCGGCGGGCGTCGACCAGGCCCAGGTGCTGGAGTCCGGCGACGACCTTCGCGGCGTGCGTGTACGGCACCCCCATGTCGGCGGCGACCTGGCGGGTGGTGGGCGTGGCGTCGGTGATGACGGCCAGTCGCATCAGGACGCGCAGGGCCAGGTCGGTGGAGCGCAGCAGCCGCATACCGCGAGGGTAGGTAATGCGCATCCTGGCTTCAAATTAACCGCCGGCCGTGCGACGCCCTACGGCAGCGGACGCTTTCCGCATTACGATCAGCGGGCCCCACCGTCCCCGCCCGTTCCTCTCCCGAAGGACACCTCTCATGGGTTCCGGCAAGAACAGCAGCACCGCGGCGCGCAAGGCGCGCATAGACGAGATGCGGCGCGCCGAGCGTGCCCGGGAACGCCGCAACCGGATCCTGCTCGTCGCCGCCAGCGCGGTGGTGGTCGCCGGTCTCGTCGTCGGCGGCGTGGTCCTGGTGAACACGCAGTCGGACAAGAAGGACTCGACCGCGAGCGGCGACGCCAAGGGCGCCGGGGACTCCGGGCACTTCACCACCGGCGAGGACGGCGTGAAGAGCTGGTCGGGCAAGCTGGCCCGGACCCACGTGACGACCAAGGTGACGTACCCGATGCACCCGCCGGTCGGCGGCAACCACAACCCGGTCTGGCTGAACTGCAACGGTGACGTCTACACCGACCCGGTCCCGGAGGAGAACGCCGTGCACTCGCTGGAGCACGGCGCGGTCTGGGTGACGTACACCGGCAAGGCGCCCAAGGCGGACGTGGACGCGCTCGCGGCGAAGGTGAAGAAGACGCCGTACTCGCTGATGAGCCCGTACGCGAACCAGGACGCCCCGCTGCTGCTGTCGGCGTGGGGCCACCAGGTGGCGGTCAAGAGCGCGAAGGACCCGGAAGTGGACAAGTTCTTCGCCGCGTACGTGCAGGGGCAGCAGACGCCGGAGCCGGGTGCCTCGTGCACCGGCGGGGTCATGAAGTGAGCCGGCACGCCCTCGGCTGGGTCGCCGGGTGCGCGGTGACGGCGCTGGCCGCGGCCGGCGCGATCACGTACGCGGTCGCCCAGGACTCCGGCGGAGCGCGGGAGCGGACACCGGCCGCGGAGTCGGCCGACGCGGGCTTCGCGCGGGACATGGCCGTCCACCACCAGCAGGCCGTCGAGATGTCGTACATCGTGCGCGACCGCACCAAGGACGAGGAGGTGCGGCGGCTCGCCTACGACATCGCGCAGACGCAGGCCAACCAGCGCGGCATGATGCTGGGCTGGCTGGACCTGTGGGGGCTGCCGAAGGTGTCGGCCGAGCCGCCGATGACCTGGATGGGCATGCGCGGCATGGCCGCCGGCAAGGACGGCGCGCTGATGCCCGGGATGGCCACCGACACCGAGCTGAAGAGGCTTGAGTCGCTGAACGGGAAGCAGGCGGAGATCCTGTACCTCCAGCTCATGACGGACCATCACAAGGGCGGTGTCCACATGGCGGAGGGCTGTGTGGCCAAGTGCACGGTCGGCGTGGAGAAGCGGCTCGCGCAGGGCATGGTCGAGGCGCAGCAGTCGGAGATCGAGCTGATGGCCGGGATGCTCAAGGAGCGTGGGGCGCAACCGCGTTCGTAACATCCCCGTAAGGAGGAAAAGCCCAAATCGCCCCGGATGGCGTGGACTTGATCTTCTCTTGACTTCCCCGTTCCCCTGGCATGAACGGTTCATCGCAAGAGTGACCCCCATCATGTGATCCCTTCACCGGCCGAAACCGCCGCGGGCCGGGGCGCGGATCGCATGAGGCACCAGCCACTACATGCATGCGAATCGCATCGCAGGGGGTTTCATGAGATCCAACCGCGCCACCGTGCGCGCCGGGGTGAGCTTGGCAGCGACACTGCCGATGATCGCCGGAGCGCTGGCGCTGGGCATACCCGCGGCACACGCCGCCGACAGCCCCGCCCGTGACGTACTGAAGGGCACCAAGCCGCTGTGGGCCACGGCCAAGGCGGACCGGGGCGCCACCCCGGACAGCGGCCGGGTGAAGGCCCGTGTCTACCTGGCCGGCCGGGACGCGGCCGGCCTCGCCGCCTACGCCAAGGCGGTCTCCGACCCGGCCTCGCCGCTCTACGGCAAGTACCTGAGCGCGAAGAAGGCGCAGGCCCGCTTCGGCGCCACCAAGGCGCAGGTCGCCGCGGTCACGCACTGGCTGAAGTCGGCCGGTCTGACCGTCACCGCGGTCACCGGGCACTACGTCGCCGTCTCCGGTGACGTGGCCGCCGCCGAGAAGGCGTTCGGCACCCAGCTCCACGACTACGCCAAGGGCGCGAAGACCTACCGCGCCCCGGCGCGCACCGCCTCCGCCCCGGCCGCGCTGAAGGGCGCCGTCCTGACCGTCACCGGCCTGGACAACGCCCCGCACACCGCGCACCACGACGACCAGCTCCCGCCGCCGGACGCCGTGTTCAAGAACTCCGGGCCGTTCTCCTCGTACTACGGCTCGAACATCGCGACCACCCTCCCGGACGCGTACGGCGGCAAGATCCCGTACGCGGTCAGGGGCTACACCGGCAAGCAGCTCCGCGCGGCCTACGGCGCGGGCGGCTACACCGGCAAGGGTGTCCGCATCGCGATCACGGACGCGTACGCCTCCCCGACGATCGCCTACGACGCGGGTGCCTACGCCAAGAAGCACGGCGACGCGGCCTGGAAGACCGGCCAGCTGCACCAGGTGCTGCCGAAGAACTACACCAAGACCGAGGAGTGCGGCGCGGCCGGCTGGTACGGCGAGGAGACCCTCGACGTCGAGGCGGCGCACGCGCTGGCCCCGGCCGCCGACATCACCTATGTCGGCGCGGCCTCCTGCTACGACGACGACCTGCTGGACTCCCTCGGCAAGGTCGTCGACGACCACCTCGCCGACATCGTCTCCAACTCCTGGGGCGACATCGAGGCCAACCAGACGCCGGACCTCGCCGCCGCGTACGACCAGGTCTTCCAGCTCGGCGCGGTGCAGGGCATCGGCTTCTACTTCTCCTCCGGTGACGACGGCGACCAGGTCGCGGCCTCCGGTGTGAAGCAGGTCGACACCCCGGCCAACTCGGCGTGGGTGACGGCGGTCGGCGGCACGTCGCTGGCCGTCGGCAAGGACGAGAAGTACCTGTGGGAGACCGGCTGGGGCACCGAGAAGGCGACCCTGTCGGCCGACGGCAAGAGCTGGACGAACCTTCCCGGCACGTTCACCTCCGGCGCGGGCGGCGGCACCAGCAGGACGGTGCCGCAGCCGTACTACCAGAAGGGCGTCGTCCCGGACGCGCTCGCCACGGCCAACAACGCCGCCGGCAACCGCGTCGTCCCGGACATCGCGGCCATCGCCGACCCGAACACCGGCTTCCTCGTCGGCCAGACCCAGACCTTCCCGGACGGCACCGAGCAGTACAGCGAGTACCGCATCGGCGGCACGTCGCTGGCGGCGCCGGTCATCGCCGGCGTCCAGGCGCTGGCCCAGGAGGCCCGCGGCGGCAAGCCGCTCGGCTTCGCCAACCCGGCGATCTACGCCGACTACGGCAAGCAGGGCGTCTACCACGACGTCACGGACAACCCGACGGGCTCCGGCCTGGCGGTCGCCCGCGTCGACTTCGCCAACGGCGTGGACGCGGCGGACGGTCTGCTCTACTCCGCCCGCACCCTGGGCGAGGACAGCTCCCTGTCCGCGGTGAAGGGCTACGACGACGTGACGGGCGTGGGCTCCCCGGCCCACGGCTACGTCCAGTCGTACCGCCGGCACTGACCCGCCATACAGACCGGGGGCGTGAGGCGCTGGTGGCCTCACGCCCCCCTTGGCGTCGGATGGTGTCCTACCGCGCGGACCGAGCGCGCGGGTACGGCCGCCTCGCGCTCCGGTCAGTCCGTCCCCACCTGCGTGCCGCTGCCGTCGTAGACCCGCCCGTCGACGGCGTCCACGTGCCATGCGTCCCCCGCGTCGGACGCCATCGTCGCCTCGTCGGCCTTCGGGTCCGCCGAAACCCCCACGAGCCATTCGGGCCGCCAGGCACCGTCCCGGTCGACCGCCTTGAGCGTGAACGCCTTCACGGCAAGACCATGCGGGGTGCCACGCCCATGGGCCTCGGCCTGAGCCGCCATCGCCTCCTTCACGGCCTTTTCGGCCTGCCGCGCGTCCAGCCTGGCCTTCTCAAGAGGCACGTGCGTGGGACCGAGAGTGACGTCAACTTGTGAGATATGTCCGGCCTTGTCGACTTGTACGTCCAGCATCCGTGGCATCAGGACGTCGCGGTCGAGCCAGCGCCAGTTGGTCATCCATCCCAGTTCCGCTTTCTCCCCGACCGGAAAGGTCCGGTGCACAACCGCCCCCTGCGCCCACGGATAGCGCTTGTCCGTATACGACTGTGCGATCCGGAAGGCCTCTTGCTCGTTGGCCGGCTGCTTCGCCCCCTCCACCGGATAGCCCATCACTGCGGATCGGTTACCGTCTTCGAGCAGTATGTTCAGGTGCTTTTTGTCCGGCCATGACAGGTTGCCGTTGGCGAAGGCTCGTGGGTGGTTCTTGTCTCGGCTCAGCAGCGTGAAAAGGATGTTGGTACACGACAGTTCCACACATGGCTGCTCATACACATGCCCCAGGGCGTACCGGTCGCCGAATGCCTGTCGCACGGCCTGCTCCACGGCTCGGCGTTGCGGTGAGTTCGCCGCCGAAAGGCCAGTACCGTCGATGTTGGTGAAGGTCAGCATCGGCTCAGCGACACCGGTGCCCAGCAACAGGGCGGCCACAACGGTGACGAGCGCCGCTTTGGCACCTCCCTGCCAGTCGACGGATCGGCCACTGGCGAGGATCACCGTCGCGACGACGAGTCCCAGGAGGCCGCCCAGGATGTTCATTTCGGCGTCCGAGCTGTCACAGACCCGCCCGAGACCACTCACGGTCGCCTGCGTGAACTCGATCGCCACGGGCAATGTCAGTACACCGGCCAGGACCGGCAGCGGTCTGCGGACGGCCAGCAGGGCGAAGAGTCCAAGGGGTACGGTCAACGCGAGATTCCACAGACCTTGTGTGGTGTGGAACGGCTCGGCAAGATCATGATTGATAACGCACTGGCCGCCGGCCGGACCACCACCCATGAAGGTGACTCCCAGCACGCCGGTGAGGGTGGCCGCGAGCCAGCCCCACCACGTTCCGTACGGCTTGCCGAGACGGCGGGCCAGCAACCACGCCGACCCGCCGAGCACGAGTGCCACCAGCGTGCACACGGCCAGATAGGCGTGGTGGTGTTGGAAAACAGCGGTAAACACGGGCTCAGTCCTTGGCAATCAGGAACGGGCAGAGGAATAACCAAAGGCCCCGCCCTGAGAGACGGGGCCTTGATGCTGCCGGTTCAGCAGTGCGCGGAAGGCGTCTGGTACGTGCCGTCGCTGTAGTTGAGCAGGCCTACGGTCGACGAGCAGTAGTAATCCCCGGTCTTCTCCCAGGATGTCGACTTGGTACTGCCAGAGCTTATGGACTGGTAGGAACCGTAATGGGTAGTGCCACCCAGCGTGTAGCCGAGACGAGCACTGATGGTGGAACCGCCGGTCTTAGAGTAGGCCGTGATGATCGTGGTGTTGGTGCTGCCCGAGTACGCCTTCCAGTGAGCGAGAACCCCGTTGGAGAGGCTGGTGCGTCGGAGTGTTGTCGGACATGTAGCCGGACGAGTCGCAGTAATAGCCGGAGGCCGAGGCGGTGGGCGCGCCGAACATGAGCGTGCCAGCCGCGATAGCGCAGGAGATGGCCACGGCTTTGATCTTGGTCTGCATGAGCATCCCACGTAACTGCGTTCTGGGCCGTCGGTTGCGGTACTTATAGCCGTGCACGCACGGTGCCCCACCCCGACACGACCGGCCCCGCCCGTGTGATCCGGTGGGATCCGCAAACAGTCCGGAACCTATCCACAAGGTCACCGGGGACTTCCGGTATCACGAAGGGCGCTTGCAAGAGCCTCTCCCACGGGTTCGTCAGGCAAGCCGGGCTCTGGCCGGTCCGTCGTTGTCCTGACCGCGCCCACCGGAGTCGGCGACCGCGTCGCCACCATCGCCGGCACCGACCCCGCCCGCGTCACCGCACTCCTGGCTGCTGCCCACCGTGCCCCGGCCCCCTGCCGCCGCTGGCCGAGCGGGCATCCCCCAGCGTGCGGATCACCTGGCCGTGCCGGCAACGGCCACCCGAACGGCCGAAGGCAGGTGCGTACCGGCATGCCGTGCTCGCGCATCGGGAGCAAAGTGGCTGGCAGGACGCCGCATCAGGCGCTCTCTCCCCGCCTCCGCGCGTGTCGAGCCGGAGGCCGACAGGCAGGAATCACGTCATGGCAGCGAAGAAGCAGGACCGGTCCTCCACCGGCAAGTCCGACAGGGCCGTCTCCCGGGACAAAGACGCCCCCGAGCGCACCGCCGCCGACGATCAGGCGGAAGAGGTGAAGCCGCAGACGCGCATGTCGCGGCCTCAGCCCCAGCAGCCGCAGCAGCCGCAGCAGCCGCCCAAACAGACCTATTAGTCCGGTAAGGCCGGGCCATGTGCGCCGGTACGCCGGGGCCGGCGCACTCTCCCCGCCTCCGCGCAGGCAGACAGGGCAATCCGGTGGAGAACGGTCCTGCTAACCGCGGATGATCCGTGGCGCTACGCGGAACTGGTAGGCCTCCATGTTCTTGATCTCGCGCTGGTAGGTGCTCAGCCGCATGCGGAACCAGCCCTTTTCGCCCCAGCCGGGTCCCCAGGAGTTGCGCAGGGCGAGGACCGTGCGCTGGGGGTCCAGGTCGCCGTCAGGGGTGCGGCCGATCTCCTCCACGCGCGCGACGCAGACGGTGTGACCGCCCACGATCGGGCTCTTGTCCCAGTCTCCTGAGTCGATGAAGCCGTCGCCGTCCGGGTAGGAGAAGGCGTCGTACCAGTGCGTGCCCATCACGACCGGGCCGGACTGCAACGCGGTCACCAGGGCGAGGGGAGAGGTGATGGGGTGGTAGCTGTCGTACCACCCCTCCTTGTGCCCAGCCTTGCAGCAGGCGATGCCCGTCGTGCCGCAGTCGTCGTTCGGGTACTGCTTCTCCAGCAGGTCATCCATCAAGGTGGCTGCCGCGTACCAGCGCAGGGCGAACTTCTCACCTCCCGAGGGGTCGGTGGTGTCCATGCCGGCCTCCGCCAGCCGATCGTCGTCCAGCACGATCGACAGGGCCGTGGTACAGCCGTAGGGCGCGCAGGCGCCCAGACCGTCGGCGGCCTCCTGAGCACCGAGCAGTTCGGCGGTGTCGATGCCCCGCTTCTTCAATTCGTCCTGCTGGAGCACCGGGACCTTCGGAGTCCACTCCACGGTGTTCAACGAGGCAGGATCCGCCGGCTCCACCCGGTAGTCCAGGGAACGGCTGTCCAGGACGTGGTGCCAGCCCAGATTGCGGGTCACGGGGTAGCGCTGTTCACGCGTGATGTGCGGAGGAAGCTCCATAATCCGGCAATATAGCCCGGTTATTTCGATTCCCTTGACTACGCCACGTGACGGAGCGATGACCACTGGCTGCGAAGCCGAGCCCCACCCTGCGCGCCGAGTTCCGGTGTCAGTCGCCGGAGCGGGGTGTGGGGGCGTAGGGCTCGATCTCTCGCCAGGGCGGCGGTCCGCCGAGCTGTCGGTCGATCGGCTGCTGGGAGTCGTCGAGGGAACGACGGGCCGCGTTGACGAAGGCGAGCTGTCCGGATGCGAGTTCCGCCATGATCCGCTGGAGGTCGTCGCGGTTCTTCGGGCCGTCGTCGGCGACCAGGAGCGCGAAGCGGCCGATCGCATCGGCCAGGTCGCCTGCCGCGTTCACGACGTCCCGGGTCGCGACCAGGCTGAGTGAGGTCAAGGCGGCGTTGAACGGCGGCCAGTCGACGTTGTTGGGCCGGTCGTCGAGGTACGCCTCACGCAACTCGATCTCGACAGCGGTGAACTCCTGGAGGAAGCCTCCGTAGGCTGCCGTCCGGGTGTCACGCAGCCATTGCTGGTTCTGGCTGCGGCGGCCGACGAAGCCGCCCACCACGATGCCGAGGATGGTGGCGACGGCACCGACGCTCGTGGACGCCAGAGCATCCCAGGGGGCGGCCATATCGGGTTCCTCCTCCGGCACGGTGGCTGTGATCCGTGGTCGGCGTGGGCAACGACCGGACCATTCTTGATCAAGACGTCTGCCGTGCGGGGCCGGATCCAGAGGTCGGGCGGTGGCTTGCCAGGAGGTCAGTGCTCGGGCTTGGGGGGTCGCTGCATCAGCGCCGCGGCGGCCTCGTCGAGCGTGGCCTCCTCGCGCAGCAGGGCGGAGATCACCTCCGTGACCGGCATCTCGACGTCGTGGGCGCTAGCCAGCCCGAGGATCGCCTCCGCGCTCTTGACGCCCTCGGTGGTCTGCCGGGTGGCGGCCGTCGCCTCCTCGACGCTCAGTCCCTTGCCCAGGTGAGTGCCGAAGGTGCGGTTGCGCGACAACGGGGAGG
The DNA here is from genome assembly GCF_044332325.1 of Streptomyces sp. NPDC017095. Lineage (NCBI taxonomy): Bacteria > Bacillati > Actinomycetota > Actinomycetes > Kitasatosporales > Streptomycetaceae > Streptomyces > Streptomyces sp. NPDC017095. The sequence goes on from NZ_JBIROU010000022.1 coordinate 23,323, forward strand.
AGCACGTGGCGACCAGATCGCCCAGTCCGGACAGCCCGGCGAGGGTGGCCGGCTGCCCGCCCATCGCCACCGCGAGGCGGGTGGTCTCCGCCAGCCCACGGGTGATGAGCATCGCCCGCGCGTTGTGGCCGAGGCCCATGCCGGAAGCGATCCCGACCGCCAGGGCGATGACGTTCTTGACCGCACCGCCCAGCTCGCAGCCGGTCACGTCGACGGACGTGTAGGGACGGAAGTAGCCGGTGTGGCATGCCTTCTGAAAGCGGTGGGCGGCGTCCTCGTCAGGGCAGGCGATGGTGGCGGCGGCGGGCCGGCCCTCCATGACCTCGCGTGCCAGGTTCGGTCCGGAGAGCACCGCGACCCGGTGGGTACCCACTCCGGTCACCTCGGTGATGATCTGGCTCGCCCGCAACGTGCTGCTCCGCTCGATGCCCTTCGCCAGCGACACGATCACGGTATGCGGACCGATGTGCGGCGCCCACGCGGCGAGGCTGGTACGCAGGCTCTGCGCGGGGACGGAGAGCACCAGGAAGTCCGCGCCAGCGAGCGCGGTGGCCGGGTCGGTCGTCGCGGTCAGCGCGGCGGGCAGTTCGACGTCCGGGAAGTAACCGGGGTTGCGGTGACGCGTGTTGATCGCGTCGGCGATCTCGCCACGGCGGGCGTGCACGACGACGCCGGTGCCGGCGTCGGCCAGGATCTTGGCCACCGCGGTGCCCCAGGACCCGGCCGAGAACACCGCGGCACGGGCGGAACGGCGCTCGGTCACTGCGGGGTCCTCTCGTCGGGTCGGCCTGGCGACGGCCACCGGGGGGAGGCCGAAGCCCTCCCCCGGGTGCTTGACCGGTGCCGCTACTGGGACTTGAGCGCGGTGACGAAGGGGGTCCAGGCGGAGGCAGTGAGGATGAGGGCGGGGCCCTCGGGGACCTTGGAGTCACGCACGGGGACGAGTCCGGGGATGTTGTCGGCGACTTCGACGCAGTGACCGCCGTCGCCGTTGCTGTAGCTGCTCGTGAACCAGTGAGCTTCACTCAAGTGCATGGGGGTTCTTGCCATTTCGGTAGTCCTCGGCTGCTTGCTCGATGAGGTTGAGGGACGTCTCGGGATCCAGCGCGGCGGCCCTGAGACGACCGTATGCCTTCGAATACTGCTTCACGAGCGCCGGATCATCGATCAGCTGACCGCTGTACATGGCCTCCGTGTACATGATCGGCGGGGCATCATCAAAGGTCATGAACCTCGCCATGCCCATCATGAACGGGTGAGCGCCCAATTTCCGCGGTACGACTTGCGTGAACGTCCGGCGCTTGCGCAACACCTCCACGAGGTGGGCCAGCTGTTCCGCCATCTCGTTCGGTGGAAGGATCGGATTCAGGAGAACCGACTCATCCAGGATCACCCAAGTGTCCGGTGAAGCCTGGTCCTCGAAGAGCCACGCGCGGCTGCGCCGTCCAGCGACCTTGGCCGCGAGCCTTTCCTCGGGCTCCGTGGGGTATGCCGACAGGACCAGCGCCCTGATGTACGGCTCCAGTTGCAGCGGACCCGGGATCAGTCGCGGGTCCCACTCCTCGATCTCCTGTGCTCGCTTCTCCAGCTCCAGCACATCGGCGAAGTACTCGGCGTGGCCATCCTTCCTCGCCCTGCGCACATCATCGCAACGCCGCTCGAAGAACCCGTCCGTCTTCAGAACCCGATCCGCATGGCGGGCCATATCCACGGGCATCCTCCGCTGCCCGCGCTCGATGTCGCTGAGGTACGTCTTGCCGTAGAAGCTGCCCTCTAGGAACGCCTCCAGTGACAGGCCCGCCGCCTCCCTCTTCCACCGCAACTCCTTGCCGTAGAAGGTCGGGACGCTGGTCGAGCCGTCGATGTCCTTGCCGCGGGTCACCGCCCACACTCCTCCGCTGCCCTGGCCGCGAACGCGAAACCTCTTTCACGGTAGCGACTCGCGCGACACTCTGTGAGCTGTTCGTCACACCACGCACAGAAGGTTGTGGCCCCATGCCAGACCGCTCCCCCACCACCCCCGACGTGATCCGCTGCGTCGAGGAACTCCGCGCCGCCCTGGCCCTGCACGGCATCACGCTGCCCTCGCTCCGGGTGGACCTGCCCAGCTTCGCGGGGACGTACGACCCGCCCGCCGGTCTCGTCACGCTCGGGAACTGCAACACGGCGACCGCGCGGGCCCTCACCGTACTGCGGAAGGCGGCGGCCGAGTGATCACGTCGCTGGAGTTCCGTCTGCTCGCCACGCCCAAGGCCGCGCCGGAGCTGCGCCACCGGCTCCGCCACCACGGGTACGACATCCGGCTGTGCGTGACCGAGCTGCTGACGAACGTCATCGAGCACCTGGGCGAGGGCACCCCGGTGACCGTGCGCGTCACCGGTACGGCGGCTCACGGCCGTACCCGGATCGAGGTGACCGATCCCGGCCCGCGCGCGCTGCCCGTCCCGCGCTCCGCCGGGTGCACGGAGGAGTCGGGCCGGGGTCTGGCGCTGGTGGACGCGCTCGCCGAGCGGTGGGGCGTGGAGCAGGGACCGGACCGCAAGACGGTGTGGTGCGAGGTGCTGGACTGACGCCGGGGCGAGGCGCCGTCAGGCGTCCGGCCGGTCCTCGCCGGGGCGGCGTACCACCGTGAGGAGGTGGTCGTGTCCGGCCAGGGCCGCGAGGGACAGGGTGTGGTAGCCGGCGCGGTCGAACAGCACGGTGATGCGGTCCGCCTCCTCGCTCAGCACGGTGCCCTCGCCGAACTGCTCGTGCCGCACCTCGGTCCCGGTCGGGTAGCGCCCCGCGGACCGTCCCGCGCCGTCCTGCGTCCCGGCTCCCGCGTCGCAGGTGTCGCAGTTGCCGCACGGGGCGTCGTAGGGCTCCCCGAAGTAGCCGAGCAGGAAGTGCCGCCGGCAGCCGGTCGTCTCGGCGTAGGCCCGCGCCATGTCCACCCGCGACCGGTCGGTACGGCGGTGCTCCTCGGCCGTCTCCTGCGCGCGCCGCACCGCCCGGCCGGGTGAGACGCCCTCGGCCGGGCGCACCTCGCCGTCCGGTTCGGTGTCGACGGCGCCGGCCTCCTCCAGGAGGTTGACCACCGCGGTGACCCGCCGCTTGGTCAGGCCCGTGTCCTCGTGCAGTTCGTCCAGGCCGGCCGGGTCCGCGCGGTGGTCGTGGACGGCCTCGGCGACCTGGGTCAGTGCCTCGCGGCCCGGCGCCCGGGTGGCGAAGAACGCCTGCATGCCGGTGTCCTTCGCCCGGTAGTGCAGGACGGCGAGGGCGGGCTGCCCGTCCCGGCCGCAGCGGCCTATCTCCTGGTAGTAGGCGTCCAGGGAGCCCGGCAGCGCCGCGTGCAGGACGAACCGTACGTCCTCCTTGTCGATGCCCATGCCGAACGCCGAGGTCGCCACGACGACATCGGCCTCGCCGGCGAGGAAGGCGTCGTGGACGCGGGAGCGCTCGGCGGCGCGCAGTCCGGCGTGGTAGGGCTCGGCGGCCAGTCCCAGCCCGGCCAGTTCGGCGGCGTACTGCTCGCTCTCCTTGCGGGTCGCCGCGTAGACGATGCCCGGCTTCGGCTCGGCGGCGGCGCGCTCCACGACGGCCCGCCGGCGTTCGTCCTCGTCGAGGAAGCGGCGGACCTCCAGCCGGATGTTCGGCCGGTCGAATCCGGTGACCATCAGCCGGGGCTCGCGCATGTCCAGCCGCTCGGCGATCTCCCGGCGCACCGGCGGGGCGGCGGTCGCGGTCAGGGCCAGGACCGGCGGCCGGCCCACGCGGTGCGCGGCCTGTCCGAGGCGCAGGTAGTCGGGCCGGAAGTCGTGGCCCCAGGACGAGACGCACTGGGCCTCGTCCACGACGAACAGGGCCGGGCGTGCCTCGGCCAGCCGGTCCACCACGTCGTCCCTGGCCAGTTGCTCGGGCGACAGGTAGACGAAGCGGGCCCGGCCGGCGCGTACGTCCTCCCAGGCCGCCTCCGTGTCCGCCGCGCCCAGGTCGGAGTTGATCGCGACGGCGCCCGGCGTCCGGTCGTCCTCGGGCAGACCGGCGATCTGGTCCCGCTGGAGGGCGAGCAGCGGGGAGACGACCACGACCGGGCCGGACAGCAGCAGCGCCGGGACCTGGTAGACGGCCGACTTCCCGGAGCCGGTCGGCATGACGACCAGGGTGTCGTGGCCGCGCAGCACCCACTCCATGGCCGTGAGCTGCTCGGGCAGCAGCCGCTCCCAGCCGAAGACATCGGCCGCCGTACGCCGCAGCCGCCCGGCGAGATCCTGCTCCCCGGAGCGCGACTCCGCCGTCCTCACCATCCGCACACCATCCGCACTGCTCCCTCACCCGTGACAGAAGCACCGGGTACCCGCCGGAAAGCCGCGTATCACTCCGCGCGGTGCGGCTTCAGGGCCGGGGATTGGTGCGCTGCCAGCGGGGGCGGGCGTCGGTGCCGCGGCGGCCGGCCACGGAGGCGCACCGGGGGCAGACGCGCTGCACCCGGTCCGCCGCGCCGCCGGACTCCGGGAACGTGTCGGCCCAGGCGACGCCCGGGAAGCGGACCAGTTGCGAGCGGCTGAGGGCCAGCCCGCAGACCGTCTGGTTCAGCCCCGGCTCCCAGGCGTGGACCTCCCCGGCGGGCAGCCGGCGGCGCCCCTCCTCCTCGTCGGTCCACTGTCCCGAGGCGGCCACTCGGTACGTCTTCCTTCTCACGGCACCACCTCCGGCTCGGCCTCCGCTGTCCGGGTTCCGCGTGCCCGGAACCCGGCGCTCCAAGCGCGCCCGCCGTGCGGCGGTCACCTTTCGCCGCCGTGATCCGTCAGAGCGGTGACAGCAACCTGAAAGCCCGAAGGAGACGGCGATGGAAGCACGTTCGATCACGGCGGAGGTCCCGATGGTTCCGCGGATGCCCGAGGACCCCGCGGCACTGGTCCCCGAGCTGGCGGAGGTGTCGGCGGCCCTGTTCAGGGTCACCGGCAACGGTTCCGTACCGCGCTCCACGATCAGCCTGGTGCAGCTCCGGGCCGGTCAGCTCGTGGGCAGCACCTACCTGACCGTGCTGCACACGGGGTTCCTGCGCAAGGCCGGGGAGCCGGAGGAGCGGATCACCTCGGTGGCGTCCTGGCCGGACTCGCCGTACTTCAGCGGTGCCGAGCGCGCCGCGCTGGCGCTGGCGGAAGCGGTGTTCCGGCCGTCCGCGGCCGGTGAGCGGGTCTCCGACGAGCTGTACGCGCAGGCGGCCGGCCACTACGAGCCCAAGGCGCTGGCCACGCTGATGTTCGCGATCGGCCAGGTCGGCTTCTTCATCCCGGTGGCGCTGATCGCCAAGCCGGTGCCCGGCCGGTCGTTCACCGACCCGTGGAAGTGACGGGAGCGGGACCGTGACCGGCCGGACGGTGCCGTGACCGGGCGGGCGGGAGCGGCCGGTCCGCGCGGCCGTCGGACCTTGACCTCAAGTCGGCTTGAGGTCGCAGAGTGATCCGCATGAGCACCGTAACCGCGGACACCGCGGCCATCGAGCAGGTCGTGGCCACCGTCGAGCGCACACAGCGGGCGAAGGACACCGAAGGGTTCCTCGCCCTGTTCCATCCCGACGCCCTCTGGACGACCGCCCACGGCAAGGTCCTCATCGGCCTCGACGCCATCGCCGAGTTCACCCGCGCCGTGCTGCCCGCCGCGAGCTGGGACGGCGAGGTCACCTACCAGGCCGTGCACATACGGTTCCTGCGGCCCGACGTGGCGGCCGTGAAGGTCCGCCAGGTCTACCACTCGGCGGAGGGCGGCACGGAAGGCGCTCCGCTGTACATCATGGCCAGGGAGAACGACGGGCGGTGGCTGCTGCACGCGTGCCAGAACACCGAAGTGCGGGCCGGCTAGCACGGGCCCGGTTCCCCGGCCGGGGAACCGGGCCCGTGCGGGTGTCAGTGGTGCAGGGCCCCCGTGCTCTCCGGTACGTGGGAGGCGATCACGCGGCCCGCGTGGGTGACGGCCCGGCGGCGGTCCACCGCGTACGCCAGACCCGCCACGGCCAGGCCGAGGACCGCGAGGGCCGCGCCCGCGAGGGCCGGGGACGTCGCGGCGAAACCGGCCGCCAGGGTGAGGCCGCCGATCCAGGCGCCGCCCGCGTTGGCCAGGTTGAAGGCGGCCTGGTTGGCCGAGGAGGCGAGGGACGGGGCCGCCGACGCCTTCTCCATCACCATGAGCTGGAGCGGGGAGCCGGTGACGAACGCCGCCATGCCCAGCAAGGTCACCGCCAGCGCCGCGCTCCACTGCGCCCGCATCAGGAGCGGGAACAGCAGCAGCACCAGCGTGAGGGAGAACAGGCCGCCGAACAGGGTGGTGCGCAGCGAGTGGTCCGCCAGGCGGCCGCCGAGCAGGTTGCCCGCGGTGGCGCCCACGCCGAACAGCGCCAGCAGCAGGGTGACGCTCGTCTCCGCGTAGCCCGCGGTGCCCGTCAGCATCGGGGTGATGTAGCTGTAGGCCGCGAAGAGCGCGCCGAAGCCGGCCACCGTCGTGCCGAGGGCCAGCCAGACCGGCAGGGAGCGCAGTGCGGCCAGTTCGCCGCGCAGGCCCGTCGCGGGCGCGGGCGTGTGATCGCGCGGGATGAGCAGGGCCAGCGAGGCGATCGCCGCCACGCCGATCGCGCTCACCGCGAGGAACGTGGCCCGCCAGCCGAAGTGCTGGCCCATGAGGGTGGCGGCGGGCACGCCGGCGATGTTGGCGACGGTCAGGCCGAGGAACATCAGCGACACCGAGCGGGCCTTGCGCTCCGGCGGGACCATCGCCGTGGCGACGACCGCGCCCACCCCGAAGAAGGCTCCGTGCGGCAGACCGCTGAGGAAGCGGGCGGCCAGCAGCGAGGTGTTGCCCGGGGCGAACGCCGACAGGGCGTTGCCCGCCACGAACAGGGCCATGAGCCAGATCAGCACCGTACGGCGGGACATGCGGGCGGTCACCGCGGCCAGCAGGGGCGCGCCGATCACCACGCCCAGCGCGTACGCCGAGACCAGGTGCCCGGCGGCCGGGATCGAGAGGTGCAGGTCGTCCGCGACGTCGGGCAGCAGGCCCATCATCACGAACTCGGTCGTACCGATGCCGAAGGCGCCCACGGCGAGGGCGAGCAGGGCCAGGGGCATGAGGGACCTTTCAGAGCGGAAGCGGGGGAGAGGATCGAGTCTCGCAGTATGTTCCAGTTCGAAACAAATGCGTGCCGATCGGCATTCCCCGCACGTCGCCCTTTTCCGCCGGATCGCCCAGGTCGGGTGGTCCGGCGGGTTACGAGCCCGTGTCCAGCTTCACACGGGCCGCCACCGGCAGATGGTCGCTGCGGGTGCGCGGCAGCGTCCAGGAGCTTTCCGGCTCCACGCCCTTGACCATGATCTGGTCGATGCGGGCCATCGGGAACGACGCCGGCCAGCTGAACCCGAAGCCGCTGCCCGCCGCGCCCTGCGTGGAGCGCAGCTGCGAGGTGACGCCGTTGAGCGAGCGGTCGTTCATGGTGCCGTTCAGATCGCCGAGCAGGATCACCCGCGGCAGGGTCTCGTCGGAGATCGCCTCGCCGAGCGCGGCGGCGCTCTTGTCCCGCTGTCGCGCGGTGAACCCGGCCGCCAGCTTCACCCGCACCGACGGCATGTGCGCGACGTAGACCGCGACCGGGCCCCGCGGGGTCGTCACGGTGGCGCGCATGGCCCGCTTCCAGCCCAGCTTGATGTCGACCGCCCGCACCTCGGTCATCGGGTAGCGGCTCCACAGTCCGACCGTGCCGACCACCGCGTGGTACTTGTACGTCGGCGCGAGCGCCCTGGCGTAGACCGGGACGGCGGAGGCGGGCAGTTCCTCCAGGGCCAGCAGGTCGGCGCCGGACGCGGCCACGTCGGTGGCGGTCGCGGCCGGGTCCGGGTTGTCGGCGTTGACGTTGTGGGTGGCCACCATCAGATCGCCGGCGCCCGCCGTGCCGCCGTCGCCCGTCTTGTCGGTCAGCAGCCCGCCGAAGAGGTTCAGCCAGACGACCGCCGGCAGCAGCACCGCGATGAGGGCGGTCGCCGACTTGCGCACCACGCCCAGCACCAGCAGCACCGGGATGGCCAGGCCGAGCCAGGGCAGGAACGTCTCGGTGAGACTGCCGAGGTTGCCCACCCGGTTGGGGATGCGGGAGTGCACCAGCATCACCAGGGCGAGCAGCAGGGACAGCACGGCGAGGACGGCGCCCCGGCGCCAGATCCGCGGATCGCCCCGCCAGCCGCCGAGCAGCCGGTGCGCCAGGCGTCGGAGCCGGGTCCCCGGTCGCTCGGGCCCCGAGCCGCCGTCCGCCGTCTCCGTCATGTACGCCTGCTGCGCCATACCGTCTGCCTCACTGCCTGCCGTGCACACCGTTCGTCCCCCCGTGCCTTCGACCCTAGGGGATGACCGGCTCCGTTCCCGCCGTCCCGTGACGGCCGTACGGAAGACGAGGACGAGCGGAGCGGTGGCGGGAGTTCCGGACAGCGGCGAACCGGCCGTGTCTGTGACGAAACGCGCACAGGAGTGCTACGAGGCTGTGGAGCTGACGGGCCGTAGGCCGGCCAGGACCGCGTCGACGATCTGCTCCGCCAGGTCCTCGGGCAGTTCGGCGTCGGGACGCATGACGGAGCGGACCAGGACCGGCCCGACGAACAGGTCGTTCGCCAGCTCCACGTCGACGTCCGGCCGCAGTTCGCCGTCGCGCTGGCCCCGGCGCAGCACGTCGAGGACCTGCTCGCGCCGGGGCGCTATGACGTTGTCGTGGTAGGCGGCCCAGATCCTCGGATTGCTCTTCATCTGGGCGTGCACGTTGTGCAGCAGGGCCGAGGAGCGGCTGGCCAGGCCCCGCTGCCGCAGGTTCTCCAGCAGGGCGAGCAGGTCGTCGCGCATGGACGTGCCGGGCAGTTCGGGCTCGGGCGGCTCGGCCGCGCGGACCACGTCGACGAACAGCTCCTCCTTGCCGCTCCAGCGGCGGTAGATGGTGGCCTTGCCGACCCCGGCCGTGCGGGCGATGCGCTCGATGGACAGCTCGGCGAGGGGCACGCCGTCCTCCAGGAGTCTCATCACTCCCTCCACGATGGCGTGTTCCACCGCGGCGCTGCGCGGGCGGCCCCGCGCGGGTACGTCCGGCCCGGGCCGGCTGTCGGCAAGGCTCACGTCGCTGTCCGTCCTCTCACTCACGCGCGGGCGTCGTCCCGCGCCTGCGGGATCGTCCCGCAGCGGCCCCCCTTCCCCCGTAGTGTCACTTCCCGTAGGGGTAATCCCCTGGAGCGGCGCTTCCCGGCAGGGACGCTTCCCGCAGGAGGCGTTCCCCGCAGACCCGCTCCCGCAGGGCCCGCTCCCGTCGGTCGCCGTGCCCGGGTCAGTCCGCCGTGGCGACCAGTTCCCGTTCCTGCTCGTCCTGCCGGCCGGCCGGCGGCCTGCCCGGCAGGAACAGGGCCGTCACCACGGCGCCGACCAGCGCGACGCCCGTACCGCACAGCGCGGTGATGTGCATGGCGTGCAGGAACGCGTCGTGGGCCGGGCCGACGAGGGCCTGGCCCCGCGGGCCCAGCTTCTCGGCGATGCCCAGGGTGGACTCGATGGACTCGGCGGCGGTGTCGCGCAGGCCGGGCGGCAGCGCGCCCAGCTTGTCCTCGATGCCGTTGCGGTAGGACGTGGCGAGGACCGAGCCGAGGACGGCGATGCCGAGGGCGCCGCCGACCTGGCGGAAGGTGTTGCTGAGCGCGGAGGCGGAGCCGGCCTTCTCGCGCGGCAGGGCCTGCATGATCACGACCGAGGTGGGCGTCATGATGTGCGCCATGCCGGTGCCCATGAGGAAGAAGACGACCTCCAGCAGCCAGATCGGCGTGTCGGCCTCGAACCCGGCGAACGCGGCCAGCGTCGCCGCGATCAGCAGCAGACCGGCGGTGGTGGTGGCCCGGTTGCCGAACCGGTCGACCACCAGCCGGGCGCGCGGCGCGAAGACGAGCTGGGCGAGGGCGAGCGGCAGCATCAGCACGCCGGACTCCAGCGGCGAGTAGCCGCGCACGCTCTGGGTGTAGAAGACGCCGAAGAAGGTGACGCCCATCAGCGCGAAGAAGACCAGCGCGATGGCGCTCATGGCGGCCGAGAAGGCCTTGTTCCTGAAGTAGCTGACGTCCAGCGACGGGTGGTCGCTGCGCTTCTCGAAGAGGACGAAGGCGACCAGCACGAGGACTCCGGCGGCGATGGTCGCCAGCACCTTGGCGTCGGTGAAGTCGGCCAGTTCGCCGCCCTTGATGATGCCGTAGACCAGCAGCACCAGGCCGACGACGGACAGGACCACGCCGACGGGGTCGAGGCGGCCGGGCCGGGGATCGCGGGAGTCGGGCACCAGCCAGGCCATCAGGACGAGCGCGACGATCACGATGGGCACGTTGACGAAGAAGACCGAGCCCCACCAGAAGTGGTCGAGGAGCGCGCCGCCGGTGATCGGGCCGATGGCGATGGCGAGGCCGACGCCGCCGGCCCAGATGCCGATGGCCTTGGGCTGCTCGTGGCGTTCGAAGACGTTCATCAGCACGGCCAGGGTGGCCGGCATCACGAAGGCGGCGCCGAGGGCCATCAGCGCGCGGTAGGCGATCAGCTGGCCGGGCGAGCCGGACTCGGCGGCGAGCGCGGAGCCGATGCCGAACACGAGGATGCCGCCGAGCAGCACCTTCTTGCGGCCGATCCGGTCGCCGATGAGCCCGGAGGTGAACAGCAGGCCGGCGAAGACCAGGGTGTAGGAGTTGATCGCCCACTCGATCTGGCCCTGGCTGGCACCGAGGCCGGTCGGCGCCGGGGTCGCGATGGTCTTGATGGCGACGTTCAGGATCGAGTTGTCGAGTACGACGATGAGCAGGCTCAGCATCAGTACGCCGAGGATCGCCCAGCGGCGCCGGTGCACGTCTTCCGGTATGCGGGAGACAGGGACGGGACTTGTCATGACCCCGAGCCTACGATCATTCCGATACGGAACGGTCTCGTATCTTAATTCTTTGCCAACGCCTTACGCAGCGTGACTCACAGGGGGTCCCCCTGGTCGCCGCCGGTACGAGGTGCCACCATGGAGACGATCCGGGGACGCCGTCAGGGCGCCCCGAGATGACTGAAGGAGCCGTTGCCATGACGCAGCTTTCGGCTGCCCGCACGAACCCCTCCGACGGCAGCAAGGCGCTGTACGGAGGAAAGGGCACCCGCCGCATCACCGTCCGCGACATCACGCTCGCCAAGGAGCGGGGCGAGAAGTGGCCCATGCTCACCGCCTACGACGCGATGACCGCGTCCGTCTTCGACGAGGCCGGCATCCCGGTGATCCTGGTCGGCGACTCGGCCGGCAACTGTCACCTCGGGTACGAGACCACCGTACCCGTCACGCTGGACGAGATGACCATGCTCTCGGCCGCCGTCGTCCGCGGCACGGGGCGCGCCCTCATCGTCGGCGACCTGCCGTTCGGCTCCTACCAGGAGGGTCCGGTGCAGGCGCTGCGCTCGGCGACCCGGCTGGTGAAGGAGGCCGGGGTCGGCGCGGTCAAGCTGGAGGGCGGCGAGCGCTCGCACGAGCAGATCCGGCTGCTGGTGGAGTCCGGCATCCCGGTCATGGCCCACATCGGGCTGACCCCGCAGTCCGTCAACGCGATGGGCTACCGCGTGCAGGGCCGCGGCGAGGAGGCGGCGGCGCAGCTGCTGCGGGACGCGAAGGCCGTGCAGGACGCGGGCGCGTTCGCGGTGGTGCTGGAGCTGGTGCCGGCGGAGCTGGCGGCCGAGGTGACGCGCGTGCTGCACATCCCGACGGTCGGCATCGGCGCGGGACCGGAGACGGACGCGCAGGTGCTGGTGTGGACCGACATGCTGGGGCTGACGTCGGGCCGGGTGCCGAAGTTCGTCAAGCAGTACGCCGACCTGCGCGCGGTCATGACCGGCGCGGCCCAGGCGTTCGCCGAGGACGTCGTCGGCGGCACCTTCCCGGCCCCGGAGCACTCCGTCCACTAGGGCCCGCCCGAGCCCGGGAGCACCCCGGCCCGGGAGCGCCCCGGCCGCCGGACCATCGCGGCACCACCGCGGACAGCCCGCCGATCTTCCCCCGTCGGCGGGCTGTCCCTTTTCCGGTGGCGACCCGGCCGGCCTCCGGTGGCACCCGGCCGGCCGCCCCGCACCTTTGGCCACAACTTTCTCCGTTCGCAAGGGAGTTGGCTCGAACTCCGGGTAACGGAGTGGCGTCGAAAACCCGCCGGGGGCTCCCCTGACGCTGTCCGGGTGGTGCACTTGACGATGTGGGACGTCTCACATTCGGGGGAGCGACGATGGCCCAGCTTCAGACCGCCTGTTCCGCTTGTTCCGCCGCCGCCGTGCCGGGCGCGGCCTTCTGCGGCGAGTGCGGATCCGCACTGACCGCGGCCGGCCCGCCGCCCGCGGCCCGCCCGGCCCACGGCCTCACCGTCCCGCGCTGGACCGGCGGCCGGGACCTGACCCGCTACATGTGCGCGGCCGTCTACCTGGACCGGCCGTACGCCGACTCGCTCATCCGGGACATCGCCGCCGAACCGCACCTCGGCGTGGCACCGGCTCCCGGCTGTGACGTGCCCGTGGTCCTGCGGCACGCCTACCAGGCCAACGCCCGGCGGCACGCCCGGGACCTGCTGCTGGCGGCCGAGTTCGTGATCCTGGTCGTCGGCTGGCTGATGGGCAGCGGCCTGGCGGCGTTCCTGCTGTTCGTGTTCGGCTGGCTGACGACGCTGGGGTTCGCGCTCTCCACCCAGTACGGCGAACACCTCCAGCGGCTGCGCCCGGACCGCTTCGACCCGGCCCAGGCACCGCCGCCGCCCAACGACTCCGCCGCCCGGCGCCTGCGCCAGATCGACGAGTACGCGCACGGCAACCTCACCGTCTACAGCGACTTCTCGCCGTTCACCGGATACGGCCAGGAACTGGACTCCTGGTCGCTGAGCTTCGACGTGACCGCGCCGGGACACGACGGCGTGGCGCCCCGGGAGTTCGACGTCGCGGACCTGTACGCGCACATCGCCCGGCGGGTCGGCGAGCTGTCGCTGCCCTGCCTGGAGCTTCAGGAGCGGGTCTTCGTGGAGGGCACGGCGGTGCTGGGCGACCCCCGGTTCCTGCCGGACCCGCTCGGCCGTCCCGTGGCCCAGATCGGCCGGGACCGGCTCGACGCGCTGAAGCGGGCCCCGGAGGAGACCGCGCGCGTCTATCTCGTCACGCACTCCTCGGGCTGGGGCGGCGAACTGGTCACCTCGCTGTTCCTGCGGCTCGTGCGCTCGGACTCCAACCTGTTCGTGGAGGCCCTGCCCACCGTGCTGTGCCCGCTGCTGGACCGCTACCGGACCATCGACAGCCTGATGCCGGCCCCCTCGCCGCGCGAGTTCCTCGGGATGGCGCTGCAGAGCCTGGCCAGCACGCCGTTCGTGCTGATCGCCTCGCCGGCCCGCGCGGTGACGGGCTTCTTCCCGGACTTCCGGATGCACAGCCGGCTGCGCAAGCAGCACCGGCGGATCACCCGGCTGAAGATGTTCGACTACGGAGCGCGCCAGAGCGTGCGGCAGCTCGCCTCCGCCACGGACCACCAACGGTACTTCCAGAAGGTCGACTCCGGCATGGTCCTCAAGACCGCCGAACGGCGCATCCTGGACGCCCTGGTGGAGTTCGCCGTGGACCACGGCATCGACGCGGGCGACCTGATCAAGCGTCAGGAGACCATCATCAACAACGGCATCATCGCCACCGCCGGCGCGAGGGTCGAGTCGAGCGCGGTCGCCTCGGGCGACAGGTCCCGCATCTCCACCATCCTCAAGAAGATTCCGCGGCCCAACACGGACTGAGGCCGCGGCCCACCGGACGACGAACGGGGACCCCATGGACGGACGCAGCAACGACGGCGTCATCGCGACGGGCAACGCCCAGGTGAGGAACGCGGTGGTGGCGAGCGGCAGCAACGCGCGCGTCGACTTCCGCGTCACGGAGCAGCCGTCGGCCGGGCCCGGACCCGCGCCGACCCCGGCCGAGGTCAGCGAGCTGCTGGCCCGGTTCATCGAGGAAGTGCGCCGCTCGGACCACCCGGAGCGGGCGGACCTGGCGGAGTTCGCCGAGGACGCGCGCGAGGAGCTGGCCGCGCCGGAGCCCCGGACGGGCAAGCTGCGCCGGGTCGCGAAGGCGCTGGTGGACGCCGTACCCGGGTTCGCCGCGCTGGCCTCGCTCGCGGTGACCATCGAAGAAGCCGTCCGGGGCCTGTAGACGGGGGCGGGACACCATGCGCTTCTGCGTTCAGTGCGGCGCGCGCGTCACGGACGCCGGCGGGCCGGTCTGCCCGGACTGCGGCGCGCCGCGCCCCGCCGCCGGTCCGGCCGGGACCGCCGGCCGGACCGGGTACGTGCGGATCGGCGCCACCCGGCTGCCCCGCTGGCTGCCGTGGGCGCTGGCGGCGGTCCTGGTGGCCGGCGGCGTGTCGGTCGCGGTGGCCGTCGCCCACCGCCCCGGCCCGGCGGCCGGCGCGCCCGCCGGCCTGGTCTCCCCCTGGCCCACGGACGACGGCCAGGACACCGTCCCGTCGCCGTACGACGACGGGTCCACCGCGCCGGAGACACCGGAGACCTACCCCGGTGACGACTCCGCCACGGAGGACGGCGGCGGGTACGACACCGGCACCCCGACGCCCGGACCGTCGGACACCCAGGACGCGAGCACGGTCGTCACGACGTACTACGACTACCTGAACGCCGGGGACTACCCGGCGGCCTGGGCCCTGGGCGGCTCCCGCCTCTACCAGGGCTCCTACACCAAGTGGGTGGCGGGCTTCGCCGGCACGGCCCACGTCGAGGTGACCGCCTCCGACACCGGCGGCGGCGAGGTCCGCGCCGACCTCCGGGCGACCCAGGACGACGGCAGCGTCCGCGTGTTCACGGGCACCTACACCGTGACGGACGGCCGCATCACCGGCGCCCGCATCCGGGAGGTGTCCTAGTGCTTGAAAATTTCCGCAAGCCCTTCCGGTACCGCCTCCATCCGGACCGGCTCCGACCAGCCCCGCCTCCGACGCCCTCGGCACACGGAAGCCCTCGAGGTCGCGAGGCCCCGCGGTTCCCCGGGGAGCGCCCCTGCGCTGCGAGGGATCTCGGCGAACTCTCGCCGGGAGACCGCTTGGGCACCGGCCGTCGCCGGCATGCGTGCGGCAATCCGACGAGCCGCCAGGACGGCGCGAACCAAGCGCCGGTTGAGTACCACCGGAACCCTTGACCGGCGCCTGCCGTGACGGTCACCGCAGCCTCGGCCGCGGCCCGCATTCCTGGAGCGTCCTCTTGAGATCCTTCGTGCACCCTCGTGCGCGGTCAGGGCGTCGTCAGCGGACGGCGGGGCCGGCCTCCTCGGTGCCGGACAGCTCGGCCAGGAACTGGTGACAGCGGGCCGCGCGTCCGGAGTCCTGCTCCATGACGGTACGGAAGAACTCGGCTATCTCCTCCTTGTTCGCGTTCTCCGCGTCGCGCACGTACTGGCCGTAGTCGTGCCCGGCCTTCAGCGAGTGGTACTGCACGGAGATGAGGTCGTACACGAGGTCGCTGAAGCCTGTTTCACCCGTGGCCATGAGCCCTCCCGGATGTGTGAGACGTGCATCGGAGGCCGGGTTTCACCGCTCCGGCGGCCCAAACCGTGAGGGTCTCCGCCTGCCTGCTCACCGCGGGCCTGACGGCCGACGGGCCCCCTGACCGAGCCCCCGGCGAAGGCGGCGGCGGTCGCCGCCGGCAGGGCCGAGGCGGCCACAGAGGCGTACTCCCCATGGACGGCAGGGCGCGGATGGGGGCCACGGGGTCCGGGGGCAGGGAGACCTGGCCGGTGCCGCGGGGCCGCTGCGGGAAAACGGTCCCACGGCACCGGGAACGGCACGGGGCGCTCAGGCCTGCGGGTGCAGCACGACCTTGGTGTAGCCCTCGATCCGCTTGTCGAACTTCTCGTACGCCGTCGGCGCCTGCTCCAGCGGCAGCTCGTGCGACACGACGAAGCTGGGCGTCGCACGCCCAGCGATGATCAAGTCGCGTAGCTGACGGTTGTACCGCTTGACGTTGCACTGGCCGGTGCCCATACGCAGCCCCTTCTCGAAGAGACGCCCGACGGCGACGACCAGCATGCCCTGCTTGGCCTGCTCGTCCGGCCCGCCGGGGTCGCGTGGCACATACAGCCCCGGCACACCCAGGGCGCCCGTCGGGCGGACCGTGTCGATGAGCGAGTTCAGCACGGTCGCCGGTTCCTCCCGGTCCTCGCCGTCCTCGGGATGAGCCTGCGCCTGTGCCTGGTAGCCGACGGCGTCGATGCCCTTGTCGGTGCCTTCGCCCGCGGTGTGCTCCTTGATCTGTTCCACCGCGCTGCCTTCGGTGAAGTCGATCGGCACGGCACCGATCTCCTCCGCCTTCTGCAGCCGTTCCGCGACCCGGTCGACCACGAACACCTTGCTCGCGCCGCGCAGCATCGCCGAGTAGGCCGCCATCAGGCCGACCGGGCCACCGCCGTAGACCGCGACACTCTCGCCGGGACGTACGTCGGCCAGCTCGTTGCCGTGGTAGCCGGTCGGGAAGATGTCGGCGAGCAGGACGAAGTCGGTCTCCTTCTCGGTGCCCTCGGGCAGCTTCAGACAGTTGAAGTCGGCGTACGGCACGCGTACGTACTCGGCCTGACCGCCCACGAAGGGCCCCATGGCGACGTACCCGTAGGCGCCGCCGGCGAAGCCCGGGTTCACCGTCACGCAGAAGCCCGTGAGACCGGCCGTGCAGTTCTTGCAGAAGCCGCAGGCCACGTTGAAGGGCATGACGACCCGGTCACCGTTGCCGAGCGAGGTCACACCGTCGCCGGTCTCCTCGATGACGCCGAGGTTCTCGTGGCCGAAGACGATGCCCGGCTCGGCGGCGGTACGGCCCTCGTACATGTGCAGGTCCGAACCGCAGATGGCGGTGGACGTGACCCGGACGATCACGTCGTTCGGGTGCTGGATCCGGGGATCTTCCACTTGCTCGACCGCTACTTCGAACGGTCCCTTGTACACGACGGCCCTCATCCTCGGGCACCTCCACTCGTGTGCTGGTGCGCTCACGCTGGGGAACGGCGATGCCGGGGCCGCTGCATCCGACAGGGAAAAGGGTCTCGGCCCGCAGTCCGACCGGCCTCATGTGCTGCGCCTCATACTCCAGACTGGTACATAATGAGAAGATTTGCACGGGAGGGACTGCAATAGCCTCTTTGTGCATGCGGAAGGACCCATAACCTTGTCACGACGTCTCGGCACCCTGCTCGTCCCGGTCTCCGGTCTGTCCGGCACCACGTATCCGGAGGGGACGCGCGTGGCCATACGCGGCACCGGCGGCTCCGTCGACGGCTTCGTCAACGGAGACTGGCTTCCGCTCGCCTGGTGGGAGTTCGCCGACATCCGCCAAAAGGACATCCCCGACGGCAGGTGAGGCGAACCGCGCGGAATATCCGGCGAGAAGCAGCGTTCGACCACGTTGCCCCGCTTGTAGAGCTGCTTGTCGAAATCGGACAGTCCATGGCGACGTATCACCCGGCCGTGATCCCCGACCGAAGATCATTTGACGACAGACCCTAGAGCCCGCGCCGACAGGCCGCCCACAGCCGCCGCGCCGGCGCTGTAGGCGGCCTGTCGGCGGTTTGTCGGCGGGCCCTGGCAGGGTCGTCCCCATGACACGCATCGACGACAACCCCGCCGGCGGACGCTCCGCCGTGACCGTACGGGGGCTGGTCAAGCACTACGGCGAGACCAAGGCGCTGGACGGTGTCGACCTGGACGTGCGCGAGGGCACCGTGATGGGTGTGCTCGGGCCGAACGGCGCCGGCAAGACCACGCTCGTACGCATCCTGTCCACCCTGATCACCCCGGACGCCGGCCAGGCCACCGTGGCCGGCTACGACGTCGTGCGCCAGCCCCGGCAGCTGCGCCGGGTCATCGGCCTGACCGGGCAGTACGCGTCCGTGGACGAGAAGCTGCCGGGCTGGGAGAACCTCTACCTGATCGGCCGGCTGCTCGACCTGTCCCGCAAGGACGCCCGGGCCCGCGCCGACGAACTGCTGGAACGGTTCTCCCTGACCGAGGCCGCCCGGCGCCCGGCGGCCACCTACTCCGGCGGTATGCGGCGCCGGCTGGACCTGGCCGCCTCGATGATCGGCCGGCCGGCCGTGCTGTACCTGGACGAGCCCACCACCGGCCTCGATCCCCGCACCCGCAACGAGGTGTGGGACGAGGTCAAGGCGATGGTCGGCGAGGGCGTCACCGTGCTGCTCACCACCCAGTACATGGAGGAGGCCGAACAGCTCGCCTCCGAGCTGACCGTGGTGGACCGCGGCCGGGTCATCGCGCGCGGCGGCATCGAGGAGCTGAAGGCCCGCGTCGGCGGGCGCACGCTGCGGGTCCGCCCGGTCGACCCGCTGGAGCTGCGCCCGCTCGCCGCCCTGCTGGACGAGCTGGGCCTGACCGGGCTCGCGGCCACCACCGTGGACCCCGAGTCCGGGACCCTGCTGGTGCCGGTCCTCAGCGACGAGCAGCTCACCGCGGTGGTCGGCGCGGTCACCGCGCGCGGCATCACCCTGTCCTCCATCACCACCGAACTGCCCAGCCTGGACGAGGTGTTCCTGTCCCTCACCGGCCACCGTGCCAGTGCCCCGCAGGACACCGCTCCCGACCGCCAGGAGGTCGCCGTATGAGCGCCGCCACCCTCGCCCCGTCCGCCCCGCAGGCCGACACGCCGATCCCGCTGCGCGGCCATCTGCGGCACACCGGCGCGCTGATCCGCCGCAACCTGCTGTGGATCCGCCAGGACCCGGAGTCGATGTTCGACGCCATCCTGTTCCCGGTGGTCTTCACCCTGCTGTTCGTGTACGTCTTCGGCGGCTCCATCGGCAAGTCGCTGGGCGGCGGGCAGGACCAGTACGTGCAGTACGTGGTGCCCGGACTGCTGGCCATGATGGGCATGAACATGGCCCAGGGAGTCGGCACCGGCTTCAACCAGGACTTCAACTCCGGTGTCATGGACCGGTTCCGCTCGCTGCCCATCGGGCGCGGCTCCGTCCTCGTCGCGAAGATCGCGGTGGAGCTGATGCGGATGCTGTTCGCGACCGTGGTGCTGCTGATCGTCGCCCTGCTCGTGGGCTACGACGTGGAGAGCTGGAGCGGCCTGCTGGGCTCCGTGGCGCTGTCCGCGCTGTTCGGCTCGGCGCTGATGTGGGTGTTCCTGACCCTCGGCGTCACGATGAAGAACGCGCAGTCGGTGCAGGCCATGGGCTTCCTGGTGCTGATGCCGCTGCAGTTCGGCTCCTCGATCTTCGCGCCGACCGCGTCGATGCCGGGCTGGCTCCAGGCGTTCACCGACTACAACCCGCTCTCCGCGCTGGCCGACTGCGCGCGCGGGCTGATGGCGGGCGGGCCGGTCGCGCACCCGCTGTGGGTGACGGTCCTGTGGTCCGTGGGGCTGACCGCGGTGATGGCCCCGGTCGCCGTCCACAAGTTCCGCACCAAGAGCTGACCGCTCGCGCCGGTCAGATCAGGGCGGTGGCCTCCGCGAGGGAGAGGCCACCGCCCTCGGCGTACGCGGCCCGGTACGCCCGGTCGTCGAGTCCGCGCCGGATACGGGCCTCGATCAGGGCCCGGCCCCGCCGTTCCAGGCCGGAGGCGACGTGGCCGGGCGGCAGCAGCGCCTGGGCGGCGGCCAGACAGCGCGCGGCGTCGGCGGCCCGGCCGTCGGCGGCGACGGCCATCGCGGCGACGGCCAGGCACACGGCGTTCAGATGCGGGGTGATGGCCTCGGACAGCGGGTCGGCGGCGAGGCGCAGCGCCCGGCGGACTCCGGCGAGGGCCTGCCCGGTCCGCTCGTCCAGGGCGTCCAGCCACGCTTCCTGGCACACCAGCATGGCGTCGAAGACGACGACGAAGTGCGCGATCGGCAACTCCTCGCGCAGCCGCCGCAGTTCCTCGCGCGCCTCCGCGGTGCGGTCGGTCAGGCCGAGCCAGCCGGCCAGGAAGAGCCGGGCCATCGGCATCGCCTCGTGCGAGGTGCCCTCCTGGCCGGCGATGACGTCCCGGAGCATCCGCTCGCCGCGCACGGCGTCGCCCGCCTCCAGCAGCACGCTGCCGAGCCGGGCCCGCAACACGGCCACCTGGCCGCGGGCGCCGAGGCGTTCGGCGTGCTCGATGGCGGACCGGTAGTCGGCGGCGGCCCGCTGGTAGGCGCCCTTGCGTTCGTGGGACTCGCCGCGCGCGGACAGCGCCTCGGTGGCGCCCCAGGCGTCGCCGAGGCGGCGGAAGATCTCCAGGGACTCGTCGGCGTCCCGGGTGGCGTCGCCCGCCCAGGCGGTGCGGTTGGCACGGAAGTTGGCGCGCAGGTGCAGCACCCCGGCCAGCTCCCATTCGAAGCCCGGGGTGTCCCGGCAGGTGCGCACACAGGCGTCCACGATGGCGTGCAGCCGGTCGACGCCGCCGGTCAGCAGCACCGCGAAGAACCACAGCAGGCCCGGCGGCCGGCAGGTCTGCGGCATGCCGGGTTCGTAGACCCGGGTGACCGCCCGCAGCTTGGCCTGCGCCTCGGGTGTCTCCCAGATGTCGATCTCGGTGTCCATGCAGGCCAGATGGGCGAGATGGACACCGCGCCGGGCCTCGGCGAGGATCTCACCGGTGTACGGGGGCGGGGTGTCGGTGCAGCGCCGCCACACCGGGGCGGCCGGGCGGACCGGTTCGGCGAACGGGTCGGGACCGAGCGCCATGACCTCCTGGCACCAGGTGCGGGTCTCCACGCGCTGGTCGCGCATCTGCCAGAACCACAGCAGCGACAGGACCAGGCACAGCCCCTCCTGCTCGTCGCCGAGGGCGACGGCGTGCCGCAGGGCGGTGCGCAGGTTCTCGTACTCCGCCTGGAACCGGTCGATGGCGGCGCGCTGCTCGGGACCGCGCAGCAGCGGGTCGGTGGTGCGGGCGAGTTCGCGGTAGTACGCCAGGTGGGCGCGCTCGGTCTCAGCGCGGCGGCCGGTCTCGGCAAGCCGTTCGGCGGCGTACTCGGCGACGGTCTCCAGCAGCCGGTAGCGCATGCCGCCGACGGCCGCGGGCGCGGCCACCACCAGGGACTTGTCGACCAGGGAGCCGAGCGCGTCCAGCGCGGCCGGCCCGCACACCGCCTCGGCGGCGGCCAGGTCGCAGCCGCCGGCGAACACCGACAGCCGGGCCAGGACGTCCCGTTCGCCGGCGTCCAGCAGGTCCCAGGACCAGTCCACGACGGCCCTCAGGGTCTGCTGCCGGGGCAGCACGGTGCGGCTGCCGGAGGTCAGCAGCCGGAACCGGTCGTCCAGCCGGCCGGCGATCTGCCGGGGCGTGAGCATGCGCAGCCGGGCCGCCGCCAGCTCGATGGCGAGCGGGAGCCCGTCCAGGCGGCGGCAGATCTCGGCGCACGCCTCGGGGTCGTCCTCGGTCCGGAAGCCGGGCCGGGCCGCCGCGCCCCGCTCGGCGAACAGCCGCAGCGCGACCGGCTCGGGCAGCGGCTCCACGGGCCGCACCACTTCCCCGGGCACGCCGAGGGGTTCGCGGCTGGTGGCGAGGACGGTCAGCTCCGGGCAGCGGGCGAGCAGGGTCTCGGTGAGCCGGGCGGCGGCATCCACGACGTGCTCGCAGTTGTCGAGGACCAGCAGCATCCGGCGCCGGGCGCAGTGCTCCACAAGCCGTTCCAGCGGGTCGCCGTGCCGGTCGCCGACCGCGCGCATGCTCTCCACGCCGGCGCCGTGCAGCACGGTCTCGCGGGCGCCGATCGCGGTGAGCACGGCCTGCGGTACGGCGTCCGGGTCGTCCACGGGAGCCAGCTCGGCGAGCCACACGCCGTCCCGGACGGTGTGCCGTACCGCCTCGGCGGCCTCCTGGGACAGCCGGGTCTTCCCGGCGCCGCCGGGGCCGAGGAGGGTGACCAGGCGGGCGCCGGCCAGGTCGGCCGCGATGGTCCGCAGGTCGCTCTCGCGGCCGACGAAGGAGGTGAGCCGGGCGGGCAGGTTGCCCGGGCGGGCCGGGGCCGGGGAGTTCACCGGGGCCGGCGGTTCCGCGCGCAGCAGCTCGGTGTGCAGGGCGCGCAGTTCGGGTCCGGGGTCGGAGCCGAGCCGGTCCGCGAGCAGCCGTCGTACGTCCTCGTAGGCGGCGAGCGCCTGGGCCGGGCGGCCGGCGTCGCGCAGCGCGCGCAGCCGCAGCGCCTGGAGCGGCTCGTCCAGCGGGTGGTCGTCGCACAGGGCGGTCAGTTCGGGCAGCGCCTGCTCGGCCTGGCCGAGGGCGAGGGCGGCGGTGTGCCGGGCCCGCAGGGCGTCGAGGCGGCGGGTCTCCCAGCGGGCCGCCTCGGCGGTCCGGTCGGGCAGGTCGGCGAGGGCGGGCCCGTGCCACAGGCCGAGGGCGTCGTCGAGGACGGCGGCGGCCTTCGCCGGGTCGCCGTCGGCGAGGGCGGCGAGGCCGTCGGCGGTCAGCCGGTCGAAGCGGGCGAGGTCGACGTCGTCGGGGCCGGCGGTGAGCCGGTAGCCGCCGTCGGCGGAGGCGACGGCGGAGGCCCCGAGGGTCCGCCGGAGCCGGCCGACGAGCGCCTGGAGGGCACCGGCGGCGTCGGCGGGCGGGTCCTCGCCCCACACCTCGTCCACGAGGACGCCCGCCGGCACGGTGCGGCCGGCCCTGAGGGCGAGCACGCTCAGCAGGGCACGCAGCCGCGCCCCGCCGACCGGGACGGCCGTGCCGTCGGGACGGATCGCCTGGGTGGTGCCGAGCAGCCGATAGCGCACGGGGTCCATTGTCTCCGGAGGTGTGGGAGGTGGTGACGGTGGTGGGGGTGCCGGGGCCGGGGCGGGCCCTTCCCCCACCCTCCAGGAACCCGGCGGCGACCGCGAGGCGTTTTCCCCGTATGCTCTCGGATCTTCCCGCCCGTCCTCGTTTCCCCAGGAGCCGACCCATGACCACCGCCACCACCCGCCACGGCGACCGGCAGGTCAGTCCCGTGTTCGTCGGCATCCTGGCCGTGACGGCGGTGACCGGCTGGGCCACCTGGACCGGGTTCGCCGAGCGGCCGGGCATCGCGGTGTTCCTGTTCGTGACCGCGGCCTGGATCGTCTCCCTGTGCCTGCACGAGTACGCGCACGCGCGCACCGCCCTGCACGGCGGGGACATCACGGTCGGCGCGAAGGGCTACCTCACGCTGAACCCGCTGAAGTACACGCACGCGGTGCTGAGCATCGTGCTGCCGGTGCTGTTCGTGATCATGGGCGGGATCGGGCTGCCCGGCGGCGCGGTGTTCATCGAGCGCCACCGCATCCCGGGCCGCTGGCGGCACAGCCTGATCTCGGCGGCGGGCCCGCTGACGAACGTGGTGTTCGCCGCGGTGTGCACGGCGCCCTTCTGGCTGGACGCGCTGGACGGCGTGCCCGCGGACTTCCGGTACGCGCTGGCGTTCCTGGCGCTGCTCCAGGTGACGGCGGCGATCCTGAACTTCCTGCCGGTGCCGGGCCTGGACGGGTACGGCGTGCTCGAGCCGTGGCTGTCGTACAACGTGAAGCGGCAGGTGGAGCCGTTCGCCCCGTTCGGGCTGCTGTTCGTGTTCGCGCTGCTGTGGCTGCCGGCGGTGAACGACGTCTTCTTCGACGTGGTCGACTCCCTGCTGCGCGCGCTGCACGTGGACATCCTCTCCCAGTACTGCGGCCAGGCGGACTACCGCTTCTGGGAGGACGCCCCGGAGATCTGCTCGCTCAGCTCGTGACGGACGTGTCCCGGCCGGCGGCGGTCCGGCCGCGCTTGGCGTAGTACCAGGTCATGTTGGAGGACAGCCCGGCCAGCAGCACCCAGACGATCCCCAGCCAGCTGCCCTGGACGAAGGAGACGACGGCCGCGGCCACGGCGAGGACGCAGACGGCGAGGGGGTAGAGGGCGATGCGGGGCATGACGGGTGGCTCCTGTCGGGGACACGGATCGGCGGGTGCTTCACCGACCAGTGTCCCCCATGCCCCCCGCACGCCCCGCGCGCGGCTCACACGTCGGTCAGCCGCAGCCCGGCGTGCGCCTTGTAGCGGCGGTTGACGGAGATCAGGTTCGCGACCAGCGACTCCACCTGGTGGGCGTTGCGCAGCCGGCCCGCGAAGACGCCGCGCATCCCGGGGATGCGGCCGGCCAGCGCCTGCACGATCTCCACGTCGGCGCGCTCCTCGCCGAGCACCATGACGTCGGTGTCGATCCGCTCGATCTCCGGGTCCTGGAGCAGGACGGCCGACAGGTGGTGGAAGGCGGCGGTGACCCGGGAGTCCGGCAGCAGGGCCGCGGCCTGCTCGGCGGCGCTGCCCTCCTCGGGTGTGAGCGCGAAGGCGCCCTTCTTGTCGAAACCGAGCGGGTTGACGCAGTCCACGACCAGTTTCCCGGCCAGCTCCCCGCGCAGCGCCGCCAGGGTGTCGCCGTGGCCCTCCCACGGCACGGCGACGATCACGATGTCGCTGCGGCGGGCGGTCTCGGCGTTGTCGGCGCCGTCGATGCCGTGGCCGAGTTCACCGGCGGCGGCCCGGGCACGGTCGGCGGCGCGGGAGCCGATGATCACCTTCTGGCCGGCCCGGGCCAGCCGGTAGGCGAGGCCCTTGCCCTGCGGTCCGGTGCCGCCGAGCACGCCGACGGTGTACCCGGAGACGTCGGGCAGGTCCCAGGGGTCCTTGGCGGGGGCCTTCTGTGCGCTGTCGGTAGAGGTCATGGCCCGACTCTACGTCCGGGCCGCCGGCGGCACCGGGTCAGGTCAGCCGGTGCACCGGCACCCGGCGGAAGGTGATCGTCTCGTTGGCGCCGAAGTCGCCGGTCTCGTACAGCAGCCCGACCGTGCGCGGGTCGGCGCGGGCCAGGTCGGAGTAGGCGGCGGGCAGTCCGTCGACGGTGTACGCGGTCCGCCAGGTGGTGCCGCCGTCGCGGGAGGCGCGGATCGTCATCAGGGCGCGGGCGGCGGGGTCGGCGGGCGCGGAGAAGAGCAGCAGGTCGGGGTCGCGGAGCTGGAGGACGGAGGCCTGGCAGACCGGTGCGGTGAGCCCGGCCTGCGGCCGGAAGGGCTTGCCGAGGGTCCGCCCGCCGTCCGCGGAGTGGGCGTCGGCGCGGTTGCCGGGCGACGGGGAGTCGTTGCGGGCGTTCAGGTAGACGCGGCCGTCGGGGAGTTCGGCGGCGGTGGTCTCGTTGACGTTGATGTAGCCGTCGGTGTTCTCGTCCAGGTAGCCGAGGTACCAGCTCGCGCCGCGGTCGTCGCTGAGCAGGCAGTGTCCGCTGTTGTACTTGGCCTCGGCGCCGGTGTCGGTCCCGGCGGGCGCCACGGTGTGGTTGGCCGGGACCAGGACGCGGCCGGAGGCCAGCTGGAGGGCGTGGCCGGGGGTGGTGGCGTACCAGCGCCAGCCCGGCCGCTTCACCTGCCCGGTGATCTCCCTCGGCTCGGACCAGGTGGCGCCCTCGTCGTCGCTGTGCTGCACCCAGACCCGGCGGCCGTCGGCGTCCGGGACCTGTCCGCGCAGGATGGCGGCCTCCGTGGCCCAGGCGGCGGCGCGGATGTGGACGAGCAGGACGCGGCCGGTGTCCAGGACGACCGGGGCCGGGTTGCCGGCGAGGTCGGGTCCGTGGTCCGCGGCGACCTGGAGCGGGCCCCAGGTGCGGCCGCCGTCCGTGGAGCGTTTCAGCACGACGGCGATGCGGCCGTGGTCGGCGGCGGAGTCGGCGCGGCCCTCGCAGAAGGCGAGCAGCGTGCCGGAGGCGGTGGCGACGAGCGCGGGTATGCGGAAGGAGGCGTATCCCTCGTGGCCCGCGCGGAAGGGGACGGTGACGTCGGTCATCGGGCGGCTCCTGGGTCGGGACGGGCCGGGACCCTCCCCAGTCCGGGCGAATTCCCGGTGAACTCCGGGTCACGACTGACCGGTTCCGGCAGGATGCGGTCCATGGACGCCGTACGGGTCGCGTTGCTGCGGGAAGTGCTGGCCGGGACCGAGTGGCTGGGTGCCACCCGGCGGTTCGCCGGGGTGCTGCGCGGGTCGGTGGTGGCGCACGGCGGCGGGCTGCTGCTGGCGGGCACGGCGGAGTACGAGCCGTGGCACCTGGCCGCGCACCTGGTGGACGAGGCGGCCTGGTCGGGCACGCCCGAGCTGGCGCCGACGCTGGTCCGGCAGCACCCGCGGCCCGGTGATCCCCCGCACCTGGCGGTCGGTCCGGGCCGGCTCGCGGCGGCGCGGCGCGGCGAGACCCTGCTGGTGGTGGCGGTGCGGGAGCCGGCGCCGCTGCTGGAGCGGGTGCACGACGCCCGGCGGGCCGGGGCGACGGTGCTGGCGCTCGGCGCGGGCGGGGGCGAGCTGGCGGCGCTGGCGCACGACACGCTGGCCGTGCCGGAAGGCGCGGAGCTGGACCTGGACACCGTGCAGCACCTGGTGAGCGCGGCGGCCGGGGAGAACGCGGGCCCGCCGCGGGCCCGGCGGGGGTTCCGGGACCGTCTGTCCCGGCTGGCGGAGGCCCTGACGGCCCCGCCCCCGGCCTCCTGGTGACGTGCCCGGGTCAGGCCTCGTCGCCGTCCCGGCCGGCGGACGCGTCGTGCCAGCGCGGGTCGTTCTCCCACTGGAGGTTGCGCTCGGCGGCGGTCTCCATCGCGTGCCGGGCCTCCTGGGGGGAGGCGTAGGGCCCGAAGCGGTCCTTGCCCGGGCAGTCCGGGCCCTCCTCGACCTTCTTGTGCTCCAGGCAGTAGTACCACTCGCCCGGCTTGCCGGCGGTGCGCTTCTTGAACAGGGCCATGGACAGCTCCTCTCGCCACCGACATGTTCCCCCATGTCCGCTGGTTAGACTCGCTGGCATGTCTGGCCAGTCGCTGCTCGTACCAGGGGAGCTGTCTCCCACCCGTCCGGTCCCCGGAAACATCCGGCGCCCCGAGTACGTCGGCAAGCCCGCGCCGGCGCCGTACACGGGGCCGGAGGTGCAGACCCCGGAGACCATCGAGGCGATGCGGATCGCCGGCCGTATCGCCGCGCGGGCGATGGAGGAGGCCGCGAAGATCATCGCACCCGGCGTGACCACGGACCGGCTCGACGCGGTCGCCCACGCCTACCTGTGCGACCACGGCGCCTACCC
Organism: Streptomyces sp. NPDC017095; assembly: GCF_044332325.1. Classification (NCBI taxonomy): domain Bacteria; kingdom Bacillati; phylum Actinomycetota; class Actinomycetes; order Kitasatosporales; family Streptomycetaceae; genus Streptomyces; species Streptomyces sp. NPDC017095. The sequence continues at coordinate 50,414 of NZ_JBIROU010000022.1, forward strand.
GTCCACGCTGGGCTACCGCGGCTTCCCGAAGTCGCTGTGCACCTCGGTCAACGAGGTCATCTGCCACGGCATCCCGGACTCCACGGTCCTGCGGGACGGTGACATCGTCAACCTCGACGTGACGGCGTACATCGGCGGTGTGCACGGCGACAACAACGCCACGTACCTGGTCGGCGAGGTGGACGAGGAGTCGCGGCTGCTGGTGGAGCGGACCCGGGAGGCGCTGAACCGGGCGATCAAGGCCGTGCGGCCGGGCCGGCAGATCAATGTCATCGGCCGGGTCATCGAGTCCTACGCCAAGCGCTTCGGCTACGGCGTGGTGCGGGACTTCACCGGGCACGGCATCAACTCGTCGTTCCACTCCGGGCTGATCGTCCCGCACTACGACAGTCCGCACGCGACGACGGTGATGCAGCCGGGGATGACGTTCACGATCGAGCCGATGCTGACGCTGGGCACCCACGAGTACGACATGTGGGACGACGGCTGGACGGTCGTGACGAAGGACCGCAAGCGGACCGCGCAGTTCGAGCACACGCTGGTGGTGACCGACACCGGCGCGGACATCCTCACCCTGCCCTGACCGCGGGCCGGCGGGCCCCGGGTCCCCCTCGCCGCGTGCGCGAGGGGGACCCGGACCGCATCAGTGCAGGGAGCCCCGGCAGTGGGTGCCGGCCCAGGAGATGGTGTTCTCCAGCGAGGTGATCTGGCCGGAGTACTCGCTGCACACGGCCTCGCGGTCCTTGCTCTCGTCGCTGTCGTCGTCGCGGCCGTGGGCGCCGGCCGTCGTCGCGCCGGTCGCGGCCAGGGCGACGGCGAGAACGGTCGCGGCCAGGACTGATCTGATGCGCATGGTGCTCCTCTCGGGGAGGCGGAGTGGTCACGCCCACTGGTCCCCGTTCGCCCTGCCGCGCACACGCGGTTCCACCCGGACGGGCGCCCGGCCCTCACCCGGACACCGGTACGGCTCAGCGCTCCAGCCGGACCCGCCCGCCGATCTCCGTCCAGCCGTGCGGCTGCGGCGCGGTCAGGATCTGCGAGCCCCGGCCCTGGGTGATGTTCAGGGCCCGGCCCAGCCGGTCGGTGAGCAGCAGCGCCGCCGCCCCGGTGGCCTCGTCCTCGTCGATCCCCCCGGTGCGAGCACCGGCTCCACCGGAGCGGCTGGCGCCGCGCTCGTCGACGCGCCCAGGAAAGCCCCGGGCACGGACCCGCCCGGCCGCCTCGTCCTCCCACGCCCATGCGTACACCCACTCCCCTGGTTCTCCTGGTTCCCCCGGCTTCCCCGACGGGACTTGAAGCGCGTCCACGGCGGCCGCGTCCGGGTACTGGCGCAGGGTGCGCGGCGGCGCCCACTCGGCGCGGGCCTCGATCCAGGTGAACTCGCCGTCCAGCCGCACCCCGACGACACCGGCGGGGGTGACGAGTTCGGGCACGTCGAGCAGCCAGGCGGTGCCCACGCACGGGTGACCGGCGAACGGCAGCCGCAGGGTGGGCGTATAGATGTCGATCACTCCGCGCTCGGGGTCGTCCACGAACACGGTCTCGCTGAAGCCGAGTTCGCCGGCCAGCGCCTGGCGGTCCGCCCGCCCGGGCAGCACCGAGCCGTCCCGGACGACGCCCAGCCTGTTGCCGTAGCCGCCGTCCGGTCCGCAGAAGACGCGGAGTACGTCGTAGTCAGTCACCGGGGCATTGAAACACCCCGTCCGGCGCCCCGGCGCCGGGAGCGGTCCGGACCACCGTCCCGGGGGCCCGGGCGCTGAGAGCAGAATCACGGACCGCGGGGGTCTGGGTGAGGTAAGCCTCATGTAAGTTAGGGCAGCCTCACCAGAACAGATCCGCTTGGAGCCTGCATGCGAGCCGTCCGACTGACCGTCACCGCCGCCGCGACCGCGGCCGCTCTGACCGCACTCTCGGCCTGCACCGCGAAGAGCGATGCCAAGGACGGGGACGCCATCCAGGTCACCGCGGCGGACTCCACCTGCGAGACCTCCCGCACCTCCGTCCCGGCCGGCCAGGTGACACTGAAGATCGAGAACAAGGGCGCGAAGGCGACCGAGGTCGAGATCGTCTTCCCGGACGACCGGATCGTCTCCGAGAAGGAGAACATCGGGCCGGGCACCAAGTACACGCTGACCGCCGAGGTGAAGGCCGGCTCGTACGAGATCGCCTGCCGGCCCGGCATGAAGGGCCACGGCGTCCGGCAGAAGCTCACCGTGACCGGCGGCGGCTCCGCCGCGCAGCGCGACCCGCGGCTGGACCGGGCGGTCGCCGACTACCGCCAGTACGCCCAGGACCAGGCCGACGAGACCGTGCCGAAGGCCGAGGCCTTCGCCAAGGCCGTCCAGGCCGGCGACCTGACGGCCGCGAAGAAGGCGTACGCCCTCTCCCGCCTCGGCTGGGAGCGCACCGAGCCGGTCGCCGAGTCCTTCGGTGACATCGACCCCAAGGTCGACGTCCGCGAGGACGGCCTGGAGGACGGGCAGCGGTGGACCGGCTGGCACCGGCTGGAGAAGGCCCTGTGGCACGACCGGAAGATCGGCGCCGAGGAGAAGGCCCTCGCCGGCCGGCTGGTGACGGACCTGAAGGACTGGCAGCGCCGGGTCGGCAAGGCCGAGATCACCCCGACCTCCATGGCCAACGGCGCCAAGGAACTGCTGGACGAGGTCGCCACCGGCAAGGTCACCGGTGAGGAGGACCGCTACGCCCACACCGACCTGGTCGACTTCCAGGGCAACGTCGAGGGCGCCCGGAAGGCGTACGAGCTGCTGAAGCCGGTCGCCGCGAAGAACGACCCGGCCCTGACGAAGGACCTGGACAAGCGGTTCACGGCGCTGGAGACGCTGCTCGGCAGCTACCGCCCGGACAAGGCGTCGTACGACTTCGTCTCCTACGACAAGGTCGGCAAGGAGCAGCGCAAGGAGCTGTCGGACGCGGTGAACGCGCTCGCCGAGCCGCTGTCCAAGCTGGCCGCCGCGGTCGTGAAGTGAGCAGGAGGGCACAGCGATGACCGAGACACAGGGCGGGACTCCGTCGCGCCGGGCGCTGATCGGCTGGGGCGGGGCCGGGCTCGCGCTCGGGGCCGCGGCGGCCGGCGGCGCGGTGGCGATGGCCAAGGCGGGCGACGACGTGGACCCGGTGGCCGCCGAGACGGGCGGCGCGGTGGAGTTCCACGGCGCCCACCAGGCCGGCATCGCCACCCCGGTCCAGGACCGGCTGCACTTCGCCGCGTTCGACGTGAAGACCGAGGACCGCGACGAGTTCGTCCGGATGCTGAAGGAGTGGACGGCCGCGGCCCGCCGGATGACCGCCGGCAAGCCGGTCGGCGAGGGCGCCTACGGCGGGCTCGCCGAGGCGCCGCCCGACGACACCGGCGAGGCGCTCGGGCTCGCCCCGTCCCGGCTGACGCTGACCATCGGCTTCGGGCCGTCCCTCTTCGACCGGTTCGATCTGGCCGGGAAGCGGCCGGCGGCCCTGGCCGACCTGCCCCGGTTCCCCGGGGACAACCTGGACCGCTCCCGCACCGGCGGCGACCTGTGCGTGCAGGCGTGCGCCGACGACCCGCAGGTGGCCGTGCACGCCATCCGCAACCTGGCCCGGATCGGCTTCGGCACGGTGGCCGTGCGCTGGTCCCAGCTCGGCTTCGGCAAGACCTCCTCCACCACGCCGGGCGCGCAGACCCCGCGCAACCTCTTCGGCTTCAAGGACGGCACCCGCAATATCGCGGGCACCGAGACCGGCCGGCTGGACAAGTTCGTCTGGGTCGGCGACGGCGACGGGCCGGAGTGGATGACCGGCGGGTCGTACCTGGTCGCCCGGCGTATCCGGATGAACATCGAGACCTGGGACCGCACCTCGCTGCAGGAGCAGGAGGACGTCTTCGGCCGCGACAAGCGCGAGGGCGCCCCGGTCGGCAAGCCCAAGGAGCACGACGAGCCGTTCCTGAAGGCGATGAAGCCCGACGCGCACGTGCGGCTCGCGCACCCGGACGCCAACGGCGGGATCACGATCCTGCGCCGGGGCTACTCCTTCACCGACGGCACGGACGGGCTTGGCCGGCTCGACGCGGGCCTGTTCTTCCTCGCCTACCAGCGGGACGTGCGCAAGGGCTTCATCCCGCTCCAGCGCCGACTGTCGGCGCACGACGCGCTCAACGAGTACATCCAGCACGTGGGTTCGGCGGTCTTCGCGATCCCGCCCGGCGTCCGCGACGCGGACGACTGGTGGGGCAGCACGCTGTTCTCGAAGGAGGCGTAGTCCGTGTTCTCCAACTACCTGATCGGCCTGCGCGAGGGCCTTGAGGCGTCGCTCGTCGTCTGCATCCTGATCGCCTATCTGGTCAAGACCGGCCGCAAGGACGCCCTGAAGCCGATCTGGGCCGGCATCGGTGTGGCCGTCGTCATCGCCATGGGCTTCGGCTGCGCGCTGGAGTTCGGCTCGCAGGAACTGACCTTCCAGGCGCAGGAGGCGCTCGGCGGCTCCCTGTCGGTCCTCGCCGTGTGCCTGGTGACCTGGATGGTGTTCTGGATGCGGCGCACCGCCCGGCACCTGAGGTCGGAGCTGCACGGCAAGCTGGACGCGGCCCTCGCCCTCGGCACCGGCGCGCTGGTCGCCACCGCGTTCCTCGCCGTCGGCCGGGAGGGCCTGGAGACCGCGCTGTTCGTGTGGGCGTCGGTGCACGCGGCCTCCGACGGCACCCCGCGCCCGCTGGCCGGGGTCGCCCTCGGCCTCGCCACGGCCGTCCTGCTGGGCTGGCTGTTCTACCGGGGCGCGCTGAAGATCAACCTGGCGAAGTTCTTCACCTGGACCGGCGGCATGCTGGTGGTGGTCGCGGCGGGCGTGCTGGCGTACGGCTTCCACGACCTCCAGGAGGCCGGCTGGATCCCGGGCCTGACCGACCTGGCGTTCGACATCAGCGACACCATCCCGCCGGACAGCTGGTACGGCACGCTGCTGAAGGGCGTGTTCAACTTCCAGCCGGACCCGACGGTCGTCCAGATCACGGTGTGGGCGCTGTATCTGGTCCCGGTGCTCGGGCTATTCCTCTCCCCGGTAGGGTTCGCCTCCGGGAAGGGGAAGGTGAGGGAGCCCGATGACCAGGGAACGCAGCCGTCGACGGCTTCGCAGGCGTGAGCGGAACGCACTCATAGCGGCCTCGCTGACCGCTTTGTCGCTGACGGCGAGCGGCTGCGTGGTGGTGCACGGCGAGCGCGAGGTGCTGCCCGCCGCCACGCGCGCCGAGGCCGCCAGGGCGCTCACCGCCTTCACCGCCGCGTACAACAAGGCCGACCAGACCTACGACCGTTCGGTGGACGCGCCCTATGTCACCGGCGCCCTCGCCGCGATCGACTCCGCCCGGCTGAGGGCCGGGCACGTCAACAGCCCGTCCGGAAATCCGCGGCACACCCCGCTGACGCTGACCGATGTGAAGATCACGATCCCCGAGAAGGCCGGCTGGCCCCGCTGGTTCGTCGCCGACGCCCGGGGCAACAAGGGCGGCGACTACCGCTGGGTGCTGGTGTTCACCCGCGGCGACCTCGGCGAGCGGTGGCGGGTGGCGTACCTGACGCTGATGGCGCCGGGGACCGTGCCCGAGTTCCGCACCGGCGAGGCCGGCTGGGCCGAGGCGGTGCCCGCCGGCACCGGGCGGCTGGCCGTGCGCCCGGACGCGCTGAGCAAGGCGTACGCGGCCTATCTGAAGAGCGGCGGGAAGACCTTCGCGGACGGCCGCGGCACCAGCGGGCTGCGCGCGGAGCGCGCGAAGGCGGCCCGCAAGCCCGGCCTGGTCCGGCAGTTCATCGACGCACCGCTCACCCACGGCGACTACGCGCCGCTGGCGCTGCGCACGGCGGACGGCGGCGCGCTGGTGTTCTTCACCACGCACCACTACGAGAAGCAGACCGCCTACCCGGGTGCCACCGTGCCGGTGCCCGACCGGGACGTGCGGGCCCTGATCAAGGGCGAGGTCAAGCAGTCCCTGACGCTGGAGTCGATCGCCAACGAGGCCGTGTACGACCCGGCCGGCAGCGGTCCGGTGCGGATGCTGGGGCGGGTGCAGGGGCTGACGGCCGCACAGGGCGGGTGAGCCACCGGCGGACCGGTCAGCGGTGCAGCGGCCAGGTGCTGCCCTGCTGGTCGGTGCCGGCGTGCCGGGCGCAGGCGTCGGTGAGCGCCTCCAGCAGGCTCAGCGGGTCGGGCAGCGGATGCTCGGGGCCGCGCACCCAGCGCACCCGCTGGCCGTCGTCGCCGGGCAGCCGGGCGGGCGGCACCAGGACGTAGGAGCCCCGGCAGTGCCAGCGCAGGCCGGGGTGCTCGTCCATCGTCTCCGGGTGGCAGTCCAGCTCGCACGGCCACCACTCGTCCTCGTCCTCCGGGGTGCCCCGGGTGAGGGTGAAGAACAGCATGCGGCCGTCGTCGCTCTCGGCGACCGGGCCGACCTCCACACCGGAGGCGAGCAGGCGCTGAAGAGCCTCCCGGCCGGCGTCGAGGGGCACGTCGAGCACGTCGTGCACCATGCCGGTGGCGGTGATGAAGTTCGCCTGCGGCTGGTGCCGGGCCCAGCGCTCGATCTGGCCGCGGTCGGTGGTGGACTGCGTCTGCCAGGCGAACGACACCGGGTGCCGGGCCGGGGTGGGACAGCCGACGCGGTCGCAGGAGCAGCGGTAGCCCGGCGCGGGATGGGCGGCGGGGGCGAGCGGCAGACCCGCGCCGGCGGCGGCGAGCAGCAGGGCCTCCCGGCCGCCGTCCCCGGCGGCGTCGGCCTCCTTCGGGCGGCGTCCGCGCAGCCACTGGGAGAGTCTGCCCTGCCGGCCGGTGTGGCCGCCGAACGTGTCGCTCATCTATCCCCTCGGTCCCGTGGTGGCCTCGCTGCTGTGCGGACAGCATGCCTCATCGTCCCATCTTCGCGCGGACCGGGGGGCGCGGCGGACGGGATCGCACGGGCCGGCGGTCGTGCGCGGGGGCGCGTCAGCGGGGCGCGATGCCGTGCAGGGCGTAGTCGACCAGGGTGTCCGTGTAGGCGTGGGAGATCGGCCCGGTCCGCTGCAGCCAGCGCTGGGCGAGGGGCGACACGAACAGCTCCAGCGCGATCCGGGGGTCCACGTCGGGCCGTACCTGCCCGGCGTCCTGGGCCGCGCGCAGCCGGGCGACGTAGAGCTGGAGCTGCGGTTCGAGCAGCGCGGTCACGAACGCGCGGCCGACCTGCTCGTTCACCACGCCCTCCGCCGTCAGCGCCCGCGTCGGCACCTCGAAGCGCGGGTCGTGCAGCTCGTCCACCGTGGCCCGCAGCACCGCCTTGAGGTCGGCGGCCAGGTCGCCGGTGTCCGGGATGGCGTACGGCTCCTGCCCGGCCGCCTCGGCGGTCTGTCCGGCGAGGTCGAGGAACGCCTCCAGCAGGACGTCCGCCTTGGAGGACCACCAGCGGTAGATGGTCTGCTTGCCGACGCCGGCCCGGGCGGCGATGCGCTCGACGGTGGTCTTCGGATAGCCGACCTCGCCGACCAGCGCGAGGGCGGCGGCGTAGATCGCCCGGCGGGACTTCTCGCTGCGGCGGGTGGCATCGGGGGCGGGCTTGTCGACCATGGCGTCGAAAGTAACAAGCGGTCCGGGCGGACTACGACGCGGAGCCGTCCGGCGGCCAGGCGTCGCCCCAGGCGGCGTCCCGGGCCGCCTTGTACAGGTCGCCGTGGCGCTTGGTGACGGTGGTGCGGTCCAGCCGCTCCCCGCTCTCGCACAGGTCCAGCAGCACCTGGCCCTTGCGGATCTGCGGGCGCCGGACCACGCGGGCGGCGGCCGGCGCGGCGGGCAGCCGGGTGGCGGCGACGTAGGAGAACTTCTCGTCCTCGTACGCCAGCGAGCCGCCCTTGACCTGGCGGTGCAGCGAGGAGCGGCCGACCCGGGCGGCGAAGTGGCACCAGTCGGTGCCGGGCGCGATGGGGCAGGCGGCGCTGTGCGGACAGGGCGCGGCGATCCGGAAGCCGGCCCGGATCAGCCGGTCGCGGGCCTCGATGACCCGGGCGTAGCCGGCCGGGGTGCCGGCCTCCACGATGACGACGGACCGGGCGGCGCGGGCGGCGGCGTCGACGAGGGCGGCGCGGTCGGCCTGCGTCAGCTCGTTGAGGACGTACGACACGGTGACCAGGTCGGTGTCGTCCAGGGTGAGGTCGGCGCCGATCCGGGCGCGCCGCCAGCGGGCGTCCGCGAGGGCCGGCCGGGCGGCGGCCAGCTCGCGGCCGAGGGCGATGGCGGGCTCGGCCCAGTCCAGCACGGTGACGGGGCGCCCGCCGGGCCAGGTCGCGGTGACGGCCCAGGTGGCGGCGCCGGTGCCGCCGCCGACGTCGGTGTGGCCGGCCGGACTCCAGCCGGGCACGGCGGCGGCGAACGCGGCGAGCGCGGAGCGGACCGCCTCGAAGGTGGCCGGCATCCGGTAGGCGGCGTACGCGGCGACGTCGGCGCGGTCGCGCAGGATCGGGGCGTGGGTCGGGGTGTCGCCGCGGTAGTGGGCGATCAGCCGGTCCACGGCGGCGGCCGTCTCCCTGGCCGGCAGCCCGTCCAGCAACTCGGCCAGGGCGGCACGGAGCACCGCGGCCGCGGAGGTGGGGTCGTTCACCTGGCGATTCTACGGCGCCCCACCGGGCCGCAGGGCCGCCGGTACGGCACCCCGGCCCCGTGGGGCGGGGGTGTGCAGACGCCGCAGTGCTGATCCGCTGGCGCGGCCGGGCGGCCCGGCACCCCGGTGCCGAACCGCCGCGCGGGCGGGGACCCGGCGCCGCGAGCGAGCCGTCCGGAGCCGCGGGCGGGTGGGCCGGCGGGCGGACCAGCGCCGCGCCCCGGCGCGGCCTCGCCGGTACGGGCGGGCACCCCGGCCCCACGGTGCCGAACCGCCGCGCGGGCGAGCGGCCCCGCGCCGCGGTGCCGAGTCGCCGGTGCAGGCGGGCCGGCAGACCGGCGACGAAGGCGGGCGGACCAACCGGGCGGGCGGACCAGCGCCGCGCCCCGGCGCGGCCTCGCCGGTACGGCCGGGCACCCCGGCCCCACGGTGCCGAGCCGCTGGCGCGGGCGAGCGGCCCCCCGCCGCGGTGCCGAGTCGCCGGTGCAGGCGGGCCGGCAGACCGGCGACGAAGGCGGGCGGACCAGCCGGGCGGGCGGACCAGCGCCGCGCCCCGGCGCGGAGCCGCCGGTACGGGCGGGCACCCCGGCACCGCAGTGCCGAGCCACCGACGCGGGCAGAGGTCCGGCCCCGCGGTGCCGAACCACCGGTGCGGGCGGGAGTCCGGCGCCGCCGGCGAGCCGTTCGGAGCGGCGGGCGGGCGGTCCGGCGCCCCGGTGCCGAAGCACCGGTGCGGGCGGACCGGCCGGGGCGGATGGGCACCGTGGGTGGGGTCAGATCACGGCTTGGGACAGCAGGGTTGCCAGGGCGGCGCGTGGGCCGTTGTCCGCCGGGCGGCGGCTGGGGTGGACCGTGTTGGCCAGCAGGATCAGGAACGTGTCCGTGGCCGGGTCCACGACCAGGGACGTGCCGGTGAAGCCGGTGTGGCCCGCGGCGCCGCGGCCGGCGAGCGCGCCCATGAAGGACGGCTGGTCCACGGCGAAGCCCAGGCCGGGCGGGGTGAACAGCAGCTCCACGTAGTCCTGGCCGAGGATGCGCGCGGGGCCGTAGGAGCCGCCGGCGAGCAGGGCGCGGCAGAAGACGGCGAGGTCGGGGGCGGTGGAGAACAGTCCGGCGTGCCCGGCGACCCCGCCGAGTGCCCACGCGTTCTCGTCGTGGACCACGCCCCGCAGCATGCCCCGGTCGGCCTTGGCCCACGGCCGCCGCTGGTCCTCGGTGGCCGCGGCGCCGGGGCAGGGGCCGAACGCGGTGGCGGCCATGCCGAGCGGGCGGGTGATGCCGTCCCGCACGAGGACGTCCAGGGGGCGGCCGGTGATCCGCTCCAGGACGGACTGGAGCAGCAGCATGTTCAGGTCCGAGTACCGGTACGTGCCCGGCGCGGCCACCGGGGCCTCGGCGCGCAGCAGGTCCAGCCGGGTGGCGTCGTCCGGGCAGTCGTACAGGGGGAGTTCGGGGCGCAGCCCGGAGGTGTGTGTGAGGAGCTGCCGTACCGTGATGCCGTGCGCGACGGCGGCGTGGAAGTCGGGCAGGCAGTCGCCGACGCGGGTGTCGATGCCGAGCGTGCCGCGCTCGATCTGCTGCACCGCGGCCACCGAGGTGAACAGCTTGGTGAGGGAGGCCAGGTCGAAGCGGGTGTCGAGGGCGGCCGGGACCCGGGCGGCGGGCGGCAGTTCGACACCGGTGCCGGTCCCCGGGTCGTGGCGGGCGTAGCGGACCGCCCAGCCGGTGGCCTCGGCCACGGCGATCACGGGCCCGCGGCCGGCCAGCACGACGGCGCCGGCCGCCCACGGGCGCTCACCGGCGGTGAGGGCGCGCGCCCCGGCGGCCAGGTGCCCGAGCGCGACGGGGTCGAGCCCGGCGCGTTCCGGTGTGCCGGCGCGCAGTCTCGGTGCGCTCAGCTCATGTCTCCCTCCGCGCCCGCACGGCTGGTCTTCCGTGTCGTCCAGGGACGGCACATTCCCATGAAGCAGACCGCCGCGACCAGTGCCCCGGCCAGTTGGACCACCGCCATGGGCACGGCGGTGCGCTCCCCCGCGACGCCGACGAGCGGCGAGGCGACCGCGCCGACGAGGAAGGAGGAGGTGCCGAGCAGCGCGGAGGCGGAACCGGCGGCGTGCCGGGTGCGCTGCAGGGCGAGGGACTGCGCGTTGGGCAGGGTGATGCCCATGGCGGACATCAGTACGAAGAGGGCCGCGGCGACCGGGACGAGACCCGTGTCGCCGAAGACGCCGGAGGCCATCAGCAGCAGGGCGGTGGCCGCGAGCGCGATCACCGCGAGGCCGACGGCGAACACCTTGTCCAGGCTGACCCGGCCCACCAGCAGCTTGCCGTTGACCTGCCCGGTGATCACCAGGCCGATGGAGTTCAGGCCGAACAGCAGGCTGAAGGTCTGCGGGGAGGCGCCGTAGATCTCCTGGACGACGAAGGGCGAGGCGGATATGTACGCGAACAGCGCGGCGAAGGTGAAGCCGCCGGCCAGCATGTAGCCGGTGAAGGGCAGGTCGGCGAGGAGGGCGCGCATCGACCGCAGGGCCTCGCCCGCGCCGCCGCTGTGCCGGCCGGCGGGCTCCAGCGTCTCGGGCAGCCGCAGCCAGACGAGCGCGGCGAGCGCGGCGCCGACCACGGTGAGGACGACGAACACGCCCCGCCAGTCCGTCACCCGCAGCAGTTGCCCGCCGATGAGCGGTGCCACGACCGGGGCGACCCCGGAGATCAGCATCAGGGTGGAGAAGAAGCGGGCCATGGCCACGCCGTCGTGGAGATCGCGGACGACGGCACGCGCGATGACGATCCCGGCCGCGCCCCCGAGTCCCTGGGCCAGCCGGAAGGCGACCAGGGTCTCCACGTTCGGGGCGAGTGCGCACAGGGCGGTGGCGACGACGTAGACGGCGAGGCCGGCGAGCAGCGGCCGGCGGCGGCCCCAGCGGTCGCTCATCGGGCCGACCACGAGCTGTCCGAGGGCCATGCCGAGCAGGCACGCGGTGAGGGTGAGCTGGACGGTGGCGGCGGGCGCGTGCAGCGCGTGGGTGACCTCCGGCAGGGACGGGAGGTACATGTCCATCGCGAGGGGCGGGGTCGCGGTGAGGCCGCCCAGGAGGAAGGTGACGAGCAGTCCGGTGCGGCGGACGCCGGCCGCCGGCCGGGCCGTCGCCCCCTCCCGCCGCGTGTCCGGTGTCGGTGCCGCCGTGTGCTCCGGCATGTGCCCCTCCCTCTTCGCTGACATCGCTGTCGCGGACGCGACCGGCACCTATGCTCTCAGCTCGTACACACTGCCGAGGCACGGATGAGCGAGGGCGGGACGGCGATGGCGGAGCGGAACGTGCGGTGGGGGATCCTGGCGACCGGCGGGATCGCGGCGGCGTTCGCCGCGGATCTGGTCGATCTGCCGGACGCGGAGATCGCGGCGGTGGCCTCCCGCCGGCGGGAGTCGGCCGAGGCGTTCGCCGAGCGGTGCGGGGCGGAACGCGCGTACGGCGACTGGGAGTCGCTGGCCGCGGACCCGGACGTCGACGTGGTGTACGTCGCCACTCCGCACGTGGCGCACCGGGCGGCGGCCGGCCTGTGCCTGGCGGCGGGCCGGAACGTGCTGTGCGAGAAGCCGTTCACGCTGAACCTGCGCGAGGCGGCGGAACTCGTCGCACTGGCGCGGGAGCACGACCGCTTCCTGATGGAGGCGATGTGGATGTACTGCAATCCGCTGGTCCGGCGGCTGACGGAGCTGGTGGCGGACGGGGCGATCGGCGAGGTGCGCACGGTGCAGGCGGACTTCGGGATCGCCGGGCCGTTCCCGGCCGCGCACCGGCTGCGGGACCCGGCGCTGGGCGGCGGCGCGCTGCTGGATCTGGGCGTGTACCCGGTGTCGTTCGCGCACCTGCTGCTGGGCGAGCCGGACACGGTCACCGCGAGCGCGGTGCTCTCGCCCGAGGGCGTCGACCTCCAGACGGGCGCCCTGCTGTCCTGGGAGAGCGGCGCGCTCGCCTCGGTGCACTGCTCGATCGCCGGCGGTACGGCGGTGACCGCGTCGGTGACCGGCACGCGCGGCCGGATCGACGTCCCGTCCGGGTTCTTCCATCCGGAGCGGTTCGTGCTGCACCGCGACGGCCGTGACCCCGAGGAGTTCGCCGCCGACCCCGCCGACGGGCCGCGCACCAGCCTGCGGCACGAGGCGCGGGAGGTCATGCGGGCGCTGCGCGCGGGTGAGAAGGAGTCGCCGCTGGTGCCGCTGGAGGGGACGCTCGCGGTGATGCGCACGCTGGACGCGGTGCGGGAGCGGATCGGGGTGCGCTACCCCGGCGAGGAGCGGGCGGACGCGACGGTGGCCGCCGCCGGATAACCGCCGACAGCCGTCGGACAGCCCTCGGATAGCCCTCGGATAGCCCTCGGACAACCGTATGGCGGACACCCGATTCCGCATCGCGGATGCGGGGCCTACGCTGCGGAGTCATGACTGACAGGAACGCGAAGACCGCAGTGGTGACCGGCGCCGGGACCGGGATCGGGCGGGCCGTCGCCGTGGAACTGCTGCGCGCCGGCTGGTCCGTGGCACTGGCCGGGCGGCGGGCCGCACCGCTGGCCCGGACGGCGGCACTGGTGCCGGGGGCCGCCGCGCTGGCCGTGCCCACCGACGTGTCCCGGCCCGAGGACGTCGAGGGGCTGTTCACGGCCACCGTGGAGCGGTTCGGCCGGGTGGACCTGCTGTTCAACAACGCGGGCACCTTCGGGCCCGGCGGGGTCCCGGTGGAGGAGCTGTCGTACGACGCCTGGCGGCAGGTCGTGGACACGAACCTCAACGGCGCCTTCCTGTGCGCTCGGGCGGCCTACCGGCGGATGAAGGAACAGGACCCGCAGGGCGGCCGGATCATCAACAACGGCTCCGTCTCGGCGCACGCGCCCCGGCCGCACTCGGTCGCCTACACCGCGACCAAGCACGCGCTGACCGGGCTGACCAAGTCGCTGTCCCTGGACGGGCGGCCGTACCGGATCGCGGTCGGCCAGCTCGACATCGGCAACGCGGCGACCGACATGACGGAGCGGATGCGCACGGGCGTACTCCAGGCAAACGGGGAGGTAGCCCCGGAACCGGTGATGGACGTGGCCGACGTGGCGCGCACGGTACGGCACATGGCGGAACTGCCCCTGGAGGCGAACGTGCAGTTCGCGACGGTGATGGCGACGACGATGCCGTACATCGGGCGGGGCTGAGCCGCGCCGGTCCGCACGCGCGGGCGGACGCCGGCCCTCCGAGGTATTGCCGGCCGTAACTGACGTGTGCTCAACTTCCCTCCACCAGAACTTCACAGTTGGGCAGGGGAGTTCCGCAGCCACTTCCGAGGGGGGAGGCGGCCGGCGGCCGTACCACCGGACCGGACCAGGGGGGTGCACCTCGCGGCGTACGCGAGGACACACCGGCCGGCGGGGACGGCCGCCGCGCCGTGTCGTACGACGGCCCTCCGCTCAGCGGCGGCGTCTGCCCCGGCCCGCCGGTTCGCCGGCCGCCGGGGTCCGGGTACGGCGGCGGCGCAGGGTCCAGGCTCCCGCGCCCAGCAGCGCGAGCGCGCCGGCGCCGGCGCCCACGGCCGGCCAGGCCGGGCCGCCGGGGGCCGCCACGCCGGGTGTGCCGGCCGCCGCGCGCACCGGCGGCCGCGCGGGCTCCGTGGCCGTGCGCGCCCCGCCCTCGCTCAGCGGTGCCACCAGCATGCCGACGGCCTGGGCCGAACGCCCGTGTCCGAAGCCCCAGTCGAGCAGCGCGGCGGTCTCCTCGTAGACGCCGTTGCCGCCGGCCTGCGGGTGCATCACGGTGACGAGCAGGGTGCGCCCGCCCCGGGTGGCCGCGCCGGTGAAGGTGTTGCCGGCATGGCTGGTGTAGCCGTTCTTCACACCGATCAGGCCGTTGTACGTCTTGAGCCCCCATGCCCCGGTGAGCAGGCGGTCGGTGTTCTGGATCTGGAACGTCTTCTTGCCGCCCGCCGGGAAGTCGGCGGTCCGCGTGCCGCAGTAGCGGCGGAACTCGGCGTCCCGCAGGCCGTGGCGGGCGAAGAGCGTCAGGTCGTACGCCGAGGAGAGCTGGCCCTCGTGGTCGAAGCCGTCGGGGCTGACCACGCGGGTGTCCAGGGCCTGGAGGTCGGCGGCCCTGGCCTGCATCTCGGCGACGGTCTTGGCGATGCCGCCGTTCATGTGGGCCAGCACGTGCACGGCGTCGTTGCCGGAGCGCAGGAACACGCCCTGCCACAACTGCTCGACGGTGTAGGTGATGCCGGGCTTGATGCCGACGAGGCTGGAGCCGGCCGGGACGTCGGCGAGATCGGCCTCGGTGACCCGGTACCGCTCGGTGCGGTCGAACTTCTTCAGCACGGTGTCCGCGAACAGCATCTTCAGCGTGGACGCCGGCGCGAGGCGCCGGTGCGCGCCGAAGGAGGCGAGCACCTCGCCGGTCACGCAGTCGGCGACCAGCCAGGACCGGGCGGTGAGCTTGTCGGGCAGTCCGGAGGCGCCGCGCGCCTGGACGCCGGTACGGGCCAGGCGTTCGCCGCCGACGACGGTGGCCGCCGCGGCTTCGGTGGCCATGGACAGGGGCAGGGCGGCGGCCGTCAGCCCGAGGACGGCACGCCGGCTGAGCCGGGAACTTTCACGCACTCGGGGAAGGTACACCGCGCCGAGCGGGGCTCTCGCGATCGGAGGGCCGGTACGGCGCCGATTCGGACGGCCGGCGCAACGGGCACGGCACCGCCCGCGCCGCCCGCCCGCCCCGCCGTACCGGCCGCCCGGTCCGTTACCGGCCGGGCAGGTGGCCGTTCTCCGTCAACCGGGCCGTGGGAGAGGGCCCTTCGCGAGCGCGTCGGCGTTCTCCTCGGCCCGGGTGACGGTGCGGAAACCGGGGGCGGGCACGGCCCGCGGGCCGTGGACCCACAGCCAGGCCAGGGCGCCCGGGGAGGTCGCGGCCGGCCCCCGGAGGCCCGGCGGCCGAAGCCGAGTGCGCGCACGGCGATCCCGTCGCGCCCCACGGTCCGTGCCGTCGTGGCGGGACCGCCAGGAGCCGCAGCGCACGCGCGGACACGCACCGCTCCCCCGGGGCCGCCACCCGAACGGCAGTCAGGACGGGACGGGCGTGACCGGCGGTGCGAGGGTGGGGTGGGGAGGGAGCCTGTCCGCCCGTCTGCTGGGAGTCACCGTGACCTGTTACGACCGACGTGATCTGGGCCTGCTGCTGCTCCGGCTGGGCACCGGCGGGGTGCTGGCGGCGCACGGTGCGCAGAAGCTGTTCGGCTGGTTCGGCGGGCACGGTCTGGAGGGCACGGGCCAGTTCATGGAGTCCGTGGGCTACCGGCCCGGCAAGGCGAGCGCCACGGCGGCGGGCCTGGCGGAGACGGGCGGCGGCCTGCTGCTGGCGCTCGGCCTCGCCACACCGGCCGCGGGCGCGGCGGCGGCCGGCGCGATGGCGGGCGCGGCGGCGGTGCACGTGCCCAACGGGTTCTTCGCCCAGGAGGGCGGCTACGAGCAGGCGGCGAGCCTGGGGGTGACGGCGGCCGGTCTCGCCGTCACCGGACCGGGCCGCCTCTCCCTGGACCACGCCCTAGGCCATGTCCTCGACCGCGGCTGGATGGTCCCGGCCGCCCTGGGCGTGACGGCGGCGGTGACGGCCGTGGTGGTGGGCGCGCGCGGCCGGCGGCTGCGCCGGACGGCACAGGGCGAGCAGGAGCCGCTGTTCGAGGAGTGAGCCGGCGGCGGCCCGCCGGCCGCAGCCGGGGCCGGGGCTCAGCGGGCCGGGCGGTCGGCATCCTCGCGGGCCCGGACCGCCACCCGGGTTCAGCAAGCCAGGCAGCCGGCACCCTCGCCGGTCCGGGCCGCCGCCCGGGTTCAGCAGGCCAGGCGGGCGGCGTCCTCGCGGGCCCGGACCGCCACCCGGATTCAGCAAGCCAGGCAGCCGGCACCCTCGCCGGTCCGGGCCGCCGCCCGGGTTCAGCAGGCCAGGCGGGCGGCGTCCTCGCGGGCCCGGGCCGCCGCCCGGGCGAGGTCGTCCAGGAGGGCGGCCAGGGCCGCGCGGGTCGGCTCGTCGGTGATCCGGCCGCCGGCGATCTTCAAGGTGGCCTGCGGGACGCGCAGGTCCCGCGGGAGCACCCGGGCGCCCATCACGGCGAGGGTCTCCGCGAGCCAGGCACGGGCCCGGTCGCCGCCGCTCGCCGCGGGGGACGCGCTCGCCAGGGCCACCGGCTTGGTGTCGACCTCGCCGCCGCCGATCAGCCATTCCAGCGCGTTCTTGAGCACGCCGGAGGTGCCGTGGGCGTACTCCGGCGTGACGATCAGCAGGGCGTCCGCCGCACCGGCCGCGGCTCGCAGCTCCGCCGCCGCCGCGGGCAGCGCGGTCTCCTCGACGTCGGCGTTGAAGAAGGGCAACCGGTCCAGGGGCGGTGCGACGACGAGTTCGCGCGGGGGCCGGGTCAGCTCCGCCGCCGAGCGCAGGACGGCCGCGTTCAGTGAACCGGAACGCAGACTTCCGCACAGTCCGAGGATTCTCATGCCGGTCAGCCTACGTCCGGGAACCGGCGGGTTCCGGGGGACCGGCGGGCCGGGAGCGGGGCCGCCAACTCCGCGTGCGGACCTGCGCGTTCTCCGCGGTCACGGCGTCCGGGCCGGCACCGGTCCGGGTGGGGAGCGCCGGGCGGCGGCCAGGTGCCCCGGGCCCCCCGGACGGGAGACGTGCCGCACAACCACGGCGGATCGCGCCGCGACGGGGGTAACCGGGTGGAGGTAAGGGCTGTCAGACGTACTGTTGCCGTTTGACAACAATAGCCGCGAGGCAACAAAGTAACCGTGTCGGACGTGTGCGGGGAAGGACGTGGAATGCTCCGGTGGACGGAGACCACTCCGTGTACTGGTCGCCATCGCCTGAGGGCGGCGGTGACCCCGGCGCCGCGAACCGCGGGTCAGGCCGTCCGGCTGCCCGTGCCCGAGGCGTCGTCGTGTATCTGCGTCGCCGCGGTCGCGCAGAACGCCTCCAGCCCCTCCAGCAGCGCGATCCGCTTGGCGGCGGGCATATCCGCCAGCACCTTCCGCAGTTCCTTCTCCCTGCGGGCCCGCAGGTCGGCGAGGAACGCGCGGCCCCGGCCGCTGAGGTGCAGCCGTACTTCCCGCCGGTCCTGCGGGCTCACCACCCGCTCGACGAACCCGGCGGCCACCAGACGGTCGCACAGCCGGCTGGTGGACGGCGGGGTGGACGCCAGGGTCTCGGCGAGCGTGCGCAGGTTGATGCCGTCGTGGTGCTCCAGGATGTGCAGCACCCGGAGCTGGGACGCGGAGGTGGGCGCGGTGGAAGCCCGGCCCCACACGACCTCCAGCAGCTCGACGGCCGTGGTGGTCACCCGAGCGACCTCATCGGGCTCTGGGCGGCGGCGGAAGGCAGTCACGGTCACACTCTCGCAGGCACTGGGGCGCCTGTCAGCGTACTAGGTGCAGCGCTGGCACCGGGTGCCCCGAGGTGCCCGACGCGGCCCGACCGGAAGCTCCGCCTCGTGAACGAGGCACATACCTTGTCCGGCGAAAGATAGGTGTATTTCCCATCATGAACAGACTCGTGGCCGCTGAACGTGCGCTGCGCACAGCGGCTCCCCATGCACTGCTCGACGCCATCCGCGCCGTACTGGTCGAGCAGTACGGCGCGGAGGACGTCGAGCTCTACCTGGCCGACTACGGCCTGACGGTGCTCCAGCCGGTGTCGGTGCTGCCGCACACGCTGGAGCCGGTGTCGGTGCACAACAGCCCGGTCGGCCGGGCCTTCGGCTCGCAGAAGCCGTACCCCGAGGAGGTGCGGGACGGGCGGGTGCGGCTGCACCTGCCGGTCAGCGTGCGCGGCGACCGGCTCGGCGTGCTGTCGGTGACCCTGCCGGACGCCGGGGCCGTACGGCACTCGGAGCCCGAGCTGGCCGAGATCGCCGACATGCTCGGGCACGAGGTGATCGTGGCCGAGCGGGACACCGACCTGTACCTCCAGGTCCGGCGGAAGGACCGGCTGACGCTGGCCGCCGAGATGCAGTGGCAGCTCCTGCCCGGCCGCTCCTGCTCGCGGGCCGAATACGAGCTGGGCGCCCAGCTGGAGCCCGCCTACGCCATCTTCGGTGACAACTTCGACTGGTCCGCCAGCGCCGACCACCTGATGCTGTACGTCACCAACGGCATGGGCGAGGGCATAGAGGCGTCCCTGCTGACGAACCTGGCCATCAACGCCCTGCGCAACGCCCGGCGGGCCGGCATCTCCATCGAGGACCAGGCGGCCCTCGCCGACCAGGCCGTCTACGCGCACTACCAGGGCCGCTGTTACCTGTCGGTCCTCATGTTCGACTTCGATCTCGCCACCGGCCGGGCGAGCGTGGTGGACGCCGGCTCCCCCCAGCTGCTGCGGCTGCGTGACGGGGTGGTCGAGCGCATCGTCCTGGACGCCCAGCTGCCCCTCGGCATGTTCGAGGAGACCGACTACGTCGCGCAGGACTTCCAGGCCGAACCCGGTGACCGGCTCCTCTTCGTCAGCGACGGCGTCCACACCGTGGCCGGCCCGGAGGGCGAGGCGTACGGGGACGCGGCACTGGCCCGGGCCATCCACTCCACCCGGCTGCTGCCCGCGGCCGAGGTGCCGCGGGCCATCCTGCGGGAGCTGACCGGCCACCGGGGCAGGCCCGCACCGGACGACGACGCCTTGATCGTCTGCCTGGACTGGCACGGCCGGCCGGCCGGGAACTGACCGGCCGCGGTGGCGGTCACGCGCCGTCCGGACCCACACCCTCGCACCCGTGTTTGCCGGGTGGCAATAATTGCCTGATGTCCGCGGATCGGCCGACCGGCCGGCCGTCCCGCGGGTCCGAAGCGCACGCAGGACTTGCCGGGCCCGCGAGGCCCGCAGGACAGGCGGCACCGCACCACCGGCAGCAGGGAGAACACGCGTGGCGCAGTACGGCACGCCCCCGAGGGGGCGGGCGGCGGGGAGCCGGCGGACGGCACCGTCCGGCAGACGCGGGGCGCGGTCGTCCCCCCGCGCCCGGTCACGGCAGCGGGCCCGGACCGACGGACCCCGGTGCCATCCGCCGAAGCCCGTTCCGGGCAGTGGCACCGGCAGCCGTGCCGGCGGGCGGTGTGGTGCGCGGCACCGGACGAGCGGGTGCCCGGCCCCTTTCCACGCCCCCTCCCTGCGGGGCCGCACGTCCTCGGCGGCCGCGGCCGCTCCGGTGGAAGACGGTGCGTGATGCAGGCCCCACTCGATGCGACGGCGTGCCTGCCGATCGGCTCCGACGCGGATCTCGCCCGGGTACGCCGCCAGGTGCGCCAGGCCGCCGCCGCCCTCGGTTTCGGACTGGTGCAGCAGACGAAGCTGGTCACCGCGGCCAGCGAGGTGGCCCGTAACGCCCTCGTGCACGGCGGCGGCGGCCACGTGGAGATCACACCGCTCGGGGACGGGACCCGCCGCGGGCTGCGGCTGACCTTCGCCGACGCGGGTCCGGGCATCCGGGACGTGGAGCGGGCCATGGCCGGCGGCTCCCCGGGCGACGGTCCGGGCAGTGGCCTGAGCGGGGCCAGACGGCTGGTCCAGGAGCTGACCCTGCACAGCCGGCCCGGCCGGGGCACCACCGTGACCATCACGGACTGGCTCACCGGCCTGCCCGCGCCGCGCACCGGTACGCCGTGAACGCGGCCCGGACCGCCGCCACGCACCGATGCCCCGTGAGCACGGCCGGGACCGCCGCCGCGCACCGGTACGCCGTGAACGCGGCCGGGACCGCCGCGCACCGGTACACCTTGAACGCGGCCCGGACCGCCGCCGCGGGCGCGCTGCCCGTAACGGGCCCCTCCCCGCCGCCCGCCGCGGAAAAGGGGCGGTAGCGTGGAGGTCTTGAGGCGAGAGGGTGAACACCGTGACAGCCTTTGAACCGCTTCCGTCCCCGGAAGCCGACCTGCGCGTGGCCGCGCCGCACGCGCTGGTGGCCACCGCCCGCCGGATCCTCGCCGAGCGGGCCGGGGCCCAGGAGGTCACGCTCCTGCTCGCCGACTACGGACTGACCGTCCTGCAACCGGTGTCCCATCTGCCCCACACCGGCCCCGCGGTCCCCGCCCACGAGGGCCCCGCGGGCAGCGCCTTCCTCACCCAGAGCCCGGTCGTGGAGGTGCTCCGCACGCCGCCCGGCCTCCTGGTGCATCTGCCGATCACCGTGCGCGGCGACCGGCTGGGCGTCCTCTCGGTGCGACTGCCCGCGGGCGCCGCCGATCCGGACACCGTGCTGCGGCTCGGCGACTTCGCCACGGCACTCGGCCACGAGGTGGCCACCGCCGACCGCGACACCGACCTCTACCTCCTGGCCCGCCGCACCCGTCGCCTCACCCTCGCCGCCGAGATGCAGTGGCAGCTCCTGCCCGGCCGGGGCTGCGCCCGCGCGGAGTACACCATCGGCGCCCACCTCGAACCCGCCTACTCCATCGGCGGCGACAACTTCGACTGGTCCGGCAGCGCCGACCACCTCGTCCTGACCGTCACCGACGGCATGGGACAGGGCATCGAGGCGTCGCTGCTCACCAGTCTCACGGTCAGCGCCCTGCGCAACGCCCGCCGCGCGGGCATCGGCCTGGCCGACCAGGCGTGTCTGGCCGACCAGGCCGTGTACGCCCAGTACGGCGGCAAGGCGTACGCCTCCACGCTGCTGCTGCGGTTCGACCTGGCCACCGGCGCGGTGCACGCGGTCGACGCGGGCTCCCCCCAACTGTTCCGCCAGCGTGACGGGCACACGGAGCGCGTCGCCCTGGACGCCCAGCTCCCCCTGGGCATGTTCGAGGAGACCCAGTACCAGGAGCAGGCGTTCCGGGTGGAGCCGGGAGACCGGCTCATCGTGGTCAGCTCCGGGGTGCACGGCACCCGCTCGACGGACGGTGCCCTGTTCGGCGAGAGCGCCCTGCGCCAGATCCTCGGCGCCACCCGCTCCGCGGCGCCGCACGAGACGGCCCGCGCGGTCGTCTCCGGGCTGGTCGAGCACTACGGCAACCGGGAGTTGATGTCCGACGCCGCGGTGGTCTGCCTGGACTGGCGCGGGCGCCCGGACTGACACGGGCCGGTCAGGACCGGCGGCCGTCCTTCTTGCCGGTCTTCCCGGTGGCGCTCTCGTGGGCGGCGAGGAAGGCGCGCATGCCCCGGCTCAGCGCCGCCCGCTCGGCCGGCGCCATGGCCGCGAGGACCTCCGCGAGCGCGTCCGACCGGCGGGAGGTCACCTCGCCCAGCACCTGCCGGCCGTGACCGGTGAGGTTGAGCTGCACCTCGCGCCGCTTGTGCGGGTGCAGCACGCGCTCCAGCAGACCGGCCGCCTCCAGCCGGTCGCACAGCCGGCTCGCGGTCGGCATCCCTATCTCCATGCCCTCCGCCAGGGCCGTGAGATTGAGCCCGGGCTCGGACTCCAGGATGCGCAGCGCCCGCAACTGGTGCGGCGACAGCCGAAGGCTCGCCCGCTGGCTCGCCACCGACCACAGGTCCGCGAGACCGTCCACGGCATCGGAGATCTCCAGCGCGAGGGACCACGGATCTCCGTCCGGCCCGCTCGCCTGGTCGTCCCCGGAGCCACTGAGACGAGTCACGAACCCATCGCTTTCAGCAATCGCCTGCCCATGTGGATGCCATCCCCATTCAAACGCGGTACCCGAAGAGACGCGCAGCAAGCACCGCCGGCCGAGCCATCGTAGGAACCGAGGGACCGGGATGACGGAGGTTTGCCCGGCGAGCCGTGGCGCGAGGGGGTGGGGCGGGGGTGGTTGGGGCGGCGAGCCGCTGCGTGAGGGGCCGCTGCGGGGGGCCGTTGCGCGGGGTGCCGGGGCGGCCGGGGTTGTTCGGCGAGCCGTTGCGCGGGGTGGCCCGCCGTGACCGGGGCTCCCGCCGGGTCGGCCCGGCGGGAGCCCCGCGGAAAAGGAAGCGACTATTCCGTTATCACGGGGATACCGGAGTTCCACGGCGGCCGTCACGCGACGGCGAAAGCGACGGCCCGCCCGGCAGAAGGAACAGCAACTATCCCCGGAGGGGTTTTCGCATGTCCGTGAGCCGCACGTTAGCCGTGTCCGTGATCTGCGCGACCACCGCCATAGGTGTCGCGGGCTGCTCCGACGACACTTCGTCGGACCAGCCGTTCCAGGGGCAGAACGCCGACCAGGTGGCCGCCAAGGCGGTGACCGCCACCCGGGACGCCACCTCGATGCGCATGGCCGGGAAACTCTCCGCGCAAGGACAGCCCCTGACGGTCGACTTCCACGTCGACACCCGGAAGAACTGCAAGGGCAGGATGGCGATGCGCAGCGGTTCGGCCGACGTCATCCACACCGGCCAGGCCACGTATGTCAAAGGCGACGACAAGTTCTGGGCCGGTGCCGCGGGGAATTCGGCCGGCGGACAGAAGCAGGCCCGGGCGCTGAGCGGCCGGTGGGTGAAGGTGCCGGTCGGTGATTCCCGTACGACGGGATTCTGCGACAAGCAGGGATTCCTGGCCGATCTGGACAGCGACAAGTCCGAGCGCAAGGGAATGACGAAGGGCGACGTCACCACGGTGGACGGCCGGAAGGCGGTTCCGCTGAAGAAAAAGAAGGGGAGCGGCGAGACCATCACGATGTACGTCGCCGCCGAGGGAAAGCCGTACATCCTCAAGCTGGACCAGTCGGGCGGCAAGACCCCCGGCACCGTCGTCTTCTCGGACTACGAGAAGCCGGTCAAGGCGACGCCTCCGCCGGCGGGACAGGTCGTCGACGGCACCAAGGCGGGCAAGACGGCTTCCTGAGGGTCCGTCGCGCGTAACCCGTACGGCCCATCTCGTGCCTCAATTCGTTTCCCACAGCCCAGATCAGAGCATTTTCGAACAAAGCGGCGGGGCTGAAATGCCGCCTGGCGGGTAGCGCGCTACTCGACGGCATCATGGAAGGGGAAAACCATGTCAGTGGATCCCGAACCAGCCGCGGCATCGCCGGCTGCGGCACACGTCGCCGAATCGATGATCGAGCTGTGGCAGCGGGCACACGAGGACGTCGCCCCGAGGATTTCCGACGAGCAGATGCGCGCGCTCCTCGCGCTGGCGGACGGGCCGGGTGACCCGGGCGGAATCGCCCGGGACCTCGGCGTCGACTTCGCCGCGGCGGTCGGGCTGTGCGACCACCTGGAGCGGCGCGCCCTGGTGCGGCGCGGGCCGGCCGGCATGTTCTGTCTCACGGGCGCCGGGAAGTCCGTGCTCGAAGCGACGCGGCAACGCCGTCGGCAGCTTCTGGAACAGACGCTGCTGGCGGCCGCACCGCCGGACCGGCCGGTACTGCGGGACGCGCTCAACCAGCTGAACGGACGGGTGAGCCCCCTGCTGCGGGTCCCGCGCAGCCGCTCACCGCACTGACGGCCGGGGGGCGGGAGAGCCACGAGGACGGGCGACGAGTGCGGGGCGGGTCGGCGCACCACGGACGGGGCGCCGCCCGGCCCTCCCGGGTCCGGCCCCGCCGCCGGTCGGCGGGCGACAGCCGATGACCGGTGGGCGGATGGCCGATGGGCTGGGCGTAGGCCGGTGGGTGACCGGCGACGGCCGGTGGGCGTCAGTCCATGGGATGGGCGTCAGCCGGCGACCGGTGGCCGTCGCAACCGGCGACCAATGGTCGTCAGCCGGTGGCCAGCATGCCCGAGCGGAGGCGCTCCAGGATGCGGGAGATCAGCCGCGAGATGTGCATCTGCGAGACCTCCAGCTCCTTGCCGATCTGCGCCTGCGTCATCTCCTCCACGAACCGCATGTGCAGGATGCGCCGGTCCCGCTCGCCCAGTCCGGCGATGAGGGGGGCCAGGTCGTGGAAGTCCTCCACGAGTTCCAGGGCCGCGTCCTCCTCGCCTATGAACGCGGACAGCGCGGCCTCGCCCTCGTCGGCGTCGGCGCTGATCGCGGCGTCCAGCGAGGCGGAGTGGTAGCCGTTCGCCGCGATCTGGACCTCGACGACCTGCTCCTCGGTGAGGTTCATCAGGGCGGCCAGCTCGGAGACCCTGGGCGCGCGGCCCAGCCGGCCGCGCAGTTCCTCGTTGGCCTTGGCCAGCTCCGTGCGGGCCTCCTGGAGGCGCCGGGGCACGTGGACGGACCAGGAGGTGTCGCGGAAGAAGCGCTTGATCTCACCGACGATGTAGGGCACCGCGAAACTGGTGAACTGCACCTCGCGGGAGATCTCGAACCGGTCGATCGCCTTGATCAGCCCGATGGTGCCGACCTGGACGACGTCCTCCATGTCCTGGCCGCTGCTGCGGAACCGGCGGGCGGCGAAGCGCACCAGGGACATGTTCATCTCGATCAGCGTGTTGCGCGCGTACTGGTATTCGTGGGTGCCTTCCTCCAGCACGGCGAGCCGGTCGAAGAAGACCCTCGTCAGCTCACGGGCGTCCTGGGGCGCGACCTTCTGCGGATCTGCGATCTGCGGCAGCTCCGTGCCGAGGTCGGTCGCCGTGCCGACGAGTGCCGTCGTCATCCCAGGGCCTCCCTGCTCTCGTTCACCCGCTCCCGTGAGCGGGTCACCAGAGCCGCGCCTACCCTGACCCGCCCGCCTCATGCCTCACCATCCCGCCATTTCCCCAGGTCCCCGCCCCGGACACCCCACCGAAAACCAGCCCCGGCACCAGGGAGGCACCCCTTGCTGCGGGACCCGTCCGGCCGTGTGCTCGTGGTGAACCGCACCTACAGACCGGGATGGGACCTGCCCGGCGGGATGGCGGAGGCCAACGAACCGCCGGAGGACACGGTGCGCCGTGAACTGATGGAGGAACTCGGCGTACGCGTCACGCCGCTCGGGCTGCTGGTGGTGGACTGGGTGGCCCCCACGGCCCCTGGGACGATCAGCTCGCGTTCGTCTTCGACGGCGGCACCCTGGGCGAGGACCAGACCGCTGCACCTCCGCGACGGAGCGCCCTCCACGTGATCACCGAGGGCCTCTGGCCTGCGTTCTTGCTGGTGGGAAGCACTGAGCGGCAGACGAGTCGGGCTGTACGCCGGGTTCTGTTCCCCGGTGCCCTCGCGGGCGCCGGGGCGACGGCCATCCATCTAGGGCCGGCGTTGCCGCCGGCCTCGTGCGGTCTACCCGCGGACTCGGGCGGGCCGCCCTCGATCGTCCGCGCAGGGTCGCCCTTGTTGCGAAAGGCCGCCCCTTCTTGACCTTGCTCCGGGTGGGGTTTACCTAGCTGCCCAGGTCACCCTGGGCACTGGTGGTCTCTTACACCACCGTTTCACCCTTACCGAGGACCGAGGTCCCCGGCGGTCTGCTTTCTGTGGCACTGTCCCGCGGGTCACCCCGGGTGGCCGTTAGCCACCACCCTGCCCTGTGGAGCCCGGACGTTCCTCGGGAAGCCCCCTCGCGGGAACTTCACGCGGCCGTCCGCCCGGCTCGTCTGCCGTGCTGACCATGGTACCGGGCGCCCGCCGCGCCGCAGACCGCCGGCTTCCGGCAGGTACGTGCCGTCCCGCCCCGCAGCACACCCGGGACGGTCACAGCCGGAGGCATCGGCGCCGGGCTGCCGGAGGTCGTGGAGGGCCGGTTCGGCGTCCCGGCGGTCGCCGCTTGACCCCGTCGCGACGTCAACGTCTGTACTGGGCGCATGCGGATCGGAGAACTCGCCGCCGCCGTCGGCGTCACGACGCGGACCGTGCGGCACTACCACCATCAGGGCCTGCTGCCCGAGCCGGCGCGGCTGGCCAACGGCTACCGGCACTACACCCTCCGCCACGCCGTCGTCCTGGCCCGGATCCGGCGGCTGACCGAGCTGGGGCTGGGGCTCACCGAGGTGCGGGACGTGCTCGCCGACGACGCGGGCAGGGACCTCACCGAGGTGCTCACCGAACTCGACGCGGACCTGGCCCGGCAGGAGGCGGCGCTCCGGGAGCGCCGTCGGCGGCTGCGGGCGCTGCTGGACGCCGGGGTGCCGTCCGCCGAGGGGCCCGTCTCCCCCGGACTGGCCGCGCTGCTCGACGCGCTGCCCGCCGGTGACTCCCCACGGCCGCCCGGGACAGGGAACTGCTCGCGCTGGTCGAGACGGGCGCGTCGGCCGGGGACCGGGAGCGGCTGGTGTCGCTGCTGCGCGACGCCCTGGACGATCCGGACACGGTGGCCCGCACCCGCGAGGCGTACGCGCTGCTCGACGCGCTCGCGGACGCCCGCCCGGACGACGCGCGCGTGGAGCGGACGGCGCACGCCCTCGCCGCCTGCGTGCCCGGTGGCTTGCTCCGGGACGGGTTCCTTCCGGACGGCCAACTGGATCCGGACAACCCGGTGTTGCAGGCCCTGTATGCCGACTTGGGGCCTGCCCGGGCGGAGGCGGTGCGCCGTATGCTGGTGATCGTTTCGGGGGAGGAGCAGCGATGATCGTGTACCGGCTGGCCAGGCACGAGATGCGGCTCTTCGCGGGGCTGGCGCTCTGGCTGGCCCGGCGTACCGAGGGCACGACCGGCGGGCGGGTGTTCGGGTACGCGCGCGGGCAGGGCGCGACGCTGCTGGGCCTGGCCTTCGTCTGCCTGGTCGAGACGGTCGGCGTGGCCGTCATGCTGCGGGACATGCCCCTGGCGCACGACGTGATGCTGGTGCTGGACATCTACACCGTGCTGTTCGTGGTCGCCCTGCACGCCGCCGGCGCCGTCCGCCCGCACGTGCTGACCGCCGACGCGCTGCGGGTGCGCTACGGCGCCCAGGTGGACCTGCGGATCCCGCGTACCGCGATCGCCGCCGTACGCCGCGAGACCCGGATGACGCACGAGCCGGCGCCGGACGCACTGGACCTCGCCGTCGGCTCGCAGACCACGGTGACGCTGGAGCTGGCCGAGCCCGTCGTGCACACCACCATGCTGGGCCGCCGCAGGCGGGTGCGCGTGGTCCGGCTGTACGCCGACGACACCGCCGGCCTGGTCCGGGCGCTCGCGCCGGGCTGAGCGGGAGGGGGGCGGGGGGCACGCCGTACCCTGGCGGAGGTCTAGGTAAGGAGTATGTGTTGCTGGTCCTGCTGCCGCCCTCCGAAGGCAAGGCGAACTCGGGCGAGGGTGCCCCGCTGGAGCTCCGGTCGCTGTCCCTGCCGGGGCTGACCGCCGCGCGGGAGGCGGTGCTCGGCGAGCTGGTCGGGCTGTGCGCCGGCGACACCGAGAAGGCCCGCGAGGTGCTGGGGCTGAGCGAGGGGCTGCGGGGCGAGGTCGCGAAGAACGCCGCACTGCGCACCGCCGGCACCCGCCCCGCCGGCGAGATCTACACCGGTGTCCTCTACGACGCCCTCGGTCTGGCCACGCTGGACGCGGCCGGCCGGCGGCGCGCGGCGGACTCGCTGCTGGTGTTCTCCGGGCTGTGGGGCGCGGTGCGGGTGACGGACCGGATTCCCTCCTACCGCTGTTCGATGGGGGTGAAGCTGCCGGGCCTCGGCGCGCTGGCCGGACACTGGCGGACCCCGATGGCCGAGGTGCTGCCGGCGGTGGCCGGCGAGGGGCTGGTGCTGGACCTGCGGTCCTCGGCCTACGCGACCGCGTGGAGGCCCAAGGGCGAGGTGGCCGGGCGCACGGCGACGGTACGGGTGCTGCACGCGCCGACCCGGAAGGTCGTCAGCCACTTCAACAAGGCGACGAAGGGCCGGATCGTCCGCGCCCTGCTGACGTCCGGGGCCGTGCCGCGTGATCCCGCCGAGCTGGTGGAGGCGCTGCGGGAGCTGGGGTACGCCGTGGAGGCCCAGGCACCCGGCAAACCGGGCAAGGCCTGGTCGCTGGACGTGCTGGTGGACGAGATCCACTGACGCGCCGGCGCATGCGTTGCATCCTGCGCAACGTTCATTGCGGCATGTGCAGGGGCTCGGCACGATGAGGGCATGACCTCGCCGCTGCCCTCCTCTCCCGCCGCCTCGGTACTCGATCTCGCGCCCGTGCTGCCCGTCGTGGTGCTCGCCGACGCCGCCGACGCCGTACCGCTGGCGCGGGCGCTGGTGGCCGGCGGACTGCCCGCGATCGAGGTGACGCTGCGGACCCCGGCGGCCCTGGACGCGGTCCGCGCGATCGCCGGCGCGGTGCCGGACGCGGTGGTCGGCGCGGGCACGGTGCTCACCCCGGAGCAGGTACGCGCGAGTACGGCGGCCGGGGCGCGGTTCCTGGTCAGCCCCGGCTGGACGGAGGCGCTGCTGACGGCCATGCTCGGGTCCGGCGTGCCGTTCCTGCCCGGTGTGTCGACCACCTCGGAGGTCGTCGCGCTGCTGGAGCGCGGGGTGCGGGAGATGAAGTTCTTCCCGGCGCAGGCGGCGGGCGGTACGGCGTACTTGCGGTCGCTCGCCGGACCGTTGCCGCAGGCCCGCTTCTGCCCGACCGGCGGCATCGGGCCGCAGACCGCGCCGGAGTACCTGGCCCTGCCCAACGTCGGCTGTGTCGGCGGCAGTTGGATGGTCCCGGCGGACGCGGTGGCGGCCCGGGACTGGGACCGGGTCGAGCAGCTGGCGCGGGCCGCGGCCGGGCTCGGGAACCGGCCTCAGGGACGCAGGTGAGAGGTGTCGTTGAACAGCCGTACGCTCGCGTTGCCGTCCGCGTAGTACGCCACCGCCGACAGGGAGGCCGCCGACAGCTCCATCCGGAACAGGGACGCCGGCGGGGCGCCGAGGGCGAGCCGGATCAGGGTCTTGATGGGGGTGACGTGGGTGACCAGCAGCACCGTGCGGCCCGCGTACGCCGCGACCAGCTCGTCCCGGGCGGCGGCGATCCGGGTCGCGGTCTCGGCGAAGCTCTCGCCGCCGCCGGTGGGACGGACCTCCGGGTCGGCGAGCCAGGCGTTCAGGTCGTCCGGGTGACGCTCGCGGACCTCGCCGAAGGTCAGGCCCTCCCAGGCGCCGA
Organism: Streptomyces sp. NPDC017095; assembly: GCF_044332325.1. NCBI lineage: Bacteria > Bacillati > Actinomycetota > Actinomycetes > Kitasatosporales > Streptomycetaceae > Streptomyces > Streptomyces sp. NPDC017095. The sequence continues at coordinate 79,865 of NZ_JBIROU010000022.1, forward strand.
AGTCCGTCTCGCGCAGCCCGTCCTCGACCGTGACCGGCAGGTTCAGCCGGGCGGCGACGATGGCCGCGGTCTCGCGGGTGCGGGCGAGCGGGGAGGCGACGACGGCCTGCACCGTGCCGCGCCGGGCCAGCGCCTCGGCGACGCGGCGGGCCTGCTCCCGGCCGGCGGCGGAGAGGGCGGGATCGCTGCCACCGCTGCCGGAGAAGCGCTTCTGCGGGGTCAGCGGGGTCTCGCCGTGGCGGAGGAGGACGAAGGTGGCGGGGGCGCCGAGGTCCGGGGCGGCGCTCCAGCCGGGGGCGGAACGCCGCGCTTCGGTGGGGGCGGGGGCGGATGCTTCGCCGGGGGCGGGGGCGGGTGCTTCGCCGGTGGGCGTGACGGATGTTTCGCCGGGGGCGGCGGTGTGCGCCTCGCCGGGGGCGACCGCGTGCGCCTCGCCAGGGGCGGCCCCGTGCTGCTCGGCGGGGCGGTCCGGGCGCTGCCCGGCGGAGACGGCCGGATCCTGCTCGGTGGGACGGTCCGGGCGCTGCTCGGCGGAGACGGCCGGGTCCTGCTCGGTGGGACGGTCCGGGCGCTGGTCGGCGGGGGCAGTGGGCGGGCGCTGCTCGCTGGGAGGTGCCGCTGCGCCCACCCGTGCCGCCCCAGCGGCACGACTGCCCGCAGCTACGGCGGGATCACTGGCCGGCGCTGCGGTGGGCTGGCCGGCGTCCATGGCTTTGTTCGCCAGGCGGTCGGCGTGCTTGTTGTGCTCGCGGGGGATCCACTCGTACGTGACCCGGTCCGGCGGGAAGACCGACCGGGCCTCGGCCGCCAGCGGCTTCATGTCCGGGTGCTTGATCTTCCAGCGGCCCGACATCTGCTCGACGACCAGCTTGGAGTCCATGCGGACATGGACCGACGCGCTGGGATCGAGGGCGTGGGCGGCGCGGAGGCCGGCCAGCAGGCCGCGATACTCGGCGACGTTGTTCGTGACGACGCCGAGGTACTCCGCCGCCTCCGTCAGCGTCTCCCCCGTCGCCGCGTCCAGCACCACGGCCCCGTACCCCGCGGGCCCGGGGTTGCCCCGCGACCCGCCATCGGCCTCGACGATGAACTCCCGCACCCGCAGCGCCCCTTGTCCCCGTGTCTCTTACAGACCCGACTCCGCCGTGCGCACCAGGATGCGGCGGCAGTTCTCGCAGCGGATCACCGTGTCCGGCGCCGCCGTGCGGATCTCGTTCAGCTCGGTGATGGCCAGCTCCTGCCGGCAGCCCTGGCAGGAGCGGGCGGACAGCTTCGCCGCGCCGATGCCGCCCTGCTGCTTGCGCAGCTTGTCGTACAGGGCCAGCAGGTCGGCGGGGACGGAGGCGGCGACGACCTCGCGTTCCTTGGTCACCGAGGCGGTCTCGCGGTCGATCTCCCCGAACGCCGCGTCCCGGCGCGCGGTCGCGTCGTCGATCTTCGACTGCACCGAGGAGACCCGCTCGGTCAGCTCGCGCACCCGCTCCTGCGCGGCCTCACGGCGCTCCATGACCTCCAGCACCACGTCCTCCAGGTCGCCCTGCCGCTTGGCGAGCGAGGCGATCTCGTGCTGGAGGTTGGACAGGTCCTTCGGCGAGCCGACCGCGCCCGAGTCCAGGCGCTTCTGGTCGCGGACGGCGCGCTGGCGCACCTGTTCGACGTCCTGCTCGGCCTTGGTCTGCTCGCGGGCGCAGTCGCTCTCCTCGGTCTGCGCGGCCACGAGCAGGTCGCGCAGCTGCGTGAGGTCCTTCGTCAGCGAGTCGATCTCGGCGTGCTCGGGCAGGGACTTCCGTTTGTGCGCGAGCTGCTGGAGGCGGACGTCGAGGGCCTGGACGTCGAGGAGTCGGATCTGGTCGGCGGGCGCGGCGTTCAGTTGGGGGCTCCCGTGGGCTAGAGGGTGGTGGTGGACGCCGCGTGGGCGGTCCAGGGGTCGGTGACCGTCTTGGAGACGTGGACGCGCAGGTCCCAGCCGTGACGGTCGGAGATCTCGTCGAGCTGGCTCGCGGCCAGCTCGCACCAGGGCCACTCGGTGGCCCAGTGCGCCGCGTCGAGCAGCGCGAGAGGGCTGTGGGCCACCGCCTCGGACGCCGGGTGGTGGCGCAGGTCGGCGGTGAGGAAGGCGTCGACGCCGGCCGCGCGGACCTGGTCGAACAGGCTGTCGCCGGAGCCGCCGCTGACGGCGATCGTGCGGACGACGGCCTCGGGGTCGCCGGCCACCCGGATGCCCTGCGCGGTCGCGGGCAGCCGCTCGGCGGCGCGCGCGGCGAGGTCGCGGACGGTCAGCGGGTGGTCGAGCGCGCAGATCCGGCCGAGGCCCCGGCGCCCGTGCGGGTCGGTGGGGTCCGGCACGAGGGGCCCTACGACCCTCAGGTCCAGGGCGCCGGCGAGGGCGTCGGAGACACCCGGGTCGGCGGTGTCGGCGTTGGTGTGGGCGACGTGCAGCGCGATGTCGTTCTTGATCAGTGTGTGCACGGCCCGGCCCTTGAAGTGCGTGGCCGCGACCGTGGTCGTACCGCGCAGATAGAGCGGGTGGTGGGTGACCAGCAGGTCGGCGCCCAGCTGCACCGCCTCGTCGACGATCTCCTGGACGGGGTCGACGGCGATCAGGACCCGGGTGACCTCCTGGGCGGGATCGCCCACGACGGTGCCGACCGCGTCCCAGGACTCGGCCCGCTCGGCGGGCCACAGGCTCTCCAGCGCGGCGATGACTTCAGACAGACGGGGCACGGGCCAAGGCTACCTGGCTGTTCGGCGGGGCCGTACCGCATGCGTCCGGACCGGGCGCGGTCAGCACAACGGTCCCGGTTTCCTCGGATGAATCGGTTCTGCGCCACCCGTATGTGTGAAGCGGGCACCGGCGCGGGGCGCGTCCGCGCGGACGAAAACTAGCTTCGTCGCCGGAGGTGACCGAACGATGACGGTCAGTGTGCTCGAACCCCCGTCCACGAGCGGGACCGCGGGTGTGCCGGGGCCGGGGTGCGTGATCACGGCGGACGGCGCGTACGCCGCCCGGCTCGCGCCGGCCGGTGACTGCTGGTACCCGGAGCGGTGGACCCTGGACGGCCCGGAGCCCTACGCGGTGCCGCTGCCCGGCCACCAGCCGGAGGAGCCCGGCACCGTCGTACAGCCGATGGGCGACGGCCGGGTGCTGATCCACCGGCTGGTGGGCGCGCGGCACGCCTTCTCGCTGCTGTACCCGACCGGGCCGGGCACCGGCGAGCTGCCGCTCGGCGGGGTGGAGTGCCACGAGCCGGGCACCCGGCTCGCCCTGCTGCCGCCGGCGCCGGGCGGCGGCCGGGCGTACGCCCTCGCCGCCGGACCGCGCTGCGGCACGGTGTGGCTGGTGGCGGGCGGGGCGCGCGGACCGCGGCGGCTGGCCGAGGTGCCGGGGCGCTGCTCGGGCGGGGTGTGGCTGGACACCACCGGCCGGCTGCTGGCGCTCGACCGGGAACTGGGCGGACGCACCAAGACGGTCGTGCTGGACCTGGAGCGCGGCGAGATCTCGCCGCTGCTGCAGATCACGGAGCACAGCGACGACCGGCTGCTGCTGGCCGACCTCGACAGCGGGCTGCTGCTGATCTCCTCCGACGCGCCCTCCCCCGGGCAGGAACGATTGGGCTGGGGCGTCCTGGGCAGCACCCTGCCGGTGCGGTTCCCGAACTGCCTGCGGCTTCCCGGGTGCGCGGTGACGCCGTTCGCGATCCAGCCCGGACAGATGCTGGTGCCGGAGAACTGCGCGGTGGGGCTGCGGATCGACGGCCCGCTCGGCACCTGGGTGGGCACCTGGCGGCCGGCCGAGCGCCGGGTGCGCCATCTTCCGGCGCCGGAGGGCTGGCTGGCCGGGGCCGGGGTGTGGACGCGGGAGGGAGTGCTGCGGCTGCCGTACGCCACGCGGGCGACCCCCTGCGGCGTGGCGCACCTGACGGTGCCGGCGGGACCCGTGCGGGACGGCGCCTTCGGGCGGGCCCCGTCCAGACCGGAGCCCCGGGAAGCCGATCCCGAGCCCCGGCACCCGGACCCGGAACCGCCGGTGGCGGACCCGGAACCCACGGGGGCGGGACCGGAGCCCGGGGCGGCGGAACCGGAGCTTCCGGTGCCGGTGGCGGACGGGTCCGGGCCGGCGCCGGTGCGTCCCGTGCCGTTGCAGCAGGCCCCTCTGGGGCGTCTTGTAACGAACTAGTGCCGGTCGGCGTGTGCGCCTGGATTCGGCCCGTAGTGCGCCGGTTAGACTCGCCCGGCTGTACGAAAGATCATGTTGACGGGGTGAATACGTCCGATGAGCGACACCAGCACCACTGAGCAGCTGTCTGCCGGCTCTCGCCAGACCACCGGCCACGGCCGGCACCGGGGCCCGATCGCGGCCCAGGAGAGCGAGACCGCTCCGCACGGCCGGCATCGCAAGCCGGCCCAGGAGAGGGCCGAGGCGGCTGCCTGACGGCAGTGACGAGGAGGGGGCACCCACCGGGTGCCCCCTCTTTCCGCGTCCCGGCCCCTCTTTCCGACCCCGCATCCTGGCCCTGTGATCGCGGTCCGGAGGGGCCGGCTGTCAGGTGTGTCCGACGGTGGTGCCGGTGAGGACGGGCGCGTCGTCCCGCTCGACGGCGCTCACGGCCACCCGGACCGTGCTGCCGTCCGCCCGCCACATGCGCACGCGCAGCGTCTCGCCCGGGAAGACGACGCCCGCGAACCGGGTGCCGTACGACCGGACCCGTGCCACCTCCCCGCCGAGCAGGGTGTCGACCACCGCCTTGAGCGTCATGCCGTAGGTGCACAGCCCGTGCAGGACCGGCCGGGCGAAACCGGCGCGGCGGGCGAAGCCGGGGTCGGCGTGCAACGGGTTCCAGTCGCCGCTGAGGCGGTAGAGCAGCGCTTGGTCCTCGCGGACCGGCAGTTCGACGGTCCGGTCGGGTGCGCCGGCGGGCGGGTCGGGCCGGGCGGAGGGACCACGGTCGCCGCCCCAGCCGCCCTCTCCGCGTACGAAGATCTGCGCGTCGCAGGTCCACAGCGGTCCGCCGGCGTCGGCGGCCTCGGTGCGCATGACCAGGACGGCCGCCGTGCCCTTGTCGTACACGGCCGTGATCCGGTCGGTGGCGGTGGCGGTGCCGCGCACCGGGAGCGGGCGGTGGACGCGGAGGGTCTGCCCGCCGTGCAGGACGCGCGCCAGGTCGACGTCGATCCCCGGCATGGACAGCGCGCTGATCACGCCGGGCGCGCCGCCGCCCGCGACGGTGGCGAAGCTGGGCAGGACGTGCAGCCGGGACTCCAGGGTGTAGCGCAGTTCGCCGGGGTCGGTGGCGGGCCGGCCGGCGCCGATGCCGAGGTGGTAGAGCAGCACGTCCTTGTGGTCCCAGCCGATCTCGCCGGTCCGGGGCGCGGCCGCGAGGGCCCGCGCTGCGTCGATGGGCATGGGACTCCTGGGAGAGTGGCGGCGAAAGACCCGGCGCCCTCTGTATAGCCCCGGCCTCCCGTGCCGGTGAAGGCGTGGGACGCGGCCCGGCGTCAGGGGACGGCGGGCGCGGGCAGGACATTTGTCCTGCCCGGGTCCGTACATCCGTGTCTGCCCGCGGCCATGTCCGCTTCCTTACCCTCGGTCCATACGCTGTGCGTCCTACCGCCGCGCGGCGGACGAGCGTTCGACCGGGGGAAACAGATGACAAGGTGGCGGGGCAGACGGTGCCGGACAGGCACCGGACCCACGGAACCGGGGACACGGCAGACATCCCGGAGCCCGCAGACGGCACAGGCGCCTCGAACATCGCAGGCACCGCAATCGCCGCGGGCCGGGGCGGGGCGTTTCGGCGCGGGGTGGGCGGCCGCCCGGCGCCGGAGGAAGGCCGCCGCCGACGGACAGACGGGTCCGCCGCCCACCGGCTTCACCCTGCTGCCCTGGCTGCTGCTGGGCATGGGCGCCTTCTCCAATCTGCTCAAGGGCGAGACCCCGAACCCGTGGATCGGCGGCCTGGGGATGCTCGCCTTCAACTCCCTCTACGTCCACGTCACCTTCCGCGCCTTCGACCGGGCCAAGCGGGAGTCGGCCTCCAACCGGGTGGCCCTGGGTCTGCTCGGCCTGGTCACCACCGCCCTCGCCCTCGGCTACGGCGGCAACTGGCTGATGTTCTTCCCGCTGCTCGGCCTCGCCACCGGCGCCACCCTGCGCGGCCGGTGGCTGGGCCGGGCCGGACTGCTCCTCACGCTGTACGCGGGAGCCGTCTCCTGGCTGCGGGCCGGTTGGGACGAGGCGACCAGCATCGCCTACGCCACCTTCCTGTCCAGCATGGTGACCGCCGCGATCCTCGGTCTGTCCGAGGCCGTCCGCGAGCTGCGGGCCGCCCGCGAGGAGCTGGCCCGGCGCGCGGTGGAGAAGGAGCGGCTGCGCTTCTCCCGCGATCTGCACGACCTGCTCGGACACACGCTGTCGGTGGTCGTGGTGAAGTCGGAGGCGGCCCGCCGGCTGGCCTCCCGCAACCTGGAGGCCGCGCTGGCGCAGATCTCGGACATCGAGTCGGTCGGCCGGCAGGCGCTCACCGAGATCCGCGAGGCGGTGACCGGCTACCGCGAAGGCAGCCTGGCCACCGAGCTGACCCGGGCCCGGTCGGCGCTGTCGGCGGCGAGCGTGCAGCCGGTGGTCCGCCAGTCGGGCACGCCGCTCGACCCGCAGGCCGAGGCCCTGCTCGGCTGGGTGGTGCGCGAGGCCGTCACCAACGTCGTCCGCCACAGCCACGCGACCCGCTGCGAGATCACCGTGGAGGGAACCACCGAACAGGTCAGCCTGACGGTCACGGACAACGGGGCGAGACCGGAGGCGGATGCCGGAACGGAGCCGGGTGCCGGGACGGACGCGGGCGCCGGTGCCGGTGCCGGGATGGGTGCGGGCGCGGGTCCGGGCGCGGGCGCGGGTGCCGGGATAGGTGCGGGTGCCGGGATAGGTGCGGCCGCGGGTCCGGGCGCGGGCGCGGGTGCCGGGATGGGTGCGGGCGCGGGCATGGGAATAGGCGCGGGCGCGGGTATCGGCGGTACCGGGCTGAAAGGGCTCACCGAGCGTCTCGCGGCGGCGGGCGGCTCGCTCACGGCCGGTCCGTCGCCACGCGGCGGCTTCACGGTCGTCGCCGTCCTGCCGGTTGGCGCCGAGGAGCTGACGGCCACGAGGTGACGGCTGCCGGGTGACGCCGGTCCCGGCGTCCAGTGCCGGGCCCGGCCGGCCGCCCGGAGGCCCCGGCCGTCCAGCGCTTGGCGCTGCCGGAGCCGGCGCGGTCCGGCACGGCAGGACAGACCCGGTCCCGGTGCGGGCGTGGCCCCGCGGCTTCAGCGCGGCCCCGCCGCTTAGGCGTGGCCCCGCCGCTTCGCCCGCCGCCGTACTCTGAGCCCATGAGCGAGACGTCCCGGGAGCAGCGGTCCGCCGAGTGTGTCCGGGTGCTGCTCGCCGAGGACCAGGGCATGATGCGCGGCGCCCTCGCGCTGCTGCTCGGCATGGAGGAGGACATCGAGGTCGTGGCCCAGCTGGGCACGGGTGACGGCATCGTGGACGCCGTGCTCGCGCACCGGCCGGACGTGGCCCTGCTGGACATCGAACTGCCGGGCATGAGCGGCCTGGACGCGGCGGCCGAGCTGCGGGTGCGGGCGCCCGGCTGCCGGGTGCTGATCCTCACCACCTTCGGCCGGCCCGGCTATCTGCGCCGGGCCATGGAGGCCGGTGCGGCCGGCTTCCTCGTCAAGGACGGGCCGGTGGAGGAGCTGGCCGCGGCGATCCGGCGGGTGCTCGCCGGTCAGACCGTGGTCGATCCGGTACTGGCCGCCGCCGCGCTCAGCGCCGGACCGAACCCGCTGACGGCCCGCGAGTGCGAGGTGCTCAGGGCGTCGGTGGACGGAGCGACCGTCGCCGATATCGCCCTGCGGCTCCGGCTGTCGGAGTCCACCATCCGCAACTACCTCTCCTCCGCGATCGGCAAGACCGGCACCCGCAACCGGACCGAGGCGGTACGGGAGGCCCGGCAGCAGGGCTGGCTGTGAGCAAGCGCCCGACGACGAGGGCGGCCGGCCGCGGACACCCGGCGACGGCACGGACAGCCGGCCCCGGACATCCGGCAACGGTGCGGACGGCCGGCCCCGGGCGCCGGCGACGGCGGCCGTTGCGACCGCGCGTCCGGCGGACACACCACCCGTCACCCCTCACCGCTCAGTTCTCACCCCTCATCCCTCATCCCTCATCCCTCACCCCTCATCCCTCATCCCTCATCCCGGATCGTCTCCGCGCTACTGGATCACCTCCGCCTCCCGATAGTTCTTCCCCTCCGGTGCCACGCAGAGGAACCAGTTCACCGGGGACCCGGCGGCGCCCTCCGTGGTGGTCACCAGAGTCTCGCCGTCGTTCCAGACGCACTTGACCTGGGTGGCGGCCTCGGCGACCCGGCCGATGACCAGCCGTCCGGAACTCTCGGGCGTCGAGCCCAGCCGGGTGGCGATCGCGTTCAGGTCGCCGCCCGCCATGTGGTCCCAGCTCCGCACCGTGTCGAACATGACCTGCTGCGGGCGGTGGTCTCCCCAGACGCGGGTGACGAAGTAGGACAGCTTGCCGACCAGGCCGGCCGGCTTGTCGACCGCCGGTTCGATGCCCAGCCGGGCCATCGCGTCGTACTGCCGCCCGGCCTCCTGTCTGTCCGCGGGCGCGCCCCACACCTGCACTTCCACCCGCCACTGCGTGCCCCGGTACACCCCGCGGCCCAGTTCCGTGCGCTGCGGGGCGTAGACATGCCGTTCCTGCGGTGGCGCCGGGCGGGTGGCCGCGGGTGCCACCCGGGCGGCGTGGTGGCTCGCGGGCAGCCCGGCGAGGGCCAGCGTCACGCCCGTCGAGCCCGTCAGCGCCAGGGCCGTGGCCGCCGTCACCGCCCAGCGCCGCGTCCTGCGCCGCCGGCCGCCGCGGACGACCGCCTGGACGGGGGCTATACCGATCTCCACCTCGTCCGCCGCCTCGGCGAGCAGGAGGGCGATGTCCGTCTGTGCCATGTCGTGGTTCTCCCGGTCCGCGCTCATCACTTCCGCCCTCCGTGCGTCACCGTGTCGGCCAGTGCCGGTATGGCGCGGAGTTTCGCGATCCCCTTGGCCGCGTTGCTCTTCACCGTGCCGACCGAGCAGCCCATCGCCTCCGCCGTCTGTGTCTCCGTCAGGTCCTCCCAGTACCGCAGGACCACCGCCTCCCGCTGGCGCACGGGCAGTTGCGCGAGCGCCTTGAGCAGGGCGCCGCGGTCGTCGGCCTGGGCGATCCGGTCCCCCGTGTCCGCCACCTCGCGCACCAGTCCGGAGTCGTCCCTCGGCGCCAGGAACTCTCGGAGCCTTCTGCGGTGTTTGCGCGCGTGCGCGTTGATCATCACGCGCCGTACATACGCCTCCGGATCGTCGGCGCCGCCGACCCGGCGCCAGGCCACATAGACCTGTTCGAGCGTCGACTGGACCAGGTCCTCGGCGGCATGCTGCTCCCCCGTGAGGAGAAATGCCGTACGCATCAAGCGTGGCCAGCGGCCGACCACGAAACTCTGGAACTCCTCGTCCCGAGTCTGCTTCCCGTCCCCCATGGGCACCTCCTAGATGTCTAAAGGAGTCCATGAACCGCCCGGACCGTTGCCCCCTCCGCCGGACCGGCGCCACTTCTCCCCCGGGACCGCGAGGTCCTTGGCCGGTGACGATGGCTCAGAAACCCATGAAACGGTCAAGAATTCGTTAGAGGCTCGAAGCAACGGAATAGTTGCCTGTGCATACGAGGTTTACCCGGTACTTATGACACGTGGAAGGCCTCACTCCATGACAGACACGACGACCGACCAGCCCACCCGGACAGCGGGCGGCGCGGTGGTCCCGGTGCTCGCCTTCGCGGGCATCGTCGTCGCGGTGATGCAGACGCTGCTCGTGCCGGTCATCAAGGACCTGCCGCAGCTGCTGGACACCGCGCCCAGCAACGCCACCTGGGTCCTCACCTCCACCCTGTTGTCCGGCGCCGTGGCCACCCCGATCATGGGCCGGCTCGGCGACCTGTACGGCAAGCGCCGCATGCTCGTGCTGAGCCTCGCCGTGATGGTGGCCGGTGCCCTGGTCAGCGCGCTCACCAGCCAGCTCCTCGTCATGATCGCGGGACGCACCCTGCAAGGCTTCGCCATGGGCGCGATACCGCTGGGCATCGGCCTGATGCGGGACATGCTGCCGCGGGAGCGGCTCGGCTCGGCGATGGCCCTGATGAGTTCCTCGATCGGCGTCGGCGGCGGCCTCGCCCTGCCCGCCGCGGCCCTGATCGCCCAGCACAGCGACTGGCACACCCTGTTCTACGGTGCCGCCGGCCTCGGCGTGCTCGCCATCGTCCTCACCCTGCTGGTCGTGCCCGAGTCCCCGATGCGCGCCAAGGGCACCTTCGACCTGCTCGGCGCGCTCGGCCTGTCCGCCGGTCTGGTGCTGCTCCTGCTGCCCATCACCAAGGGCAGCGACTGGGGCTGGTCCTCGGGCACCACGCTCGGTCTGTTCGCCGCGGCCGTCGTCGTCCTCGTGCTGTGGGGCCTGTTCGAGCTGCGCGCCAAGGCGCCGCTGGTCGACCTGCGCACCACCGCGCGCCCGGCCGTCCTCTTCACCAACCTCGCGTCGATCATGGTCGGCGTGGCGTTCTACGTCGTCTCGCTCGTCCTGCCCCAGCTGCTCCAGCTGCCCACCGCCACCGGGTACGGCCTTGGCCAGTCGATGGTCGTCGCGGGCCTGTGCGTGGCCCCGCTGGGCCTGACGATGATGTTCACCGCGCCGGTGTACGCGCGCCTGTCCGCCCGGTACGGCCCGAAGGTCACCCTGATCAGCGGTCTGCTGATCATCGCGATCGGCTACGGCGGCGGTCTCGGCCTGATGGACGCGGCCTGGCAGACGGTCGTCACCTCCGTGATCCTCGGCGCCGGCATCGGTCTCGCCTACTCCTCGCTGCCCGCCCTGATCGTCGGCGCGGTCCCGGCCTCCGAGACCGGCGCGGCCAACGGCCTGAACACCCTGATGCGGTCCATCGGCACCTCGGTGTCGAGCGCCGTCGTCGGCATGGTGCTGGCCAACACCGCGCACCACGTGGGCGGGGTCGCGGTCCCGACCATGCACGGTTTCCGGGTCTCCTTCCTGATCGCCACCGCCGCGGTGGCCGTCGGCCTGCTGCTCGCGGTCTTCCTGCCGAAGTCCCCGCGCCCGGCCGCGCAGCACACGCAGCTGCGGGCCAGCAGCGAGGAGGACGCCTCGCTGGCGCGGGCCGAGGAGGTGCTGCGGGGCTTCAAGGGCCGGGTGCTCGGCGCCGACGGCGCCCCGGTGGCGCGGGCCAAGGTCACGCTGATCGACCGGCGCGGGCGGCAGGCGGGTGCCACCGTCACCGGCGAGGACGGCGGCTATGTCCTGCCGGTGCCGGCCGAGGGGGCGTACGTGCTGGCCGCGAGGGCCGCCGGACACGGGCCGCTGGCCTCCTCCGTCACGCATCCCGGCGCCGAGCGGGCCGTCGACCTGGACCTCTCGCTGCCCGGCGAGACGGTGAACGCCTAGCCCGGCCCACGGCCGCACGGCGTCGTCGTCACCGGCCGCAACCGCTCCGCGCGCCCTGCGCAGGGCACCGAACGCACCCCTGGTCACCTCCGTGGCCGGGGGTGCGGCAGCATGGGCGGCGTCCGCACAGCCGTACGACCGAAAGGCGTGACATGCCCGCCGTACCCCAGCCCGAGATCCTGGCCGCGTTCGAGGCGGCCAAGGGGTTCATGCCCGTGGACGAGGGGCTGGCGCTGTACGCGGCGGCGGTGGAGGCGGGCCGGCTCGGGCTGCCGCTGCTGGAGGTCGGCACCTACTGCGGGCGCTCCACGATCCTGCTCGCGGACGCCGCCCGCACGGCCGGGGTCACGGCGCTGACCGTGGATCACCACCGGGGCAGCGAGGAGCAGCAGCCGGGCTGGGACTACCACGACCCGGAGACCGTCGATCCCGCGCTCGGGGTGATGGACACGCTGCCGCTGTTCCGGCGCACCCTGCACCGGGCGGGCCTGGAGGAGCACGTCGTCGCCCTCGTCGGCCGCTCCCCGCGGATCGCGGCACTCTGGAACCGCCCGCTCGGGCTGGTGTTCGTCGACGGCGGCCACACCGACGAGCACGCGGGCGCCGACTACGACGGCTGGGCGCCGCACGTGGCCGAGGGCGGGCTGCTGGTCATCCACGACGTCTTCCCGCACCCGGAAGACGAGTTCACGGGCCAGGCGCCGTACCGGATCTACCTGCGGGCCCTCGGCTCCGGGGCGTTCACGGAGGTCTCCGTCACCGGTTCGCTGCGCGTGCTGCGGCGTACGGGGGCGGGGATCTGAGGGCGCGGTTAGAGTCGCAGACGTGTCGTACACAGGCCCGGATTCCGATTCCCCGCAGCCCCGCCGGCCCCGGCGCGGGCCGTTGACCGTGGCGCTCGCCGCGCTGGTGCCCGGTGCGCTGCTCGGCTGGGCGGCGTACGAGGCGGTGGGCGACGGCGGTACGGCCGCGTCCGCGCCGGCCTCGCGCACCGCGACGGTGTCCCCCGCCCCCGGCGGTTCCGCGGCCGCCTCCCCGGACGGCGACGGCAAGGCGTCCGGTCCGTCCTCCGGCCGGCCGGGCGGCTCGGGGCCGCTGCGGGGCCGGGTCGTCCTCGTCGACCCGGGACACAACCCGGGCAACTTCCGGCACCCGGCCGAGATCGGCCGGCCGGTGGACATCGGCACGAACAGCAAGGAGTGCGACACCACCGGGACGTCCACCAACGACGGTTACACCGAGGCCCGGTTCACGCTCGACCTGGCGCACCGGCTGCGCGCGCTGCTGGAGCGGCAGGGCGCGACCGTGCGGCTGACCCGTGACGAGGACGGCCCGGCCTGGGGGCCGTGCGTGGACGAGCGGGCGCGGATCGGCAACGCCGCGCACGCGGACGCGGCGATCTCCCTGCACGCCGACGGCTCCGCCGAGGGCGACCGCGGCTTCCACGTCATCCTGCCGGGTTCCGTGCACGCCGGTGCCGCGGACACCCGCGCCATCGTGGGGCCGTCGCACGACCTCGGGGTGCGCGTCGCGGACGGCTACCGGCGCCGGACGGACGAGCCGCCGTCCAACTACCTGGGCGGCGGTACCGGTCTGGTCACGCGCACCGACCTCGGTGGTCTCAATCTGTCAACGGTTCCCAAGGTGTTCCTCGAGTGCGGCAACATGCGCGATAGCAAGGACGCGGCACTGCTGACCAGCGGCGCCTGGCGGCAGCGGGCGGCGCAGGGGATCTCTGAGGGAATCGTGAGTTTCCTGCGCGATTCCTGACCGGCGGGCGTAACCGGCCGGACAGTCCGAACGTGCGGACGATAGTGTCTACCGACGACGAGACGACCTACGAAGGACCTGCTGAAGTGAATATCCGCTCCCTCACTAGAGGCGACGGCGTGGTGATCGGAGCAGCGGTGGTGCTGTTCATCGCGTCGTTCCTCAACTTCTACACCTACTCGGGCTTCGGCGGCGACCTCAGCCGGAGCGCGTGGGACAACCTGGGCACGGGCCTGGGCCTCTACATGGGCGCGGTGATCGGTGCCGTCCTCATCGTCGTCAACCGCTGCCTGCCGCAGCCGCGCAAGGTCGCCGGGCTCGACCTGTCCGCCGTCGGCACCGCGTTCGCGATCCTGGTGGCCTGGTCGCTGCTGTGGACGCTCATCGACCTGGACGGCGTGGACGCCGGCGCCGGACTGATCCTCGGGTTCATCGCCGCTCTCGCCGTGGCCGCCGCCGCCATCGCCACTCCCCTCGTCCCCGCCCTCCAGGCCGCCCTGGTCCCGGCCCCCAAGCCGGTGGCCCCGCAGCCCTACGGCGCCCAGCCGCCCGGCGGTTACGGCTACCCGGGCGCCCAGCCGCAGCAGCCGTACGGTGCCCAGCCGCAGCCGGGCCAGCCCTACGGGCAGCAGCCGCCGGCCGGTCCGGGTGCTCCGGCCGCGCCGGGCGCCCCGGCGGCCCAGCCGCCGGCCGCGGACTTCTCGCCGTTCTGGTTCGCCGTGCCGGTGACCCGTCCGCTGTTCGCGGAGGACGGTTCGCCGAACCCGATCGCCGAACTGGCGCCGGGCACCTGGTACCTGGCCGTCGAGCAGCGCGGTGCCGCGCTGGTCGCGCAGACCCAGGACGGCCGCCGCGGTGTGCTCCAGGACACCTCCGGCATCCAGCGCGGCTGACCCCGCGCAGACCGCCGCAACGGCCCCTCGCCCTCCCGGGCGAGGGGCCGTTGTCGTACGGCCGTCTTCCCACCTGTGGGTGAGAGGGTGTCAGCCCTTGGCCAGTTCGGCGGCCGAGGGCACCTGCTCGCGGACCGGGGCGCCGGCGCTCTTGCCCGCGTCCTTGACGTTGTTGATGATGTCGTCGAACGCGCCCGCCGCGCCCTCGTCGCCGCTGCGCAGCTTGCCCGACAGGTTCTTCAGGGCGTCGATGCCGGCGCCGAGCGGCGCGATCGCCTTGGCGAGCGTGGGATCGCCCTGGGCGTTCTTCTGGGCCGCCTTGAGCCGGTTGTAGGCGAAGGCGCCGGCGGCGGCGGCCTTGACCAGGGCCAGCTTGCGGCCCTTGGCGCCCTTCTTGAACTTGCCCGCCTTCCAGGGCTTGACGATCCACTGGTAGGTCGCGCCGGCGGCGAGTCCCGCGTTCGCCACGAACCGGGTCTTGGCGAACTTCTGGCGTTCGGCGGACGTGGACGGGCTGGGTTCGTCGACGGCGGGTTTGGCCTGGGCCGCCGCGGTGTCCTTCGTACTGCTCTTCTCGCTGCCTCCGCAGGCGGTGGCACCGGCCACCAGGGCGCAGCACAAGGTGAGCGCCACGAAGAGGCGCCGTATCGGTACGGGCACGAGGTCCTCCGGACGTGTCCTCCCCGAGCGGTCTGCTTTCCTCCGGCAGCCTCCCCCGGGACGGCGGGACGCGCCACTCGGGGGACGCCGTCCGGGGCCCCATGCACGTCCGGGTGCACGTCTGGGTGCACGTCCGGTTCCCGGTTCGCGTCCGGGTCTCCGTCGGGGGCGTGTCGGGGGCGTTTCCGGGCTCCGTCCGGGTTCTCTCCGGGGTTTCACCGCCCGCCGCCCGGCAATCCGACAGGTATGTCCCCTCGATATCGCAACGGTGCGAACCAGGCCGGCACGGTCGTCGCGGTCGTCGCCGACATCATGGCGCTGATCCTCGGCTTGTGGATCCTGATGTACCTGCTGGACGCGAACCGGGCCAACAGCCTGGTCCAGTTCGTGCACGACGCGGCCTCCTGGCTGGCCGGGTGGTCGCACGACCTCTTCACCTTCGACGAGGCGTGGGCCCGCGTGGTGGCCGGCTACGGCCTGGCCGCCGTGGTCTATCTGTTCGCCGGCCACGCGATAGCCAACCGCCTGCACCGGCACTGAGCGGCCGGCTAACGTCGAGCGACAGGCCCTGGCCGTGCCGGCGGGGGCTCAGCCGCAGCAGTCCGGGTCCAGGCCGGCCGGCAGGTGCTCGCCGCCGAACACCGCGCAGGTGGCCTCGTGGCCGCCCAGCGCGGCCACGGCCAGCAGCAGGGAGCCCGCCGTCCAGGTGGTCAGCTCGCGGGGCCAGACCACGTCGTCCTCGAAGACGTAGCCCGTCCAGTACAGGCCGGACTCGGGATCGCGCAGGTGCTGGATGGACTGGAGGATCTCCAGGGCCCGGTCGGACTCGCCCACCGCCCAGAGGGCGAGCGCGAGTTCGCTCGACTCGCCGCCGGTCACCCAGGGGTTCGGGACCACGCAGCGCACGCCGAGGCCGGGTACGACGAACCGGTCCCAGCCGGCCTCGATGCGGGCCTTGGCCTCCGCCCCGGTCAGGGCGCCGCCGAGGACCGGGTAGTACCAGTCCATCGAGTAGCGGTCCTTGTCGAGGAAGCGCTCGGGGTGCCGGCGGATCGCGTGCCGCAGCGCCCCGGCGGCCAGCTCCCAGTCCGGCTGCGGTTCCTCACGCTGCTCGGCGATCGCGAGCGCGCAGCGCAGCGCGTGGTGGACGGAGGAACTGCCGGTCAGCAGGGCGTCGGCGGTGGGCGTGCCGTCGTCCTCGCGGCGCCAGCCGATCTGTCCGCCGGGCTGCTGGAGCCGCAGCACCCACTCGACGGCCGCGTAGACGGCCGGCCACATCCGGTCCAGGAAGGTGTCGTCGCCCGTGGAGAGGTAGTGGTGCCAGACGCCGACGGCTATGTAGGCGACGAAGTTGGACTCGCGGGCGCGGTCGGTGACGTGGTCGTGGGCGCCGTCGGCGTAGGCGGCGTACCAGGAGCCGTCCTCGTTCTGGTGCCGGGCGAGCCAGGCGTAGGCGCGCTCGGCGGCCTCGTGTTCGCCGGCCGCGTCCAGGGCCATGGCGGCCTCGGTGTGGTCCCAGGGGTCCAGGTGGTGTCCGCGGAACCACGGGATCGCGCCGTCCTCCCGCTGGGCGGCGAGGATGCCGCGGACGGTCGCGGCGGCCTCCCCCTCGGTGAGGACCCCGGGCAGGACCAGGTGTTCCGTCCGGGGAGTGGTCACGTGGCGTCCGCCTCTGCGCCCAGCGCCGGGAGGTGCGGCTTGGTGGCGTAGACGACGAGGCTCTTGCCGATCAGCGGGTTCAGCGCCTGCTCGGCGAGCCGGGTGGCGAGCGGCTTCTTCATGATGTCCCAGACCAGCAGCTTGTGGTACGCCCGCACCGGCAGCGCCTTGTCGTTGTCGACGCCGAACGCGCACTTCAGCCACCAGTAGGGCGCGTGCAGGGCGTGCGCGTGATGGCTGCCGTACGGCCTCAGGCCCGCCTCGCGGACCTTGGCGACGAGTTCGTCGGCCTTGTAGATGCGGATGTGGCCGCCCTCGACCTCGTGGTAGGCGTCGGACAGGGCCCAGCAGACCTTCTCGGGGCCGTAGCGCGGCACGGTGATGGCGATGCGCCCGCCCGGCCTGAGCACGCGGACCATCTCGGCGAGCACACCCTTGTCGTCGGGGATGTGCTCCATCACCTCGGAGATGATGACGACGTCGAAGGAGTCGTCCGGGAACGGCAGGGCGAGGGCGTCGCCCTCCATGGCGGTGGCGGTGGCGCCCTCCGGTGCCTCCCCGGCCTCCTTCATCGCCGCGAACCACTTGGCGACCTCGCGGATCTCCTCGCCGTTCTGGTCCAGGGCCACGACCCGGGCGCCGCGCCGGTAGCACTCGAAGGCGTGCCGGCCGGCCCCGCAGCCGAGGTCCAGGACGCGGTCGCCCGGGGCGAGCGGGAACCGGGAGAAGTCGACGGTCAGCACGTGGCCCTGCTTTCGGAGGAGACGCTGGTGTCACTCGTCGAGGCCGCGGACGCGACGCCTGGCGGGGCCGCGACGCTCGCTGCGGCCGCGGAGCGGCCGGGAACCGGGGCCGCGGCGGAGGTGTCCGCGGGCGGTCCGGTCCGGGGGCGGGAGCCGCCGGGGCCCGCGGCGCGGGCGATGGCCTCGCGGTAGCGGGCCACGGTCCCCTGCGCGGCACGCGCCCAGGTGAACTTGGCCAGCACCCGTGCGCGGCCGGCCCGGCCGAGCCGTACCCGCAGTTCCGGGTCGGCCAGCAGCCGGGTCAGCGCGGCGGCGAGCGCGTCCGGGTCGCCGGGCGGCACGGCCAGGCAGGTCTCGCCGTCGCGGCCGGCGACCTCGGGGATCGCGCCGCCGGTGGTGGCGACCAGCGGGGTGCCGGTGGCCATGGCCTCGGCGGCGGGCAGCGAGAAGCCCTCGTAGAGGGAGGGCACGCAGGCGACTTCGGCGGAGCGGATCAGGTCGACCAGTTCGGCGTCGGAGATGCCCTTGACGAAGTCGACGGCGCCGTCGAGGCCGTACCGCTCGATCGCCTGCGCGACCGGGCCGTCCTGCGGGCGCTTGCCGACGACGACGAGGTGGGCGGCCGGGTGCTCGGCGCGCACCTTGGCCAGCGCCTCCACCAGGAAGACCAGGCCCTTGAGCGGCACGTCCGCGCTGGAGGTGGTGACGATCCGGCCCGGCACCTGCGGGACGGCGGGATCCGGCGCGAACAGGTCGGTGTCGGCGCCGATGTGGACGACGTGGACGCGGTCGTCGCGGACGCCGAGGTGGTCCACGATCTCCTGCCGGGAGCTGCCGGAGACGGTGAGGACCGAGGGCAGCCGGCGGGCGACGCGCTTCTGCATACGGGTGAAGGCGTACCAGCGGCGGACCGCGTAGCGGCGCTGCCAGGTCTCGGCCGCGTCCAGCTCCAGCCGCCGGTCGACGGTGATCGGGTGGTGAACCGTGGTGACCAGCGGCGCGCCGATGTCCCCCAGCAGGCCGTAGCCGAGGGTCTGGTTGTCGTGGACGACGTCGAACTCGCCGCGCCGGGCGCGCAGATGCCGGCGGGCGCGCAGCGAGAAGGTCAGCGGCTCGGGGAAGCCGCCGGTCCACATGGTGGCGACCTCCAGGGCGTCGGTCCAGTCCCGGTACTCGTCCCGCCTGGGGGTGCGGAAGGGGTCGGGCTGGCGGTAGAGGTCGAGGCTGGGCAGCTCGGTGAGCGTGAGGTTCGGGTAGCCCTCGTCCAGGACCGGATACGGCTGGGAGCCGATGACCTCGACCCGGTGGCCGAGCCGGGCCAGCTCGCGCGAGAGGTGCCGTACGTAGACACCCTGGCCCCCGCAGAACGGGTTCCCCTTGTAGGTGAGGAGCGCGATGCGGAGCGGTCGCTCTCCCCCGCCCCCGGCTGCGCTCGGGCGGGAGGGGCCCCCACCGGCCGCGGGTTCCTGGTCGGCACCCGCTTCCCGGGCCTCAGCGGTCACTCCGTGCCCCCTTCTGCCTGCACTGTCCCGCGAGACTACGACGGGACGTTAATCTAGAACAAGTTTCAGACTTGATCGTTCGAGAGGCTCTGAATCTACCGGCAGGTAGGGGCGCTGTGAGCAGTGGATCAGGTGATTCGCGCCACGGCGCGCGGGCCCTGTCCCGCTGCCCGATCACGAGCCCTGCGGACGCCCTCACCGACCGTCACGGGGGACCCATGCCTGCGGAAGCCAGCTCCTCGCGTCCGGCCGTCCCGGCCCTCACCGAGCGGCAGGAGGCCCGCCGCCGCAGGATCCTGCGCGCCAGCGCCCGGCTCGCCGGCCGGGGCGGGTTCGACGCCGTGCAGATGCGCGAGGTCGCCGAGTCCTCGCAGGTGGCCCTCGGCACGCTGTACCGGTACTTCCCGTCCAAGGTGCACCTGCTGGTCGCCACCATGCAGGACCAGTTGGAGCATCTGCACGGCACCCTGCGCAAGAAGCCGCCGGCGGGCGACACGGCCGCCGAGCGGGTCGCCCAGACCCTGATGCGCGCCTTCCGCGCCCTCCAGCGGGAACCGCACCTGGCCGAGGCGATGATCCGCGCCCTCACCTTCGCCGACCGCAGCGTCTCGCCCGAGGTCGACCAGGTCTCCCGGCAGACCACCGCGATCATCCTGGACGCGATGGGCCTGGACGCTCCCACGCCCGAGCAGCTCTCCGTGGTCCGGGTCATCGAGCACACCTGGCACTCGGCCCTCATCACCTGGCTGTCCGGCCGCGCCTCCATCGCCCAGGTGAAGGTCGACATCGAGACGGTGTGCCGCCTGATCGACCTGACGGAACCGTCCCCCCGGGCCTGATCACCCGCACAGGCGTCGGCAAATGGTGGGAATTGGGAGGTTCCGTCACGCTTTGCCCGTTGTATCCTGAAAGCAGCCTACGAGGCGAGTGAGGGAGTCCAACCGGAGTAGCCGACTCAGGCGAGACGCGCAGGTGTCCGCCCGGGCCGACGGCGACGGTGGGGCTGAGAGGTCGGAAGGCAGCGGTCAGGCCGGACGACGACCCCCAGGACCTGATCCGGACCATACCGGCGAAGGGAACCCGTCTCGTAGGTTTTTCCGTGCCCTCATGCCGGACGAAGCCCCCGGGCCGCACCGGTCAGCGCGGCCACGTCGGTCAGGCGCCGGCCGCCCCGGTCAGGCGCCCACCGCCTTGCGGGTGCTGTACTTCGTGCCGACGTAGACGATCTTCTTGAACGCCATCGCGGCGCCGCCCCCGAGGTAGCCGTCCCGGAGGCTGTCGTCGGGGTGGGTGAACTGGGCCACCGCGTCCGCGCGCCCGAGGCTGACGCACCGGGCCACGTAGCGCGGGGTGTACGGCTCGGGCGCGCGGCCCCGCTCCAGCCGGGCCAGGGCGTCGACCGCGGCCTTGGCCTGCGGATGGGCGGTCTGGCAGCCGAAGCGGGTGCCGGGCACGCCCGCGCAGTCGCCCACGGCGAAGACGTGACGGTCGGTGACGCTGCGCAGGCAGGCGTCGACCACGATCCGGCCGCCGGCGTCCACGTCCAGGCCGCTGCGCGCGGCGAGGTCGGGGACGCCCGCCACGATCGCCCACAGCGTCAGATCCGAGCCGGCCTCCCGGCCCGAGCGCAGCCGCACCACGCCCGCGGCGGCCTCCTCGACGCCGTCGTCGACGACCTCGATCCGCAGCCGGTCCAGTGCGGCGAGCGCCCGCCGCCGGGCGCCGCCCGACAGGCAGTCGGCGACCGACGGGGCGACGATCCGCACCCGCAGGTCGGGCCGGGCCTCGGCCACCTCGGTCGCGGTCTCCAGGCCGGTCGCGCCGCCGCCGGCCACGGTCACGGTGCTCCCCGCGGGCAGCGCGGCGAGTGCCGCCCGGGCCTGCCGGGCGCCTTCCCAGGTGCCGACCGGGACGGTGCCGGGAAGCGCCCGGACCGTGCTGCCCACGGCCAGGAACAGGCGGTCGTAGCCGATGCTCTCGCCGTCGCCGAGGAGGACCGTGCCGTCGCCGACCTTCTCGACGGTGCCGATCCGCGTGGCGATGCCGGGCCGCAGCATCGCGCCGAGCGGGGTCGCGGCCTCGGCCGTGCCGGCGACCTGCTGGTGCAGCCGGATGCGCTCCACGAACTCCGGGCGCGCGTTGACCACCGTGACCTCGGCGCCCCTGATCTTCCGGGCCGCCCGGTTCGCCGCGAACGTCCCGGCGTACCCGGCGCCCACCACCACGATCCTCATCCTGGTCTCCCCTCGAAGCGATTGCTCACACCCGAGACGAGACAGCCCGGCCCCCCGTGACACGCCCCGGCTGAGACCCGCGTCACACCACAAGAGGCACCTGGGAGGACCCCACGCGTCGCACCGATCAAAGCGCCCGGCAGCACCCGGCGCGTCGCACCGCTCAAAGCACCGGACAGCCCCCAGCGCCCCGCCGCTCAGGTGCGTCCGGTGTCCCCCGCCCGTTCCGAGGCGATGATCATTTCGGCCAGGTCGGCCAGGGTGGCGAGCTGCCGGGCGTTCATCTGCGGGGCGCGGGCGGCCAGTCGTATCAGACCGCTCTCGCGCAGCCGCAGCAGCGGGTCCGCCTCGGCCTCCAGGCCCTGCAGCACCGGTTGCAGGGCCGCGTGCAGCGCCTCCGGTTCGTCGGCCGTGAAGAAGCCCGCGGGCAGGCCGAAGAACCGGCGCAGCCGGTCGGCGTGCTCCAGGCTCGGCATCCCGCTCTTGCGCCACTCGCTCAGCCACTGCCTGCTGGTTCCGGCGATCCTGGCCAGCTCGTCCAGCGAGTACCGCTTGCCGTCCGGCCGGCGCCGGGTCTCCCGGATGAAGTCGAGGCGGCGGCGCACGCGTTCGGCGAGGCAGGTCTCCGCGGCCCGGCCGCCGGAGAGCAGTTCCACCACGACGCCCACGGGAATGCCGGTGCGGTACGACAGGCCGGCCACGTCGAGCGCCTCCGGCAGCCGGCCGGGCCTGCACGTCAGCTCGCCGAGCCGGTCCAGGACTTCGGCCAGCGCGGCGTAGGCGTCACTCACCGAGGTCCCCCCTGGGCGCGTCTTGCATGCGGTGGCTGGCGCGAGGCTACCCGCTCGGCCCGTTCGGCGACCAGACGTGACAAGGCACCCTGCCCAATTGCGCAGCTATCGTTGACAGTTACTGGTGCGGTGGGTGAGGATCATTGCACGGAGAGCAAGATCCGACCCGCCCCGGGTGCCGCCGATGGGGGAGCGGCACCCGGGGTGTTCGACGACCGCCTTCCCCCGGGGGAAGGTCCGGCCATCCATGGCGTTGCCCGTCGTTCTCCTCGGGCTCCTCGGGTCCGGCCGCCGCGACGTCTGTGGCGAGTTCCCGCTGGCCCGGATCGCCGCGGTCCGTCCGGTGCTGCTGGTCGACCCGGACCCGCCCGCCTGGGCGCGGCCGTATCTGACCGGTCATCTCGCGGCGGACCCCGCGCGCGAGGAGCAGACGGCCGAGGCGGTGCTGCGGTACGCGGCCGGACGCGCGGTCGGCGGTGTGCTCACCTGGTCCGCGGAGCATCTGCTCCCGGCCGCGCGGCTCGCCGGCCGGCTGGGGGTGCCCGGCCTGCCGTACGAGACGGCCGCGGTGTGCGCCGACCCCGTCGCGTTGCGGGCGCTGCTGGCGCGGCACCGGGTGCCGGTGGCCGGACCGGCGGACGGCGAGGCGGCCCAGGGCCCGCCGGTGTCCGTGGAGGCCGTCGTCCTGGACGACGAGGTCCGCATCGTGGCGCTCACCCGGACGACGCCGGGGCCGGCGCCCGCCCGCCGCCCGCTGCGGCACTGCGTCCACGCGCACGACGGACTGCTGCACAACCGGTTCCTGCGCCAGTGCGTGGAGCGGACCGTGCGCGCCCTCGGCCTCACCCATACGGTCGCGCACCTCACCCTGCGGCTCACCGCCCGCGGCCCGCGCGTGCTGAGCGTGGCCCCGCATCCGCCCGGCGATCTGATCCCGCTGCTGGTGGAGCGGGCCACCGGTGTCGACCTGGCCGGGGCCGCCGCGGTGCTGGCGACCGGCGGACTGCCGGACGTGACCCCGACCCGGCAGCGGGCCGCCGCCGTCCAGTTCGCCTACCCGGCCCTGACCGGCCGCCTCACCCACCTCCGGCTGGACCCCGCCGCCGCGGACGACCCGGCCGCCGAACGCATGGTCCTCACCCGTCGCACGGGCGACCCGGTGACGGCGGCCCCGCACGCGGACCTGACCGACCGCCTCGCCCACTGGGTGGCGACCGGCGAGAACGCCGCGGAGTGCGAGGCGGCCCTGCGCCGCATGGCCCGCCACCTGACGGCGACGGTCACCCCGGAGCCGGACCGGTCCGCGGCGTAGCCCCCGCGCGGGCCCGGGGGCACGGCCGCCCCCGGACCCCGCGAGGGCGGCCGGTAAAGTGGCGGGGTCGTCACACCCGTACGGGGGGAAGCCGGTGCAATTCCGGCGTTGCCCTGTTTCACGTCCCGGAACGCTCCCGGGCGGGGCGTTGACCGGCTCGCGTGCGCCGGCGGTCCGCCGCGCACGGCACCGTCGAGGTTGACGGAGCCGAGCCGCCCGGGGGATCCCCGTGCGCCGCCCGGCTCCCCGCAGGAGAGGCAGTCGCCGACCATGAACGTCCGCCGCAGTGCCGCGGCTCTCGCCGCCGTAGGCGTGCTGGCCGCCGCCGCGCCCGCCACGGCCGCCGGCCCGTCCCCGTCCCCGAAGGCGACGGTCCCGTCGGGGCTGTACGGCAAGGGCGACCCGACGTACGACGGTGTGTGGCGGCAGTCGCTGACGCTGGTCGCGCAGCGCACCCTCGGCTACCGGCCCGCCGCCCCCGCCGTGGACTGGCTCACCGGCCAGCAGTGCGCGAACGGCGCCTTCGCCGCCTACCGGGCCGCCCCGGACAAGCCCTGCGACGCCAAGCTCAAGCCGGACACCAACAGCACGGCCGCCGCCGTCCAGGCCCTGGCCGCGACCGGCGGGCACGGCGGCGCCGTGGAGAAGGCCGTGGGATGGCTGAAGTCCGTGCAGAACAAGGACGGCGGCTGGAGCTACTACCCGGGCGACCCGAGCGACGCCAACTCCACCTCCGTCGTCATCGGCGCGCTCGCCGCGGCCGGCACCGACCCGGCGTCCGTCCGGGTCTCCGGCAAGTCCCCGTACGACGCGCTGCCCGCCTGGTCCGTGCCGTGCGGCCGGGACGGCGGCGGCGCCCTGGCCTTCCAGCCGGACGAGAAGGGCGAGCTGACGCCCAACGCGGACGCCACGGCGGCCGGTCTGCTGGGCGCGCTCGGCAAGGGCTTCGTGGCCGGGACCGGCAAGGCCCCGGAGCGGGACGGCTGCAGCGGGGCGGACCGTCCCACCCGGCGGCAGGTCGCCGACAACGCCGGTGCCTATCTGGCGGCGGCCGTCGGCACGTCCGGCCACCTCACCTCCACGCTGCCCGGCGCCAAGGACCAGCCCGACTTCGGCAACACCGCGGACGCGGTCGTCGCGCTCGCCGCGGACGGCCGCGGCGGACCGGCCCGCACGGCGTACGCCTGGCTGGAGAAGAACGCCGGCCCGTGGGCGGAGCGCAGCGGCCCGGCCGCGTACGCGCAGCTGATCCTCGCCGCGCACACGCTGCGCGAGCAGCCGGGCGACTTCGGCGGCACCAGCCTGGTCGCCTCCCTGAACGCGCTGGGCCCGGCCCCGCACATGGAGGCCGGCGGGCACGACCCGGCCGCGCGGGACGAGAAGAAGGACTCCAAGGCCGGCGTGTGGTGGTTCGTCGGTGTCTGCCTCGTCGCCGGCATCGGCATCGGCTTCCTGCTCAGCGGCCGGAAGAAGCGCGGCGCGTGACCGCCGTCCGCCGTGCCGTGCCGCTGCTCGCCGCCGCGCTGCTGCTGCTCGGCTCCGCCGGGCCGGCCGGCGCCACCGGCTACCGCTACTGGTCCTTCTGGGAGCGCACCGGCGGCCACTGGACCTACGCCACGCAGGGCCCGGCGTCCGCCCGGCCCGTCGACGGAGCGGTCCAGGGCTTCCGGTTCGCGGTGAGCGCGGACTCGGCGGACGCGGCCCGGCCGCGCGGCACGGCGGACTTCGGCACCCTCTGCGCGGACACGCCCGCGCGGCCGGGGACGAAACGGGTCGCGCTGGTCCTGGACTTCGGCACGCGCGCGGACGCGCCGTCCGGCGAGACACCGCCGGACCGGCGGACGGCGTGCGCGCGGGTGGCACCCGACGCGACGAGCGCGGACGCGCTCGCCGCCGTGGCCAAGCCGCTGCGCTACGACACCAACGCCCTGCTGTGCGCGATCGCCGGGTATCCGGCGCAGGGGTGCGGCGAGCAGGTGTCGGGGCAGGCACGGCGGACGGACGGGCCGGCCGGCGGCGGTGACGGCGGTGGTGACGGCGGGCCGTCGCTGGGGCTGCCGGTCGGCGCGGCGGCGGTGGCCGCCCTGGCGGCCGCGGCGGCGTGGCAGGCCAGGCGGCGGCGCGATGCGTCCGGCTGAGCCGGGACAGGAGCACGCGCGCGGGCCGGTGCGTCCGGCCGGGCCGGGGCGTTCCCGGTGGGCGACCGTGCACCCCGGTGCCTGGTGGCTGTGGGCGCTCTCGCTCGGTACCGCCGCCACCCGCACCACCAACCCGCTCCTGCTGGCCCTCCTCACCGCCGCCGCCGGCTACGTCGTGGCGACGCACCGCTCCGCCGCGCCCTGGGCCCGCTCCTACGGCGCGTTCGTCCGGATCGCCCTGGCCGTGGTCGTCGTCCGCGTCCTGTTCGCGGTGGCCCTCGGCTCCCCGATCCCGGGCACGCACACCCTGCTCACCCTGCCCGAAGTCCCGCTGCCGCACTGGGCGCAGGGCATCCGGCTGGGCGGCCGGGTGACCGCCGAAGCGGTCCTGTTCGCGGCCTACGACGGTCTGAAGCTGGCCACCCTCCTCGTCTGCGTGGGCGCCGCGAACGCCCTGGCGAGCCCCACCCGGCTGCTGAAGTCCCTGCCGGGCGCCCTGTACGAGACGGGTGTGGCCGTGGTCGTCGCCCTCACCTTCGCGCCGCACCTGATCGCCGACGTGCGGCGGCTGCGCGCGGCCCGCCGGCTGCGCGGCCGGCCCGACCGGGGGGTGCGGGGCCTGCTCCAGGTCGGACTGCCGGTGCTGGAGGGCGCGTTGGAGCGGTCGGTGGCGCTCGCCGCCGCGATGGAGGCGCGCGGCTACGGCCGTACCGCCGAGGTCCCCGCGTCCGTCCGCCGTACGACGGCCGCGCTCACGCTGGGCGGGCTGCTGGGCGTGTGCGCGGGCACGTACGGGCTGCTGACGGCCGAGGGCGGCGCCTACGGGCTGCCCGTGCTGCTCGCCGGGGTCGTCGCCGCGCTCGCGGGGCTGCGGCTGGGCGGCCGGCGTTCGCCGCGGACCCGGTACCGGCCGGACCCCTGGGACGCGCGGGCCTGGCTGGTCGCGGGCTCGGGTGCCGCGGTGGCCGGGCTGCTGACGCTGGCCTCCGTGCAGGATGCGCAGGCGCTGCACCCCGGCGTCGTACCGCTCGTCGCCCCGACGCTCCCGCTCTGGCCCGCCGCGGCCGTGCTGCTCGCCCTGCTGCCCGCGTTCGCCGTCCCGAGGCGGTCCGGCCCGCGGACCGGCCCCGCGCCCGTACCCGCGTCCGTGCCCCGGCCCGTGCCCGGCCCCGCCCGGAAAGCCCCTACGCCCCGCCCCGCCTCCCGGTTCGTGTCCAAGGAGTCCTCGTGATCCGCTTCGAGGAAGTCAGCGTGACCTACGAGGGCGCCGCCGGGCCCACCGTCGCCGGTGTGGACTTCGAGGTGCCCGAAGGCGAACTCGTGCTGCTCGCCGGCCCGTCCGGGGTGGGCAAGTCGACCGTGCTGGGCGCGGTCAGCGGACTGGTCCCGCACTTCACGGGCGGCACGCTGCGCGGACGGGTGACGGTGGCCGGCCGGGACACCCGCACGCACCGGCCGCGCGATCTCGCGGACGTGGTCGGCACGGTGGGGCAGGACCCGCTGGCGCACTTCGTGACGGACACCGTGGAGGACGAACTCGCCTACGGCATGGAGTCGTTGGGGCTCGCCCCGGAGGTGATGCGGCGCCGGGTGGAGGAGACGCTGGACCTGCTGGGGCTGGCCGCGCTGCGGGACCGGCCGATCGCCACGCTCTCGGGCGGACAGCGGCAGCGGGTCGCGATCGGCTCGGTCCTCACCCCGCACCCGCGCGTCCTGGTCCTGGACGAGCCGACCTCGGCGCTGGACCCGGCCGCCGCGGAGGAGGTGCTGGCCGTGCTGCAACGGCTGGTGCACGACCTCGGCACGACGGTGCTGCTGGCCGAACACCGGCTGGAGCGGGTGATCCAGTACGCCGACCGGGTCGTGCTGCTGCCCGCGCCGGGCGCCGCGCCGGTCACCGGCACGCCGTCCGAGGTGATGGCCGTCTCCCCGGTGTACCCGCCGGTGATCGCGCTGGGCCGGCTGGCCGGCTGGTCGCCGCTGCCGCTGACCGTCCGCGACGCCCGCCGCCGCGCCGGGGAGCTGAGAGAACGCCTCGCGCACACGGCCCCGGCCCGGCGGGAGGACTCGCAGACGGTCCCGGCCCCGCGCGACGGCTCGCACACGGCCCCGGCCCCGCGGGAGGACTCGCACACGGCCGCGGACGATCCCGGCCTAGGCGCCGCTCCCGCCCGCCGCTTCCGCTTCCGCCGCCGCGCCTCCTCCCCCGCCCCGCAAGCCGCGCCGCCCGCCGGGACGCGTCCGCTGGCCGAGGTCCGCTCGCTGTCCGTCCGCCGTGACCAGGTCCACGCCCTGCGGCAGGTGGACCTGACCGTGTCGCCCGGCGAGACGATCGCGCTGATGGGCCGCAACGGCGCGGGCAAGTCGACCCTGCTCGGCTCCCTCGTCGGCCTGCTCGCGCCCGGCGCCGGAACCGTCACCGTCGGCGGCACCGCCCCGCACCGCACCGCGCCGGCCGACCTGATACGCCAGGTCGGCCTGGTGCCGCAGGACCCGCGCGACCTGCTGTACGCGGACACGGTCGCCGCCGAGTGCGCCGCGGCCGACCAGGACGCGGGCGCCGCGCCCGGCACCTGCCGGGCCCTGGTCCGCACGCTGCTGCCGGACATCACCGACACCACGCATCCGCGCGACCTGTCCGAGGGCCAGTGCCTGGTGCTCGCGCTGGCCGTGGTCCTCACGGCCCGTCCGCCGCTGCTCCTGCTGGACGAGCCGACCCGCGGCCTGGACTACGCGGCCAAGGCCCGCCTGGTCGGCGTGGTGCGCGACCTGGCGGCGCGGGGCCACGCGATCGTGCTGGCCACGCACGACGTGGAGCTGGCCGCCGAGCTGGCCCACCGGGTGGTGCTGCTCGCCGAGGGCGAGGTGATCGCCGACGGTCCGACGGCCGAGATCGTGGTGTCCTCGCCGTCCTTCGCGCCGCAGGTGACGAAGATCCTGGCGCCGCAGCGCTGGCTGACCGTGTCCGAGGTCCGCGAGGCCCTGGCATGACCCGCGCCCCCGGCCCCACGCCCCGTGACACGCCGCTCCGCGCACCCCGGCGTCCCGCCCGGCCGCACGCCGTCCGGCTCGGCCCGCGCTCGCTGGCCGCGCTGGCGCTGACCGGCGCGGTGGGGGTGGCCGCCTTCGGCTGGCCGTTCCTCGCCCCGCCCGGATCGCGGATCAGCGCCCACGCCCAGGACGCGCCGTGGCTCTTCGCGGGCCTGCTGGGGCTGCTGGTGGCAGTGGTCGCGGCGACCATCTCGGAGTCGGACCTCGGGCCGAAGGCCGTGGCCATGCTGGGCGTGCTGGCGGCGACGGGCGCGGCGCTGCGGCCGATCGGCGCGGGGACGGCGGGCCTGGAGCCGATGTTCTTCCTGATGGTGCTGAGCGGACGGGTGCTCGGGCCGGGCTTCGGCTTCACGCTGGGCTCGGTGACGATGTTCGCCTCCGCCCTGCTCACGGGCGGGGTCGGGCCGTGGCTGCCGTTCCAGATGCTGGCCATGGGCTGGTTCACGATGGGCGCGGGCCTGCTGCCGGGCCCGGTGCGGCTGCGCGGCCGGGCCGAGCTGCTGATGCTCGCCTGCTACGGCTTCCTGGCCGCCTTCGCCTACGGCACGGTGATGAACCTGGCCGGCTGGCCCTTCCTGGGGCCGGGGGCCTCCGGGATCTCCTTCGACGCCGGGGCACCGGTCGCCGCCAACCTGGCCCGTTTCCTCGCGTACTGCCTGGCCACCTCGCTCGGCTGGGACCTGGGCCGGGCCGTCTGCACGGTGGTGCTGACCGTGGCGCTCGGTCCGGCGGTGCTGCGGGCGCTGCGCCGGGCCACCCGGCGGGCCGCTTTCGAGACCGCGGTCACTTTCGACGGTCCCGCACGGTGACCTCTCGCCCGCGCCGGGTGAGCGGGACGGTGAAGGACCCCACATGACGCACGTCACCTACGACCCCGGACAGTAGACCCATTTGCCCGATTCACCCCACCTCACACCCCGCCTGACCAGCGGTTTGAGAGGCGCGTCACATTCTCGGCACGCATCCCGAATCCGGCCACCACTAGTAAAGGGGGTCATTGCGGACACCTGCCGGGGCTGCTTACCTGAAGGACGTCGCCAGGCGCCACGAGCCCACAGCGGGCCGCGGCGCCGACGCATGCGGCCACAGCGTGTGGCCCGTCCCATGCGGGCGATCCCCCGTCCCCGAGGCAAGAGGTTCTTCCGTGTCCGTC